>JBBAPH010000019.1:0-68603 GCA_040400935.1 Polaromonas sp.
AATCAGCGAAGCCTCAAATTATATACCGGATTTTTCATCGCAGTCAAATAATTTTTTGACTTTTTTCTCGCTGAGCCTTCTGTTCGCTGCTTTGTCGGCGTTGACTGTCGTTTTCAGCTGAGCCAGCAATCATAGCACTGTTTTTGGCGGGGCGCAAAAATTCCTTTCACTCTTTTTTGGGGGCGGCGCAAGCCAGCGGCGCTGAACGCTGCGGGCGTTTGCGCAACAACCCGTGTCGGACCACGCCTTGCGTGCCTGGCCTGCGCTGCGCTGCCGCTCGAATAGCGGCGCACCTCATAGAGGTGCAGCTTGCCCGGATAATCGCCCTCCATATATGGCTCTCCTCACACTCTTAGACGCCCAACTCGCTTTTGGGCACGTCGCTCTCCTCGACCACGCGGACTTCTCTCTTGAAAACAATCAACGCATTGGCTTGATTGGACGCAACGGCACGGGCAAGTCCTCCCTCTTGAAAATTCTTGCCGGCCTGGAAAAGCCGGATGACGGCACGCTGCAGCTGCAGCAGAACATTCGGATTGCCTATGTGCCGCAGGAGCCTGACTTGGACGTGAGCGCCAACGTGTTCACCGTGGCCAGCGCCGGCTTGGTCCGCACGCAGGAAGTGTTGGCTTTATATATGGCAGCCGACGAAACCACCGATCTGGATGCGCTCCAGTCGGAGATCGAAGCACTGGATGGCTGGAACTGGGAGCAGCGCGTCGAAGAGACGCTGCAGCGCTTGCATCTGGACAAGGACGCGATCGTGGGCGACTTGTCCGGTGGCACTAAAAAACGTGTAGCCCTGGCTCAAGCACTGGTGATGAAGCCGGACGTGCTGCTGCTGGATGAGCCGACCAACCACCTGGACCTGGACTCCATCGCTTGGTTGGAAGAGCTCTTGGTGAGCTTTAACGGCAGCATCATCACGATCACGCACGACCGGGCATTTTTGGACCAGGTGGCCACCGCCATCGTGGAGTTGGACCGCGGCAAACTGCGCACTTACCCTGGCAACTTTGCCCAGTACCTGGTGCAAAAGGAAGACCAATTGACGCAGGAGCAGGTCATCAACGCCAAGGCCGACAAGTTGTTGGCGCAAGAGGAGATTTGGATCCGCAAAGGCGTAGAGGCCCGCCGCACCCGCAGCGTAGCCCGCATCGGACGGCTTCAAGCCCTGCGCGCCAACCGGGCAGAAAGGCGCGATGCCGTGGGGCGCGTCAACCTGGATGTGTCCAGTGGCGACAAGAGCGGCAAGATCGTGGCGGAGCTGACCGATGTCACCAAGACCTTTGGCGCTCCCGGCTCAGAGAAAGTGATCGTCAATCGCTTCAGCGGCACCCTGCTGCGCGGTGACAAGATTGGCCTGCTCGGGCCCAACGGCGCGGGCAAGACGACCTTGCTTAAGCTCATCCTGGGCGAATTGCAGCCCGACGTGACCGTGCCGCCCGGCAAGGTGCGTCAAGGCGCCAATTTGCAGGTGGCCTACTTTGACCAGATGCGTGATGCGCTGGACCTGGACGCGACGCTGGAAGACTTCATCAGCCCCGGCAGTGAATGGGTAGAGATCAATGGGCAGAAGAAACACGTCAAGAGCTATTTGACGGATTTCCTGTTTTCGCCCGCCAGGGCCAACTCGCCGGTTCGCACGCTCTCAGGTGGCGAGCGCAACCGCCTGCTCCTGGCCCGCTTGTTTGCCCGCCCGGCCAATGTGCTGGTGCTGGACGAGCCGACCAATGACCTGGACATCGACACCTTGGAGCTGCTGGAAGACCTGCTGCAAAACTATGAAGGCACGGTGTTTCTGGTCAGCCATGACCGGCGCTTTCTGGACAACGTGGTCACCAGCACCATTGCTTATGAAGGTACAACGGACAAGCCCGGCTTTTGGCGCGAATACGAAGGCGGTGTGTCCGACTGGCTGACGCAGTCGCGCCGGGCAGCTCAAATAACAGGCCGCACTAAAACCGCCGTGCCGCCGGTCAAGGCCAGCAGCAGCACGACCGCCAAGACAACGGCCAAGCCCGAAGGTGACCCTGCCACCAAAAAGAAGCTGAGCTACAAAGACCAGCGCGAGCTTGACGGCTTGCCGGCCCTGATCGCTCAACTGGAATCGCAGCAAAAGGCCATCGCACAAGAGCTGTACGACGGCAGCCTGTACAGCCGCGACCCCGGTCGTGCCGCCGAACTGACTGCTCGCAACACCACGCTGGAGGGTCAATTGATGGAGGCCCTTGAGCGTTGGGAAGCGCTGTCCGCCTGAAGCTGCGCTGAGGTAGGGCCTCGGCCAGGCATCAACTGTCGGCCAAGCCTTACTGCTAATGGGGCTGGCGGACCGCAGCACTGCGCGCGCGCAGGCCGACAGTTGGTTCCATGCCTTGGCGATCCTGGGTGGCCCTATTCAAGAAAGCAGCGATCGCCTGGGTAGACGACTACGCGCCCAGCATGGGTGCCGCTATTGCGTACTACACCGTTTTTTCCATCGCGCCCTTGCTCCTGATCGTGATGGCGGTGGCTGGCTTTGTGTGGGGGCAGGACGCCGTCCAAGGCGAGCTCGTCAAACAACTGGGCGGGCTGATGGGGTCAGAAGCGGCGAGCGGGGTGCAAGCGCTGGCGCAAAGCGCGCGGCAACCGGCCCAAGGCCTGATCGCCAGCGCCGTGAGCGCCGCCCTGCTGCTGGTGGGCGCCACCACGGTATTTGCAGAACTGCAAAGCGCGCTGGACCGCATCTGGCAGGTGGCCGGCCGCAAGCCCGCGTCGGGCTGGTGGGCTTGGCTGCGAACCCGCTTGTTGTCGCTCGGCTTTGTGTTGGGCCTTGGTTTTCTCCTGGCGGTCTCGCTGGTGTTGAGCGCCGGACTGGCGGCCCTGGGCGGTTGGGCCCAAAGCCGGCTGATGGCTTGGCAGGCTTGGCTGCAGTTCGCCAACTCCGCCGTGTCACTGGGCGTGGCCACCTTGCTGTTTGCCATGATCTTCAAGCTGATGCCGCGGGCGCGCGTGGCGTGGGCTGACGTGTGGATAGGCGCCGTGGTCACGGCAGTGCTGTTTGAGGTGGGCAAGCAGCTGATCGGTCTGTACATCGGCAAAAGCAGTGTGACCTCGTCCTTTGCCGCCGCCGGCTCCCTGGTGGTGTTGCTGATCTGGGTGTATTACTCAGCGCAAATCTTTCTGCTGGGCGCCGAGTTCACCTGGGTGTATGCGCACGAGCATGGCTCTAGGCGGCACAAAGAGGCGTCAAAACAAGCCTGAGGGTTGCGGCTGGGCTCACTGTCCGCAAGGACCGCGCTGTAAACTGACGCTGCCGCCGCACAGGTCGTCGCACCATTCATGCCCCCGAACAATTCCGCCTCGAGCTCCCCGGTCAGCGACAGCCCTGCGCGGCAAACCGCACCTTCAGCCTGGGAGCCTTTGAAAATGCCGGTCTACCGGCTGCTCTGGGGCACCTGGCTGACCGCCAACATCTGCATGTGGATGAACGACGTGGCGGCGGCCTGGATGATGACCTCGCTGACCAGCTCGCCGGTCTGGGTGGCCTTGGTGCAAACCGCGTCCACCTTGCCGGTGTTCCTGCTGGGTCTGCCCAGCGGCGCCATGGCTGACATTCTGGACAGGCGCCGTTACTTCATCATCACGCAGTTCTGGCTGGCCAGCACGGCCGTGGCCCTGGCCGTGACCGTTGCCGCCGGGGTGATGACTGCGCCCTTGCTGCTGGCCCTGACCTTTGCCAACGGCGTGGGCTTGGCCATGCGCTGGCCGGTGTTCTCTGCCCTGATTCCGGAGATCGTGCCGCGGCGCCAACTGCCGGTGGCGCTGGCGCTGAACGGCGTCGCCATGAACACCTCGCGCATCGTCGGGCCTTTGCTGGCGGGCGCGTTGATCGCCAGCGCTGGCACAGCCTACGTGTTTGCGCTCAATGCCGTCTTGTCTGTTGCCTCGGGCTTTGTGATCATGCGTTGGCGCCGCGACCATTCACCCAGCCCCTTGGGCCGGGAGCGCTTGTTCAGCGCCATGCGCGTCGGCCTGCAATTCGTCGGCCAGTCGGCACCGCTGCGGGCCGTGTTTCTGCGGGTTGGTTTGTTTTTTCTGCACTCCACCGCTTTGCTGGCCTTGCTGCCTTTGCTGGCGCGGCGCCTGGCGGGCGGTGGAGCGGGTACCTTCACCCTGCTGCTGGCCTCTATGGGCTTGGGGGCGATTGCCGTGGCCGCCATGCTGCCGCGCTTGCGCCAGGCTGTATCGGGGAACCACCTGGTGCTGGGCGGGACCTTGCTGCAGTCGTTGGCCACCGCCATCATGGCCTTGGCGCCCAATGTGTACGTGGCTGTGCCGGCCATGTTCATCGGTGGCGTTGCCTGGCTGGCCACTGCTAATACCTTGAGCGTGTCGGCGCAGATGGCTCTGCCCGACTGGGTGCGCGCCCGCGGCATGTCGATGTACCAGATGGCCATCATGGGCGGCAGCGCGGTGGGCGCGGCCCTATGGGGCCAAGTGGCGAGCCTGAGTTCGCTGACTACCAGCTTGCTGGTGGCGGCCGGGACGGGGGCGCTGTTGATGGTGCTGGCTCAGCGCTTTTCAACCGCGCGCGTGATTGAAGAAGACCTGACGCCCTCGCGCGCTTTCAAAGTCCCCGTGGCCGACGAGCCCCCGCGCGGGCAGATCATGACGACGATCGAGTACCGGATCGACCCCGAGCGCAGCGCGGCCTTCGTCAAGCTCATGCAGGAAAGCCGACGCAGCCGCTTGCGCCAGGGCGCGTTGAGCTGGCATTTGCTGCATGACATTGCCGAGCCGGGCCGCTTTCTGGAGCAGATCGTCGACGAATCCTGGACCGAGCACCTGCGCCGCTTTGACCGGATCACCGCCGCTGACGTAGCCCTGCGCGAGCGCAAGCTGGGCTTTCACTTGCCAGCCGAGCAACCCTTGGCGAGCCGTTACTTCTTGGAAGAAAACGCTTGAGTCGAGCGCAGGAGAGGATCGGCCGTTAGATGGCCGGGGAAGAGTCGCCTGCCACACAGCCACTGAAAGAACGAATCTTGCCACTGCGGCTGGGCACGGGTGCCTCTGCCAGACGGCGACACTCCGCCTCGTACTCAGCGGTGCGGGCCATGCAGTAATCAAACAGGCCGTCCAACTCGCTGGACTTGTCGAACACTGCATCGGCGCCCAATTCGGCCGAGCGTCGGCGAATTTCCGGGGTGGCGTAGTTGGTCAACACCACCATTTTCTGATGCGCCAGGCGCGACTGGCAGTTAGCCAGGATGCCCAGCCCACTGCCCTCGCGCAAAAAAAGATCGAGGATGGCTAAGTGCCAGCGCGGCCCTTGCCGCGCCAGCCAGTCAACAGCCTCGGACTCGGTCGCACCAAAGCCGTTGACCTGAACCGCCGCCAGCTCATGCAACGATTCAATCAAGTTGCGCAGAATCGTCGGGTTGTCTTCCGCCACATAAGTGATGAGTGCCATGGTGATTGCCGGCTCTAAAAACAGCCGCTTGTCCTTGATCCTTGTCTACCAAGAACACAATTTATCGCTGAGCACTTGCCTTGACTGACAGCAGGCGGCGCGCCGCCAAGTAGGACAGCAAGCCTGCTTGGCAAACCAAGGTTAAAAGCGTTCGTGGGGCGCCAGGTAGCGCCACTGCCCCACGGGCAAATAGCCGAGGTTGACGTGGCCAATGCGCACGCGCTTGAGCCCGGTGACGAACAGGCCGACTTGTTCGCACATGCGCCGGATCTGCCGCTTCTTGCCTTCTTTGAGCACAAAGCGCAGCTGCTCCGGGTTTTGCCAGCTGACCTTGGCCGGGCGCAAGGGCTCGCCGTCCAGGCTCAGGCCATGGTTGAGCAAGCGCAATTTCTCCTCCGGAAATACCGCCTGCACATCGCCGTCTACCGCGCCATAGCTCACGCGCACCAGGTATTCCTTTTCTACCGCCGAGTCTTCCCCAATCAAATGGCGAGCCACACGGCCGTCCTGCGTCAGCACCAGCAGGCCGATGGAGTCAATGTCCAGCCGGCCGGCCGGCGCCAAGCCGCGCAACTGCTCGTGACCCCAGCGTATGCGGCTGTTGCATTCGCGCCAGCGGTTTTGCGGCTGCACCAGCGCAACGGCCGGCTCGTGCCCGTCCTCGGCCTGCCCGCTGACGTAACCCACCGGTTTGTTGATCAGGATCGTGACTTGCTGGCGCTGCTGTTGTTCGGCTTCGCGCGCCACCTCGATACGGGCATTCGGCGCCACCGGTTGCCCCATCACTGCCGGCTGGCCATCGACGCGCACCCAACCGCGCTCGATCCAGTCGTCGGCCTCCCGGCGAGAACACATGCCCAACTCAGCCATGCGTTTGTTCAGCCGCACCAGGCTGCCCGTCGACGGCGCGGCCGCGCGGTCCGCCGCGCGAATACGGGTGGCCGCAGGCAGCGCGAGCTTGGGGATGGGGGGACGTGAATCTTCAGACATGGCGGGCAATCAAACGAGCGGCAAAGCGCAATACAAAAACAAGCCCGCGATTATCGGCGTCAGGCAAACACACTGGAGCGCAAGGCGGCCAGGTTCGTCACCCGCAGCCCGCCGTATTCCACGCGGATCGTGCCTTGGTCTTCCAAATGGCGCAGGGCCTCGTTCACGCGCTGGCGGGACAGGCCGACCAGGTAAGCAAGTTCTTGCTGGGTGATGCGCAGCACCTCGCCCACGCCGGGGTACAGCACGGGATTGAACAGCGCGGCCAGGCTGCGCGCCACGCGCAGGTCCGGGTCGTTCATGCGATCGATCTCGCGGGCAGCAATGAATTGGCCCAGGCGCTCGTTGAGCTGACGCATCACAAAACGGTTAAAGCCAATCGAATGGTCAAGCAACCATTCAAAGGTGGCCGCCGGCAAACCGGCGACGACGCTTTTTCGCAGCGCCTGGATGTTGTAACGGTAGGGCTCGCGCTTGAGCACCGTGCCTTCCCCAAACCAGCCCCCCGGCGGCAAGCCGGTGTAGGTCATGGTCGCTCCCTGGGCGTTGTCAATGCTCATCTTTAGCAGACCCTCGACCACGCCAAACCAATAAGTCACCGGCCGTCCCACGCGGCACAAGTAGTCGCCGGGCTCGGCGTCCACCAATTGCAGGGCCGCCGTGGCACGCTCGCGTTCCTGCTCTTCTAGGGCATGCAGCCAGGGAATGTCCTGCAATTCGGCGGCCGACGCGGCGCGGCGACGCTGGTAAAGGGAAGGCTCTTTACGCATTGCAAGCTTTCTGATTCATGACATCGCCTCAAAAAAATCGCTAGGGAAAATCCCAACCGGATTCACCCTTGGAATGTCGTCGTAAAGACAAAAAAGCGTCAAACACAGTCCTAGTATGCAGACATGACAGGCTTGCCAACCGGCGAGCCCAGGAGAGACGCCCGCCATGCAGACCACATTTCCCCAACTGCTGCTTGACCATGCGGCCCAGCGCCCCAGCGCCGCCGCCATGCGCGAAAAAGAATACGGCATTTGGCAGACCCACAGCTGGGCCGACATGGCCCGATTGGTCGAGCATATTGCTGGTGGCTTGCATGTAGCTGGCTTGCGCCGCGGCCAGCACATGGTGGTGATTGGCGCCAACCGCCCCCGGCTGTACGCGACCATGCTAGCCGCCCAATCGCTGGGCGCCGTGCCCATTCCGCTGTACCAAGATGCGGCGGGACCCGAGTGCGTGTTCCCCATCACCAATGCTGACGTGCGGCTGGCCATGGTCGAAGACCAGGAGCAAGTGGACAAGCTGCTCGAAATCCGCGACCGCTGCCCGGACCTGACCCGCATCATTTATGACGACCCGCGTGGCCTGCGCAACTACCAGGAGCCCGGCCTGCAATCCTTGGATGCGCTGATCGAACAAGGGGCCGAGCTGGTGGCCGGGCGGCCCAGCTTTTTCAAAGACGAGGTTGCGCAGGTTCAGCCGGACGATGTGGCTGCCATGTTTTTCACCTCGGGCACCACGGGCAACCCCAAGGGCGTGATCCACACCCACAACACCTTGCTGGACCGAGCCGAGGCTGGCGCCGAGTTTGACCACCTCAGCAGCAGCGAAGAAGTGCTGGCTTATTTGCCGCCGGCCTGGGTGGGCCAGAACATCTTCAGCTATGCCCAGTGGCTGTGCTGCGGCTATGTGGTGAACTGCCCGGAAAACGCCAGCACGGTGACGATCGACCTCAAGGAAATCGGGCCGACCTATTACTTCGCGCCCCCGCGTGTGTTTGAAGGCCTGCTGACCAGCGTGATGATCCGCATGGAAGACGCGGGCACCCTCAAGCGCGGGCTGTTCAACTACTTCATGGACGTGGCCAAACGCGTCGGGCCTGCGCGCATAGACGGCAAATCCATCGGGCTCTTCAACGGCCTCCTTTATGCGCTGGGCGACCTGCTGGTGTTTGGCCCGCTGCGCAACAGCCTCGGCTTTTCAAGGGTGCGAGTGGCCTACACCGCGGGCGAGGCGATCGGGCCAGACCTGTTCACGTTTTACCGCTCGATTGGCATCAACCTCAAGCAGCTCTACGGCTCGACCGAAACCGCTGTGTTTGTCTGCCTGCAACCCGACCACGAAGCACGCGCCGACACAGTGGGCGTGCCGATTCGCGGCGTGGAGATCAAGGTCGCCGACAACGGTGAAATCTTGGTCAAGTCGGCCGGCTTGCTCAGGGGCTATTACAAGAACCCGACCGCCACGGCTGAAGTGCTGACGGCGGACGGCTGGTACCACACCAGCGACGCTGGCTTCATTGACGCCAGCGGGCACCTGAAGATCATCGACCGCGTGAAAGACGTGGGTCGCATCCAGGGCGGCGCGAACGACGGCGCCATGTTTGCGCCCAAGTACGTGGAAAACAAGCTCAAGTTCTTCCCCTTCATCAAGGAAGCAGTGGCTTATGGCGACGGCCGCGAGAAAGTCTGCGTGATGCTCAACATCGACTTTGACGCCGTGGGCAACTGGGCCGAGCGCCGCAACCTGCCCTACGCCGGCTACACCGACCTGGCGCAAAAACCCGAGGTGTACGCACTCATCAAGGACTGCGTGGAAAAAGTCAATGCCGACCTCAGCGCCGACGCCTTGCTGGCGGGCTCGCAGGTCAGCCGGTTTTTGGTCTTGCACAAAGAGCTGGACGCCGATGACGGCGAACTCACCCGTACCAACAAGGTCCGCCGCGGCTTCATCGCCGAGAAATACCAGCCACTGGTGGACGCGCTGTACGCAGGCAAGAGCGAGCAGTTCATCGAGACCGTGGTCAAGTTCGAGGACGGCCGCAGCGGCAGCGTGAGCGCCACGCTCAACATCAGCGATGCAAAAACCTTCGCTTCCGTGCAGGCGGCCGCATGAGCACCGCCCTATCCCCAGAGGGCAGCGGGCTTTCGAAAGCAGCCATGACGCAAAAGAAAATCGGCGATGTCATTCTTGACGTGGCCAATATCTCCCTGAGCTTTGGCGGCGTCAAGGCGTTGTCGGATATTTCGTTCAACGTGCGCGAGCACGAGATACGCGCCATCATCGGCCCCAACGGCGCGGGCAAGAGCTCCATGCTGAACTGCATCAACGGCGTGTACTCGCCGCAGCAGGGCGCCATCACCTTCCGAGGCCAGACCTTCAAGCACATGAACAGCCACCAAGTAGCGGTGATGGGCGTGGCGCGAACCTTTCAGAACCTGGCGCTCTTCAAAGGCATGAGCGTGCTGGACAACATCATGTCCGGGCGGAACCTGAAGATCAAAAGCAACCTCTTTTGGCAGGCGCTGCGCGTGGGTCCCGCCCAAAAAGAAGAGTTTGCGCACCGCGAAGCGGTCGAGCGCATCATCGACTTCCTGGAAATCCAGCCTTTTCGCAAAACGCCGGTGGGCCAGCTGCCTTACGGCTTGCAAAAGCGGGTCGACCTGGGCCGGGCCTTGGCCATGGAGCCGCAGGTGCTGCTGTTGGACGAGCCCATGGCCGGCATGAACGTCGAAGAAAAACAGGACATGTGCCGCTTCATCCTGGATGTGAACGACGAGTTCGGCACCACGGTAGTTTTGATCGAGCACGACATGGGCGTGGTGATGGACATTTCCGACCGGGTGGTGGTGCTGGACTACGGCAAAAAAATCGGCGACGGCACACCCGAAGAAGTGCGCAACAACCCCGAAGTCATCAAAGCCTACCTGGGAACTGAGGCATGAACACGCCCCTACCCGCAACCGGCATGAAGGAATAAGAACATGGCATTTTTTCTTGAAACCTTGTTCGGCGGCCTGATGGCCGGCATGCTCTATTCGCTGGTGGCGCTGGGCTTTGTGCTGATCTTCAAAGCCTCCGGCGTTTTTAACTTCGCGCAAGGTGCCATGGTGCTGTTTGCGGCGCTGGCCATGGCGCGCTTTTCCGAATGGATTCCGCAGTGGCTGGGCATGGACAACCTGCTGGTGGCCAATGTGCTGGCCTTCGGGGTGGCGACGGTCGTCATGTTCGTGGTGGCTTGGTTGATTGAATTCTTGGTGCTGCGCCACCTGGTCAACCAAGAAGGCGCCACGCTGCTGATGGCTACCTTGGGCATTGCGTACTTCATGGAAGGCCTGGGCCAGACGCTCTTTGGCGGCAGCATCTACAAGATCGACATTGGCATGCCCAAGGACCCGGTGTTCGTGCTGGACACCGTGTTCCCGGGGGGCATATTGATCAACAAAGAAGACCTGTACGCCGCGCTGATCGCCGCCGTGCTGGTCGCGCTGCTCAGCTTGTTCTTTCAGAAAACATCGACAGGCCGGGCCTTGCGTGCAGTGGCCGACGACCACCAGGCCGCGCAGTCGATTGGCATTCCGCTCAACCGCATCTGGGTGATTGTGTGGTGCGTGGCCGGCGTGGTGGCGCTGGTGGCCGGCATGATCTGGGGCAGCAAACTCGGCGTGCAGTTTTCCCTGGCGACCGTCGCTTTGCGCGCCTTGCCGGTGGTGATCCTGGGCGGCCTGACGTCTGTGCCCGGAGCCATCATTGGTGGGCTGATCATTGGTGTGGGCGAGAAATTGTCCGAGGTGTACCTCGGCCCCTTTGTCGGCGGCGGTATCGAAATCTGGTTTGCCTATGTGCTGGCCCTGGGCTTCTTGCTGATTCGTCCGCAAGGCCTGTTCGGCGAAAAAATCATCGACCGTGTTTAAGCCCCCACGCTCCTCACTTTGTGTAGTCGCTGCCCCCCGAGGGGGCGCTGCGCCTGCGGCCCGGCGAAGCCGGTTCCGCGGCCCCGGCTCGCTTTGATCCTGACAGGCAACGACTTTCCAATTCAACGGTAGCGCACTATGTTTTACAGAGAAAACGGCCAATTCAAGACCAGCTACAAGGCCGATCAAGCCATCTTTCCCATCGCGCAAGACCGCTGGGCGATCGCGCTGTTGCTGGCCTTTGCGTTTTTGGTGGTGCCGATGTTGGCCACAGACTATGTGTTTCGCGCCATCCTGATTCCCTTCGTCATCATGTCGCTGGCCGCGCTGGGCGTGAATGTCTTGGTCGGTTACTGCGGACAGATCTCGCTGGGCTCGGGCGCTTTCATGGCGGTGGGGGCCTACGGGGCTTACAACTTCTTTGTGCGCGTGCCCGACATGCCGCTGATCCCGGCGCTGCTGCTGGGCGGCTTGTGCGCCACGGTGTTTGGCATCTTTTTTGGCTTGCCCAGTTTGCGCGTCAAGGGCTTGTACCTGGCGGTGGCCACGCTGGCGGCGCAGTTCTTCAGTGACTGGCTGTTCCTGCGCATCAAGTGGCTGACCAATGACTCGCCCTCGGGCTCGGTGTCTGTCAACAACCTGCAGGTCTTCGGCCTGCCCATCGAGAGTGCCGCCAGCAAGTACTTGTTTTGCCTGGCCTTGCTGACCATCATTGCCCTGCTGGTCAAGAACCTGGTGCGCGGCGCCATTGGCCGGGAATGGATGGCGATCCGCGACATGGACGTGGCGGCAGCCGTGATTGGCATTCGCCCCATGTACGCCAAGCTCAGCGCCTTTGCCGTGAGCTCGTTCATCATTGGCGTGGCCGGTGGCCTGTGGGCCTTTATTTACCTGGGGGCCTGGGAGCCGGCAGCTTTCTCGGTGGAGATTTCGTTTCGCCTGCTGTTCATGGTGATCATCGGCGGCCTGGGCTCCATCATGGGCGGCTTTTTTGGCGCCGCTTTCATTGTGATCTTGCCGATCTTGCTCAACCAATTTCTGCCTGATCTGGCGGGTCTGTTCGGCGTGAGCATGTCGACGGCCGGTGTGTCCCATGCCGAGCTCATGATCTTTGGCGCTTTGATCGTGTGGTTCCTCATCGTCGAGCCCCACGGCCTGGCCAAGCTCTGGTCGATTGGCAAGCAAAAGCTTCGCCTGTGGCCCTTTCCCCATTGACCCAATGACCCATTGACCCATGAATGACCGCGCAGACGGCCAGCTTCTTATTTCCCGTTTTTCACTCAGGAGACAACCATGAACCTTCGCAAATTAGTTCTCAACGCCACGCTGCTGGCCACGGCGGCGCTCAGCGCCGGCGCGGCCCTGGCGCAAGCCAAAGAGCAGTTCTTCCCGCTGCTGTCCTACCGCACCGGACCCTACGCGCCCAACGGCACGCCTTGGGCCAACGGCAAGCAGGACTACATCAAGCTCATCAATGCCCGCGACGGCGGCGTCAACGGCGTCAAGCTCACTTTTGAAGAGTGCGAAACCGGCTACGCCACCGACCGCGGCGTGGAGTGCTACGAGCGCCTCAAAGGCCGCCCTGGCGTGGCCGTGTTTGACCCGCAAGCCACGGGCATCACTTTTGCGCTGACGGAAAAAGTCGAAAAAGACAAGATCCCCCTGATCACGCTGGGCTACGGCCTGTCGGTGGCGCAGGACGGCACAGCGTTCAAGTGGAACTTCCCGCTGATGGGCAGCTACTGGACCGGCGCTGATATCTTGCTGCAGCATTTGGCCAAGAAAGAAGGCGGCTGGGACAAGCTCAAGGGCAAGAAAGTTGCCTTGGTCTACCACGACAGCCCGTTTGGCAAAGAGCCTATCCCCGTGCTGCAAGAGCGCGAGAAGATGCACGGCTTCCAACTCAGCCTGATCCCCGTGACCGCGCCTGGCGTGGAGCAGAAAGCCGCTTGGTTGCAGGTGCGCCAGCAGCGTCCTGACTTCGTGCTGCTGTGGGGCTGGGGCGTGATGAACTCCACCGCGCTCAAAGAAGCACAAGCCACCGGCTACCCCCGCGACAAGATGTATGGCGTGTGGTGGGCAGGCGCCGAGCCTGATGTGAAAGACGTCGGCGAAGGTGCCAAGGGCTACAACGCTTTGGCCCTGAACGGCTTTGGCGCGCAATCCAAAGTGGCCCAGGACATCCTCAAGTACGTGCACGGCAAAGGCCAGGGTACCGGCCCCAAAGACGAAGTGGGTTCGGTGCTGTACACCCGCGGCGTGATCATCCAGATGCTGACCGTGGAAGCCGTTCGCCGCGCGCAAGAGCGCTTTGGCAAGGGCAAAGTCATGACGGGCGAGCAAGTTCGCTGGGGCCTGGAGAACTTGGCACTGGACCAAAAGAAACTCGACGCCCTGGGCTTTAACAACCTGATGCGCCCGCTGTCCACCAGCTGCCAAGACCACATGGGTTCGACCTGGGCCCGCGTGCACACCTGGGACGGCGCCAAGTGGGGCTTCAGCTCCGACTGGTACCAGGCCGACGAGCAGATCATCAAGCCCATGGTCAAGGCCGGCTCTGAAAAGTACCTGGCCGACAAGAAGCTGACCCGCCGGACACCGCAAGACTGCCAGTCCTGATGGGGCTCTCCCCGGGGCGCTTCGCGCCTCCCCTCAAGGGGCGACACCAGCGGCCCGGCAAAGCCGGTTCCGCGGTGTCCCTCGGTTGGGATGGGATTGCTTCCACCGGGAACGCGGCTGCAGTGGCAGCCGCCAGATGAAAGAGTCCAGCAGGGCTCTTTCATCTGTTCACCAAAGCAAGGTTCATCATGGACGGCAACAACATCGTTCTCAACGTCAATGGCATTGAGGTCATCTACAACCATGTGATCCTGGTGCTCAAGGGCGTGTCCCTGCAAGTGCCGCAGGGCCGTATCGTCGCCATCCTGGGCGGCAACGGCGCTGGCAAGACCACGACCTTGCGCGCCATTTCCAACTTGCTCAAGGGCGAGCGCGGCGAAGTCACCAAGGGTAGCATTGAGCTGCGCGGTGAGCGTATTGAAAATTTGTCGCCGGCCGACCTGGTGCAGCGCGGCGTGGTGCAGGTGATGGAAGGCCGGCATTGTTTTGCCCACCTCACCATTGAAGAAAACCTGATGACCGGCTCTTACACCCGCAGCAACAAGGCCGAGATCGCCGCCAACCTGGAAAAGGTCTACAACTACTTTCCCCGCCTGAAAACCCGGCGCACCTCGCAAGCGGCCTACACATCAGGTGGTGAGCAGCAAATGTGCGCGATTGGCCGCGCGCTGATGGCCAATCCCAGCATGGTGCTGCTAGACGAACCCTCCATGGGCCTGGCGCCGCAGATCGTCGAAGAAGTCTTCAACATCGTCAAAGACCTCAACGAGAAAGAAAAAGTCACCTTCTTGCTGGCCGAGCAAAACACCAACATGGCACTGAAATACGCGGACTACGGCTACATCATGGAGAGCGGCCGCGTGGTGATGGACGGCGCGGCCAAGGACCTGGCCAGCAACGAGGACGTGAAAGAGTTCTACCTCGGCGTGGGCGGTGGCGAGCGCAAGAGCTTCAAGGACGTCAAGAGCTACAAGCGCCGCAAGCGCTGGTTGGCATGAGGACCGGCGCCATGAACAACTTTTTTGACCCACTGGAAACACGTGCGAGCGCTGAGCGCGAAGCCGCGCTGATGGCAGCACTGCCCGCGCAAATTCGCCACGCCCAGCAGCACAGCCTCGCTGGGTCGCGCCTGCTGCAAGGTGTGGATGCCTCGCGAATTACCTCACGGCAGGTCCTGGCTGGCGTGCCAGTCACGCGCAAGCACGAGCTGCTGGAACTGCAAAAAGCCTCGCGCCCGCAAGACGCCTTTGGCGGCTTTGCCGCGGTGGTGCGTGGCCCGCAGATGCCGCGTATCTTTGCCTCGCCCGGCCCGATTTACGAGCCTGACGTCGCTGGCAGGGACTACTGGCGCATCGGCCGCGCCATGTTCGCTGCCGGGTTTCGCAGCGGCGATTTGGTGCACAACGCCTTCAGTTACCACATGACACCCGGCGCCTTCATGATGGAGTCGGGCGCTCACGCCGTGGGCTGCTCGGTGTTTCCAGCCGGCACCGGACAGACCGAACAGCAGCTCGCCGCCATCGTCGACCTGCAGTCCCAGGGCTACAGCGGCACGCCCAGCTTTCTGCGCATCCTGCTGGAAAAAGCCAAGGAAGCCGGCGTCGATGTGTCATCCATCAAAAAGGGCCTGGTCAGCGGCGAGGCCTGCCCGCCCAGCCTGCGCGAGTGGTTTGGCGCGCAGGGCGTGGATGTTTACCAGTGCTATGCCACGGCGGATCTGGGTCTGATCGCCTATGAAACTCAATCCCGCGAAGGCTTGGTGATTGATGAAGGGGTGATCGTCGAGATCGTGCGCCCCGGCACCGGCGACCCGGTGCCCGAGGGCGAGGTGGGCGAGCTGGTGGTGACCACGCTCAACCCGCACTACCCGCTGATTCGCTTTGGCACCGGCGACTTGTCGGCGGTGCTGCCCGGCGCCTGCCCGAGCGGGCGCAGCAACAGCCGCATCAAGGGCTGGATGGGCCGCGCCGACCAGACCACCAAGGTCAAGGGCATGTTTGTGCACCCCGGCCAAGTGGCCGACATTGCCAAGCGCTTTCCCGAGGTGCTTCGCGCCCGGCTGGTCGTCAGTGGCGAGATGGCCAACGACCAGATGACGCTCAAGGTCGAAGCCGACGGGTCGCCCGCCGGGCTTTCCGAGCGAATTGCCGAGGCCATGCGCGATGTCACCAAGCTGCGCGGCACGGTGGAGCTGCACGCCGCCGGCAGCCTGCCCAATGACGGCAAGGTCATTGAAGACGCGCGCAGTTATCAATAGCCGGTGATTGACCTTATTCGGGACTTGCCTTAGATACTTACCGCCTAGGGATTTGTGGCCGGGCATCCTAGAATCAGGCCATCGTATTTATCCAGGAGACTTGTCATGAAGAAATTACTCGCTCTGGCACTGGCCGCCACCGCCGTGCTGGCTCAGGCCCAAACCTACCCCGGCACCAAGCCCATCAGCTTCGTTGTGCCTTTCGCTGCAGGCGGCCCGACCGACCGCGTCGCGCGCGACCTGGGTGAAGCCATGCGCAAAGCCATGGGTGGCACGGCCAATTTTGTGGTCGAGAACGTCAACGGTGCTGGTGGCACGATTGCCGTGACCAAAGTGTCGAAGGCTGCGCCCGACGGCCACACCCTGCTGGTGCACCACATCGGCATGGCCGCTGCGCCCGCCCTGTACCGCAAGCTGTCGTACAAAGTGCCTGACGATTTCGAATTCCTGGGCATGATCAACGAAGTGCCGATGACCCTGATTGGCAAGCCCCAGTTGCCGGCCAACACCTACCGCGATTTTGAAAACTACATCCGCGCCAACTCGGGCAAGCTGAACATTGCCCACGCCGGCTTGGGTTCAGCCTCGCACCTGTGCGGTTTGATGTGGCAGTCCCGTCTGCAAGCCAGCGAAGCCATGACCACCATTCCGTTCAGCGGCACGGCACCCGCCATGAATGCGCTGGTGGGCGGTCAGGTCGACATGATGTGTGACCAGACCACCAACACCACGGGCCAGATCGAGGCCGGCCGCGTCAAGGCTTTCGCCGTGACGACTGCCAAGCCGCTGTCGGGTAACAAGCTGCTCAAGGACTACCCCACGCTCAACGAGATGGGCATGAAAGGCTTTGACCTGACGATCTGGCACGGCCTGTATGCCCCTAAAGGCACGCCACCCGCCGTGCTGACGCAGCTGAACAACGCGCTGAAAATCGCCTTGAAAGACCCCGAGTTCGTCAAGAAGCAAGAAGGCCTGGGCGCCGTTGTCGTCAACGACAAGCGCGTAGAGCCCGCCGCTCACCGCGCCTTCGTGGTGTCTGAGCTGGCCAAGCTCAAGCCCGTGATCGAAGCCGCCGGCAAATTCGCTGACTGATTCCGGTGACCAAAAAACCGCCTCGCTCAACAGCTAGGCGGTTTTTTTACGTCCACCCATCAGCCCCGCACCCCGGGGCACCGCACTACAAAATCAAATAACTGACCTCACTGGAGATTTCCCCATGCCTTTGAAACCACACACCAAACGCCGCACCCTGGGCTTGCTGGGCGCCACGGCCCTGAGCCTGGCGGCTTTGAGCTTGCCCGTCGCCGCGCAGAACGCCTGGCCGACCAAACCGGTGCGCATCGTCGTGCCTTTTGCCGCAGGCGGCACCACGGATATCCTGGCGCGCGCCGTCGCGCCTGAGCTGACCAAGGCCTTTGGCCAAAGCTTCATCATCGACAACAAGGGCGGTGCGGGTGGCAACCTGGGCGCGGACCTCGTGGCCAAGTCGGCACCAGACGGCTACAACATCGTGATGGGCACAGTCGGCACGCACGGCATCAACAAGGCGCTGTACGACAAGATGCCTTTTGACCCGGTCAAGGACTTTGCGCCCATCACCTTGGTGGCTGGCGTGCCCAACGTGATGGTGGTCAACGCTGAAAAAGCCAAGGCCCTGGGCATCAACAACGTGGCCGACTTCATCAAGTACGCCAAGGCCAACCCCGGCAAACTGAACATGGCGTCTAGCGGCAACGGCACGTCCATTCACCTGGCGGGCGAGTTATTCAAGACCATGACCGGCACCTTCATGGTTCACTTTCCGTACCGCGGCTCCAGCCCGGCTTTGCTCGACTTGATCGCCGGCAACATGGACGTGATGTTCGACAACCTGCCCTCGTCCATGCCCCACATCAAGAGCGGCAAACTCAAAGCCTTGGCCGTGACCAGCTCACAGCGCTCGGCCGTGTTGCCCGACGTGCCCACGGTGGAAGAAGCCGGCAAGCTCAAAGGCTTTGAGGCGAGCAGCTGGTTCGGCCTGCTGGCGCCCGCCGGTACGCCGCCCGACGTCGTCAGCCGCATTCAGCAGGAAGTGGCCAAGTCTTTGTCCACCCCCGGCATGAAAGAAAAGCTCTTGGCTCAGGGCGCAATTCCCAGCGGCAACACGCCTCAAGAATTCGCCAAGCTGATCAACTCTGAAATCACCAAGTGGGCTCAAGTGGTCAAGGCCTCTGGCGCCAAAGTCGACTGAAGTAATTCGCCCCGCTCAGACGCCCCAGACCACGGGGTCGCCCTGAGCGTGGGCTGACTTGAGCAACTCCAGGAAGGGCTGGGCCCGCTGGCGCAAGCTGACGTTGTCGCCGCGCACCGGTGGTGGGCCCTTGCCGGCTTCGTAGTCGGCTTGCTGCTGGGCCAGTTGCTCTTCTTCTTGGACGATGGCCGCACGCGCGGCGCTCTGTGCGGCTGGCATGTCTTCAGACAAGATGATGCCCTTGGCGCCCGGCTCTTTGCCAATGATCTCCAGCAGGCGCCGGCCATGCGGCTCGAGCATGATCACATCGCCTGCGTTGCGCGTCTTGAATTTGTAGAGCATGGGCCGCTTTCCTGTCCGGTGCAAAGCGCAAATTATCAACCTCGCGAGGGTCGCCACGTGTAGTCCGGGCGCGCACAGCAAAGCGCCTGAACACATCAGGCGAAAATAGCCTGATGTTCTCGATCGCCACACCTCCCAAATCTGCCGCCCAGGGCTTGGCCCAAGACGGGCTCAGCCTCTTGCAAGCCCCAGCGCTGCTTGCCACGCTCAGCCTGGACCAGCAACTCTGGCAAGCGAATTGGCCGCGTCTGGCTGAATCTTGGGGCCGTCTGCCGCCAGACCAGCACCTCAAGGACGGCGGGCGCTACCGCAAGCGCCGCCACAGCTGCTATGTGCAGACCCTGGCCAACGATAGCTTGGCGATCACCCCGCCCCGGCCGCACTGGCAACCGACTGAGTACAACGCGCTGCACGGCGGCTTCGAGCGCTGGTTCGACCCGATCGAGCCGGCCGTGGCGACAGACCCCGTGTGGCTGGCGCTGCTGCAAAACCTGGGCAAGCTATTTGCACAGGTGCGCCCCACCGCCCAATGGTCTGTCGAAGCCCATCAGTTCCGCATCGACACCGCCTCCGGCGTCGGCAGGCCCACGCCTGAAGGCGCGCACCGGGACGGTGTGGACTTTGTGGTGGTAATGCTGGTGGACCGGCAAGGCGTCAAGGGGGGCGAGACGCGCGTGTTTGACGCGCACGGGCCGAACGGCGTGCGTTTTGAAATGACACAACCTTTGACCACCTTGCTGCTGGACGACGCCCGCGTGATTCACGAGACCACGACCATCCAATCGCAAGACCCAGCGCAAGTCGGCTGGCGCGACACCTTGGTGCTGACCTACCGCGCTGACGGCTTCCAAGCCAAGGCTTGACGAGCCTGCAGCAGCGCCACCACAGGCGCGCTGTCTGACATTGCCCAGCGGCTGCGCGTAGCCAGATGGCGCGGTGCACGACGATGAATCTCAAGACGGCTTGCCACCTCACGGCCTGGAGAACGTCAGGGGCGAGGACTTCTCGACCCAGCGCCAAGTGCCGCCGCAGTGCGAACAAGCGCTGCTGATTGTTGACTTCATCACGCCACTCAACTTCGAGGGGGCAGAGCATCTTGTTCCCGAGGCGGTAGCGGCAGCGCGCGCATTGGGCTGCCTGCGCCAACGGATGGTCCAGGCGGGGGTGCCGGTGGTCTATGCCAACGACAACTACGGCCTGTGGCAGTCCAACTTTCGGGCGATGGTGGCGTATTGCCTGCGCCAGCCGGGTGAGGTCGGCGAGATCACGCTGCTGGTGGCGCCCGGGCCACAAGACATCGCCATTCTCAAGCCCAGGCATTCAGCGTTTTACGGCACGCCCTTGGAGTTGTTGCTGGACCAAATGAAGGTCGAGCGTCTGGTACTGGCAGGCTTGTCGACCGACATGTGCGTGCAGATGACTGCCATGGACGCCTACGTGCGCAGCTACCCGACCTGGGTGCCGGCCGACTGCACAGCTGCTGCCAGCCCAGACGCCAAGGCTCAAGCGCTGCGCTACATGGCAGAGACTCTCAAATGCGACATCCGACCCAGTCCGGAACCTCCGCAGTAGCCGCTGGATGACGTGCCATTTGGACTGGCCCCGACAGCAGGCTTGCCAAGCGCTTTTAAGGTCTGCGCATGAACCCCACCGACACCCCTACCAGCACCGACAGCGTCGATGCCGTCGTCGCGCATCAGCGGCAGATCCAAGCCGCGCAAGACGCTCTGGATCGACAGCCCAAGCAATCGGGTGAACAGAAGCCGCCCGCCACCACTGAGACCGCCTATCCCGCGCCGCCTCTGCCGGCTCAGCATTTGGCCAAGCCTGGCTTGGAAGCTGATATGCCCTTGGCTCCGGCCTACATGGCCCCGCAGTACCGTGGCAGCGGCAAGCTGCAAGACAAAGTCGCCGTCATCACCGGCGGTGACTCGGGCATTGGCCGGGCCGTGGCCGTTCTGTTCGCCCGCGAAGGGGCGGACGTGGCCGTGCTGTACTTGAGCGAAACAGAGGACGCTGAACTCACCCGCCAGCACGTCGAGCAAGAAGGCCGCCGCTGCCAATTGCTCTCTGGCGACGTGAAAGACGCCGCCTGGTGCCGCCTAGCCGTGCAAAGTGTGGTGCAGCAGTTTGGGCACTTGGATATCTTGGTGAACAACGCGGCCTTCCAAGCCCATGCGCAACACCCTGAGGACATCACGCCCGAGCGTTTTGACGAAACGCTGCGCACCAACCTCTACGGTTATTTCCACATGATCCAAGCCGCGCTGCCGCACCTGAAAGCGGGCAGTTGCATCATCAACACCGGCTCGGTGGTGGGGCTGCGCGGCAGCGGCACCTTGCTGGACTACGCAGCCAGCAAGGGCGCCATTCATGCCCTGACCAAATCGCTGGCGAGCAATTTGATCGAGCGCGGCATTCGCGTCAATGCGGTGGCGCCCGGTCCGGTCTGGACGCCGCTGAACCCAGCGGATAAACCACCTTCGCAGGTCGAGAAGTTTGGGCAAGACACCGACATGAAACGGCCCGCCCAACCGGAAGAGTTGTCACCGGCTTATGTGTTCCTGGCGTCACCCGCCTGCGCAAGCTACATCACAGGCGTGGTCTTGCCCATCACGGGCAGCGTGGACTGTTAGCGCTTGAGCGTGTGACCCAGGGTTTTGGCGGCGGCGGAGAGACTGCGGGCGGATTCCCCATAAGCCTGCCAAGGGTCATTGCCCCGATCGAGCCGCTCGTGCACGGTCTGAACACGCCAATGGTCACCGCCGCGAAGGCTGCTCAGTTCATCCCAATCCACCGGCACGGAAATGCCCAAGCCAGGCCGTGCACGTGGCGACCAAGCCGCCACGGTAGTGGCGCCCACGCCGTTGCGCAAGTAATCGGCAAAGATCTTCCCCACGCGGTTGGACGGGCCGCTTTTCAACACGAAGCGCTGCGGCAAGGTTTTGGCCAAGTGCGCGACCACGGCTTGCGAAAAGTCTTTGGCGGCGTCCCAGCCCTGCAGTCGCTTGATGGGCACGACCACATGCAGGCCCTTGCCGCCGCTGGTTTTTAAAAAGGAACACAAACCCAGTTCGTCCAACAAGGCTTTGACCAGGCTCGCAGCTTCCTGCATTTGCGCCCAGGCCAGGCCCTCGCCAGGGTCCAGGTCAAACACCAGTCGGTC
Source organism: Polaromonas sp. (assembly GCA_040400935.1). Lineage (GTDB taxonomy): Bacteria > Pseudomonadota > Gammaproteobacteria > Burkholderiales > Burkholderiaceae_C > Polaromonas. Next base: position 21,739 of record JBBAPH010000019.1, read on the forward strand.
TGGCTTGTCGTAAGCCCGGCCAACGGCGTTTTGCGTGTGAATTTCCAGCACATTCCATTGCGCAGCCGAGAGCAAGCCTTGGGTGCTGGCAATCTCCAACATGGGTGCATGGCCGGGGTACAGCGCCGGGTCCATCTGCTCAATGCCGGGCAGTTTGCGTGTGTCGGTGTGCTTTTGAAAAAACAATTCGCCGCCTACGCCATCGGGTGCTCGCACCAAGGCCAGCGGCCGGCCCTTGAGGTGCGGCAGCATGAGGTCGGCCACCAAGGCGTAGTAGCGCACCAAGTGCAATTTGGTGCTGCCAGAGGCGGCGTCGATCACGCGTTCTGGGTGGGTCATGCGCCAGCCCGTCGGCAAGTTGCTGTGCACCGAAGGCTCGGGGCTGCGCGCGGCCATGGCCGGAGATTGCTTGGGCTTTGCAACAGGCTGGGACTGCGCTGCTTCGCGCACGATGGTGCTGGCGGGCTTGTCGCTGCGCAGGCCCTGAAACACCGGATGCCGCACGCGGCCCGTCTGCGTCCATTCACCAAAGGACACCTCGGCCACCAACACGGGCCTGACCCAATGCGCGCCCCGCGGCAAGTCGCGGCTCGCTGCAAAAGGCGATTGCTCGGTGACCAGTTGGGCCAGTTGCGCCTGGAGCTCGCGCAAGCTGCGGTCATCAAAGCCCGTGCCCACGCTGCCCGCATAGCGCAGCTGCCCCCCTTCATGCACACCCAGCAGCAAGGCGCCCAAGCCAATGCGTGTGCCTTGCGGGTCGGTGTAGCCACCCACCACAAACTCTTGGCGTTGACCGCATTTGAGTTTGATCCAGTTGGGGCTGCGCTTGTGTTCATAAGGCGCGTCGCGCCGCTTGCCGATGACGCCTTCCAAGCCAAGATGGCAGGCCGACGCCACCACCTCGCCACCACTGGCCTCGAACTCCTGGCTGAAGCGCACCGCACCGCTGCGCCCGCCGCCGGGGCGCTCGGCCAAGAGCGCTTGCAAATAGGCACGCCTGGCTTGCAAGGGGACTTGGCGCAAGTCATGGCCCTTGCAAAAAGGCATGTCGAATAAAAAATAAAGCAGGTTCGCGCTGCGCGGGTTGTCCAGCGACTGCTGCAGCGCTTGAAAGTTCGGCAGGCCGCGCTCGTCCATTACCACCAGCTCGCCGTCATACCAACCGTCGGGCAGCGCCAGCGCTTGCAGGGCTTGCTGCAAGGGCGGCATCTTGCTCGTCCAATCGTGGCCGTTTCGGGTGATGAGCTGCACCTGCTGGCCTGCTTGCTTACCTTCAACTCGCGCCAGCAAACGGTAGCCATCGAACTTGATCTCAAACAACCAATCCGCTGCGTTAGACGGCGCCTGACTCACCAGCGTCGCCAACTCAGGCTGCAGCACAGCGGGCAAGGGCGCGGGTTGTGAGCCGGCTGGCAGCTGAGCAGCGTCCATCGAGGCTGCACCGGAGGGGCGAAGGGGCTCGTCAGCCAGCACAGGCAGTCCCCGCACGCTGCCCGGCATTTCATCGAGCACGCTGAATTCCGCTGCTGGCCTGGCGAATTCGTCTTTTTCTTTGATGAGCAACCAGGCGTCTTGTGTGCGGTTCTTGCTATCGGCCGGTTTTCCCTTCATGCGCACCAGCGCCCAATGCCCGTTGAGCTTGTGGCCGCGCAGGGCAAACTTGAGATTGCCTTCGGCATAGCCGCGCTCGGCGTCACCCACCGGCTGCCAGCTCCCTTTGTCCCAAATGATGACGCGGCCCGCGCCGTACTGCCCGCTAGGTATCTCACCTTCAAAGGCCGCATAGGCCAGCGGATGGTCTTCCACCGCCACCGCCATGCGCTTATCGCGCGGGTCAAGGCTCGGCCCTTTGGGCACGGCCCAGCTCTTCATCACACCGCCCAACTCGAGGCGAAAGTCGTAATGTAAGCGTGAAGCCCAATGTTTCTGGATGACGAATCCGAGCTGGTGAGGTGAAGCGCCTTTCTCTGTTCGTGGCCCAGGCTCTGGCGTGAGCGCAAAGTCTCGTTTGGCTTGGTAGGGCGCAAGTGCATCAGCGCTGCTTTGGGACGAGGAACTACCAGGCGACTTCGCGCTCGATCCTGACCGGCCTTTTTTTGCCTGGGGGGCAGACGCCACGAAGAGGTTTCCTTGTTCGTCAATGCAAAGAAGCATGACAGCACAAGACCTCGCGCCAGGTTGTCAGGCCCAGCCCGCCTAAGGTGTGAGCCAACGGCGACGTTCACCCCAGCAAGGTGCCGACAAGAGCGGCTCAGAAAAGCAAAAAGCCAACTCGAAAGTTGGCTTTTTGTACCGGCCCAGCAGGTTGAACCTGAGGACTTGGATTTGGTTGCGCGGGCAAGATTTGAACTTACGACCTTTGGGTTATGAGCCCAACGAGCTACCAGGCTGCTCCACCGCGCGGTATGTCTGTATTCTACCTTAAGCTTCCTTGCTTTCGGCAGAAACTTCTTCATTTACTTCAGGGCGATCGACCAACTCGACCAATGCCATCGGCGCGTTGTCACCGACGCGGAAACCCATCTTCAAGATGCGGGTGTAACCACCAGGACGAGCCTTGTAGCGTGGGCCGAGTTCGGCGAACAGCTTGACGACCATGTCGCGGTCGCGCAGGCGGTCAAATGCCAAACGCTTGTTGGCCAACGTTGGCTCTTTGGCCAGCGTGATCATGGGCTCGACCACGCGACGCAATTCCTTGGCCTTGGGCAGAGTGGTCTTGATGACTTCGTGCTGAATCAGCGAGTTCATCATGTTGCGCAGCATCGCCAAGCGATGGCTGGTGGTGCGGTTGAGTTTACGAAGTCCGTGTCCGTGGCGCATGGTGCTATTTCCTTCCAGTTTTTAATTCAGGCAGCCGTATCAGGTACTGCCCGTGCACTGCCTCTTACTTAAGAGGCGTTTGAGATCAGCGCTTGTCCAGACCGGCCGGTGGCCAGCTTTCCAAACGCATGCCCAAGGTGAGACCGCGGGAAGCCAAAACTTCCTTGATCTCGTTGAGCGATTTGCGGCCCAGATTTGGCGTTTTGAGAAGCTCGTTCTCGGTCCGCTGAATCAGGTCGCCAATGTAGTAGATGTTTTCGGCTTTGAGGCAGTTGGCGGAGCGAACCGTCAATTCCAACTCGTCCACCGGGCGCAACAAGATCGGGTCGAACTGCTGCGAGCTGCGCTGAACCGGTGCATCAAACGCAGCCAATTCGTTGCCTTCGAGCTGGGCGAACACCGCCAATTGCTCGACCAGGATCTTGGCCGAAGCGCGCACAGCGTCTTCAGCCGTCACCGCGCCGTTGGTCTCGATTTCCAGGACCAGCTTGTCCAGATCGGTACGCTGCTCAACGCGGGCGCTTTCGACGGTGTAGCTGACGCGCTTGACCGGCGAGAACGAAGCGTCCAGCACGATACGACCAATCGACTTGGTCGACTCGTCGCCGTAGCGGCGCATGGTGCCGGGCACATAGCCGCGGCCATTTTCAACCTTGATCTGCATGTCGATCTTGCCGCCGTGCGACAAGTTCACGATCACGTGCTCAGGGTTGATGATCTCGACGTCATGCGGCGTCTGGATGTCGGCAGCGGTCACAGGACCTTCGCCGTCTTTGCGCAGGCTCAGCGTGACTTCATCACGGTTGTGCAGCTTGAACACCACACCCTTGAGGTTCAACAAAATGTTGACCACGTCTTCTTGCACACCGTCGATCGACGAGTACTCGTGCAGAACACCCGCGATCGTCACTTCGGTGGCGGCATGGCCGACCATGGAAGACAGCAGCACACGGCGCAGGGCATTGCCCAGCGTGTGGCCATAGCCGCGCTCGAAAGGCTCCAGCGTGACCTTGGCGCGGTTGGCAGCGAGCTGCTCAACGTTGATGGTTTTTGGTTTTAACAGATTGGTTTGCATGCAGTCTTCCTCTCAATACCCTCGGCTCGTTACACCGATAAGGCCGGGTGAAGCAGACCTGGCGCGAACGAATGGACGCGCCAGGAACGAGAAAAAATTAACGTGAGTACAACTCGACGATCAACGATTCGTTGATGTCGGAAGCGAACTCGTCACGGTCAGGAACCTTCTTGAAGGTGCCTTCGCCCTTGTCGATGCTGACTTCCACCCAAGCTGGCATGCCAACTTGCTGGGCCAGTTGCAGGGCCTCGACCACGCGGTTTTGCTTCTTGGACTTCTCGCGAACGGCAACCACGTCGCCGACCTTCACGAGGTAAGAAGGAATGTTGACCGACTGGCCGTTGACTGTGATGGCCTTGTGGGACACCAACTGGCGCGCTTCAGCGCGGGTCGAGCCAAAGCCCATGCGGTACACGACGTTGTCCAGGCGGCATTCCAGCAGGAACAGCAAGTTGGCGCCGGTGTTGCCCTTGCGGCGGTCGGCTTCTTCGAAGTAGCGGCGGAATTGCTTTTCCAGCACGCCGTACATGCGCTTGACCTTCTGCTTTTCGCGCAGCTGCAGACCGTAGTCCGAGGTGCGCATGCCCGAAGTGCGGCCGTGTTGGCCAGGCTTGGAGTCGAACTTGGCCTTGTCACCGATCGCGCGACGGGCGCTTTTCAGGAACAGGTCGGTGCCTTCACGGCGGGAAAGTTTGGCCTTGGGGCCGAGGTAACGTGCCACTTGCTGGTCCTTTTGTCTTCTGCTGCACACACGGTGCAGGAGCCCTCGGTACGAAACCTATCGGCGGTGGGCTTGGTGAAAATGCAACAAGCCTGGTCGGCTGCTCAGCGCAGCTGCCCAGGCCCGTGCGGGGGGAGGTTTAGATGCGACGGCGCTTTTGAGGGCGGCAGCCGTTGTGCGGCACAGGGGTCACGTCGGCGATGGAATTGATCCGGATGCCGAGTGCGCCCAGGGCGCGAACAGACGACTCACGTCCAGGGCCGGGGCCCTTGATTTCGACGTCCACGTTCTTGATGCCTTGCTCAATGGCAGCGCGGCCAGCGACTTCAGAAGCCACCTGGGCTGCGAAAGGCGTGGACTTGCGTGAACCCTTGAAACCCTGACCGCCCGAAGACGCCCAGGACAGCGCATTGCCCTGACGATCAGTGATCGTGATGATGGTGTTGTTGAAAGACGCGTGGATGTGAGCGACACCGTCGGCCACGTTCTTGCGAACTTTCTTGCGAACGCGTTGCGATGCGCTGCTGCTCTGTTGTTTTGCCATGGATTACCTTCGATTATTTCTTCAAGGAAGCAGCTGCCTTGCGTGGACCTTTGCGCGTGCGCGCATTGGTACGCGTGCGCTGACCGCGCATCGGCAGACCACGGCGGTGACGGAAGCCGCGGTAGCAACCGATGTCCATCAAACGCTTGATGTTCATGGTCGTCTCGCGACGCAGGTCACCTTCGATCGTGAACAAGGCGATCTGGTCGCGGATCTTCTCGAGATCAGCGTCCGTCAGATCCTTGATCTTCTTGGCGTAGGCAATGTCACAGGCTTCGCAGATCTTGCGAGCGCGCGTGCGACCAATGCCAAAAATTGCAGTCAGACCGATTTCGGCGTGCTGCTGCGGCGGAATGTTGATACCAGCGATACGAGCCATATGCGTCCTCTAAATACTCTTGAAATCAGCCTTGACGCTGTTTATGGCGCGGGTCCGTGCAGATGACACGGACAACGCCTTTGCGACGGATGATTTTACAGTTGCGGCAAATCTTCTTGACCGAAGCTGAAACTCTCATTTTCTTCTCCTAGACTTTCTCTGTGCCTGCGCACAAAACACGATTTTTAAGGCGCTGCGCAGCTGCTGCGCATTCACCATCCGGTGGAACCAAGCTCAACTACCGGGCTTGAAATTCGCCTTCTTCAACAACGACTCATACTGCTGCGACATCATGTAGTTTTGAACCTGGGCCATGAAGTCCATGGTCACCACCACGATGATCAGCAAAGAGGTACCGCCAAAATAGAACGGCACGTTGTATTTCAAAATCAAAAACTCCGGCAACAAACACACGAAGGTGATGTACGCCGCGCCCGCCAAAGTCAGGCGAACCAAAATCTTGTCGATGTACTTGGCCGTCTGGTCACCCGGACGAATACCTGGAATGAAAGCACCGCTCTTTTTCAGGTTGTCGGCCGTCTCGCGGCTGTTGAACACCAGCGCCGTGTAGAAAAAGCAGAAGAACACAATCGCAGCGGCATACAGCATCACGTAGATCGGCTGGCCGGGCGTAAGCGTTGCTGCGATGTCCTTGAGCCAGCGCATGCCGTCACCCGTGGTGAACCAACCGACCACCGTGGCCGGCAGCAAAATGATGGACGAGGCGAAAATCGGAGGAATCACGCCAGCCATGTTCAGCTTCAGCGGCAAGTGCGACGACTGACCGCCGTACACCTTGTTGCCCACTTGCCTTCTGGCGTAGTTGACCAGGATCTTGCGCTGACCACGCTCGACAAACACCACGAAGTACGTGACCAACGCCACCACCACCACGATCACCAGGGCCACGAGGATGCTCATGGCGCCGGTACGCACCAGCTCCATCAAGCCACCCAAGGCGCTCGGCAAGCCAGCGGCAATACCTGCAAAAATCAGAATAGAAATACCGTTGCCCAAGCCGCGCTCGGTGATCTGCTCACCCAGCCACATCAGGAACATCGTGCCCGCCGTCAAGCTGACCACAGCCGTCATGCGAAAACCAAAACCAGGGGCCAGCACCAGACCAGGCGAGCTTTCCAAGGCTACCGCAATGCCCATGGACTGGAACAAAGCCAAGCCCAGCGTGCCGTAGCGGGTGTACTGCGTGATCTTGCGACGACCGCCTTCGCCTTCTTTCTTGAGCTGCTCGAATGTCGGCACGACATAGGTGAGCAACTGCATGATGATCGAGGCGGATATGTAGGGCATGATGCCCAGCGCAAACACCGTGAAGCGCGACAGCGCGCCACCCGAGAACATGTTGAACAAGTTCAAGATGCCGCCCTGCTGGCCGCTGAACAGCGACTTCAGCTGAGCCGCATCGATGCCCGGCACAGGGATGTGCGCACCCACGCGGTAAACCACCAGGGCCAGCAACAAAAACACCAGACGATTGCGCAGGTCACCGTACTTGCCGGTCTTTGCAATGGATGGGGAGCTGGCCACTGAGGGTTATCCGTTCAAAAAGTTGTCGAGACTAGAAGCTTCAAGCCAGCGCGCCGCCGGCAGCTTCAATCGCCGCCTTGGCACCAGCCGTGGCACCAATACCGTTGAGCTTGACCGCGCGGGTCAACTCACCAGTCTTGATGACCTTGACGGTCTTCGCGATTTGGCTGATCAGACCAGCTGTTTTCAGCGTCAGGACATTGACTTCCGCCAGACCGAGCTGCTCAAGCGCTGCCAGGGTGACTTCGGCGTTGAACTTGAGATTGGCCGACTTGAAGCCGCGCTTGGGCAAGCGACGCTGCAAAGGCATCTGACCGCCTTCAAAGCCCACCTTGTGGTAGCCGCCCGAACGGGATTTTTGACCCTTGTGACCGCGACCTGCGGTCTTACCCAGACCGGAACCGATGCCGCGACCGACACGGCGCTTGGCATGCTTGGCACCGTCGCCAGGTTGAATTGCGTTTAATTCCATGATGCGCCTGCCCTTACAGAATCTTGACCAGATAACTGATCTTGTTGATCATGCCGCGCACTGCGGGCGTGTCTTCCAGCTCACTGGTGCTGTTGATGCCGCGCAGACCCAGGCCGCGCACCGTTGCGCGGTGCGATTCCTTGGTGCCGATCGGGCTCTTCACGAGCTGGACCTTGATTTTGTTTGCTGTCGTCATTTACTTCTCGCTTTAGCCGAAGATGTCTTCGACCGATTTGCCACGCTTGGCAGCGATATCGCCAGCCGTCGTGGAGTTGTTCAAAGCGTCCATGGTGGCGCGCACCATGTTGTACGGGTTGCTCGAACCATGGCTCTTGGCCACGATGTCGGTGATGCCCATGACTTCAAAAATAGCGCGCATCGGGCCGCCGGCAATGATGCCAGTACCCTTGGGTGCCGGCGCCATCATGACGTTGGCGGCACCGTGGTGACCGAACACATTGTGGTGGATGGTGCCGTTTTTCAACGAGACCTTGACCATGTTGCGACGCGCTTCTTCCATGGCTTTTTGCACGGCTGCTGGCACTTCTTTCGACTTGCCCTTGCCCATGCCGACACGGCCTTCGCCGTCACCGACCACGGTGAGTGCGGCAAAGCCGAGAATTCGACCGCCCTTGACGACTTTGGTGACGCGGTTGACCGCGATCATCTTTTCCTTCAGACCATCGTCTGGAGCGTCGTTGTTTGATTTAGCTTGAAACTTGGCCATACTTAAATCCAGTACTTAGAACTGCAAGCCAGCTTCACGCGCTGCCTCAGCCAGCGCCTTGACGCGGCCGTGGTAGGCGAAACCAGCGCGGTCAAACGCGACTTTTTCAACACCTGCGGCTTTGGCCTTTTCAGCAATACGCTTGCCGATAGCCGTGGCTGCAGCCACATTGCCGCCCTTGCCCGACGCGCCGATTTCCTTGCGGATTTCGACTTCGGCCGTGGAGGCGGAGGCCAGCACCTTGGTGCCGTCGCCAGAGATAACGCTGGCGTAAATGTGCAAATTGGTGCGATTCACCGTCAGACGAGCCACGCCTTGCGTTGCAATGCGGATGCGGGTCTGGCGTGAACGACGAAGGCGCTGCTCTTTTTTGGTCAACATGATGCAGCTCCTTATTTCTTCTTGGTTTCTTTGATCGTGATCTTCTCATCCGAATAACGGATGCCCTTGCCCTTGTAAGGCTCGGGAGGACGAACAGCACGAACTTCAGCAGCGATCTGACCGACGCGCTGACGGTCCGAACCCTTGATCACCACTTCCGTGGGGGTAGGAGTTTCGACCTTGATGCCAGCAGGCATGTCAATGATCACAGGGTGCGAATAACCAACGGTCAGGTTCAGCTTGGCGCCTTGCGCCTGAGCCTTGTAACCCACACCGATCAGGCTGAGCTTTTTCTCAAAGCCCTTGGTGACACCCGTGACCATGTTGTTGACCAACTGGCGCATGGTGCCGCTCATGGCATCTGCTTCACGCGAATCGTTGGCTGGCGCAAACGTCAGCTTGCCCGCATCGTTGCTGATGGTGACAAGCGCGTTTTGGGCCAGTGCCAGGGCGCCGAGAGCACCCTTGACATTGATCTGGTCTTCTTTGAAAGCCACGTCCACACCCTGGGGCAGGACGACTGGCATTTTTGCTACACGAGACATTTCAATTACTCCTCAATGCCGCCGTTAGGCCACGTAGCACAACACTTCGCCACCGATACCGGTTGCGCGTGCTTTGCGGTCGGTCATGACACCCCGGGGGGTCGTGACGATTGCCACACCCAAGCCGTTCATGACCTGGGGGATGGCACCGTGGCCTTTGTACACACGAAGACCGGGGCGACTGACGCGCTCGATGCGCTCAATCACCGGGCGGCCTGCGTAATACTTCAGGGCAATTTCCAACTGGGCTTTGCCATCGTCGTTCTTGACGGAGAAGCCATCGATGTAGCCCTCATCCTTCAGAACCTGGGCGATAGCCACTTTGACTTTTGAAGACGGCACCTGCACAACAGCTTTTTCAACCATTTGTGCATTGCGGATACGCGTCAGCATGTCGGCGATAGGATCACTCATACTCATTTGTGGTTCTCCTAGTGCTTACCAGCTGGCCTTGGTGATACCAGGGATATCACCAGCAAAGGCCAACTCACGGATCTTGGCGCGAGCCAAGCCAAATTGACGGAACGTACCGCGTGGACGACCCGTGATCGCGCAGCGGTTGCGCTGGCGAGTCGGGTTGGCGTTGCGGGGCAACTTTTGCAACTCAAGGCGCGCCAGGGCGCGCTCTTCGTCCGAGCGCTTGGCGTCGTTCGAAGTAGCCTTGAGTTCAGCGTATTTCTTAGCGAACTTGGCGGCGAGTTTTTCGCGCTTGAGTTCACGTTGCAGCAGAGCTTGTTTTGCCATCTTGCGCGCCTTCAGTTCTTGAACGGAAAACGGAAAGCGGTGAGGAGCGCCTTGCACTCTTCATCGGTCTTGGCCGTTGTGGTGATGCTGATATTGAGACCGCGCAAGGCGTCGACCTTGTCGTACTCGATTTCAGGGAAAATGATCTGCTCTTTCACGCCGATGTTGTAGTTACCGCGGCCATCGAAGGCACGACCGGAAATACCACGGAAGTCGCGAACACGGGGCAGAGCCACGGTGACGAAGCGATCCAGGAATTCATACATCTGAACGCCGCGCAGCGTGACCATGCAACCGATTGGCAGGTCTTCACGAATCTTGAAGCCAGCGATAGCTTTCTTGGCCTTGGTGACCACAGGCTTTTGGCCGGCGATCTTGGCCATGTCACCCACGGCGTTGTCCATGACCTTCTTGTCGGCAACCGCCTCGCTCACACCCATGTTGAGCGTGATCTTGGTGATGCGAGGCACCTGCATGGGCGTGGTGTAGCCGAATTTTTCAATCAGCGCGGGTGCGATTTTCTCGCGGTATTGATCTTGCAAGCGTGCCATGTTTATGCAGCCTTAATTTCGTCGCCGCTGGACTTGAAGACGCGCACTTTTTTGCCGTCAGCCAACAACTTGATACCAACCCGATCCGCCTTGCCGGTAGACGCGTTGAAAATCGCGACATTGGACTGGTGAATCGGCATGTTTTTCTCAACGATGCCACCGGTGGCGCCCTTGAGGGGATTGGGCTTGGTGTGTTTTTTCACCAGGTTGATCCCGTCGACCAGCAGGTAGCTGTCGTCTTTGCGCTGGGCAACAGTGCCGCGCTTACCCTTGTCACGGCCCGCGAGCACGATGACTTCGTCGCCTTTGCGAATCTTGTTCATGGCAGTGTGTCCTTACAGAACTTCAGGAGCCAGGGACACGATCTTCATGAACTTTTCAGTGCGCAACTCGCGCGTCACTGGTCCGAAGATGCGGGTGCCGATAGGCTCCAGCTTGGCGTTGAGCAACACTGCCGCGTTGCCATCGAATTTGACGAGCGAGCCGTCGCCGCGACGTATGCCCTTGGCGGTACGAACCACCACAGCACTGTAGACCTCGCCTTTTTTGACGCGGCCGCGGGGAGCGGCTTCTTTGATGCTGACCTTGATGACATCACCAACGCTGGCGTACCGGCGCTTGGATCCGCCCAGCACTTTGATGCACATCACGGATTTAGCACCCGTGTTGTCAGCAACATCGAGTTTGGATTGCGTTTGAATCATTTAAATTTTTCCCAACTTGCACCAGATGCCAGCCCTCGGAACCCGAGAAACCACCAGCCAGTCAGTCTTGGGCCCGTCGTCCACACCGCAAACCACTTGCAATGCTTCCGCTGGGCAGAAGTCTCCGCTTTTTCTAGCGAAGCCCTCGATTATCACCACTTTTCACGCTTGAGTCAACAACGCACCAAAAAATATCTAGGGGACCTGCCTATTCCCGTGAATCCCTCGCCTCTATCCGGCACCCGGGCGACATCGGGCACGGGCTTGCGGGCGAGCTTCCTCCCAGCGTCGCTGGGCGACAATTCGCTCTTCTTACCCTTCCTACCTAATAGTGAGCTCTCATGTCCCTTGACTTGCAAGACAAGACCCTGGCCTTCATTGGCGGCGGCAACATGGCCATCGCCGTCGTCGGCGGCTTGCTCAAAAAAGGGCTGGCGCCCAGCCAGGTGCTGATAGTCGAGCCATATGAAACTCAGCGCCAGCGGCTGCAAGGCGAACTCGGGGTAAAAGCCTTGGCGGCACCGGAGGCGTCTTTAGACAAGGCCCAACTGGTCGTCTGGGCTGTGAAGCCCCAGACTTTCAAAGAAGCCGCAGCGCAAGTGCGGCCCTTCACGGGCCAAGCCCTGCACCTGAGCGTGGCTGCGGGTATTCGATCGGACAGCATTGCCCAATGGCTGAGCAGCGAGCGGGTGGTGCGGGCCATGCCGAACACGCCTGCCCTGATCGGCCAAGGCATGACCGCCTTGTTTGCTCGCCCCGCCGTGGCAGAAGCAGAGCGCAGTCTGGTCGAGGCCGTCATTCGCACCACGGGCGACTGCCTGTGGCTCAAAGAAGAGCAGCAGTTGGACGCCGTCACCGCGCTGTCCGGCTCCGGCCCGGCCTATGTGTTTTATTTCATTGAGGCGATGATCGAAGCTGGCACGGCCATGGGTCTGTCGCCCGAGCAGGCCCGCCGCTTGGCCGTGGGCACCTTCACCGGTGCATCGGCCTTGACGGCCAACTCCTCTGAGCCACCCGCTGTGCTGCGCGAACGGGTCACCAGCAAGGGGGGCACGACCTACGCTGCGCTGACCGCGATGGAACGGGCCGGAATGAAAAACAGCTTTATCGCGGCCATGCAGGCCGCCAAGCAACGGGCCACTGCTTTGGGTGACGAGTTTGGCGCCTGAAAGCTGGCTGCATGGCACTGTCGGCAAAGGCACAACAGTTGAGCAACATTTCAAAACAATTGGAATGGCTTAATGCGAACCCTTTGGGCTGAACGGTCAACCCTGCAGGACGCACGGACGTTGAGAGAAGACACCAGCCAAAAGCCCGGTGCGAGGTCAGGACGGTGTTTTAATCGCTGCTGACTTGATGTCCATCTTGTTTATCTCAACTCTTTCACTTCAACTGGATCTCTCATGATGAAACCCGCCACTTTCGCCAGCGCCACCGTGATCGCTTTGGCCCTGGGCCTGAGCTCTGCCGCTTTCGCCCAAGCCACGCCAGCCGCACCGGCTGCCCCTGCCATGCCTGCAGCAGCACCTGCTGCTCCAGCTGCAGCCGCTGCTGACAAAGCTGCTCCTGCCAAGAAGGCTAAGAAAGCCAAGAAGGCCAAGAAAGCCAAGGCCGACAAAGCCGCTAGCTGATCGCCAGATCAAGGGACGCTCAAGCGTCCCTCAAGCGCTTCAAAGGGTCCGCATGTCGGGCCCTTTTTCATTTCTGTCATTTCTGATTGACGGAGCGCCCTAGTACGACAGGGCCACACCGACAAAAACCGCAAAGCCCAGCCAGTGGTTCAAGCGAAAGGCTTTGAAGCAGCCTTCTCGCTCGCGGTGGCGGATCAGCAACACATGCCAGACGGCCTGTCCTAGCGCCACCGCCCAGGCCAGCCCCACCGCCCAGGGTCTGGCCACGGGCATCAAGGCCCAGGCCCAGATGACCAGGTAAAGCGCATAACTGAGCGCAATAGCCGGCACATCCCAGCGGCCCAAGGTGATGGCTGAGGTCTTCATGCCGATCTTCAGGTCGTCATCACGGTCCACCATGGCGTATTCGGTGTCGTAGGCCAAAACCCAGAACAAATTGCCGAGCAGCAATACCCAGGCCATCAGCGGCACACGAGACTGCACCGCCGCAAAAGCCATGGGAATGCCAAAGCTGAAAGCCACACCCAGCACGGCTTGCGGCATGGACACATAGCGTTTGGCGAAGGGATAAGCCAGCGTCACGGCCAGCGCCGCGAACGACCAAGCCACGGTGGCCGGGTTCGTCGTGAGCACCAGGGCAAACGCGGCGAGTGCCAAGCCCGCGCCCAACCACAAAGCCTCTTTGACCGACACGGCGCCCGAGGTGACAGGCCGCTGCGCGGTGCGCTTGACGTGCTTGTCAAAGTCGCGGTCGGCCACGTCATTGACGCAGCAGCCCGCGCTGCGCATCAGCACCGTCCCCAGCGTGAAGACCAGCAGCAAATGCCAACCTGGAAAGCCACCCGCCGCGATCCACAAAGCCGACAAGGTGGGCCAGAGCAACAGCAGCCAGCCAGCAGGCCGGTCCCAGCGCACGAGCTGCAAGTACAGCTGGAATTTACCGGGGCCAGGCCCGTCCACGGGTGGCAATGAAGATGAGGGAGCCACCAAACTGTTATTCCTCCAGCAAGGAGCGCAGCATCCAGGCGGTTTTTTCGTGGATGGCCATGCGCTGCGTTAGCAGGTCGGCGCTGACCTCATCAGCCGCGGCATCCGCCAATGCAAACAACTCACGCGCTGTACGCACCACCGTTTCATGGCCCTGGACCAAGATGCGCACCATCTCCAGCGCCGGCGGCGGCTGGGACGGCACGTCAGGCACCCGCGCCAACTGGCCGAACTGCGCATAAGAGCCTGGCGCGGGATGACCCAGCGCGCGAATGCGCTCGGCAATCGGGTCGGCCGCCGTCCACAGTTCGGTGTACTGGGTCATGAACATCAGATGCAAGGTGTTGAACATGGGCCCGGTCACGTTCCAGTGGAAGTTGTGCGTGGTCAGGTAGAGGGTGTAGGTGTCGGCCAGCAGGCGGCCCAGGCCTTGGGCAATGGCTTGGCGGTCATCCTGGCTCAGGCCGATGTTCAGGCCTTGGGTGGGCGCATCGGTGGCGCTGGACGCGCCGAAAGCAGGGTTGGACATTGGGCTGGAGGAGGTGTTCATGCGCATTCCTTTGGCTTGAAAGTAGACGGTCGGGCACACATGCTAGAACTGGGCTCCGCGCCCGTCTATAGGAGAAGGGCCGCAGACCGCAGGCATCACCGCAAAACAGCAAAACAGCAAAACAGCTCATGACAGACGAAATGCCAGCTCAGGACAAGCGCTGCACACCCGGCAGTTCGCAGGCGTAAATAGCGTTGCGCAAAGCGGCAATGGCTTCATAACGCGTGAAACTGCGTCGCCAGGCCAGCACCACGCGCCGGGTGGGCACATGGCCGTCAAACGGCAGGTAGGTGATGTGCGGCACGTCACCGCTGTAGGCGGCTGACGGGGGCGCGGCGATAGCGCCGATAGCGCCGATACCGGACTTGCCCGCTTTCCCGGATTTGCCAGCTTTGGGTTGGGCCGCTTCCCTGCTCTCCAGTTGGCCCTTGGGCACGCTTAAGCGCGGCACCAGGGTCACACCCATGCCAGCGGCCACCATGTACTTGATGGTCTCCAGCGACGAGCCTTCAAAGCTCTTGCGAATGCCTTCGGCGCTGCTCGAAAAACGGGCGAACTCGGGGCAGACCTCCAGCACGTGGTCGCGAAAGCAGTGGCCGTTGCCCAGCAGCAGCATGGTTTCGCGCTTGAGCTCTTCGGCCGTGATGTGGCTGCGCTTGGCCAGCTCGTGCGCGCTGGGCACGGCGGCCACAAAGGGCTCGTCGTACAGCGGAGCAATGGCCAGGTTGGTGTCCGGGAAAGGCTCAGCCAGGATGGCGCAGTCGATCTCGCCCGTACGCAATTCTTCGAGCAGCTTGACGGTGAAGTTTTCTTGCAGCATCAGCGGCATTTGCGGGTTCTTGGCAATCGTCTGGCGCACCAGGTCGGGCAGCAAATAAGGGCCGATGGTGTAGATGATGCCCAGGCGTAGCGCACCGGCCAGCGGGTCTTTGCCACGCTTGGCAATCTCGCGAATGCTGTCGGCCTGCTCCAACACGCTTTGGGCCTGACGCACGATTTCCTCGCCCAGCGGCGTGACCGTGATCTCGTTGGCGTTGCGCTCAAACAGCTTGACCTGCAGTTCTTCTTCGAGCTTTTTGATGGCCACACTCAGGGTCGGCTGCGACACATGGCAGGCGTCAGCGCCCCGGCCAAAGTGCTTTTCGCGGGCGACCGCCACGATGTATTTGAGTTCGGTCAGGGTCATGGCACTATTGTGCAGGGCGCGCTCAAGCCTTGAGGAATTGAGCCTTGTCGCCCAGCCAGCGCTGGATGTGACGGCGGGCCAGGCCGGCATGGCGGTCCAGCATCAGGGGCGCCCATTCGCGGGCCCAGGCCAGCCATTCGGTGTCGGTGGCCAGGTCGGCAAAGCGCAGCAAGGGCGCGCCGGATTGCCGCGCCCCTAAAAACTCACCCGGCCCGCGAATCTCCAGGTCTCGGCGGGCAATCTCAAAGCCGTCCTGGGTTTCGGCCATGGCTTTGAGCCGCGCCCTGGCGGTTTCGCCCAGGCGCTGGCCGTCACCCGTGGCGTACAGCAAGACGCAGGCCGACGCAGCCGCACCGCGGCCCACCCGGCCGCGCAGCTGGTGCAGCTGCGACAGGCCAAAGCGCTCGGCATGTTCGATCACCATCAGCGAGGCATTGGGCACGTCCACCCCCACCTCAATCACGGTGGTGCTGACCAGCACGCCGGTTCGTCCCTGGTTGAAGGCGTCCATCACGCTTTTTTTCTCGGCCACCGGCATGCGCGAATGCAGCAGCGCCACCTCGGTGCCGTCCAGGGCGGCCGCCAGGTCGGCATGGGTCTGCGTGGCGTTGGTCAGGTCGATCGCTTCGCTTTCTTCAATCAGCGGGCAGACCCAATACACCTGCCGGCCTTCGGCCAGCTGAGCGCGAATGCGGGCCACCACTTCGTCGCGGCGGCTGTCGCTCACCACCTTGGTGACGATGGGCGTGCGCCCTGGCGGCAGCTCGTCGATGGTCGACACGTCCAGATCGGCGTAGTAGCTCATGGCGAGCGTCCGCGGAATCGGCGTGGCCGTCATCATCAAAAGGTGCGGCTCTTGCATCACGCCGCCTTCGCCCGGCGTCATCTTGCTGCGCAGCGCCAGGCGCTGGGCCACGCCAAAGCGGTGCTGCTCGTCAATGATCGCCAGCGCCAGGTTCTTGAAGACCACTTTGTCTTGAATCACGGCGTGCGTGCCGACCACCAAGCCCGCTTCGCCACTGGCGATCAGGGCCAGCGCCTCGCGGCGCTCCTTGGTTTTTTGGCTGCCAGTGAGCCAGGCGGTTTTCACGCCCAGGGGTTCGAGCCAGCTGATCAGTTTTCGGAAATGCTGCTCGGCCAGGATTTCGGTGGGCGCCATCAGGGCGCATTGCCAGCCGGCGTCCATGCAGTGGGCCGCCGCCAGGGCGGCGACCACGGTTTTTCCCGAACCCACATCCCCTTGCAACAGGCGGTGCATGGGCAGGTGGCGGCGCAAGTCAGCGTCGATCTCTTGTCCCACGCGTTGCTGCGCCGCCGTCAACTCAAACGGCAGGTTTTTCAGAAGTTGCTCGTGCAGCCGGGAGTCGGGCACGGGCGCGAGCGCCGGCGCGCGCATGGCGTCGCGAATGCGCCGGGCCTGCAGTTGCGACAGTTGTTGCGCCAGCAACTCTTCGGCCTTCAGTCGCTGCCAGGCCGGGTGGCTGCGGTCTTCCAGCGTGGCCAAACCCAATTCAGGCGGCGGATGGTGCAGCAGTTGCAACGCCGCGCGCAAACTCCACAGCGGCTCCCCGCCCAGGCCCTGCAAGGCGGTGGGCGGCAGGGTCTCGCCCAAGTCGGCACGCCCCAGGCCGCTGAGCACCGCCTTGCGGATATAGGTTTGGGGCAAGGCGGCGGTGGTGGAATACACCGGGGTCAGCCCCTCGGGCAGCTCGCCGCCCGCCAGCTTGAAGCTCGGATGCACCATTTCCCGAATGCCAAAGCCACCCCGCAGCTCGCCACGCACGCGCACCCGCGCGCCCTGGGCCAGCGTTTTCTGGTGGGCGGGGTAGAAGTTGATGAAGCGCAGCACACAGGTGCCGCTGCCGTCGTCGACCTTGACGCGCAGCTGTCGGCGCGGCTTGAAGCTCACCTCCACGCCTGTGACTTCGCCTTCCACTTGTACGGTGTCGCCGTCGCGGGCGTCGGCCAGACGGGTGATGCGTGTCTCGTCCTCGTAACGCAGCGGCAAATGCAGCGCCAAGTCGATGTCGCGCGCCAGCCCCAGCTTGTGCAGGGCCTTTTGGGCGGCGGAAAGAGGTTTGGAGGGCGCGGCGGAAGCCATGCGCAATTGTGCCTTTGACCCATGGCGGTGCGCCCGAGCGCCAGATGAGGTCGTGACACAATCACGCCCTCCTCCACTTGGAACGGGCCCGTCCGGCCCTCAAGCAACATGACCTCTTCGCTTCCGCCGGCACCACTGCCGCGCACCGCCTTCACCCTCCAAGACTTCGACTTCGAGCTGCCGCCCGAGCTGATCGCTCAGCACCCGGCTGCCGAACGGACTGGTTCCCGTTTGCTGGACGGCCGTGGCCCTGGCCCGGTGGACCGGCAGTTTGCCGACTTGCCCAGCCTGTTAAGGGCCGGCGATTTGCTGGTCTTCAATGACACCCAAGTCGTCAAGGCCCGCTTGTTTGGCAACAAGGCCAGCGGCGGGCGGCTGGAGCTCTTGATAGAGCGCGTGCTGGATCAGCAGACAGGGGAAGTGGCCGCCCACATGAAAGTCAGCAAAAAGCCGCTGCCCGGTGCGGTGCTGCAGATGGACGGCGGCTTCACCGCGACCTTGCTGGGCCGCTGGCCCGAGGCGAGCGGGCCGCTTTACCGCTTCAAACTGAATGCAGACCCGTATGCGCTGATGGCTGCGCATGGCCATGTGCCGCTGCCGCCCTACATCACGCACAACGACTCGGCCGAGGACGAGTCGCGCTACCAAACCGTGTTTGCCAAGCGCCCCGGCGCGGTTGCGGCGCCGACCGCTGCGCTGCACTTTGACCAGCCCATGCTGGATCGTTTGAAAGCCGCTGGCATTGCCCAGGCCAGCGTCACGCTGCATGTAGGAGCGGGCACCTTCCAGCCGGTCAAGGCCGAACGCATTGCCGACCATGTGATGCACTACGAACGCTTTGAAGTGCCGGCTTCGACGCAGCAAGCGATTACCGACTGCCGAGCCCGCGGCGGCCGCGTAGTCGCCATCGGTACCACCACCGTGCGGGCGCTGGAATCGGCCGCGCACTTCGGCCCCGGCTGCGACGACACCAACATCTTTATCACCCCGGGCTTTGAGTTCAAGGTGGTGGACCTGCTGCTGACCAATTTTCATTTACCCAAAAGCACGCTGATGATGCTGATCAGCGCCCTGGCCGGCCACCCGCATGTGATGGCACTGTATGCCCATGCCATTGCCCAGCGCTACCGCTTTTTCAGCTACGGCGACGCCATGCTGCTGGCGCGTACCCCCTGAGCTTCCTGAACCACTGCTGAGACAATCGAGCCATGCTGACCTTTGACGTTCTTGCCACCGACCCCGCCACCGCCACCGAGGCGGGCTCTCATGCCCGGCGCGGGCAACTGACCTTGAACCATGGCGTGGTGCAAACGCCGATCTTCATGCCGGTGGGGACGTACGGCACGGTCAAGGGCGTCATGCCGCAGTCGCTCGAAGACATGGGTGCGCAGATCATTTTGGGCAACACCTTTCATCTGTGGATGCGCCCTGGCCTGGACGTGATGGCGCAGTTTGGCGGGCTGCACGGCTTTGAGCAGTGGAAAAAACCCATCCTGACTGACAGCGGTGGCTTTCAGGTCTGGTCGCTCGGCGAGATGCGCAAGATCTCGGAAGAAGGCGTGCGCTTTGCCTCGCCCGTGAACGGCGACAAGCTGTTTCTCACGCCTGAAGTCTCGATGCAGATCCAGACGATTTTGAACAGCGACATCGTGATGCAGTTCGACGAATGCACGCCCTACGACACCAAGGGCCACATCACCACCGAGGCCGAAGCACGCACCTCGATGGAGCTCAGCCTGCGCTGGGCCAGCCGCTGCATCACAGAATTTTCGCGGCTGGAAAATCCCAACGCGCTGTTCGGCATTGTCCAGGGCGGCATGTTTGAAAACCTGCGCCAGGAATCGCTGGACGCGCTGGTGGAGTTGAACTTGCCAGGTTACGCCGTGGGCGGCGTGAGTGTGGGCGAGCCCAAGGAAGAAATGCAGCGCATCATGGCGCACACGCCGCACCGCCTGCCGGCCAACAAGCCGCGCTATCTGATGGGTGTCGGCACGCCGGAAGATCTGGTGGAGGGCGTGGCGGCTGGCGTGGACATGTTTGATTGCGTGATGCCCACCCGCAATGCGCGCAACGGCCACATGTTCACCCGCTTTGGCGACGTGAAGATCCGCAATGCCCGGCACAAAAACGATGCTCAGCCCGTGGACACGACCTGCACCTGCTATGCCTGTGCAGGCCGGCCACTGGCCAACGGCGGCAGCAGTGGTGGTTTTTCACGCGCCTACCTGCACCACCTGGACCGCTGCGGCGAGATGCTCGGCCCCATGCTGACCAGCATCCACAACTTGCATTACTACCTGAACTTGATGCGGGAAATTCGTGAGGCTTTGGACAACGGCACCTTTGGCACCTGGTCGCGCCAGTTCAAGCTGGACCGCGCGCGCGGGGTTTAAGGCACAAGCGACTAGCGACTAGCGACTCAGGCGACCACGGCAGGTGGTTGCGGACGGATGCTGGCAGCCAGCGCCAACGCTGCCACCACATCGCGGGCCACCTTGCGTTCATTGATGGGCAGGGCGAGGTAGCGGTCCAACATCTCCCGGTCCGCCATGTTCAAGGCGTTGTCCGGGCCGTCCTCGCGCACCAGGTGTTTTTCCACACTTTGGCCAAAGCGCAGCACGTCTGGCCCGACATGCAGCCACTGCGCCAGCACCCGCAGTTTGTCCTGGGTCGGCATGGTTTTACCCAGCAACCAGTTGCGCGCCGTGTGCGAGGTGATGCTGCGACCCCAGTACCGCAGGTTGAATTCATTTGCCACCACCGTGGGCGACGGCCGCACCCCGGCGCATTGCAAGGCCTCACGCAGGCGCTCGGCAAAAGCTTGGGTTTCGGTCAACGAATTCATGCGTTGAAGGTAAAGCTGGCTCTACCTTGGGATTTGATTTTTACTCAGTAATAACTGAAATCTTAATCAAATTGCAAAAGAATGCAAACGGTTATCCCATTGCCTGCCGGAAAACCTGGTGGGTGGTTCGCTGTTGCCCAGCCAGCAGTCACTGCGGCACGGTGAACACCGTGAGCACGCCGGTGTAACCGTAGAGGTGGCGCCGGGCGATTTCCCCACCGGCGAAAAAGCCCACCAACGGCACATCGCCCAAAGCGCGGCGCACGGTTTGCATCTCGGCGCTGACCCCGCCAAAATGCGCGCCGCCCCGGCCGGAGCAGCTCACATAAATGGCGCCCGCGATGCGCCGGGCCGGATGCGGAGCGGCGTCCGCCTGGTCGCCCGACAGGGTCTGCGCCAGCTCGGCAGCGACTTCCTCGGGCTCCAGCGCTTCCCGGATCTCGGCGCAGACCCGCACCAGATCGCGCTTGGCAGCCTGGGCATTGCGTTCGCAAAACGCCAGCTGCATGCCCAACTCAGGCACCTCGGCAATGGCAATGCCCTGGCGGGCCGGGTCCAGGCCAATCACGTGGCGCACCAGCACGTCAGCGCCAAACTGACCGGCCCGGCGCAAGCTGCCGTCGGCTAAGCTGGCCTGCGGGCTGCGCAAACCCACCAGCGTGCGGCGGACTTTCTCCAGCGCTTCCTGCGGCCTGTCCAGCGAGACCTGCAAGTCGGCCAGCATGACTTCGAGGGCGGGCTGACCGTCCAGCCCCGTGATGACATTGCCTTCCACCGCCGTGATCTCGTGCTCTGGCGAGATCGGGCTGCACCCTTGCGTGACACGCGACATCAGCGCGGCCGACTGCGCAAACGCCACACCGCTCAAGCCCCCTTGGAACACGCCGCCCGCAGCGCCCTGGCCGCTCAAATTGCCTTGCGCGGCCGACGCGAATTGCACCTGTGCGGCGCGGCTGGACGACAAGCCACCGAACACGTAACCGCTACCGGTGCGCTCGGCAATGTCGCCAATCAGCTCGGCCACGTCGGGCGTGCTGGCGTCGGCATGAACCAAGGCCGTGTGCGCCTGGAAGGGCGAAGCCCCGAGCGCAGGCAACGGTGCCACACCTGAAAAAACCCGGTACTGCCCGCCCGGCAAATCGCACAGCATGAGCGCCAGGGCGGGTTCGTCCATGTATTCCACGTTGTTGGATGCAATGCCCACGCCCACGGTGCCGCTCCAGTCGGTGACTTCAGGCAACTCAGCGCTCAGGTGGTCCAGGATATCTTGCGCATAAGGCGCGTAATGGTCCGTGATGTACAGCAGACCCAAGGTGGGCGCGCTGGCATACGTGGGCAAGGCCATCTGAGCGCGCAACTGGGCCAGCACCAGACCGGCGGCCATGGGCCACTGCGGGTGGGTGGCGTGGCCAAAGGGAAACAAGGTCATAGGCTTGTCATCGGTTGCGGGCGCTGCTCTTGCGCGCGGCAGAAGTTTTGGCCCCGGTTTTGGCCGGGGTCTTGGCTGTTTTTGCAGAACTCTTAGCCGAAGCCTTAGCCGAGCCTTTTGCTGGCGCCTTCTTGCTGGCGCCAGCCGTGCTGCGGCTCGCCGGTTTTTTGGGCGCTGCGGTCTTGCCGGGCACGGGCCAGGCGGGCGCGCCGCGCAGTGCGCTGCTGACCATGTCGCTGGCTTCGCCTACGCTTTCGGCCATGCGCCGGCTGGCTTGCTCGGCCATGTCCCCGGCGGCTTTCATGCCTTGGGCCAGGCCTTCGTCCAGGCCTGTCACGGGCGGGCGACTCGCCACTTCTTTCATGGCGGAGTTGGCAATGGTCTGGAACTGCTGGGTCAGCGCGCCCCACCATTGCAGCGGGTCAATCACGCCGGGCACGGCAGCCGTCTGCTCGCCGTCGGGGGCCGCTTTAGCGTCTGAAGGCTTGCTGGTTTTGGCCGTTGACTCAGCTTTCTTTTGGTAGCTGGTTTCCGGGACTTCAAGGCCTTCAAAGCTGTGCGGCTTGCTCTCCGGTTCAGGCGATTTGACAGTGAAAGCCTCAGCCATTTGGTTCATGCTGACATTCATGCCCTGGAGTGTGGCGAGCGTCATTTTTTGCACTTCCAGCGCCTGGACCGTGGCTTTGAGGGCGGTGGCGTTTTGGTCCAACCAGAACTGCACGGCCTTGAGCTCTTGAATCCGCTTGTCCAGCTCTTCGACGTTGAGCGTGGGAGCCACCCAGTTACCCATCGACGGCATGCTTGGCATGCTCGGAATATTCTTGGCGGCGCTGCTGGCCTGACGGGTCAGGTTTTGCAAGAAATCAAAACCCGGCACCAATTTGCCAAAGTCGGGAAACGCTGGGTTGTTTGAATCGCTCATGAAGACTCCCTGGGTTGGATGAACTGACCGAAGGCAAGGCGGGCCTAATCGTTAATTTTCTTCATTGTGCAGGCGTGGCCGAGGGCGTCAACCGCTTTTTGCGCGGCTGCAGCAGCCTGACTCGGCAGCGCTTTGATAAGCTCGCCGCCATGAAAAGCCTGTTCCACCTTGCCTTCAACATCACCGACCTGGACGTGGCGCGCCAGTTTTACAGCGGCGCGCTGGGCTGCACCGAAGGGCGCAGCACCGACACCTGGGTCGACTTTGATTTTTTTGGCCACCAGCTGTCGCTGCACTTGGGCCAGCCCTTCAAGACCGAACGCACCGGCCGCGTCGGCGACACCTTGGTGCCCATGCCGCACTTTGGCTTGGTGCTGGCACTCGCCGACTGGCAAGCCCTGGCCGCGCGCTTGCAAGCGGCCCAGATCGAGTTCGTCATGCCGCCACAGGCTCGCTTCGAAGGCCAGCCGGGCGAGCAATGGACCATGTTTTTCCTCGACCCCTTCGGCAACCCGATCGAGATCAAGGGTTTTCGGTCACTCGAGACGGTCTACAAGCACTGACTGATCGGCCTCTGTTCAGCTCGTAGCCGGTTCAGGCGACGAGGGCGCAATCTTCTGGTCAATCGCGCCAAAGATCGAGTGGCCATCCTTGTCTTTCATTTCGATGCGGATGGTGTCGCCGAACTTCATGAAGTCGGTGCTCGGCTGCCCGTCTTGGATGGTTTCAATCGCGCGCTTTTCAGCCACGCAGCTGTAGCCCTTGGGCCACAGCATGCGCCCGTTGCTTTCGACGCCGGGGTTGCTGACCGTGCCCGAGCCAATGATGGAGCCCGCACGCACATTGCGCGTTTTGCACAGATGCGCAATCAGCTGGCCGAAATGAAACGTCATGTCGGGGCCAGCGTCGCACATGCCGACCTTGCGGCCATTCCACGTGCTTTGCAGCGGCAGGTGCAAGCGCCCGCCCTGCCAAGCGCTGCCCAGCTCGTCCAGCGTCACAGCCACCGGACTGAAGGCCGTGGCCGGCTTGCTTTGGCAAAAGCCAAAACCTTTGGCAATCTCACCGGGAATCAAATTGCGCAGCGACACATCGTTGGCCAGCATGACCAGGCGAATGCCGTCCAGCGCTTGCTCGGCGTTGCTGCCCATGGGCACGTCAGCGGTGATGACCGCGACCTCGGCTTCAAAGTCAATGCCAAAGTCTTCGCTGGCCACGCGCACGTCGTCGCAAGGGCCGAGCAGGTCGTCGCTGCCGCCCTGGTACATCAGCGGGTCGGTGTAAAAAGTGGCTGGCACTTCAGCCTGGCGGGCGCGCCGCACCAACTCCACATGGTTGATGAAGGCCGAGCCGTCAGCCCACTGAAAAGCCCGCGGCAGCGGCGCCATGCAGCGCGCCGCATCAAAAGGAAATGCATGACGGGCGCGACCCTGGTTCAGGCTTTCGTACAGGTCTTGCAACTGCGGCGACAAGAAGTTCCAATCGTCCAGCACCTGTTGCAATCGGTGGGCGATGCCGGTCGCATAATGCGCCGTGGACAGGTCTTTGGAGACCACCACCAATTGCCCATCGCGCGATCCGTCTTTGTAAGTAGCGAGCTTCATCCCATTTGCTTTCTGTTGTTGCTGGCCCGTCCAGCCTGAGCCAGCCCAAGCCAACCTGTGGCCAGCTGGTCAGTTTACTGAACCGCCGCACTCGGTCTACACCAGCATCGTCCCTGACTTTTTTCCCTCACCCGCGTTAAGCTGCTTTGATGTCCGCCAGCCGCACCGCTCAAACCAAGACGCCACCGCACAGGCCCCAAGCGCCACACCCGCCACCCCCGCCATACCCACGCTTGGCGCTGGTGCTGCTGACCTTGGTGGTGCTGGCCGTGCACGCCTGGCTGCTCCAGGCCTGGCCCGACTCTGTGGGCCTGCAAGGCAGCACCGCGTCCACCACGCCAACACCGCTGGTGTTCAACACCCGCCGGGTGGAGACGGCCGCCAGCCAGCCCGCCGCAGCGCCGCCAGCAGCGCCATCGCGCGCTGTCCGCTCAGCCGCACCCCTGGCACCAGGATCCGCGATCTCTGCTGCGCCGGCCGAATCGGCCGCGCCAGACGTCAGCAAGACGACGGCCCAGGCCGAGTCCACATCCGAGGCTTCTGCCTCGGCCAAAGACACCACAGCCGAAGCCCCGCACTCCCCCGCAACACCGGGTCAAGCCAGCCACCCCTTGGTGGTTCCGGCAACCCTGCGCCTGAATTACGAGATTGGCGGGCTGGCACGCGGCATCCATTACTCGGCGCGCGCAGCGCTGACCTGGCTGCAAGAAGCCGGGCGCTACGACGCCAAGCTGACCGTGAGCGTGTTTTTACTCGGCGAGCGCAGCTTGTCCAGCACCGGCGAGGTCACGGCCGACGGCCTGGTGCCTCGGCGTTTTGCCGACAAAAGCCGCAGCGAAGTGGCCGCGCATTTTTTGCCTGAGCAAGGGCGCATCAGCTTCAGCGCCAACACGCCCGACGTGCCCTGGCAGCGCGGCGCACAAGACCGGCTCAGCGTGTTTTTCCAGCTGGCCAGCCTGATGGCGGGCGACCCGGCGCGGGCCGTCCCCGGCACGCAATTGCCGCTGTATGTGGTCGGGCCGCGCGACGCGGAAGAGTGGGTGTTCAAGGTCGGCGCGCCCGAAACCATCACCCTGCCCATGGGCCCTACGCCCACTATTTACCTGCTGCGCTTGCCGCGCCGCGAGTACGAGCAAAAAACCGAACTGTGGCTGGCACCGCAGCTGGGTTATTTGCCCGTGCGTATCAAGCAGACCCATCACAACGGTGACTACGTGGACCAACAATTGGCCACGTCCAGCACGCCCTGAGAAGCTCGTCGCCCGACTAAAAGGGCAAGCCGACCGGCATTTTTCTCACAGCCATGCCTTGAAGCCGGGTCCAGCGTGACCACTTAAGACCCAGGAAGGAAATGACTCATGCAAATGCTTTACGACTCGGACTCTTTTGTCGTGGTTCAGATGCAGCCCGACATGCCGGAAGCCGCTCAAACGCCTGCCCAGCCCTGGCTAGCGCGCCACGGCTTCGAGATTGTGGACAAACGTTCCGGCAAAGAGGTCTACCTGGACGGCTCCTGGGCCGAAATGTTCCAGCGCCAGCTCAAAGGCTGGCAAGAAAACACACCCACCCAGGAAGAAGTGGAAACCACGCTGGAAGGCTACGCCGAGCTGGCGCATACCCACGTCGTGCTGCACTGAAACCGCTCAGCGTCTGGCTGGCTCCCGGGCATACACCCAGCGGTACATCGGCTCGGCCAACATCAACACGGCGGCCAGCCGGGTGACGTGAAAGGCCGTAATCACGGGCACGCTCAGCTGCAACACCTTCGCGGTGATCGCCATTTCTGCAATGCCGCCCGGCGCGGTGGCCAGCAGCACCGTAGCCCAGTGCAGCGGCGTGAACTGCGCCAGCGTCCAGGCAAAGCCCGCGCTCAGCACAATCATGGCCAGCGACGACGCGGCCACCGAGCCCATCCAACGCGGCGCGAGTTGCACAAAGCCCGGCGTGAAGCGCACGCCCAGGCTGACCCCAATCAAAAGCTGCGCGCCATTGGTCAGCCACGCTGGCAGCGCCGACAGGGTCACGCCCGAGCCGGTCAGCACCAGCGACACCAGCAGCGCGCCAATGAACCACGGGTTGGGTCGGTCCAGCTTGAGCATCAGCCAGCAGCCCACGCCGGTCAGCGCCGCCAGCACGGCCAGTCCCGGCCACTGCACCAAGCGCACCGCGGGGCCGGTGGCGTCCAGCCCATGAAAGCCCGCCCACTGAAAGCCGAAGGGAACAATCAGCGTGACCAGCAGCACACGCAGGCTGTGCGCTGACGCCACCAACTCCGACTGCGCGCCATGGCGTTCCCCCAGCAGCGTCATCTCCGACGCTGCGCCGATGGGCGAGGCAAAGTAAGTGGTGATGCGGCTCAGGCCCGGCAAGTGGAAAAAACCGGGGCCACTGTGCACGCGGTGCAACCAAGCGCCAAAGCCCCAGCCCAGGGCCAGGGCCCAAACAATGCCCAGCAAAAACGCCCACCACAAGCTGCCCAGCAGCCCGACCACTTGCGGCGTGAAATACAAGCCCAGGGCGGCACCAATCGCCCACTGGCTGCCATTGCGCAGCGGCGTCCAGCTCATGGTGCGCGCACCCAGCATGCTAACGACTGCCGTGGCGACCAGCGGGCCGATCATCCAAGGCAGCGGCGTCTTGAGAATCAGGCACAGCTGCGCTGCGGCCAAGGCCCACAAGGCAGTGCAAACGGTTCTGACGGCGGGGTGCTTGATAAAAGTAGCCATCCAGGCAAAGCAGCGAGTGGCGGCGGCGCGAATAAAGGACATGTGAATAACGGCGGTGGCGACGGCAGCGGAAAGCGGAATCGAAGGGTCCGGCTCCCTGCTGGAGCTCAGCCATTAGTATCTCCTCATGGCTAACCTACCCACCCCCAGCGTTTCGACCTCGCCCTCTTTCTTTCAAAGACCACCGCGCGCTGTGTGGGCGCTGGTGACGGCTCTGGCGCTCTCAGGCGCGCTGACAGCCTGCGCTCTGGTGCCAGCTCAAGCTGACGTGGCCGCCCGCCTGCAAACCTTGGGGCCCGCCCCGGTCTTGCTGGTCGGGGAACAACACGACGCCGCCGAACACCAACGCTTGCAGCAGCAACTGGTCAGCGCTCTGGCCCAGCGCGGTGAGCTCGCGGCCCTGGCCCTGGAAATGGCCAGCGCTGGCCGCAGCACAGCGGGCTTGCCAGCCACGGCCAGTGAGGCTGAGGTGCGTGAAGCCCTGCAATGGGGAGAAGCCGGCTGGCCATGGCCGGTCTATGGCCCGGTGGTCATGGCGGCGGTACGGGCGGGCGTGCCGGTGCTGGGCGCCAACTTGCCACCTGACCGCTTGCGCGCCAGCATGGCGGACGTGGCGCTGGACCAGCAATTGCCTGGGCCGGCCCTCAAGGCGCAGCAGCAACTGATTCGGCAAGGCCACTGCGACCTGCTCCCGCCCAGCCAGATCACGCCCATGACCCGTGTGCAGATTGCCCGCGACCAACGCATGGCGCAAACCGTGGCCGAGGCAGCCCGCCAGGCCAAGCCTGGCCAGCGCGTGGTGCTGATCAGCGGCAGCGCCCATGCCGACCGGCAATTGGGGGTGCCCCAACACTTACCGCGCGATTTGCCGGTGCTGACGCTGCGCTTGCGTGCCGGCGACGCTGTTGCCGGGGCCGAAAGTTTTGACGTGGTGTGGGCGACGCCAGCCCTGCCACCCACCGACTACTGCCAGAGCTTGCGCGAACAGTTCAAGCCCGCAGCAGGCGCCAAGCCGGCGCCTTAAAAACAGAACTCGTTCAGGCGTGCCGCCGAATCGAGTCGGCCAGCACCTGGACCATCTGTTCAATCTGCGCTTTGTCCACGATGTAGGGCGGGCACAGCACGATGTTTTCACCCGCAGGCCGCACCAGCACGCCGTGGTGAAAGCAGTCCATGAAGATGTCATAAGCCCGCTTGCCGGGCGCGCCTGGCAGCGGCGCCATTTCCACCGCGCCAGCCAGCCCCAGGCTGCGAATGCCGACCACGCTGGGCAGGCCCGCCAAGGCGCTGTGCATCGCATCACCCAGTACCGTGCCCATCTGCCCCGCCCGCTCAAACAGCTTTTCTTCCCGGTAAAGCGCCAAGGTGGCGATCGCCGCCGCGCACCCGACCGGATGGCCCGAATAGGTGTAGCCATGAAAGAACTCAATCGCATGCTCCGGGCTGCCCGAATTGGCCTGCATCATGGCGTTGTAAATGCGGTCTGAGCAAATCACGCCACCCAAGGGAAATACGCCGTTGGTCACGCACTTGGCAAAGTTCAGCATGTCAGGCACCACGCCGTAAAAGTCGGCGCCAAAGTGGGTACCCAATCGGCCAAAGCCGGTGATGACCTCGTCAAAAATCAGCAAGATGCCGTGCTTGTCGCAAATCTCGCGCAGGCGCTTGAGGTAGCCCTGCGGCGGGATATACCAGCCCGCGCTGCCGGCGATGGGTTCGACGATCACGGCCGCCACATTGCTCGGGTCGTGCAGCGGCAAGATGCGGTTCTCCAACTCCAGCAGCAGGTCTTCTTGCCACACGGGTTCCTGGCCGTGAATGAAAGCATGGTTTAGCGGGTCGTGGATGAAGCGCAGGTGGTCCACCCGCGGCAGCAGTGCAGTGCCGTACACCTTGCGGTTGGCCGGAATGCCGCCCACGCTCATGCCGCCAAAACCCACGCCGTGGTAAGCCCGCTCGCGGCCAATGAAGACGTTGCGATGGCCCTCACCACGGGCGCGGTGGTAAGCCAGCGCCACCTTGAGCGAGGTGTCCGCCGCCTCCGAGCCCGAGTTGCAAAACAGCACTTTGTTCAAGTCGCCCGGCGCCATGTTGGCAATCAACTCGGCGGCTTCAAAGGCCTTGTCGTTGGTGGCTTGAAAGGCCGTGCCGTAGTCCAAGGTGTCGAGCTGCTTTTTAATGGCCTCGTTGATCGGCCGGCGGTTGTGACCGGCGCCCACGCACCACAGGCTGGAAATGCCGTCCAGCACTTGGCGGCCATCGTGCGTGGTGAAGTGCATGCCCTCGGCCGCCACAAAAACGCGCGGGTCTTTGGCAAAGCTGCGGTTGGGCGTGAACGGCAGCCAGTGGTGGTCCATGTTAAAGGTTTGGTAGGCCATGGCGCACTCCTGTTCCGGGATGAATAAGGCCTTTCATTCTGCCCCGTGAAAAGCAGGTTTTAAGCAGCCCTGTCCTGCCAAAACAGTCACTTGTGCGAGAACTCAGCCAGAGTTGACGGTGCTGCGACAATTGCAGCGTCATGAGCTCTACTTACATCCTCAATCTTTCTTGCCCGGACCGGCCCGGCATTGTTCATGCCGTCTCCGGCTTTTTGTTCGAGCGCAACGGCAACATCCTGGACGCTGCGCAATACGCCGACGACAAAGACGACGACGCCACCGGCCTCTTCTTCATGCGGGTCAGCTTTTCCTGCACCGAGCTGAGCTTTGACGCGCTCAAGGAAGAGCTCGCGGTACTGGCCGGCGACTTTGGCATGCGCTGGAGCCTGCACCCCAGCAGCCTGCCCATGAAGACCGTGATCATGGTCAGCAAGGAAGGCCATTGCCTGAACGACCTGCTGTTCCGCTGGAAGTCGGGCCTGTTGAAGCTGGACATCCGCGCCATTGTTTCCAACCACCGCGAGTTCTACCAACTGGCGGCCAGCTACAACGTGCCGTTTCACCACATCCCGGTGACGGCCGCCACCAAGGCCGAGGCCGAGGCCCGGCAGTACGAGATCATCCAGGCCGAAGGCGCCGAACTGGTGGTGCTGGCGCGCTACATGCAGATCCTGAGCGACGACTTGTGCAAGAACCTCGCAGGTCGGGCCATCAACATCCACCACTCCTTCTTGCCCAGCTTCAAGGGCGCCAAGCCCTACCACCAGGCCCATGCGCGCGGCGTCAAGCTGATTGGTGCCACGGCGCACTATGTGACCTCGGACCTGGACGAAGGCCCGATCATTGAGCAAGACGTGGCCCGGGCCGACCACAGCAAAACCGTGGAAGACCTGACCGCCATGGGCCGGGATACCGAAAGCCAGGTGCTGGCCCGCGCCGTGAAGTGGCACAGCGAACACCGCGTGCTGCTCAACGGCCACAAGACCGTGATCTTTAAATAAACAGCGGTCATGACGCGCACGGCCAGCTCACCGCCTCCCCTGCGTGAAGCAGCGAGCGGGGCCAAGCGCATACCGCCGATTCAATGCCTGCTGACCTTTGAAGCCCTGGCCCGCCTGCGCAGCGTGACGCAGGCCGCCGAGGAACTCTGCGTCACGCCCAGCGCGGTCAGTCACCGGGTCAAGCAGCTCGAACAAATCATAGGCACCAAGCTCTTTGGCCGAGCTGATTTTTCCCTCACCACGGAAGGCAGCGAATACCTGGCCCATGTGCGCGAAGGCCTGGCCACGCTGCAAAAGTTTCCCGGCATGGCCGGCCAGAGCGCCAACCCCGGCAAGCGCAAGCTGCGCCTGGCGGTCACCCCCACGTTTGCCCGCTCCATCCTGATCCCGCGCCTGCGCCAGTTCACCGACGCCTACCCCGAGATCGACCTGACCCTGCAAGTCTCCATCCCGCTCCTGGACGTGGTGGCCGAAGACGCCGACTTGATGGTGCGCTTTGGCACCGGCCGCTACGCCGACGTGGAGCACGTCTGCCTGATGCAAGACGAGGTCACGCCCCTGGCCTCCCCCAGCTTTGTGCGCGAACACGGCCCCTACACCAGCCCCGAAGACCTGGAAGGCGAAACCCTGCTGCGCTCTCCGCTGGACCCGTGGCGCACCTGGTTTTCGGCCCACCACCTGGACTGGCCCGAGCCGGTGGACGGCTCGCAGTTCAACGACGTCGGCCTGATGTGCGACGCCGCAGCGGCGGGCATGGGCATCGCCCTGGTGCGGCTCAAACTCGGCGCCCCCTGGCTGGACAACGGCTCGCTGGTGCGCCTGTACGAGCGCAACGTGCCCAGCCCCCACGCCCACTACCTGTGCTGGCGCACGGGGATGATGGACCGCTGGGAATGCGCGGCTTTTGCGGATTGGTTGAAGAAAAGCGTTTTCTAGAAACCCAGGCGCTTTTCATGGCCCGCTGAAAATTTGCTCAAACGCCGAGCCAGCGCCTTGGTTTAAAGTGGGCCGCAGGAGTTATTTGCCATGAACGCACCCACCACACTTGCCCAGCAAACCCAACTCGCCCGCGCCGAGCGCCAAGCCGAGGTCGTGACCGCGCTTAAAAAAGCGCTGCCCGCCCATGCGCTGCTGTGGAACAACGAAGACACCACGCCTTATGAATGCGACGGCCTGACGGCTTACCGCCAGCGGCCTTTGGTGGTGGCACTGCCCGAGACGTATGAGCAGGTGCAAGCCGTGCTCAAAACCTGCCACGCCTTGCAAGTGCCGGTGGTGGCGCGCGGTGCGGGCACCGGCCTGTCGGGCGGGGCCATGCCGCACCAGCTGGGCGTGACGCTGTCGCTGGCGAAGTTCAACAAGATCTTGGCGATGGACGCCGCCAGCCGCACGGCGGTGGTGCAAGGCGGCGTGCGTAACCTGGCCATTTCTGAAGCCGCCGCGCCACTGGGCCTGTATTACGCGCCGGACCCGTCCAGCCAGATCGCCTGCACGATTGGCGGCAACGTGGCCGAGAACTCGGGCGGTGTGCATTGCCTGAAATACGGGCTGACGCTGCACAACGTGTTGAAGGTGCGCGGCTTCACGGTCGATGGAGAGCCGGTGGAGTTTGGCGGTGACGCACTCGACGCGCCTGGCTATGACCTCTTGAGCGTGCTGGTTGGCAGCGAAGGCATGTTGGCCGTGACGACCGAGGTCACCGTCAAACTGGTGCCCAAGCCGCAGCTGGCGCGCTGCATCATGGCGAGCTTTGACGACTTGCGCAAAGCGGGCGACGCGGTGGCTGCCGTGATTGCCGCCGGCATCATTCCCGCCGGTCTGGAGATGATGGACAAGCCCATGACAGCGGCGGTGGAAGACTTTGTACACGCAGGCTATGACCTGAGCGCCGAGGCGATCTTGCTGTGCGAAAGCGATGGCACGCCCGAAGAAGTCGCCGAAGAAATTGGCCGCATGAGCGAGGTGCTCACCCGCTGCGGCGCCACCGCCATTGCGGTCAGTCAGGATGAAGCCGAGCGCCTGCGCTTTTGGAGCGGCCGCAAGAACGCCTTCCCAGCCTCGGGCCGCATCAGCCCGGACTACATGTGCATGGACTCGACGATTCCGCGCAAGCGCTTGGCCGATATCTTGCTGGCGATTGCCGAGATGGAAAAGAAATACCAGCTGCGCTGCGCCAACGTGTTCCACGCAGGCGACGGCAATCTGCACCCTTTGATTTTGTTTGACGCAAACGACGCCGACCAGCTGCACCGCTGCGAACTCTTTGGCGCTGACATTCTGGAAACCAGCGTGGCGATGGGGGGCACCGTCACGGGCGAGCACGGCGTGGGCATTGAAAAGCTCAACAGCATGTGCGTGCAGTTCAGTGCTGCGGAAAACGAGCAGATGTTCGGCGTCAAGCGCGCCTTTGACGCACAAGGCCTGCTCAACCCCGGTAAGGTGATTCCCACGCTGCAGCGCTGCGCCGAGTACGGCAAGATGCTGGTGCGCGGCGGCCAGATCAGCCACCCCGACCTGCCGCGCTTTTAAATGCTCGGCCTGCGCGGCTTGGCCTGCTTGCTGCTCATGCAGTCGCTGGGTGAGCTGTTGTCGCGCGGCCTGAGCTTGCCTTTTCCCGGCCCCGTGGTGGGCATGATGCTCTTGCTGCTGGCCCTGCAATGGCCGGCGGTGCGCGAACCGGTGGCCGCTTGCGCGGAGTTCTTGCTAGCGCATTTATCCCTCTTGTTTGTGCCGGCCGGCGTGGGCGTGATGACCCACCTGTCCATCGTCAGCGACTACGGTGGTCGCTTGCTGGTGGTCATTGTTCTGTCGACGCTGGTGGGCTTGGCCGTGACGGCGCTGATGTTGCGCGCAGGCTCCAGCGCGTCATCCTCCACGGATCAATCGAGCTGAACGGCCATGCCCAAATTCGTGGAGCTCTGGGTTTACCTCTCGGCCTCGCCACTCTTCGGCCTGACCGCCACCTTGATCGTTTACCTCTTGGCGCAAGCAGCTTATGCGCGCCTGAACCACGCCCCCTGGGCCAACCCTGTTTTTTGGACGGTGCTGGTGCTGGCTTCGGGATTGCTGCTCACAGGCGTGCCCTACCCCAGCTACTTTGCCGGGGCGCAGTTCATCCACTTCTTGCTGGGACCGGCCGTGGTCGCGCTGGGCTGGCCGCTGTGGCTGCGCAGGGCTGACCTGCGTCAGCGCTGGGGGCGTTTGTTGTTGGCAGCCTTTGTCGGTGGCTTGGCGGCCAGCGGCTCGGCTTTGGCGCTGGGCTGGGCACTCGGTCTGCCGCACGATGTGTTGCTGTCGCTGGCACCCAAGTCCGTGACGGCGCCGGTGGCCATGGGCATTGCCGACAAGCTCGGCGGCATACCGGCGCTGGCCGCTGTGTTCTCGGTGATGACCGGGTTGGTCGGCGCGCTCAGCGGCAAGTACTTGTTTGATGCCCTGGGCCTGTCCACCACGCCTGATGGCTGGATGCAGCGCGGCTTTGCGCTGGGCACGGCCTCACACGGCATAGGCGCCGCGCGGGCCTTGCAAGTCAACGCCGATGCCGGGGCTTATGCCGGCTTGGCGCTGGGCTTGCAAGTGGTGCTGGCCGCTTTGTTGTTGCCGCTGTTGCTGCCTTTGCTCGCGCGGTTTTTGTAGCCGCCTGGCTCAGGCCGGCTGCAAGCCGGTTTTCAGACCCGTCACTGGGGCCGGCCTGGCTGCCGTGCTGATGACTTCCACCTCACCAGAAATTTGCCCGCCTTCTTCAATCACGATCTTGCCGTAGCGGATCTTGCCGACCACGCGACCCGTGGCATGGATCACCAATTTTTGCCGTACCGTCAAGTCGCCGTCGAAGCGGCCATGGATCTCGGCAATGTCGATTTCAGCCGCCCCCGAAAAAGCGCCTTGCTCCGCAATTTGCATGAGGCGCGAGTTCATGGTGGCCTCGACCGTGCCTTCCACCACCAAGGTGTCGCAATCGGTGATCTCCAAACCCTTGAGCTTGATGTTGGGGCCGACCGTCAACTTGCTGCCGCCGCTGGGTGCGGTGCTGCTCACCGCCGTGTTGCTGAGCGCAGCAGCGCTGCCCTGCAAGGCTGAAGGCAAGGTCGCAGTGGGGGCATTCGCGCCCGACGAGGGATGAGCCGCGCTGCCGCTGCGCAAGAGGCCAGGATCGGGGTCGCGCCGACCAAAAAACGGTTGAGCCATGGGGTTCCTTTTCAAAAGCTGCCGATGCTACTGAGCGCACGGCCCGCTTGCGCTCAGCGCATGCAACAGCTGTAAGCAATTGCCCAGCTGCCCCCCACCCCGATAGCGATTGACCTGGACTTTCTCAGTGCCGGGGCCAAGCCTGGCCCGTCGTGCTGCCGCCACTGCCGCTCTGGCTAGACAACGCGGCCCAGTCCAGCGGTGCATCGTCGCTGGGGGCTTGCAGCTCCACCAGCAGCACTAGGTCGCCGCCGAAGCGACCCACGCCGAGCGCGCCCATCAGGTGCTGCTCTTCTTGCGAATTGCTCATGCGCAAAAAGCACAGCGCACGGCGCTGGCCAGCTTGGTCGGCGGTCACCACATCCAGTCGCTGGACCGTGCCAAAGTCCGCGCACACGGCCTGCAAACAGGTCTTGATGCTGTACAGATCCGGGCAAGATTGAAGAGGCGCAAGGAGGGGGTTCATGAGGTGATCGGGGCCGCGCCATGCAGCGCCTATAAAGATTTAACGAGTCACTTTAGGCGGCAAGCGCAGTGCCCGCACACGGCCTGGCACCGCCACCGGCTGTAGGACAGAAACTGACACATTTAAAGGGGCGGCAGAGCTTTTCGGGGTGGCACGCCCCCGGTTACGCTGGCCTTTTTGTTTTCAGGCCTTTTCACACCGATTGGCCAAGTTGCAATCCATGGGCTTGCTTGCTCTGACCCCCGACCTTTCCCACTCTCCGCCTTTTTCCCACGGCGGCACCTGCCATCACCTGCTCGAAAAAGTGGCCCGTGCCGGCACGTGGCGGCAGGAGCCTGACCATCGCCTGCACTGGACGCCTGCGCTGACGGCTCTGCTGCACTGGCCGGCTGATGCTGCGCCGCCCTGGCGCCATCCCAC
Source organism: Polaromonas sp. (assembly GCA_040400935.1). Taxonomy (GTDB): domain Bacteria; phylum Pseudomonadota; class Gammaproteobacteria; order Burkholderiales; family Burkholderiaceae_C; genus Polaromonas. The sequence goes on from JBBAPH010000019.1 coordinate 57,381, forward strand.
CGACTGGTTGGCGCCCGAGTGCAAGCCGCAGTTCGAGTGTTTGCTGAACGCTTGCCGGGCCCAAGGAAAAGACTTTGACGAAGAGTTGACCGCACTGACCGCCCAAGGCCAGCGCCTGAGCGTGCGCGTGATGGGTGAACGCCAGCCCCATGAGGGGCAAGGCTACGTCGTGCACGGCTTGGTGCAAGACCTCAGCGAACACAAGCGCCGCGAGCAAGAGTCGCTGCGGGTGAGCATGCAACTGAGCACGACCTTGGCCAGCATGACCGAAGCCTTTGCCACGCTGGACCGCGACGGCCGCTTCACCTATGCCAATGTACGTACCGAGCAACTGCTGGGAAGAAGCAGCAGCGAATTGCTGGGACGGCGCATCTGGCGTGAGCTCGACGACCAAGGCGACGACCGCCTGCGCCGTGAACTGCAAGCGGCGCTGCGCACAGGTCGCAACGCGGAGTTCGAAGAGTTTTACAAGCCCGTGAACAAATGGCTGGAGCTGCGCGCCTACCCCTTTGCCGAAGGCCTGGCCGTGTACCTGCGCGATATGAGTGCCAGGCATCAGGCGCAAGAGGATCTGCTGCTGCTGCAAACCAGCATCTCACGCCTGAACGACATCGTGGTGATCACCGAAACCGGGCGCCACCCCCGGCCGCGCATCGTGTTTGTGAACGACGCCTTTGAACGCCTGACCGGCTACACCCAGGCCGAAGTAATGGGCCGCACGCCGCGCATGCTCGAAGGGCCGATGACGCAGCCCGCTGAACTCGATCGCATCCGCCAAGCCCTCAAACGCTGGCAACCAGTGCGGGCGGAGTTGATCAACTACAAGAAAAATGGCGAGCTGTTCTGGATGGAGCTGGAGATCGTGCCGGTGGAAGAATCGGCGCGCGGTGTCAAGCACTGGGTGGCTGTAGGCCGCGACATCACGGCGCGCAAGGCCGCAGACGACGAGATCGAGCAGCTGGCTTTTTACGACAACCTCACGCACTTGCCGAACCGGCGCCTCTTGATGGAACGCCTGCAGCGCTGCTTGTCCGTTCAGCGCGGCCGCGCCCGGCACGGCGCGCTGATGTTCATTGACCTGGACCACTTCAAGGTGCTCAACGACAGCCTGGGCCATGCCAAAGGCGACCTGCTGCTGCAAAAGGTCGCTGACCGGCTGAGCGCTTGCGTGCGCCGGGGCGACACCGTGGCGCGCTTGGGCGGCGACGAATTTGTGGTGATGCTGGACCACCTGGGAGCCGACGCCAAGCTGGCCCATGAGAAAACCAAAGCCGTCGGCGAAAAAATCCTCAATGCCCTGAGCGAGCCCTACGACCTGGCCGGCCATCTGTACCACGGCACCTGCAGCGTGGGCATCACACCGTTTGATGGCGCGCAGCATCCGGGCATTGGCGACTTGCTCAAGCAAGCCGACCTGGCCATGTACCAAGCCAAAGGCGTGGGCCGCAACGCCATGTGTTTCTTTGACCCGGCCATGCAAGCGGCCGCCACGTCGAACGCGGCCCTCACGTCAGAGCTGCGCCAGGCGCTGCATGCGCAACAGTTCGTGCTGCACTACCAGCCCCAGGTCGGGCACGGCGGCCAGATGGTGGGCGTCGAAGCCCTGGTGCGCTGGCAGCGCGGCGAGCGGCTGGCGACACCGGCCGAGTTCATCACGCAGGCTGAAGACAGCGGGCTGATCATGCCGCTGGGGCGCTGGGTGCTGGAAACCGCTTGCGCACAGCTCGCGCGCTGGGCACGCCGACCAGAAACCGAGCACCTGACCATCGCCGTGAACGTGAGCGTGCGCCAGTTCCGTCACCCTGAATTTGTGGAACTGGTGATGAAGGTGATGCAGCAAACCGACATCCGCCCCGACCGCCTCAAACTCGAACTCACCGAGAGCCTGCTGGCCACCGACATTGGCGTGACGATTGCCAAGATGGGTGTGCTCAAAGACGCTGGGGTGACGCTGTCGATAGACGACTTCGGCATGGGCTACTCGGCGCTGTCCTACCTCAAGCACATGCCGCTAGACCAACTCAAGATCGACCGCGCTTTTGTCAAAGACGTGCTGACCGACCCGAACGACGCCGCCATTGCCCGCACCATCATCGGCCTGGCCCAAAGCCTGGGTTTGGCGGTCATGGCTGAAGGCGTAGAGACAGAGGCCCAACGCGACTTCCTGGCTCGCCACGGCTGCGAGTGCTATCAGGGCTATCTGTACAGCAAGCCTTTGCCCATTGACGCGCTGGAAGCTTTCATGCGCAGCAAGCAAGGTTGAAAGATTGCTTTGCCGGCGAGACATGGACGAGCATTACGTCGCGTCCTTGCTTTGGCACAAGCCCCCATCCCAGCCTTCCCCCAGCGGGGGAAGGAGCAACACAGACCGCTAGTGCAAAGGGATCCAAGCTCCCTGCATGGCTCCCTGTATGGCTCCCTGCATGGCTCCCTCCCCCTTTGGGGGAGGGCTGGGGTGGGGGCTCCCCGCTCAAGCGCCCGGTGCTTGTCGTCTGGCGTCTACCCCGCCTTGCCCACCCGCCCCCCAAAGATCGCCGTCCCCACCCGCACCATCGTGCTGCCCGCCTGAATCGCTTCCGTCATGTCCCCAGTCATGCCCATGGACAGCGTGTCCATAGGCGCAGACAACACGCCAGACGCATTGAGCTCGTCAAACAACAGGTGCACCTGCTGCAACATAACCAACCCAGCGGACGGGTTTTCAGCGGGTTCCGGAATCGCCATCAGCCCCCGCAACACCAAGCGCGGCAAAGCCTGCACCTGCTGCGCCAAGGCTGCCAACTCACCCGGCGTAACCCCTGACTTGTTCGCGCCGCCGTCCACATTGACCTGCAGGCAAATTTGCAGCGGCGGCAAATGCGCGGGCCGCTGCTCACTCAGGCGCTGCGCAATCTTCAAGCGGTCCACCGACTGAACCCAATCGAAGTGCTCTGCCACAGGGCGCGTCTTGTTGCTTTGAATGGGGCCAATGCAATGCCAGGTCAGCGCGGGCCGGTCCACCTCGGCGGCTTGCCATTCGCGCAAGGCCAAGATCTTGTCCACGCCTTCCTGGATGTAGTTTTCGCCAAAGGCGCGCTGGCCCGCCGCCACGGCTTGCAACACCGCGTCGGCGCCAAAGGTTTTAGACACCGCCAGCAGCTGCACGCTGCCCGGATCGCGGCCCGCAGCGGCGCAGGCTTGGGTGATGCGCTGGCGCACCAGGCTCAGTTGGTCGGCAATCGTCACGGGGCTTGCGGTCGTCATAATGGAACTGTAACCCCCACGAGGAGTGTTTCATGGCGCCTGCGGCCTCGATGTTGACCCCGCTCCTGATCACTCCTTTGCTGGAGGCCACAGTAGCGCGTCAAGCGTCTGACCTGCACCTGTCGGCCGGCCTGCCACCCCTGCTGCGTATCCACGGCGAACTACACAAGATGGACTTGCCCGCGTGCACACACGAAGAAGTGCAAGCCCTCGTGGCCAGCCTCATGACCCCGGATCAACGCCGCACTTGGCAAGAAGCGCTGGAGTTGGACTTTGCCTACACGGCCCCTGCGGGGCGTTTTCGCGTCAACGCTTTCACACACCAGCGCGGCGCGGGTGCAGTGCTGCGGCGCATTGAGGGCCGCATCCCGACCCTGACCGAATTAAAGGCACCGCCGCTCTTGGCCGAGCTGGCGCTCAAGCCGCGCGGTTTGTTGTTGGTCACAGGGCCGACCGGCTCCGGCAAGTCCACCACGCTGGCGGCCGTGCTGGACTGGATCAATAACAAAAAGGCCGGCCACATCATCACTGTCGAAGACCCGATCGAGTTTGTGCACACCTCGCGCCAGTGCCTGGTGCACCAGCGCGAGCTGGGCGCGCACACCGCCGACTTCAACGTCGCCTTGCGATCGGCCCTGCGCGAAGACCCGGACGTGATCTTGGTTGGCGAACTGCGCGACCTGGCCACCATCCGGCTGGCGCTGACTGCCGCTGAAACCGGGCACCTGGTGCTGGCCACGCTGCACACGGCCAGCGCCGCCAAAACCATAGACCGGCTGATCGACGTGTTTCCGGCGGCCGAAAAGGAACTGGTGCGCACGCTGTTGTCTGAATCGCTCTTGGCCGTGGTGTCGCAAGTGCTGTGCAAAACGCGGGATGGCCAGGGCCGGGTCGCGGCTTTTGAAGTCCTGCTGGCCACCCCGGCAATTCGCAACCTGATCCGAGAAAACAAAGTGGCGCAGATGTATTCGGCCCTGCAAACCGGCGCCAGCGTCGGCATGCAAACGCTGGACCAAAACCTGGCCGATCTGGTGCGCCGCCAAGTCGTCTCGCCAGCAGACGCCAAGGCCCTGGCCCGCATGCCTGAAAATATCCCGAGCTGACTCAGCCCTTCCCCGAATCTCCACACCTAACTTTCACTCTTCAAAAGGTCTTTTCCCATGAGCACCACCCCGAGCCTCAACGCCCGCGCTTACGACGCCGCCCCCACCCGCCGCGTCGCCTTCCTAGGTCTGGGCGTCATGGGCTATCCCATGGCCGGCCACTTGGCGCTGGCCGGCCAGCAGGTCACGGTCTACAACCGCTCCCCGGCCAAAGCCCAAGCCTGGGTGCAAGAGTTCGCTGCCACCTCGGCTCCCCGAAGCGCCGCCACGCCGCGCCTGGCGGCTGCTGATGCGGACATCGTGTTTTGCTGCGTGGGCAATGACGACGACTTGCGCGCTGTGACGCTGGGCGCTGACGGTGCCTTTGCCGGCATGAAGCCCGGCGCGATTTTTGTGGACCACACCACCGCCTCGGCCAGCGTGGCGCGCGAGCTGTATGCCGCTGCCAAGCAGATTGGCCTGCACTTCGTTGACGCGCCGGTGTCCGGCGGCCAGGGCGGCGCGCAAAACGGCGCGCTGACCGTCATGTGCGGTGGCGATACGGCAGCCTTTGATGCCGTCAAGCCGGTCGGCGTCGCCTTTGCCAAAGCCTTCACGCTGATGGGTGCCAGCGGCGCCGGCCAGCTGACCAAGATGGTCAACCAAATCTGCATTGCCGGTCTGGTGCAAGGCCTGAGCGAGGCGGTGGCCTTCGGTCAAAAAGCCGGCTTGGACATGAACCAGGTGCTGGACGTGATTGGCAAGGGCGCCGCGCAAAGCTGGCAGTTGGACAACCGCGGCAAAACCATGGTGGCCGACAAGTTTGACTTTGGCTTTGCGGTGGACTGGATGCGCAAAGACCTGGGCCTGGTGATGGACGAGTCCAAGCGCAACGGCGCTCGCTTGCCCGTGACCGCGCTGGTCGATCAGTTTTATGGCGACGTGCAGGCCATGGGTGGCCAGCGCTGGGACACGTCCAGCCTGATCAAGCGCCTGACATAAAAGCCCCCCCCCAAAGACAAAGGCCCGCTGATGTGAATCAGCGGGCCTTTTTCATGAGCGCTGAACGCTCAATAGGCAAAAGCTCAGAGCTTGACCGAGCCTGATGCAGCCGGTGCAGGCGCCGGCATGATGCGGCGCAGCTCTTCGTCCGTGATCTCTTCAAAAATCCGGACCACGCGTTTGACGCCCGGCACTGAGCGGGCCAGCTCGGTGGCACGCTCGGCTTCGCGCTTGGTCACGCGGCCCATCAGGTAGACCGTGCCGCGCTCGGTGACGACCTTGACCGCATTGGCTTGCAGGTCCTTGGCGTCGAACATCGCGGCCTTGACGCGGCTGGTCACCACCAAATCCGACGAGCGATCCAGCAGCGAAGGCGTGTTGGACACCGACAACTCGTTGACCACCGAGGTCACGCCATCCACCTTGGCAATGGCGTCCTGCACAGCTTGCTTGTCCTGGGCATTGGGCACTTCGCCGGTCATCAGCACCTGGCGGTTGTAACTGGTCAGGTCCACCCGCACGCGGGTGCCAAAGTTTTCCCGAATGCGGCTGCCAGCGCGCAGCTCAATGCCTTCGTCTTCCAGTTGGGTGCCAGAGGTGCGGCGGTCTGAGGCGACCAAGGCCGTGCCAGCGGCAGCGCCGAGCATCAAGGGGGCGCAAGCGGTCAATGTGCTAGCAGCTACGGCAGCAGTCACGGCGGCCAAGCTGAGTCGTTTGAATAAGTTTGCGTTCATGTGGGGTTCTCCTGATCACCTAATAACTGCGTGTCCACGCCGTCGCAAATGCAGTGCAGCACCAGGAGGTGAACCTCTTGAATGCGCGCTGTGCGGTCGTGCGGAACACAAATATGGACGTCGGTTTCGCGCAGGGCGTGCGTCATTTTGCCGCCGCCTTTGCCCGTCAGCGCCACCACGGTCATCTCGCGCTCGTGCGCCGCTTCAATGGCGGCCAGCACATTGGCCGAGTTGCCGCTGGTGCTGATGGCCAGCAGCACATCGCCACCCGTGCCAAAGGCGCGGACCTGCTTGGAAAAAATCACGTTGAAGTCGTAATCATTGCCAATGGCCGTCAAGATGGAACTGTCGGTGGTCAGCGCCATGGCGGCCAGTTCGGGGCGTTCGCGCTCGTAGCGGCCGACAAACTCAGCCGCAAAGTGCTGCGCGTCTGCGGCCGAGCCACCGTTGCCGCAGGCCAGCACCTTGCCGCCACTGGTGACGCTGGCCAATATGGCTTGCACAGCGGCTGCAATGGGTTTGGACAAGACTTGCGCAGCCTGGTACTTCAGGTCGGCGCTGTCAATAAAATGTTGTTCGATGCGTTGTTCAAGCATGCGCCAATGATAGCGGCTGACCTTGATGCCAAGCCCTGCGCAAAGCGACAGGGCCTCAGGCTGAAGCGTCGAACGCGGCTTTTAACCAGGTCAGCTGCGGCTCGGCATCTGCGGCATCTGCGCCACCTTCCACCAGCACCACGTCAAAGCGGCAGGGCGGCGTGGTGGCCAAGCGCAACAGGTAGTGGCGAGCGGCAAACACGATGCGCCGCTGCTTGAGCGCACCAATGCTGGCGCCGGCGCCGCCGTGGCTGCTACTGCTGCGCTGACGCACTTCCACAAACACCAGCGTGCCGTCCCGGTCGGTCATGACGAGATCAATTTCCCCGCCGCCTCTGCCCGGTGTCTTGAAGTTGGTGGCGAGCAAGCGCAGGCCGGCGCGTTCCAGGTGCCGGCGCGCCAACGCTTCAGCCTGGTCACCCCGGCGCTTGGTGGTAACCTGCTTGCCCGAAGCGGCCGACTGCTGGCCTGCCTTCGCATCCTGCTTTCTGGAAAACCACATTGAACGCTTCTTTCGACCTGGCCCTGGAGGCTGCGCGGGCCGCTGCTGGCTTGCAGCATTACCCGACAGGCGCACTGTACGTGGTCGCCACGCCGATTGGCAACCTGGCCGACATCAGCCTGCGGGCCCTGCACGTCATGGCCACGATGGACGCCATTGCTTGCGAAGACACCCGCCACACCCAGACCATGCTGCGCCTGTACGGCATCAACAAACCGCTGCTGCCGGTGCATGAACACAACGAGGCCGAGGCCAGCGCCAGCGTGGTGGAACGCCTGCAACGCGGCGAGCGTGTGGCCTATGTCAGCGATGCCGGCACACCCGCCGTGAGCGACCCCGGCGCGCGCCTGGTGGCAGCCGCCCGCGTGGCCGGCTGCCCCATCTTGCCCCTGCCCGGCGCCAGCAGCGTGACGGCCGTGCTCAGCGTAGCCGGCATTTCCGGCGGACGCGGTTTTGTGTTTGCGGGCTTTTTGTCCAGCAAGTCGGCCGAGCGCGAGCAAGCCGTGCTGGCGCTGCAAAGCCAGCCCGAGGCGGTGGTGCTGCTGGAAGCGCCGCACCGCATCGAGGCCCTGGCCCGCGCCCTCGCCGTGCTGGCCGGCCGGCCAGTCACCGTGGGTCGTGAGCTGACCAAACAGTTTGAAGAAATAGCCACCGTGACCGCTAGCGAGCTGCCCGCCTGGTTTGCCGCCAACCCGCAGCGCACGCGCGGCGAATTTGCGCTGGTGCTGCACCCGCTGGTCACGGCGGCGGCCAGCGATGACGCGGACCGCGTGCTGCGCTTGCTGCTGGCCGAACTGCCGCTCAAGACCGCTGTGAAGCTGGCCTCTGAGATCACTGGCGCGCCGCGCAACGCGCTGTACGACACCGCGCTCCAGCTGAAAACAGCCGCTGAATGAACCCAGACGCCGCCACCATCTGGCGCGCGCCGCGCTGGGCCTTGGCCGCCTTGCTGGCGCTCTTGGGCATGCTCGGCCCGTTTTCAATCGACACCTACTTGCCCGCGTTTTCGGGCATTGCCCAGTCGCTGTCGGCCACGCCTGTGGAGATGCAGCAAACGCTCTCGGCCTACTTATTTGGCTTTGCTTTCATGAACCTGTTTCATGGCGCTTTGTCGGACAGCTTTGGCCGCAGGCCGGTGGTGCTGTGGGGCATTGCGGTGTTCACCATCGCTTCGGCCGGTTGCGCCTTGGCACAAACCATTGAGCAGCTGGTGTTTTTCAGGGCTTTGCAAGGCTTGTCCACCGGCGCGGGGATTGTGGTGTCGCGGGCGGTGATTCGCGACATGTTCCCGCCGGCTCAGGCGCAGCAGGTGATGAGCCAGGTGACGATTTACTTTGGCGTGGCGCCCGCGGTGGCGCCCATCATTGGCGGCTGGCTGTTCGTGCACCTGGGCTGGCACAGCGTGTTCTGGTTTTTGACGGCCGTCGGCGTGGCCCTGTGGACGGCCAACTACAAGCTCCTGCCGGAAACCCTGCACATCAACCAGCGCCAACCCTTTGAGGTCAAGCACCTGATGCGCGGCTATTGGCAGCTCGGCTCGAACCCGCGCTTTTTGCTGCTGGCGCTGGCCAGCGGCATTCCGTTCAACGGCATGTTTTTGTATGTGCTGTCAGCGCCCGCGTTCTTGGGCGAACTGCTGGGCTTGGCGCCGCAACAGTTCTTCTGGTTTTTCATGCTGACGATTGGCGGCATCATGAGTGGCGCCTGGCTGAGCGGGCGACGCGCTGGCCAATGGGCGCCGAAAAAACAGATCCGCCACGGCATGGTGATCATGCTGGTGATGGCCGTGCTGAACCTGGCGGCGAACTTGCTTTTCAAAGCCGAGGCGTGGTGGGCCATGATCCCGATCGCGCTGTTCGCCTTTGGCTGGGCGCTGATGGTGCCGGTGGTCACGCTGCTGGTGCTGGATTTGTACCCCGAGCGGCGCGGCATGGCGTCTTCGCTGCAAGCCTTCATTGGCTCCACCGCGAACGGCGTGGTGGCCGGTGTGCTGGCGCCGCTGGTGATGCATTCCAGCGTGGGCTTAGCCGCTGCCTCGCTGGCCTTGCTGAGCGTGGGCATCGCGGCTTGGGCCTGGCTGCACCACCGCTGGCCCGGCGTGGGTCAGCACGTGCCCGACCACGGCTGAGCCACCAAGGCGACTACAGCTGACGCGTGCTCAGCAGGCCGGAGCGGGCGGCGTATTTTTGACGTGAGGTCAGCTGCTCAATTTGCACCCGCGCCGCGCGCGGGCCATACACCTGGGCTTTGAGCCAAACGGTTTCAGCGTGCAACGCCTCTTCGTTGTCCAAGCGGGTGTGCCAGACCTTGGCCGTGGCGTCCCAGCGGTAACCACGGGCGCGCAGCTCGTCTTTGGCCTCAAACGGTGCGCCCGTGGCTTGCAAGCGAAACGACGGTTGCTTGGCACATTGAGCCAAGCGCAACAGGCCAGGCTGGCCGGAGACTGGCAAGGGCGGCAGCAGCACGGCCAGCAGCGCATGGCAGTCCATCTCGGCGCGGTGGGCGTCGTAAAACCAACCCAGCTCCATCGCCAGCGCCGTCAATTTGGCCGAGCCCCGGCCTTCTTGTTTCCAGTCAATGTCGGCAAAGGAACACGCCCAATCGAGGTCGGCAAAAGCGGGCCAGCGCGCTTCGACAAACGGCCTGTCAAAGCCGGCGTTGTGCGCCACCACCAGGTCCACGCCGTTGAGCAACTCGGCCAGGCGCACTTCGTCCAGGCGCTGGCCGCGCAGCATCTCGTCGGTGATGCCGGTGAGGGTCTGCACCTCGGCCGACAAGGGCTTGCCGGGGTCTTCCAGGCAGTCGTACAACTGGACAGGGCCGACCGGCAAGCCAGTGGCGAGATCCAAGTCAAAGCGCAGCAAGGCCAGCTCGATCACCTTGTCTGTTTGCGCATTCAAGCCCGTGGTTTCGGTGTCCAGCAAGACCACGCTCAGCACCGGACCGCTGGCCTGACCGGCAAAGTGAAGTTGCGGCTGCAAGCGGCGCAGCACGCGAAAGTCCGGGTGTTGCTCCAGCGTGGCAGCCATGCTTTGGGCTTGCGCCAGGGTCAATGCCGTGGCGGCGGTGTCAGGCTGAGATTCTGCGCTCAGCGCCTGCACCGGCTGTGAAGCAACTGAGGGTGGCGTAACCTCAGGCAGCGGCTCGGAGGTCTCAAGCGATGTCGCAGGCTCAAGGGGGGGGACATTCAGCGCGACAGTAGCCGTCGGGACGGCCGGTGTGCTCGGGGCTGCGGGGGCGGGCGTAGCGGTACTGCGGCGGCGGGTCTTGGTCGCAGGCTGGGGCACGGCGTCATCGTCGAAGCCAAAGCCCAGTTGCGGGGAGCTGGAGGAATTCATGGGCTGGTTTGTAGCATGAGTGGGCCTGTTTTTTGAGCGGGCAACGCTGAGTTACCTCCCCGTGCAAGCCAGGGCGTTCGCAGGCAAGATCGCTGTATGACGCGCCCCGTTTCCAAGTTGTGCTCATCCGCCGTGCTTGTCGCGCTGTGCGGCTTGCTGGGTTCCTGCGACAGCGCCCCGATGGACGACGCCAATGCTAGCGTCGGAGCCAGCGCCCGAGCCAGCCCCGCAGTGGCCGATGCCCAGCGCAAACACCACAACCCAGAAGAGGCCGAGCAGCAACTGGTCGGCACTTGGCTGCGCGAGCACCAGGACAAGGGCGTTCGGTCGCGCCGCCTGCTTCGCTTGGATGCCGATGGCAGCTTTGAGGAAAAGGTTCGCCTGACCGACGCGGCCGGCGTGGTGTCAGAGCACCTGCACGCAGGCACTTGGCTCTTTGACGGCACCAACCTCAAGCGCAAGTACACGCTGATGAACGGTCAGCCGCCTTCGCGGCTGAACCTGCCCTTTGCCACTTTCCAGATTGAGCTGCCGTCTCGCAACGAGCTGGTGGGCACGGACCATATTCACAAGCACCGGGTGCATTACCGGCGCGTGCAGCCCGAGACGGAGTTGTGAGTCGGTCGGACGTCCGATCAGGCAAGGCTTCGACCAGCTCAGCCCGAACGGATTGAAATACCCAGGCCCTGCTTCAGCGCAACACCGCGCTGGCTCGGGCTTCCTGGA
>JBBAPH010000019.1:68703-75093 GCA_040400935.1 Polaromonas sp.
GCCGTCACGTTCCAGCCCAGGTAGGTGCCCAGCGGTGCGTCGGCCAGCACCACCGGCACGCCGCCGAGTTCGTTGCCGTCGGCGTCGACCTTGGGCGCCATCATCTTGAGGACCTGCTTGATGCGCGGCGGCGCCAGCGACGGAATGCCCGAGCCGTCAATGGCTCTAAAGCCTGGCCCCCAGTCGTAATCGTGCACCGGCATGATGAAGTCGCGCTCGGGCAGCGTGGGCCGCAAGCCTGGCAGGGCCGGATACCCCAATGCGGTTTTGTGCGCTTCGGCCAGTGTGCCGGCGGCCAGCGTGGGGTAGCGGCTGGCGGGTGGCTCGGTGCCTTTCATGACCCAGTTGCGAAAGTGCACGCGCAGCGCGTTGACGGTTTGCGTGTGCGGCATGGGGTTGGCGGGCAGCACGCCCACGCCAAAGTTGTTGCCCGGGCAGGACGGGCCGGTTTTGGGCAAGGCCACGCCGGGCAGGCTGGTGTCAAAACCGCCCGCGCCACCGCCGTGGTTGCTGCCAGCCAGGTAGTAGCGCTTGACGTTGGTGGGCAATGGCAAGTCTTGCTTGGCGTCGGTGCCCACCCACTCGGGCGTGAGCTTGAGCGCCCAGACTTCGGCCGAGCCAAAGTGTTCCATCACCTTGGGGCAAGTCTGCGTGGCCGAGCACCGGTCCAGAATGCCAGCCGCCGGCAAGCCGCGCACCGGGTCGGGATGCGGCAGCCACCACTGTGGACCTTCGCTGCCGGCTTGGTAGAGCTCGAGCACGCCGTCGGGTTGGGCCCAGCGGAAGTTCAGCGCAATGCGGCGCCCAGCAATGATGGGCCACAGGCCGTCGTGCACGCGGGTGCCCGCTTCGTCCCGGTTAAAGCCCAGGTGCAGCCAGCCGCGCAGATAGTTGCCCGACTGCGACACGCCCCGGCCAATGCTGTGCTTGACGGTTTTGGCCAGCGGGTTGGCGGTGCCTGCGTCGTCAGTCACAGCGTTCTTGAAGAACGCGCCCACATCGCGCCACGCGGCAAAGCCCACGCCCAGCACATAGGGGTCGGCGGCGGTGAACACCACTTGGTAGAGGCGCTTGGGGTCAAAACCGTTTTTCAGGCATATCTGCGTAGCGTCCGGCACGCCGGGGAAAGGGTTTTGCGCATCACAGCGTGCCCAGGCCCAGTCGCTGGGCGCAATGGCTTGCTCGCCGATCACCTCACCGGCCATGGTCTCGCCGGTGCGGGAGGTCAGCTTGGCCTGGGTCGTGTCCAGGCTCAGCGGTTTGTAGGGCACCGGGTTGGTCTGCACCATCAAGGGCTGCGAGGCGGGGCCAGCCCGGTTGACGATGCGCGCGAACACCTGGCCCGTCACGCGCGAGCCGTCGGCGTTGCGCGCCACAGGCACCTGAAGAAATTGCATGCCCGTCACCGAAGCCTGGGGCCGCACGGCGGTGGCGCCGGCGTTGTCGCCCTGCCAGGCACTGGTCAGGTTGATATCCCCGAAGGCGCGCTCTTGCGGCGCAAAGGGCGCCAGCCGGCCGCGGTTGGGCACGTCGTGCCACATCAGTCCGCTGGCCTGCTGCAAATTGACGGGCTTGTAGATCAGGAACGAGGCGACGTAGCGCACCTTGCCGTCGGCGTCTTTGGCCAGTTCAATGTCTTGAATGATGGCGTTACCGGGCAGCTTGGGGTCGAGTTCGCCAAAGGCGCGGCCTGCAATTTGCTCGTAGGCGATGCCGTTGGTGCTGCCGGGCACGGCAGGCATGGGCAGGGTTTCGTCGATGACGATGCGGCTCACGCGGGCTTGCACGGCGAAGCTCAGGCTGAGCAGGCCGCAGGCCAGCAGCCAGCTTGTTTTGGTGGTGGTCATGGGATGGCTTTCAAACGGTGAAGCAGCTTCAGCGGGCCAAGCGCGGTGCTGTCTGCAGCAAAGTGCCGAGCTGGTCTTTCCACCACCCAGCCTGGCCGGTGGTACCGTGACCGGAGGTCTGGTCGCTGGCGGGGATCAGCAGCAGACGCGAATTGGGGATACGGGCCAAGGCTTTTTCCATCACGCCAAACTCGGGCGGGTTGCGCTCGTCGTCGGCTGCATTGATGGCCAGCACCGTGGCCTTGATTTTTTCCAGACCTGCCCAGGGGTTGTAGTCGCGGGACGAATCCCACTGGTACAGCACGTCATTGGCGTCGGCGGTGAAAGGCGCTTTCAGGCGCTCGTCCAGAAACTGGTCGGCCTTTTCGCGGGTGGGGGTCTGGCGCTGCGTGCCCAGGTTGCCGCCATTGGTGGCAATGGCAAAGAACACCGAGGCAAAGCGTGCGCTCGGTGGCGGCGTGCTGTAGTTGCCGCCCATCCAGGCCGGGTCGTTGCGAATGGAGTCCGTGATCAGGCGGCGCATCATCCAGTTGCGGCCTGACATTTCGCTGGGCATGGAGGCCATGGGCACCAGCACGTCGATCAGTTGCGGATGGGCAATGCCCCACATCCACGCCTGCATACCGCCCATGGAATTGCCCAGCACCAGGCGCAGTCGCTTGACGCCCAGCCCTTCGGTAACCAGGCGGTGCTGCGCGGCCACCATGTCGTCGTAGTTGTAGCGCTGAAAACTCGCGCGCATGCCGTCCGACGGCTTGGTCGTGCGGCCGGTGCCAATCGCATCGGGCAGGATGATGAAGTATTTGCTGGCGTCCAGCGGCTGGCCCGGCCCGAACAGCTGGCCGGCAAAGGCGGGCGTCAGCATGCCCGAGCCTGACCCCGCAGTGCCGTGCAAGATCAGCACCGGCTCACCAGTGGGCTCACCCACGGTGGTGTAGCCGATCTTCAGTTCAGGCAACACCTGGCCGGTATGAAACCGAAAGTCCTTGGCGACCCAGCTGCCGGGCTTGGGCGTGGGATAGGTTTGCGCAGAGGCGGTCATGGCGGCGAGGGACAAAAAGAGACCTGTCAAATTTAAAAGCCAGCGGGGCATGGTGAGACTTCCGGTGAGGGATGAAGAAGGTGCGTCAGCAAGCTGTCGCCCCGGGGACGGTGCGACTCTAGAGCGCGCAAGGCGACGCGGCTGTCGCCTACGCGGCAGCGGGCAGCGCGCGAAAGCTTGGCGAGTTTGAAAGGAATGGGCCGAGAGCCTCAAGACGGCGGTCGCCGACAAGAGGTTCCTACCTGTTAGCGCAGGGATGGAGGATGGCAGCAAGCGCACCTGACCCAGAGCATGGGTCATGCCCCGACTTTTCCCTTCAGCTGATCTTACGCATCAACTTCATCAGGGCTTGGGTCGGGTCAGACGCCCGGCTTGTTGCGCGCTGCTGGCACTGAGTTGCTTGCCGCACACAGCCCTGGCGGACAGCTGGACAGGGATCGACAAGCAGCAGCACTTCACGGGCTCGGCCGCCATGGCGGCGGTGATGGCCCAAGCCACACAGGACCGCGCTTTCGGCTTTTGGTCCAGCGTGGCCGTTGGCGCGGCCAAGGAAGTGGCCGACCACTACCGCCGAGGTGGTGACCCCAGCGTGCGCGACTTCATGGTAGACATGGCCGGCGCCTACCTGGGCGCCTACAACAGCGGCTGGACGATTCATAAAAACGGCGCGACCACCACCGTGGCGTTTTCCTGGCGGTTCTGAGCCGCCCACGCCTAGCCGCTCGTGGCCTGAGTGCGCACGCTTGGAGACTGCTGCAGTACGTGATAACCCTGCGGATCAGCCATTTGCGGCCCACCTAAACTGACCAGCGACAAACCGTCAAGCACAACAAGAGGTCATGGGTATGCTGAGATTTGCAAGGGTGGGTGTGAAGGGCCAGGCCACGTGGGCCGTGGAATCTGAGGGCCAATTGCGCGCCCTGAGCCAGGACTTGGCGGGCAGCGCTGATCGCCTGGACGGTATCTCAGCCCTGGTGCGCCAGGGCATGACGGCCGACGCCTTGGCCAAGTGCGCGCCACTGGACAGCGCCCAGGTGCAGTGGCTGCAACCCGTGCCGCCACCAGGCAAGGTGATTTGCCTGGGCCTGAACTACGCCGCCCATGCGGCCGAAGGCGGCAACGCTGCGCCCGAGTACCCGGCCTTCTTCATGCGCGGCGCGACGTCGCTGATTGCACACGGTGAGCCGCTGGTGCGGCCCCGCGTGTCCAACAGCCTGGACTTCGAAGCCGAGCTGGCGGTGATCATTGGCAAACGCTCCAGGCACCTGACTGAGCAAAATGCATTGGAAGCGGTGCTGGGCTACAGCTGCTTTAACGACGGCACGCTGCGCGACTACCAACGCCGCGCCAGCCAGTGGACGATTGGCAAGAACTTCGACGGCACGGGCGCCTTCGGCCCTTGGCTGGTGCCGCCCGCCAACATCCCCGCCGGTGCGGTGGGCCTGCACATCGAGTCGCGCTTGAACGGCGCGGTGATGCAAAGCGACGACACGGCGCACATGATCGTGTCGGTGGTGCAAGCCTTGGTGCTGCTCAGCGAAGTGCTGACCTTGGAGCCCGGCGACATGATCGCCATGGGCACGCCTTCTGGCGTGGGCTATGCCCGCAAGCCGCCGGTGTGGATGCAGCCGGGTGACACGATCGAGATTGACATTCAGGGCGTGGGCCTGCTGTCCAACCCGATCGCTCAGGAGGCCTGAGCTTTCCTCAGGCAGCGGCAGGGGCCAGCAGCAGGGGCAAAAACAGCTCCATCACCTGCTTGGGCCCCTGGCCGGACTTCATACCGCGGCCAACCAACATGGTCCCTTCCATGGCGGCCAACAGGCCTTCGGGCCAACCTGGCGCGGCGGCCTCGGCGCGCAAGCTGCCAGCCGCCCGGCCATCGGCCAGCACCCGGTTCAGCCAATCTAGGTTGATCTGAAAAAACTGCCGCACCTCGCTATTGAGGTTGTCTGCCAGTGAATCTGCTTCAGCGCCCAACATGCCGCAAATGCACAGGCGCCGGTTCTGCTCGTACGTGGTTTCAAACAGTTGGGCATAAGCGCGCAAACGCTCGGGCGCTTTGCCACTGCTTCCTTCTATGCGCAGCAGCGCCTCTCGAAAACGGAAAGCGTAGCGCTGCGCCACCGTGACGCCCAGGTCGACCTTGGTGGCGAAGTGATGGTGGATGCTGGGCTTGCGGATGCCCACCTGGCGAGCCACGTCCTCAAACGAGAAGCCGTTGTAGCCCAGCTCTTGGATCAACACCTCCGCCGCATCGACGATGCGCTCGGCAGAGGGCGAGAGTTCGGAAAAGTGCTTCATGCGGCGGGCCAGGGTTAGGATAGTAGAACCGTTCAATAGGTAGGTATTCTCCCCACACTGTGGAGAAATGTCAATTAACCGAACGTAGGCCAGCAATAACCTGAGCTGCACAACTTTTTGAACCGGCCAAGATGTTCTCCCCTGTGTTTGACAAGGTCTTGCTGGCTCCTGCAAAATAGACGACCAACCAGTTGGTTTGTTTTGTAAAAGGATCCGCCATGAGCCGCAAGACTCCAATCGAACGCTACCGAAATATCGGTATTTCAGCCCATATCGACGCCGGCAAGACCACCATCACCGAGCGCATCTTGTTCTACACCGGGGTGAACCACAAGCTCGGCGAGGTGCATGACGGCGCGGCCACCATGGACTGGATGGCGCAAGAGCAAGAACGCGGTATCACCATCACGTCGGCAGCCACCACTTGCTTTTGGAAGGGCATGGACCGGTCGCTGCCCGAGCACCGCATCAACATCATCGACACCCCCGGCCACGTGGACTTCACGATTGAGGTCGAGCGCTCCATGCGCGTGCTGGACGGCGCTGTGATGGTGTACGACGCTGTAGGCGGCGTTCAACCGCAGTCTGAAACCGTTTGGCGCCAGGCCAACAAGTACCGGGTGCCGCGCCTTGCGTTCGTGAACAAAATGGACCGCGTGGGCGCGGATTTTTTTCGCGTTCGGCAAATGATGATCGACCGCCTCAAAGCCAACCCCGTGCCCATCGTGATTCCGATCGGCGCGGAAGAACACTTCAAGGGCGTGGTCGATCTGCGCAAGATGAAGGCCATCTTGTGGGACGAGGCCTCGCAAGGCATGAACTTCAGCTTTGAAGACATTCCCGCCGAGCTCTTGGCTTTGGCCAACGAATGGCGCGAAAAAATGGTCGAGGCTGCCGCCGAAGGCAATGAAGCGCTGATGAACACCTACCTGGAAACCGGCGACCTGAGCGAAGACCAGATCACGCAAGGCCTGCGCCTGCGCACGATTGCCGGTGAGATTCAGCCGCTGCTGTGCGGCACAGCGTTTAAGAACAAAGGCGTGCAGCGCATGCTGGACGCCGTGATCGATCTCATGCCTTCGCCGCTGGATGTGCCACCCGTGCCGGGCTTTGACGAGGCCGAGCACGAGATCACGCGCCGCGCCGACGACACCGAGAAATTCTCAGCGTTGGCCTTCAAGCTGATGACCGACCCGT
>JBBAPH010000020.1:0-74927 GCA_040400935.1 Polaromonas sp.
GAATCAGCGGTCACGTTCGACCGGAATCACTGGTCACGTTGCTCCGGAATACCCACCTGAACCTCGGGGTGTCTGAGCAAACCGTCAAGCTACTCTTCGTGCAGCAAGACTGCAGCTTGGAGCGACTCGAGGAAATTTGCGAGTTGGTCCAACTCGACATGCGGGACCTGGTGCGAAGCACCCCCCGTCCGCGCAAATTCATACAGCACCTGACATTGCAGCAAGAAGAGCAGCTGGTCCGCGACAAGAAATTGCTCATGGTCGCGATTTGCACGCTGTCACTCTGGACCCATGAAGACATGCGTGAGCACCTGCAGTTGTCTGAGCAGGAATGTCAAACCATGCTGCGGCAGCTCGACAAAATGGGCTTTTCAGACCTGATGCTCGGTCAGCGCGTCCGTCTGCGGGTAGCGCGCGATTTTTCGTGGATCGTTGACGGGCCCTTCGCATGGTCAAAGGCATGGCGGGTCATTACTTCGAGCATAACTTTGAAGGCGAGGGCGAAATCCTCAAGATCATCAACGTTCGCCTCTCCAGCCAGTCGGCCCACAGGCTCAAGGCGCGTCTGGAGCAGGTCGCCCAGGAGTACGCTGACCAAGTGGCCATCGACGCCAATCTCCCCTTGCGGGAGCGCCCGCCGCTGTCCATTTGCATTGCCGCGCGGCGCTGGGTGCCTGAGTCATTGCGCGAGCTCATGGCGGGCCAAATCCCTGCGACCGCCGTCAAAAAACCAAAGTGAAAGCTGGTGATCTAACCAACAAGACACAGCCTCACGTCTAAACGAAAAAAGGGCCGCATGAAGCGGCCCTTTTTTGCTTGCGCTGAGCGTTAGCCCAGGCGACTTGGCATTACATGCCCATGTCGCCCATGCCACCCATGCCGCCCATGCCACCACCCATGCCGCCACCGGCAGGTGCGTCGTCTTTAGCAGACTCGGCAACCATGCACTCGGTCGTCAGCATCAGCGACGAGACCGACGCTGCGTTTTGCAGTGCGGTGCGGGTCACTTTGGTGGGGTCCAGGATACCCATTTCGATCATGTCGCCGTAGGTGTCGTTAGCAGCGTTGAAGCCGTAGTTGCCTTTGCCAGCCAGCACAGCGTTGACCACCACAGAGGCTTCGCCGCCTGCGTTGTAAACGATCTCGCGCAGCGGCGCTTCAATGGCGCGCATCACCAGCTTGATGCCGGCGTCCTGGTCTGGGTTGTCGCCTTTGATGACACCAGCCGCTTGCTTGGCACGCAGCAAAGCCACGCCGCCGCCAGCCACGATGCCTTCTTCCACAGCCGCGCGGGTTGCGTGCAGGGCGTCTTCAACGCGGGCTTTCTTCTCTTTCATTTCGACTTCGGTGGCAGCGCCAACCTTGATCACAGCAACACCGCCGGCCAGCTTGGCCACGCGCTCTTGCAGCTTTTCACGGTCGTAGTCGCTGGTCGCTTCTTCGATTTGAACGCGCACTTGCTTGACGCGGGCTTCGATGTCAGCAGCAGCGCCGGCGCCGTCGATGATGATGGTGTTTTCTTTGCCCACTTCGATGCGCTTGGCCTGGCCGAGGTCAGCCAAGGTCACTTTTTCCAGCGACATGCCAACTTCTTCGGCAATCACTTTGCCGCCGGTCAGGACAGCGATGTCTTCCAGCATGGCTTTGCGGCGATCGCCAAAACCTGGCGCCTTGACAGCGACAACCTTCAAGATGCCGCGCAGGGTGTTCACGACCAAAGTAGCCAGGGCTTCGCCTTCGACTTCTTCAGCAATGATCAGCAATGGACGGCTGGCCTTGGCAACTTGCTCCAGGGTAGGCAGCAGGTCACGGATGTTGCTGATCTTCTTGTCGTAGAGCAGCACAAACGGGTTGTCCAGCAAAGCGGACTGCTTTTCTGGGTTGTTGATGAAGTAGGGGCTGAGGTAGCCGCGGTCGAACTGCATGCCTTCGACGACGTCGAGTTCGTTCTGCAGGGACTTGCCGTCTTCAACGGTGATCACGCCTTCTTTGCCGACTTTGTCCATCGCATCAGCAATGATCTTGCCGATGGATTCGTCAGAGTTGGCAGAAATCGAGCCGACTTGGGCGATTTCTTTGGAAGTGGTGGTTGGCTTGGAAGCCTTGCGCAACTCTTCGGTCAGGGCCGTGACAGCCTTGTCGATACCGCGCTTCAGGTCCATCGGGTTCATGCCGGCGGCCACGTACTTCATGCCTTCGCGCACGATGGCTTGAGCCAGCACGGTGGCGGTGGTGGTGCCGTCGCCAGCGTTGTCAGAGGTCTTGGAAGCAACTTCCTTGACCATCTGCGCGCCCATGTTTTGCAGCTTGTCTTTGAGTTCGATCTCTTTAGCGACCGAAACGCCGTCTTTGGTGACGGTTGGGGCGCCGAACGAGCGCTCGAGCACCACGTTGCGGCCTTTAGGGCCCAGGGTAACTTTGACGGCGTTGGCCAGGATGTTCACACCCTCGACCATGCGTGCGCGGGCTTCGCCGCCGAAAATGACGTCTTTTGCTGCCATGTTTAATTCTCCAGATTCAGATGAGTTCAGTTAACTAGGTTGATCAAAATTGATCAGTTGGGGACCGAGCTGCGGGCTTATCGCTGTGCGGCGGTCCGCAGGTCCGTCCCGCAAGGTATTTATTTTTCCACCACTGCAAACAGGTCTTCTTCCTTCATGACCAACAGCTCGTCGCCGTCGACCTTGACGGTCTGGCCGCTGTATTTGCCGAACAGCACGCGGTCACCGACCTTGACGCCGACGGGGCTGAGTTCGCCCTTGTCGTTTTTCTTGCCTGGGCCAACGGCCAGGACTTCACCTTGATCAGGCTTTTCAGCAGCGCTGTCAGGGATGACGATGCCAGAGGCGGTCTTGGTCTCGTTTTCCACGCGTTTGACAATCACGCGGTCATGCAAAGGGCGAAGTTTCATAAGAGCTCCTTGTTTTTCGAAAAAATTAGGTTTTTAGAATCAAAAAGCACCAAAAATGAAGTTGGTGCTCATTAACTTTGAGGGGCCGAGTTGGCGAGTCCAGCTGGACTGTTAGCACTCAACCCCCGCGAGTGCTAATGATAAGGGCGTTTACCGCTGGTTTCAAGAGCTGAGACTGTCTATTTCTGTTGGGCTGCCCGAGGATCTGCGTTTCCTGGGCACTCTTTGGATGGGCTGCCGGTCTTGGCCTACGCGGCCTTAGCCCTTGTCTGACAGGCGCTGCGCCGGGGGCTTTCTATATTGAAGGGCTCGTCGCCCGACTCGGGGCATTCGATCAGACACAAGGAGGTCGCCATGGAAAAAGCGAATACGCCCGGAGCTCAGGCACCGGCAGCCAAAGCGGGAGGGCTCTTCGGAGAGGCGCGTGCCCAAGCGGCGACTTCGCGGCGGTCGTCTTGGCCGTTTCAGGTCAAGGCGGCTGGCAAGACGCCCCACCGAGCTGGCGATCGGGATGGGCCAGCTTTCAAGAGTTGAGCGATGCAGCCGACGTCAGACCAAGACCCTGCTGTGCCTGGGCCGGGCGCACCCGGCGGCGAAACGGCGCGCCCCGCGCTGAGCGATCCAGCGCGCAATGCAGAAGGCGAACCTTTCGGGCGCGACGGGACCAATCAGACCTTGCCCGAACCAGATGACCGAGCACCCAGGCCCGAGTTACCCGAACCCGCCAAGCATGTGGGGAAGTCGCCTTACCGGCGTTGAGCGGCCCTTTCTCGGCGTTTTGCGTTTGTTTTTCCCGCGGCGCGCGGCTTGAACTTTCGGCGATCTGCAAACCTTGAAAAAAAGCGGCAGAAGTTAACCATCTTTTGCGCTTGCCACTGGCCGAGGGACGCCTGCCTTTGCACAATCGAGTCGTTGTCATCCTGACCTCTCTCATACAGCTGTCGCGGCGAGGTGCCCTGGCTTTCAAAACTGTATGTTCGGCCTGCCTCGTGCAGGCCGTTTTTTTGCCTGCTCGATTCGTTGCGCGTTTACTAACCATTAAACGACCATAAAAAAACCGCCTGAGTCAGCCGACTCAAGCGGTTTTTGCGAAGGGCCTTTGGGGTTTACTTCAGGCCGGCCGCGGCGCGCAGGGCTTGCGCCTTGTCGGTGCGTTCCCAGGTGAACTCGGGCTCATCGCGACCAAAGTGGCCGTAGGCCGCGGTCTTTTCATAGATGGGGCGCAACAGGTCCAACATCTGGATGATGCCTTTGGGACGCAGGTCAAAGTGCTCGTTGACCAGGGCGGCGATTTTCTCGTCAGAGATCACGCCGGTGCCCTCGGTGTAGACCGTCACGTTCATGGGCTTGGCCACGCCAATCGCATAAGCCACTTGAATCTGGCACTGTTTGGCCAGACCTGCGGCCACGATGTTCTTGGCCACATATCGAGCGGCATAAGCGGCCGAGCGGTCTACCTTGGAAGGGTCCTTGCCCGAGAAGGCACCACCGCCGTGGGGGCAGGCGCCGCCGTAGGTGTCCACAATGATCTTGCGACCGGTTAGGCCGCAGTCGCCCTGAGGGCCGCCGACGACAAAACGGCCGGTCGGGTTGATCAGGTACTTGGTGTCCTTGAGCCACTCTTTGGGCAGCACGGGTTTGATGATTTCTTCAATCACTGCCTCAATGAAGGCCGGCTTCATTTTGCTGCCGTCGCTCATCTCTGGGCTGTGCTGGCTGGACAACACCACGGTGTCGATGCTGTGCGGCTTGCCGTCCACGTAACGCATGGTCACCTGGCTTTTGGCGTCTGGGCGCAAGAAGGGCAGGCGGCCGTCTTTGCGCAGTTGCGCCTGGCGCTCAACCAAGCGGTGTGCGTAATAAATAGGCGCAGGCATCAAATCGGCCGTCTCGTTGCAGGCGTAGCCGAACATCAGGCCTTGGTCACCGGCGCCGATGTTCAAGTGGTCGTCTGACGCATGGTCCACACCCTGGGCGATGTCGTTGGACTGCTTGTCGTAGCAGACCATGACCGCACAGCCCTTGTAGTCAATGCCGTACTCGGTGTTGTCGTAGCCAATGCGCTTGATGGTGTCGCGCGCCACTTGGATGTAGTCCACGTGGGCGTTGGTGGTGATCTCACCGGCCAGCACCACCAAGCCGGTGTTGCACAGCGTTTCGGCTGCGACGCGGCTGCGGGGGTCTTGTTTGAAGATGGCGTCCAGGATGGCATCAGAGACTTGGTCGGCAACCTTGTCGGGATGGCCTTCAGAGACGGATTCAGACGTGAAAAGAAAATCGTTCGCCATTGCGTACACTCCATGAAGTTAGTCGGCGCGTTGCCGGCTTGGGGTGCCTCGGCGAACGCTTTAGCAGTTTGGTTTTACGTCGCCCTGCAAGTTGTTCAGTAACTCGGCGACGTGTGAATTATAGGCAATTGCTCAACGGTCGTGTTGGGCTTGAATTTTCTTGCCAAGCATCGGTTTCCTTTTCTCAGTCCTTGATGTTTTTCCTTTTCCGCCTGCTGTCTCACCTGCCTTTGCGCGTGCTGCACGCCCTTGGCGCCGGCTTGGGTTGGCTGGTGTGGTGCCTCAGTCCGTCCTATCGGGCGACCTTCAAGGCCAACGTGGCGCAGGCGGGCCTGCCGTTTTCCAAGGCGCGCCCGGCGATCGCGGAGACCGGCCGCTTTGTGGGCGAGTTGCCCAAGCTGTGGATGCGCCCGCACGGGGAATCATGCTTGGCGCAGGTTCAGCTGCGTGGCCGAGAGCATGCCGAGGCGGCATTTGCCAAAGGTCGCGGGGTCATCTTTTTCGCGCCGCACTGCGGCAGTTTTGAGTTGGCGCCACAAGCCTTGGCCGAGTTGTATGGGCCCATCACGGCCATGTACCGCCCGGCCCGCCAGCCTTGGCTGGCGCGCCTGATGCACGACAGCCGCCACCGGCCCGGCTTGGCCGTGGTGCCGGCCAGCCTGAGCGGCATTCGCCAAATGCACAAAGCGCTCAAAAGCAATGGCGCGGTGGCATTGTTGACGGACCAGGTGCCCCCTGACGGGCTGGGTGTCTGGGCGCCGTTTTTCGGGCGGCCGGCTTACACCATGACTCTGGCGGCGCGGCTGGCCTTGCAGAACGGCGCGCCGATGTTGCCCGTCGTCACACGCCGGCTGGGCCAGGGCCGGGGCTATACCTTGGACATCTTGCCGCCCTTGGCGGGGCTGGCAGCGGAACCCGCGCCAGATTTGCAGGCGGCAGTCACACAGATCAACCAGGCCTTGGAGGTTATGATCCTGGACCAGGCAGACCAGTACCTCTGGGGCTACGCACGCTATAAGACGCCGCGCCGTGAGGGTGCAGGCAAAGCCGTGGCGGACAAGTCGGTATGAGCGGGTTCTTAACCCGCGCGGGCATTGCCCTCATGCGTTTCTTGGCGCTGTGGCCGCTGCCTGTGCTGCGCGCTTTGGGCGCATTGTTGGGTACCTTGCTGTGGCTGCTGGTGTGGCCGCGCCGGCACGTGGTGATGACGAATCTGGCCTTGTGCTTTCCAGATCGCCCCTTGGCTGAGCGGCGGCAGCTGGCGCGCCAGACTTTTGTGTACTTTGGCCAGACCTGGCTGGACCGCAGTTGGCTGTGGCACGCACCACGCACTGTGTTGGCCCAGCGGCTGCGGCTGCATGGCGCTTTGCAAGAGTTTGATGGTGTGGCGCCGACGATTGTGTTCAGTCCGCATTTCTATGGGCTGGACGCCGGAGCCACAGCCGTGAACATGAACATCGACCGCGATTTCACGTCGATCTACACCCCGCAGGCCAATGCGGCGCTGGATGATTGGATCAAGGCCGGGCGTCTGCGTTTTGGCCGGGTGCGGCTCTACAACCGAAACGATGGCGTGAAGGGGAACATCAACGCGCTCAAAGCGGGCGAGGTGCTGTATTTGTTGCCGGACATGGACTTTGGTAGCCACGGCACTTTGTTTGCGCCGTTTTTTGGCGTGCCGGCGTCCACCGTGCCTTCGATCCCGCGTTTCGCTCGCTTGGGCCGGGCCAAGGTGATTTCGGTGGTGCCGCGCCTGACGCCCACCGGCTACGACGTGGAGGTCATGCCCGCTTGGGGCAATTACCCGACGGGCGACTTGGCGGCCGACACGGCCTTCGTCAACCAGCAGCTGGAACAATTTGTCTTGAGCATGCCGGCGCAGTATTACTGGGTGCACAAGCGGTTCAAGACGCGGCCTGAGGGTTTGCCGTCGGTCTACTGAGCTTTGTCTGGCGGGGCGGTGCGGTGCGGGAGCGGGGACTGCGGGTGCAGGCGGGCCGCAGGCTTGGGCCTCATGTCGCTTTGCTCCGAAATCGGCCCGATCCTGCGGCCCGCCTGCACCCGCAGGGATTCGGGGAGAGGCAGACATAGACCGGCTGATAGCCTTAGCGTTCGCCTTCTCCAAGTCCCTGCATGGCTCCTTCCCCCTCTGGGGGAAGGCTGGAATGGGGCGTCCCTGAGTCCTGAAATCAGTGCGTCAAGGCTGCTTCAAAAAATCTCCGAGGTAACGGGCCACCAATTCCGGCTGCTCATGCACCACCCAGTGCGTGGCATTGGGTATGCGGTGCAACTGAAGCTGGGGCACAAATTCTTCCAGGCCGTCCAGCAACTCCGGCAACAGCGCTGTGTCGTTCATGGCCCAGAGCACTTGCGTTGGGACTTTCACCGTGACCATTTCCGGGGGCAGGGTGATGGCTGCTGCAGCGGGGTCGTTGGGGCGCGGTGGCCGCAAGGGGGATGCACCGTAGTAGTGGCAGGGGCCGGTCAGGCCGGCGTTCCACACATCGCGGTATTGCTGGCGCCGGGCTTCGGTGAGCCAAGGGTGCGGGCCATCGACGGCGCCCATGCGGATAAAAAGTTCCCACAGGCGCTGGTAATCGTTTTCGGCCAAGAGCTGGGGCGCATCGGGCCGGATCAGGAAATTCATGTAGTCGCTGGCGGCTTGCTGCGCGGGCGAGTGTTGCAGGGCGCGCAAGAAGGTGGCCGGGTGCGGAGAATTGATGATGGCGAGCTTGTGCATCTGCGCCGGTTGGGCTGCTGCCAGGTTCCAGGCGACGGCGCCGCCCCAGTCGTGGGCTACCAGCGCGGCCAGTGGGCCGGGGCTGATTTGCTGGATCAGTGCGCTGATGTCTTGCATCAGGTGCTTGGCTCGGTAAGCCTGGACTTCTAAGGGGGTGCTGGACTTTTCATAGCCTCGCAAATTGGGGGCCACGCAGTAGTAGCCGCCATGCTCTGGCTGGCTGAAGTGCAGCAGCAACTCGTCCCAGACAAAAGCCGCTTCGGGAAACCCATGCAAGAACAGCAAGACTGGTCGGCCCGGCGTGCCTGCGCTGCGGCAGGACAAATGAATGCCGTGGGGAAGTTCGCGGAGCTCGGTGGTGATCATGGGCGAGGGGGTGTTGGGTTGAAAAAGCACCCGCGCCCTGACATCAGGAGATCACGGGCTTGGGGCGGGCGGCAGGCCTTCGGGGTGGACCCAGTCCCACAGGTGCTGGGCTGCTTCGTCCACGCCGCGGCGCTTGAGTGCAGAAAAGAGTTTGACGTCGCCGCCGCCAGCTTGCAGTCGCACAATGGACAGCACCTTGGCCGCTTCGGTTTTGTTGAGCTTGTCTGACTTGGTCAGCAGCACCAAGAATTTCAGGCCTTCTTGCACGCGTGGGCGGATCACGTCGAGCAGGATTTCGTCGAGTTCAGTCAGGCCCAGGCGCGGATCGCACAGCAGCACCACACCCTTGAGGTTTTCACGCGTGTGCAAATAGTTGGCCATGACCTGTTGCCAGCGGTACTTGGCGGCTTTGGGTACGGCCGCGTAGCCGTAGCCGGGCAGGTCGGCCAGTACGGCGTCCGTGATGCCCTGCTTGCCCAGCGTGAACAAGTTGATGCTTTGGGTGCGCCCCGGCGTTTTAGAGGCAAAGGCCAGGCGGTGCTGCTGCGTGAGTGTGTTGATGCAGGTGGACTTGCCCGCGTTGGAGCGCCCCACAAAGGCGATTTCTGGCACGTCCACCGTCGGCAGGTGGTGCAGTTCGGGGGCCGTGGTCATGAAGCGCGCGGTATGCAGCCAGCCCATGGCAATCTTGGGGTCAACGGAGGCGGCGGTGGGCGGGGTCATGATTTTTTCCTGGTGTCCCAGTCTCGCCGGGGGGGCGTGGGAAGCGGCCCTGTGGGCCGCGGCAAGGGATGAAGGGCGGGTGGGCCGCCCGAGCCAATAAGAGCTGGCAAGCTAAGGCTTTGCCCGCGCGGCGCTCAAGCCATTGTAAAATCAGAAATTCGCATGTTTTGTTGTGCCCCTAATTAAAACCTCCTATGAAGCTGTTCGCTACTTATTTGATGGCTGCCTTGTTGGCCGTGTCTGCTGTTTCATCCCAGGCTTCCGAGGCGGCGCCGGCTAAAGCTGCCGAGGCGGCACCGGCTAAAGCGGCCAAGCCAGACCTGGTCAGCGGCGAAGCTAAATTCGGCGCGGTATGCGCGGCCTGCCACGGCGCTGACGGCAACTCCGGCACGCCCACCTATCCCAAGCTGTCCCAGCAACACCCTGAATACCTGATCAAGCAGTTGCAAGAGTACAAAAGCGGCGTTCGCAAGAACGCCATCATGCAAGGCTTTGCCGCCACGCTCAGCGACGCTGACATGAAAAATATCGCCTACTGGGTGGCCGCCAAGAAGATCAAGCCCGGTTTTGCCAAAGACAAAGAACTGGTCGCCCTGGGCGAGCGCATTTACCGCGGTGGTGTGTCTGATCGCCAGATCGCCGCTTGCGCGGGCTGCCACAACCCCACTGGCGCTGGCAATCCCGCTCAGTACCCCCGCTTGGGTGGTCAGCACGCCGACTACACGGCCGCGCAGCTGACCGGCTTTCGCGACGGCGTTCGCCAGAACAACCTGCAAATGACGCAAGTCGCCGCCAAGCTCAACGACCGCGAAATCCGCGCCCTGGCCGACTACATTGCCGGTTTGCGCTGATCGCTGTTTTTTTAACGGGCCCAGGAACCCGGGTCTGAAAACACACTCACATCCAGGCGGGTCTTTCAGTGAAAGGCCCGCCTTTTTCATTGGCCTGTTAACTTCCAGGCTTTCTAAGGTTAAGCGGCGCAGGCATGACAGTTTCCACCCAGGGCATTGAGCTTCAGACAGGTTCTTCCGCCAGGCGCAGCCTGGTGGAGTTGCTGTCGTCCATGCGCTTTTCCATTTCGCTGCTCACCGTCATTTGCATCGCTTCGGTGATTGGCACGGTGCTCAAGCAGCAAGAGCCGCTGAACAACTACGTCAACCAGTTCGGCCCGTTCTGGGCGCAGGTGTTTGGCGCTGTGAGTCTGTACACCGTTTACAGCGCGTGGTGGTTCTTGCTGATCCTGGCGTTTTTAGTGGTCAGCACCTCGCTGTGCATCAGCCGCAATACGCCCAAGATCCTGGCCGACTTGCGCGTCTACAAAGAGGACATGCGCGAGCAAAGCCTCAAAGCTTTTGGCCACCGCGCTGAGCAGAGCTTGGCCGAATCCCCCGCCGCCGCTGCCAACCGGATCGGCCACACGCTGGTGCAGGGCGGCTGGAAGGTCAAGCTGCAAGAGCGCCCGCAGGGCTGGATGGTGGCTGCCAAAAAAGGCGCGGCCAACAAGCTCGGCTACATCGCCGCGCACAGCGCCATCGTGCTGATTTGCCTGGGCGGTTTGTTCGATGGCGACTTGGTGGTGCGGGCTCAGATGTGGCTGAACAACAAATCGGTTTTTTCAGGCGGCGGCTTGATCGCAGACGTGCCGACGCAGCACCGCTTGAGCGACTCCAACCCCACCTTCCGTGCCAACTTGCTGGTGGCTGAAGGCACGCGTTCCAGCACGGCGTTGCTTAACCAACCCGGCGGTGTGTTGCTGCAAGACTTGCCGTTTGCGGTCGAACTCAAAAAATTCATCGTGGAGTACTACTCCACCGGCATGCCCAAGCTGTTTGCCAGCGAGATCGTCATTCACGACAAAGAAACCGGTGAGCAGATCCCGGCGCGGGTAGAGGTCAACCATCCTGTGCGTCACCGTGGCATCGAGATTTACCAATCCAGCTTCGACGACGGCGGCTCCAGCGTCACGCTCAAGGCCGTGCCCATGAACGCGGCCACCAAGCCGTTTGAAATCGAAGGCACCATCGGCAGCAGCAGCAACCTGAGCAATGGCGCAGAAAAGCTCACGCTCGAATACACGGCCCTGCGCGTCATCAACGTCGAAAACTTAGGCGGCTCAACCGCCAATGGCATCGATGTGCGCAAGGTCGACTTGCGCCAGTCGCTTGACAACCGCATGGGCGCAGCCAACAAAGCGCACGGCGGCAACAAAGACTTGCGCAACGTGGGCCCGAGCATCAGCTACAAGCTGCGTGACGCCGCTGGCCAGGCCAAGGAGTTTCACAACTACATGTTGCCCGTGCGGCTAGACAACAACCCGGACAGCGTGTCGGTTTTCCTGCTCGGCGTGCGCGAAACGCCGTCCGCGCCGTTTCAGTACCTGCGCGTCCCGGCTGACCCGGAAGGCGGCATGAGCACCTTCTTGCAAACGCGCCAGGTCTTGGCCGATCCGGCCGCGCGGGCGCAGGCCGTGGCGCGCTATGTGCGCCAGGCCGTGCCCAACGATAAGCCTGACATGGCCGCTCAACTCAACGCCTCGGCCTCGCGCGCGCTGGCCTTGTTTGCTGGGGCCGAAGCACCGCAGGCGACAGCGCCTGGGGTGGGACAGGTGCCTTCGTCGGGACTGCAAGCCATTTCCGACTTCATGGAAGCCAACATTCCCGAGGCCGAGCGCAACCGTGCCAGCGAGGTGCTGATCCGGATTCTGAACGGCGTGCTGTTTGAGTTGGTCGAGATCGGCCGCGAGCGCGCTGGCCAGACGCCTTTGCCGCGCGACGAAAAAACCCAGGCCTTCATGTCCCAAGCCGTGCTCAGCTTGTCCGACGCCTTTCACTATCCCGCGCCCATGACCTTTGAGCTCAAGGACTTCAAGCAGGTCCAGGCCAGCGTGTTCCAGGTGGCACGGGCACCGGGCAAGAACTTGGTTTATCTGGGCTGCGCTTTCCTGATCCTGGGCGTGTTTGCCATGCTCTATGTGCGGGAACGTCGCCTGTGGGTGTGGTTGGCGCCGGCGAGCCCTGCTGGCCCCGAGGACTCTGCAGCGCCTGCCAGCACGGCGGGCGCAAGTCGTGCGAGCATGGCGCTTTCGTCCAATCGCAAGACGCTGGATGGCGACAAGGAATTTGAGATGTTGAAAACCCGACTTTTACAGGTGCAGTCATGAACACGACGACGTCGCTGAGCCGCAACACAGGCAACGCCAGCTTTGTCCTGAATGCCGGTTATTTTTCTCGCCGCAACTGGCTCGACTGGCTGTTTGCCGTGTTGGTCGTGGCTGGCGGGGTGTTTGCCTTTGCCCGTTATCACACGGCCATGGACGTGTACGAGCAAGGCATCTTGATCGGAGCGATACCCTCGGCCATCGCGCTGGGTTGGTTCTGGCGGCCCTTGCAGGTGTTGATGGGTGCCGTGACGCTTGCTTCCTTGCTGGCCATCAACAGCTACCAGGGCGATCTCGCTCGCGCCGAGCAGGTCTTCTGGCTCAAGTACTTCTTGTCCAGTCAGTCCGCGATCTTGTGGATGAGCGTGCTGTTTTTCATGAGCACCATTTTTTATTGGCTCGGTTTGGCCACGGGGCGCGAGGCATCCATGTCCAGCGCCAATTTTGAGCTGCTGGGTTCGCGCATTGCCTGGGTTGCCGTGGGCATGGCGCTGATCGGCACCATGGTGCGCTGGTACGAAAGCTACCTGATCGGCCCTGACGTGGGGCATATCCCGGTGAGCAACCTGTATGAAGTGTTTGTGCTGTTTTGTTGGATGACGGCCTGCTTTTACCTGTACTTTGAAGCGCAGTACAAGACCCGTGCGCTCGGGGCCTTCGTCATGTTGGTGGTCAGTGCTGCCGTGGGCTTTTTGCTTTGGTACACCGTGGTGCGCGAAGCCCATGAGATTCAGCCTTTGGTGCCGGCCTTGAAAAGTTGGTGGATGAAGCTGCATGTGCCGGCCAACTTCATTGGTTACGGCATGTTCGCCCTGGCGGCCATGGTCTCGCTGGCTTACCTGATCAAGCAGCAAGCTGGCGAAACCCGCTGGCACAAGCTGACGCCACTGTGGCTGCTGGGCG
The DNA here is from genome assembly GCA_040400935.1 of Polaromonas sp. Classification (GTDB taxonomy): domain Bacteria; phylum Pseudomonadota; class Gammaproteobacteria; order Burkholderiales; family Burkholderiaceae_C; genus Polaromonas. The sequence continues at coordinate 13,089 of JBBAPH010000020.1, forward strand.
TGGTGATTTGTTTTGTGCCCATCGTCTTTCGCAAGTCGCCGGCCGATGTGGGTGGCGGGCAGTATTGGTTGGGTTACCTGGCCGTGTCGGGGATGATTGCCGGGCTCATGCTGCTGGGGCGTCAGCGCATTGCCGCGCGCCTGCCGAGCTTTGAGATCCTGGATGACGTGATGTACAAGGCCATTGCCGTGGGCTTTGCGTTCTTCACCATCGCCACCGTGCTGGGCGCCTTGTGGGCGGCCGAGGCCTGGGGTGGTTATTGGAGCTGGGACCCCAAGGAAACCTGGGCGCTGATCGTCTGGCTCAACTACGCAGCCTGGCTGCACATGCGCCTGATGAAGGGCTTGCGCGGCACTGTCGCGGCTTGGTGGGCGCTGGTCGGGCTGGCCGTCACCACGTTTGCTTTCTTGGGCGTGAACATGTTCTTGTCGGGCTTGCACAGCTACGGCGAACTTTGAATTTTTTGTCTTTCTGGCTCTCGGATTCCACTAGGAGACTTCCATGCTGATCAAGAAAAGCGACACGGGCTTCGACTACGCGGCAGGCAGCGAGATCACGCCCCAGCGGATTTACCAAGAGCGGCGCCAGCTGATCCAGTTGATGGCAGGTGGGGTGGTCGGTGCGGCGCTGGCCGGCTGGGCTGGTCGTGATGCCATGGCGCAGACGGCCGGCCCCGGCAAGCTCAAGCCGCTGCCGGGTGGCAAATCGTCGGTGGCGGGGGCGGTGAGCATGGACAAAGTCACGGACTACAAAGACGCCAGCAGCTACAACAACTTCTACGAGTTCGGCACGGACAAGGCCGACCCCGCCAAGAACGCGGGCACGCTGGTCACATCCGCCTGGACGGTGGCGGTTGAAGGTCTGGTCAAGCAACCCAAGACCTTCACCCTGGAAGACCTGCTCAAGCTCAGCCCTATGGAGGAGCGTATCTACCGCATGCGCTGCGTGGAGGGCTGGTCCATGGTCATTCCTTGGGTGGGTTATTCCATGGCGGCATTGATCAAAAAAGTCGAGCCGCTGGGCAGCGCCAAGTACGTGGAGTTCATCACCCAGGCCGACCCCAAGACCATGCCGTTTGTGGGTTCCCGCGTGCTGGAGTGGCCCTACGTGGAAGGCCTGCGCCTGGACGAAGCCATGCACCCGCTGACCTTGCTGACCTTTGGCATGTATGGCGAAGTGCTCCCCAACCAGAACGGTGCCCCCGTGCGATTGGTGGTGCCCTGGAAGTACGGTTTCAAGAACGGCAAAAGCCTGGTCAAAATCCGCTTCACGGACAAGGAGCCGCGCACCGCCTGGAATAAGGCTGCGCCTTCGGAGTACGGCTTTTATTCCAACGTCAACCCGAATGTGGACCACCCGCGCTGGAGCCAGTCCACCGAGCGACGCATTGGCGAAGACGGCCTCTTTGCGAAAAAGCGCAAGACGCTGATGTTCAACGGTTATGAAGCCCAGGTCGGCCAGCTCTACGCGGGCATGGACTTGAAAAAATTCTTCTGAGATTTCCGCCAACTCGGCCGGGAACGTCGGCGTGAACAAGCTGCTGCTCCACCCAGCCGCCAAGCCGCTGATCTGGTGCCTGTGCCTGGCGCCCATGGGCTGGCTGGTTTGGCGGGCAACACAGAACCAACTGGGCGCGAACCCCCAAGAAGCATTGATCCGCGCCACGGGCGACTGGGCGTTGCGCTTCATGTGCATCGTGCTGGCTGTCACGCCGCTGCGGGTCATGGCACATGTGCCTGCCTTGGCTCGTATGCGGCGCATGCTGGGCTTGTTTGCCTTTTTCTACGCTGTCGTTCATCTGTGCAGCTACGCCGTGTTCGACATGGGGCTGGACGTGGCGGACATCATCAAGGACATCGCCAAGCGGCCCTTTATCTTGGTCGGCACGCTGACGCTGCTGTTGATCACGCCCCTGGCGGCCACCTCGTTCAACCGCGCCATTCGTTGGCTGGGCGCACCGCGCTGGCAGCGCTTGCACCGGCTTATTTATCTGGCGGCGATCACCATGCTGCTGCATTTTTTCTGGATGCGCGCTGGCAAGAACAACTTTGCCGAGGTCGCGGTTTACGCGGCCATCGTAGCCGTGCTGCTGGGTTGGCGATTGCGGCGCGCTTGGCTGGCTCGGTGCTCGTCGGGCCAGAAGCAGGTCGGGCGGGCTTAGCCTCGGGGCTGGGCTTAAACCAGCTGTTCTAGCGCGAAGGTGTCAAACGCTGATTCGCGTTGGCGAATCAAGTGGGCTTTGTCGCCGTCCACCAGCAACTCCGCCGCACGGCCGCGCGTGTTGTAGTTGCTGGCCATGCTCATGCAGTAGGCACCGGCAGACAGCACGGCCAGCAAGTCGCCTTGCTGCACGTTGAGCTGTCGGTCACGCCCCAGCCAGTCGCCGCTTTCACACACGGGGCCAACCACGTCGTACACCTCACCAGTCCCTTTGCGAGCTTGCAACGGAACGATCTGGTGAAAGGCCTGGTACATGGCCGGGCGGGGCAGGTCGTTCATGGCCGCATCGACGATGCAAAAGCTCTTTTGCTCGCCGGGCTTGAGGTACAGCACCTCGGTCACGCACACGCCGGCGTTGCCCACCAGCGAGCGGCCGGGCTCGATCATGAAGTGGCGCTGGCCAAAGCCACGCGCGTCCAGCTTGGCCAGTAGCTGCTGCCACAGCACGTCTGCTTCCGGCGGTGTGTCGCCGTTGTAGTTGATGCCCAGGCCGCCCCCGAAGTCGATGTGGTGAATGGGAATGCCCGCCGCCTCGATCTCGGTCACCAGGTCCAGCACGCGGTCCATGGCGTCTAGGTAGGGCGTGGTCTCCGTGATCTGCGAGCCGATATGGCAATCAATGCCCACCACCTTCAGGCCCGGCAAGCTCGCCGCATACCGATAAGCGGCCAAGGCGTTTTCGTGTGCCACGCCGAACTTGTTGCCTTTGAGCCCGGTCGAAATATAGGGGTGCGTCTTGGGGTCCACGTTGGGATTGACGCGCAGGCTCACCGGCGCCGTCTTGCCCATGCTGGAGGCCACTTGGCTGAGCACGTCGAGCTCGGCTTCGCTTTCCACGTTGAAGCAGCCAATGCCCACTTGCAGGGCTTGCTTCATCTCGGCGCGGGTCTTGCCCACACCAGAGAAAATTACTTTGGCCGGGTCGCCGCCTGCCGCCAGCACGCGGGCGAGTTCTCCGCTGGAGACGATGTCAAAACCGCAGCCCGCTTGCGCGAACACCTGCAACACGGCCAGGCTGGAGTTGGCCTTCATGGCGTAGCAAATCTGCACTTGCCGGCCGGCAAAGCCGCGCTGGTAAGCGGCCAGCGCACTGAGCATCGCCGCCTTGGAATAGACAAACAGCGGCGTGCCATGTTCGGCGGCGAGGTCGCCCAGGGCGACGCCCTCGACATGCATGCCCGATTCGCGCTGGGCGACAAAAGGGTGACCGGGCAGGGTTGCAGGGGAAAAATCAGTCATCGCGTTACCGCCGGCTTGTAGATGTTGTTGTTGAGTTCATCGCCGGGCAAGGCGGGGTAGTTGTTCATGGCGGGGTTGCTTGCACCAGGCTGCACACCGGTTGGATCGCCCGGCAGATAGAGCGGGCCCTTCTGGCCACAACCCGCCAAACCGCTGAGCACAAGCACGCCGGCCAGTGGCCAAGCCCAGGCCGCTTTGCCGTGCCTGGAGGGGCCAAGACCTTGCGGCCCGGCCGCTTCTGACGCGCAGCCTAAAATTTGCGGCTTCTGGTGTGTTGACAACATGATGGGATTGTAATGAGCGACCTGGATTATCTGAACCGTGCCGAAGCCGTGCTCAAGGCGGTGGAGAGCGCTTGCGACCGCATCAATGACGAGTCAGACGCCGACGTGGACAACCAGCGCACGGGCGGCATGGTCACGCTGACCTTTGCCAACCGCAGTCAGATCATCATCAACCTGCAAAAGCCCTTGCAGGAAATCTGGATGGCGGCACGCGCTGGCGGTTTTCATTACCGGCTCAGCGACGGCCAGTGGCTGGACACCAAGAACGGCAGCGAGTTTTTTGCGGCGCTGTCGCATTGCGCCAGCGAGCAGGCCGGCCAGGCTTTGCGGTTCAGCGCGGCCGACTGAGCGGCAAAAAATCAGTTCCTGAACAGGTCCAGGATGCGCTTGCGCTCATCCGAAACCGGTGGCGCTGCCCCTTCGGAGCGGCTGCCGTTGTCGCCGCCCATGCCCAGGCTGGTCACGCCCGCACCTCGGGTGTACTCGTCGTAAAACCATTCGCCGCCTGAGTTGGTCACCCCTGGTGGCACGGGCATTTCGGCCACGGGCGTTGACTTGAGCGCGAACTCCATGAAGTTGATCCAGATCGGCAGGCTCAGGCCGCCGCCAGTTTCGCGGTCGCCCAATTTGCGCGGCTTGTCGTAACCCATCCACACGGCGGCCGCCAGGCTCGGCTGGTAGCCCACGAACCAGGTGTCGATGGAGTCGTTGGTGGTGCCGGTCTTGCCGTACAGGTCGGGCCGCTTGAGCATGGCCTGGGCCTTGGCCGCCGTGCCCGAGCGGGTGACCTCTTGCAGCAGGCTGGACATGATGAAAGCATTGCGGGGCTCGATGGCGCGCATGCTCTCGTCTGCGGCAGGCGGCGGTGTTTCCACCAAGACCTTGCCTTGCTGGTCGGTGATGCGCGTGATGAGGTAGGGGTTGACGCGCATGCCGCCGTTGGCAAACACCGAATAGCCGGTGACCATCTGCATGGGCGTGACCGAGCCTGCACCCAGCGCCATGGTCAGGTAGGCGGGGTGCTTGTCGGCGTCAAAGCCAAAGCGGCTGACCCACTCTTGTGCGTTCTGAGCGCCGACCGCCTGCAGAACGCGGATGGACACCATGTTCTTTGATTTTTTCAGCGCGGTGCGCAGGCTCATCGGGCCTTCAAAGGTGCCGTCGTAGTTTTTGGGCTCCCAGGGCTGGCCACCGGTCACGCCAGCGTCAAAAAACAGCGGTGCATCGTTGACCACTGTGGCGGGTGTGAGGCCTTTTTCCAGTGCCGCTGAATAGATGAAGGGCTTGAAGCTCGAGCCCGGTTGGCGCCAGGCCTGGGTCACGTGGTTAAACTTGTTCTTCTGAAAATCAAAACCGCCGACCAGCGCCCGCACCGCGCCGTCACGCGGGTCGACTGCCACTAGAGCGCCTTCCACCTCGGGCAGCTGAGTGATTTCCAAGGCGCCGGTAGGCAGCCGTGCCACGCGGATCACTGCACCCGGGCGCAGGCGGATGTTGGGCGCGGCTTTGTCGCTGAGGCCCGACTGGGCAGGCTTGAGGCCGTCGCCGGTGATCTCCAGGGTCTCGCCGTTCTGGCGCACCGCCCTGATTTTCTTGGGGTTGGCTTCCAGCACCATGGCCGACATCAGGTCGCCGTTGTCGGGGTGATCGGCCAGCACGTCGTCAATCGCGTCATCGACTTCCTTGGGGTCTTTCGGCAGGTCGATGAATTTTTCGGGGCCGCGGTAAATTTGCCGGCGCTCAAAGTCCATGATGCCCTTGCGCAGCGCTTTGTACGCGGCCAGCTGATCGGCCGCATTGAGCGTGGTGTAAACGTTCAAGCCCCGGGTGTAGGTTTCGTCGCCGTACTGGTTGTAGACCAGCTGGCGCACGGTTTCTGCCACGTACTCGGCGTGCGTGCGGTCCGACTCTTGATGGGTCCGCACCTTCAGCGGTTCGGCTTTGGCCTTGACCGCTTGGGCGGCGGTGATGAAGCCGTTTTCTTCCATACGCTCAATGATGTAGAGCTGCCGGGCCCGGGCGCGCTTGGGGTTGGCGATCGGGTTATAGGCCGAAGGCGCCTTCGGCAGGCCGGCGAGCATGGCCGCTTCCGCGATGGTGATGTCGCGCAGCGGCTTGCCAAAATACGTTTCAGCAGCCGCCGCAAAACCGTAAGCCCGGTTGCCCAGGAAAATCTGGTTCATGTAGATCTCAAGGATCTGGTCTTTCGTCAGCAAATGCTCGAGCTTGAAGGTCAGCAAGATCTCGTAGATCTTGCGGGTGTAGCTTTTCTCCGCCGACAAGTAGACATTGCGGGCCACCTGCATGGTGATGGTCGAGGCGCCCTGGCTCTTGGCCCGGCCCACGTTGGCCAGGCCGGCACGGATCACGCCCAGGTAGTCGACCCCGCCGTGCGAGAAAAAGCGGGCGTCTTCAATGGCCAGCACCGCGTCTTTCATGACTTGCGGAATTTCTTTGATCGGCGTCAGGCTGCGGCGCTCTTCGCCAAATTCGCCAATCAGTACCTTGTCTTCCGAATAAATGCGCAGCGGCAATTTGGGCCGGTAGTTCGCCATTTCAGAGATGTCGGGCAGGTTGGGGTAAGCCACCGCCAGCGACACGGCAATCACCATCAGCAGGGCCAACAGACCGGCTCCGGCCAGCGCCAACAAGCGCACGCCCAGCTTGAGCAGGCTGGCTTGCCAATTGGGATCGGGCTGGGAAGGCTTGGAGGACGAGGTCGGCTCGGGGTTTTTGGAGGGCATGAAAGCAATCGTTGTGCAGCCGGCATTATAAAAATTTAGTCGACTTGCGCGGGGGCCAAGGTGTCTGTTTGTGCTCTGCGTTGGTCGGCGTTGTACCTGGATTCTGAACTATTAAGTGTTATTTATTGCTCGACTATTGGAGTGAAACTTTGTTGTTTTTCACGGGTTCCACGCTAGGCTGACCCTCCGCTGTGCCCCGTAGCAGCGTAAAGGAATGCTGTGGCGTCTTGGGTCAGCCGCTTGTTTCGGCCTTCGTCTGCCTTGCTCGGCCTGGACCTGACTGACCATGCGGCGCACCTGGTTGAGTTGCGCCAGGGCCGTGACCTGCTCATGTCCGTGGCCGATACCCAACCCCTGCCGCCTGACTGCGTGGTGGACGGGCACATCCAGCAGTTCGATGCGCTGGTTTTGGCCCTGCGCCAACTGCTGCAGCGCCATCGGCTCAGCACACGCGATTTGGCCATGGCCTTGCCAGCCACCGCTGTCCGCCGCGCTACTTGGTTGGCGCCCTTGGCTCTGCAAGGTGCGTCCTTGGACGCTTGGGTACATGAACAAGCCGCGCTGCATTGGCAGACCGAGTTGCAGCCTTTGAACCTGGACTACGGGGTTTGCCCGGTGTCACCTCACGTGCTTGGCTCCAGCTTAGATTCGGCCAAAGTCTGGGTGGCTGCTGCTCCCTTGGATGCTGTGCAAGACCGCCAGGGGCTGGCCGAAGCCTGCGGCCTGCGCTTGACGGCACTCGACGATGCGGCCGAGGCGGAGGCACGTGCCTGGCACCAGGCGCGGATGGCGCAGCGGACCGCTGGCTCAGACGATGTTTCCGAAGAGCCCTTTCTTTTTGACGGCCTGCGCCTGGGACCCCGCTTGAAAGAATGGCCCACTCAGCCCTCGTCTTATGCCACCGCTTGCGGCTTGGCCTTGCGGGCCTTCACGCCATGACATCCGGTCCACGCATCGACCTGCTGGGGCGCGACCATGTGCGGCAAATGACGCGGCGGCAAAGCTTACTGAGGCAATCTGCGGCGGCCATTTGTATCGGCGCAGTCATGGCACTTGCCGCAGTGGCCTGGCAATACCGGCACTTGCTGGAGTTGCGCGAGCGCCATGCCCGTGAAGCCCAGGATTTGGCGAGATCAGAGAAGCACGCTTCGCAAGCCGCCAGCCTACAGTTGGCACTGCAAGCCTTGGCCAAGCGCCATGCCAGCTTGCAGACTTTGGCGCAACAGCAAGGCGCGGGCGCGCAAGCGTTGGTGGAATTGGCCAGCCATTTCCCGCCTGGCCTGCGCCTGACGCAATGGCAGCAAGAAGCCGACACCTTGGTGCTGACCGGCACGGCCATATCGGGCGAGCGTCTGGCGGCGTTGATCGCGGCTTGGTCTGTGCCGGGCCGAGCCTGGGGCTCGCCTGAGTCAGTAAGTTGGACCTCAGCGCCAGGCAGTACAGCGCCGGCCTCAGCTCGGTCAAATGAAGCTTTGCCAGCCGTGCTTTTCTCATTGCGCTTGACGCGACAAGCAGGTGTGTTGCCGTGATCAGCTACACACTTCCCGACTGGTGGAATCCGTGTTGGGATCGTCTGGCGGCGCAACCAGCAAGCATGGTTTACGCCGCTTTGTTGGGCCTGGGCAGCTTGGCTGCCGGGGTCATCGCCCTGCTCGGTTGGTTCTGCTTAGGCGATGACTTGGCGCACCAATCGGCTCAAGTTCAGCGCGTCAGCAGCCGCCTGGCTCAGCAGCGCAAGGCGCCAGTGTTGGATTTGGCGCTTCTCGGGCGGCAACAGGCAGCGCTCGCCGATGCTGTTTCCGTTTTGGCGCTGAGCTGGGTCGATCCTGCCGCCGGGCCCGCGCTGTGGCTGCAAGTCGAGGCAGCTTCTTTGGCCCAGGGATTGAAGGTGGAGAGTTTTCAGCCCGTCGCGCCGGTGGTGCTGCCAGACCGCGTGGAGCAGTCGGCCACCCTGCGTTTGAAAGGGCGGTATGCGCAGCTCGTGGGTTGGGCCAACGCGTTAGCGGCCGAATCGCCTGCCGTGGGCCTGAGTCGCTTGTCTTTGCAGATGGGCTCGGACGGTCTGCTCCAGGCGGAAGCTGTTCTGGTGCGTTACCAGCGTTTGAGTCCTGCAAGTACGCAGCCTCAGGCCTCGCGGCCGACCCCCTCTTCGGCTGCGGCGCGTCTAGCCTCAACCGCCAATATCCCCGACCCCTTCGCCGCGCCTTTAGTTCGCCCTGACCCTGCACCTGCCGTGCCACCGAGCGCCAGTCGGCGACCCGACCCGCTGCAAGCCTGGCCTTTGGCCGACTTGCGTCTGGTGGGCATCTTGCAGCAGCAGGGGCAGGCTGTGGCCCTGGTGCAAGTGGCTGGCCGAGTTCATGCCGTACGGGTGGGGGATGGTTTGGGCCAGAACCAGGGTGAGGTGGTCCAGATAGACGATGGAGGCTTGGTCTTGCGCGAGTGGACACGCCAGCCAGAGGGTGCCTGGAAGCCCCGCGAGGTCCGGCTGCAAGTCGGCCAAAGGGCTGTCCCATGAGGGCGTCGGCTCGGTGGGGGATCAGGGCTGCAGGCTGGACCTTGTGCGGCTGTGCAGGCGTGTTGCAAGCTCAGGAACCGATGCTGGAGGAGCCCGCATCTTCCATGGGGTTAGCCCACATGCCCAGCGGCCTGGCCTACTCGCCGCGTACCGCGGAAATACTTGCTGCGCCGCCTGCGGAGCCCACCGCGCTGCCCGCCGCATGGCTCGAACTGCCGCCGCCCACGCCCTCCAAAGCCTATACCGGCGAGAAAATTTCGTTGAATCTGCAGGCCATCGAGGTGCGGGCCGCGTTGCAGGTTCTGGCCGAGTTCAGCGGCTTCAACATCGTGGTGTCCGACGGCGTCACCGGCTCGATCAGCCTGCGCCTGAAAGACGTGCCTTGGGACCAGGCCCTGGACGTGATCTTGCTGGCCCGCGGCCTGGCGGGGCGGCGGTCAGGCGCAGTGCTGTGGATAGCCCCACAAGCGGAAATGCTGGCGCGTGACACGCAGCAAAGCACCGCCGCCGTAGCGGGCAATCGCCCGCAAACCCAACACATCCGCTTGAATTACGCCAAGGCAGACGAAGTGGGGCGCAAGCTCGGCGCAGGCGTCGGCGGTGGCCGGTTGCTGTCACCCCAGGGCAGCGTATTCGCCGACCCGCGTACGAACCAATTGGTGCTGACCGACACGCTGGCGCGCTTGGCCATCATTCAAAGCGTGGTTGCCAAGCTGGATGTGCCGGTGCGTCAGGTGATGATTGAAGCGCGCATCGTCGAGGCGGCGGACAGTTTTGGCAAATCCCTGGGCGTGCGCTTCGGTGGTCGGCCATTTGCCGTGCCTGCATCCCCGGGCAATCCTGGGCTACAAGCCGGTGCCAATTACCTGGCGCCCACTTACCCAGCCAGTGGCCAGGCTGTGCTGGGGCGCGACTTTGGCATGAGCGGCGCGGACATGGTGAGTCTGCCCGCCAACGCCATCAACGGTGTGCCAGCCGCCAACTTTGCGGTGTCCCTGTTCAATGCCTCCTTGACGCGCGTGCTCAACGTTGAACTTTCGGCGCTGGAAGCCGAAGGTCAAGGAAGAATTGTCGCCAGCCCGCGCCTGGTCACGGCCGATCAGGTCAAGGCGCTGATCGAGCAGGGCACCGAGTTGCCTTACCAGCAAGCCACTTCCAGCGGCGCAACCGCCGTGATGTTTCGCAAAGCCAATCTCAAGCTGGAGGTCACGCCGCAAATCACGCCGGAGGGCAACATCATCTTGAACGTGGACGTCAACAAAGACAGCGTGGGCCGCATCACACCCAACGGCTTTGCGATTGACACCAAGCATGTGCAAACCCAGGTGCTGGTGGACAACGGGGGCACGGTGGTGATTGGCGGCATCTTCGACGAGGCCGAGCAGGCGCAGGAAAGCAGGGTGCCTTGGCTGGGCGGCTTGCCCGTCCTCGGGCATTTGTTCAAGAACCGCAGCCGTCAGACCAGCAAGTCCGAGTTGCTGATTTTTATCAGTCCGCAAGTGCTGCCTTGACCGCCTTTGTCCCGGTGCTGGCGGTTCAGCGCTCGCGTTTATGATTTGGGGCTTTCCTGCCCCCTGGGTCTTCCCCGTGACTTCTTTCCCCCCCTTGATCGCTTGCGTTGGCCTGCCTGGTTCTGGCAAGTCGACGGTGGGGCGCCAGCTCGCACGCCGGCTGGGGGTGGGTTTTGCCGATTCAGACCATGTGATCGAACACCGCCTGGGTTGCTCGATCCGCGAATTCTTTGAGCGCGAAGGCGAAGCTGTGTTCCGGGACACGGAGCAAAGCATCTTGGACGAACTCACCCGAGAGCATGTGGGTGTGCTGTCCACCGGTGGCGGCGCGGTGTTGCGCCCGGCCAACCGCCAGCACCTGCACGAACGCTGCACCACGGTGTATCTGCATTCCGCACCGGAAGACGTTTTCAAGCGCTTGCGCCACGACCAGAACCGCCCTTTGCTGCAGGTGGCTGACCCGCTGATCCGGCTCAAAGAGTTGTACACGCTGCGTGACCCGCTGTACCGCGAGACGGCGCACTTCATCATTGAGACAGGCCGGCCATCGGTGGCCACGCTGGTCAACATGATCTTGATGCAGCTCGAACTGGCCGGCGCGCCCGGTCAGCCCTGACGCAGCCCCCGCGGCGGACTTTTTTACCTGGTAACTCTCATGACCTCAGCGCCGCTTCCTGCTTTTTCACCCACCACCAGCGCCGGGCCGCAACGCGTCAACATCGATCTGGGCGATCGCAGCTACCCGATCGTGATTGGTGCGGGCTTGCTGGGTGATCCGGCCACCTACCAAGGCTTGCCGGCCGCCAGTACGGCTTTGATCGTTTCCAACACCACGGTGGCGCCGCTGTATGCCGCGCAGTTACAGGCTGCCTTGCAAGGCCGGTACGCCAAGGTTTTATTGCTCGAACTGCCTGACGGCGAAGCCCATAAAAACTGGGCCACCTTGCAGCTGATTTTTGACGCCTTGCTGCAAAACGCCTGCGACCGCAAGACCGTGCTCTTTGCACTGGGCGGCGGCGTGGTCGGTGACATGACGGGTTTTGCCGCCGCCAGCTACATGCGCGGCGTGCCCTTTGTGCAGGTGCCCACCACGCTGCTGGCCCAGGTGGATTCGTCGGTGGGCGGCAAGACCGCCATCAACCACCCGCTGGGCAAGAACATGATCGGCGCTTTTTATCAGCCGCAGCTGGTGGTCTGCGACTTGAACGTGCTGCAGACCCTGCCCGAGCGCGAGCTGAGCGCGGGGCTGGCCGAAGTCATCAAGTACGGGCCGATTGCCGACATGGCGTTTCTGGACTGGATCGAGGCTCATCTGCCTGCCTTGCTGGCCCGCGAGCCAGCGGCGCTGGGCCACATCATCCAGCGCAGCTGCGAGATCAAGGCTTGGGTGGTGGCGCAGGACGAGCGCGAAGGCGGGCTGCGCGCCATTCTCAATTTCGGCCACACTTTTGGCCACGCCATTGAAGCGGGCATGGGCTACGGCCAATGGCTGCACGGCGAGGCTGTGGGTTGCGGCATGGTCATGGCGGCGCATTTGTCGCAGCGTCTGGGCTTGATCGATGCGGCACTGGTGCAGCGTCTGACGCAACTCGTCAAGGCCGCTGGCTCGCCAGTGCGTGGCCCGCAACTGTCCTCCACTGACAACGCGGGGCGGTACCTGGACTTGATGCGCCTGGACAAAAAAGCCGAAGCCGGTGCCATCAAGTTCGTGGTGATCGACGTCCCGGGCAGTGCTGCGGTGCAGGCCGCGCCCGACGCCTTGGTGCGCGAGGTCATCAACGCCTGTTGTGCCTAAGGCTCGGGTCTGCAGGGTGGAGCTTGCACCATGAGTTGGGCCGTGTATGCCTGCGATCCGTCCCAGACCCGCGGTCGGCGCTTTGCGGAAAGTGCCGCGCCCACGCGTTCTGACTTTCAGCGCGACCGCGACCGCATCGTGCACTCAACGGCATTTCGTCGGCTGGTTTACAAGACCCAGGTTTTCCTCAACCACGAGGGCGATTTGTTTCGCACGCGCCTCACGCATTCGCTGGAGGTTGCGCAACTCGGCCGCTCGATCGCCCGCCCGCTGGGATTGAACGAAGATTTGGTCGAAGCCATTGCACTGGCGCACGACCTCGGCCACACGCCGTTTGGTCACGCCGGGCAAGACGCGCTGAACCACTGCATGGCCGCGCACGGCGGGTTTGAGCACAACCTGCAAAGCCTGCGCGTGGTGGACCGCCTAGAAGAGCGCTACCCGGCTTTTGATGGCTTGAACCTGACCTTTGAAACCCGCGAAGGCATTCTCAAGCACTGCTCCCGGCTCAATGCCGAGCGGCTCGAAACGCAAGAGCCGGGCGGCGTGGGTCGGCGTTTTCTGGACCGGACCCAGCCCAGCCTGGAAGCCCAGTTGTGCAACCTGGCCGACTCGATTGCCTACAACGCGCACGACATCGACGACGGCGTGCGTTCGGGCCTGATCAGCCTGGCGCAGTTGGCCTCGGTGGATTTGTTTGAGCGCTACCGTCTGGAGGCGCTGGCCGAGCACCCCGACTTAGCGCAGCCGCAGCGTAGCCGCCGCCTGCTGTATGAAACCATTCGCCGCATGCTCAGCGCCCAGGTCTACGACGTGATTGCCGCCACCCGCGCGGCGCTGGACGGCGCTCGGCCTGCCAGCGCTGACGAAGCGCGCCAGGCCGTGCCGCTGCTGCGCTTCAGCCCGGCCATGCACGCGCAGTCCACCGCGCTCAAGCAGTTTCTGTTTGCCCAGCTGTACCGCCACCCCCAAGTCACGCAGACCATGACGGCCGCGCAGGAAGTGGTGCAAGACCTGTTCACCGTCTACAGCCAGCAGCCCTCGGAATTGCCGGCTGATTTTGCGGCGCGCCCCGACAGCGCCCGCGCCGTGGCCGACTACATCGCCGGCATGACCGATCGCTTTGCCGCCCGTGAACATGAACGCCTGACCGGGCGCAAGCTTTTGTGAACACCGCCGACGCTTCGGCTCGCTCGGCCTGGTTCGTGGTGCTGGCCGGCGTGGTGGCGGCCTTGCAAGTGGGCAAGTTGCCGCCGGCCTTGCAGGCTTTGCAAGTCGCAGTCGGCATGAGCCTGGTGCAGTCCGGGTTCATGCTGTCCATGGTGCAACTGGCCGGCATGTTCTTGGCCATCCTGGTTGGCATGCTGGCGGATGGCGCTGGTCTCAAGCGCTGCATGGTTGCCGGCTTGGCTGTGCAGGCCTTGGCAGGTTTGGCGGGCGCTTGGTCGACCACACCGCAGGCCTTGTTGGCCTGGCGTGCCTTAGAAGGCTTGGGTTTTTTGTTGGTGGCCTTGCCCGGGCCGGCCTTGATCCGGCGTCTGGTTCGTGCGTCGAGTCTTAGCGGCATGCTCGGTGTGTGGGGAACGTACATGCCGATTGGCACTGCACTGACTTTGCTGGCAGGGCCCATGCTGATACCGCGCTGGGGCTGGCCCCTGTGGTGGGATGGCGTTGCGCTGGTCAGCGCCTTGATGGCACTGCTCTTGTGGCGCGCCGTGCCGCCTGACCCCGCCGCTGCATCTGGCCATGCCCTAGCGGGCAGCTGGCGCCGCCTGCGCGAGACCTTGAGCGCCCGTGGCCCTTGGTTGGTCGCACTGATTTTTGCCATGTACTCGGCGCAATGGCTTGCCATCATTGGGTTCTTGCCCACTATTTATGCGCAAGCGGGCTGGACCGGCGCCGCCCTCGGTTCGTTGACGGCGCTGGTGGCGGGCGTGAATTTGCTGGGTAACTTGGCGTCGGGCCGTTTATTGCAGCGCGGCTGGCCGGGCACGCGCTTGCTGTACATCGGCTTGGCCGCGATGGCCCTGGGTGCACTGTTGGCTTTTCCCGCGTGGACCGATGGGCAGGCCGAACTGCGCTTGTTCGGGGTCCTGCTTTTTTCCAGCGTGGGCGGCCTGGTGCCCGGTACTTTGTTCTCCATGGCCGTCCGATTGGCGCCGGGTGAGTCGCATGTGGCCACCACGGTCGGCTGGGCCCAGCAGTGGTCGGCGATTGGTCAGTTTTTCGGCCCGCCGCTGGTGGCCTGGCTGGCCAGCCGCGCTGGCGGGTTTCAATACACCCACTGGATCACCATCAGTTGCTGCGGGGTGGGCGCCGCGCTGGCTCACGCCGCCGGAAATGAAATGAGGCGCCGCAGCGCCTCATCGTCATAGCGGGGCGGGCCCAGCTCGCCGGCTTATTCTGCTTCGATCTTGGCGTCGCGAATCGCCTTGGCCCACTTCAGGGTTTCGGCCTTGGTGCGCTGCGCCAGGGCTTCTGGCGTGGCCGGTGCGGTCTCAAAACCCAGGGCTGCAAAGCGATCCAGGACTTCCTTGTCGCCCGCCGCTGCATTGGCCGCGCGGTTGAGCTTGAGCACGATGTCGGCAGGCGTGCCGGCCGGCGCAAAAATCGCAAAGTAAGCGATCAGCTCATAGTCCTTCAGGCCCAGCGCCTCGTTGACTGTGGGCAGCTCGGGGATCGCCTTGGAACGCTGCGTCGAGGTCACGGCCAGGCCGCGCACCTTGCCGGCTTTCACCTGCGGCAGCATCACGGCGAAGTCGGCGGTGAACATGTTCACTTGGCCGCCGATCAGGTCGGTCATCGCGGCCGGGCCGGATTTGTAGGGGACGTTCGTCATCTGAATGCCGGCCATGCTGCCCAGCACTTCGCTGGACACACGCTGCGAGGTGCTGGCGCTGGCAAACGTCACCGTGTTAGGTTTGGCCTTGGCCAGTGCGACGAACTCTTTCAAATTCTTGGCGGGCACATCGTTGTTGATGCCCACGATCAAGGGCACGGAGCCCAGGTAAGCCACGGCCGCAAAAGCGGTGTCTTGGTCATAAGGCAGCTTCTTCATCAGGCTTTTCAGCGCCGCATTGGTGCTGTTGGTGCCGACCATGATGGTGTAGCCGTCCGGCGCCGACTTGGCCACCGCGTCAGCGCCCAACATGCCATTCACGCCGACCTTGTTTTCCACAATGATCGGCTGGCCCAACGATTCGGACATTTTTTGGGCGAAAGCCCGGCCAATCTGGTCGGTGGCACTGCCCGGCGCAAAGGGCACGATCGCCTTGATCGGCTTGGTGGGATAAGCCTGCGCCAAAGCCAGGCTTGGCAAAGCAGCCGCCAACAACAGGCTCAACAAGCCACTCAAACGAATTTTCATGAAAAGTCTCCTCAGAGGTGAAAAGTTCAGCTGAAGATCATAGACATGGAACGCCCTAATTGGGGTCAGAGTCCAATTAAACTGCGGCCATGGCTCGTCAACCCCGCCTCACCGTTCCAGGTTATCCGCACCATGTGATCCAGCGCGGCAACGACCGCCAACTCATCGTCCGTGATGACGCCGACCGCGAGCGACTGCTCCATCTGTTGCATGAGCATGCCGTGCAGTTCAAGGTGGCGGTGCACGCCTATGTGCTGATGGACAACCACTTTCATGTGCTGCTGACCCCCGAAACGGCCGAGGGCATACCGCAAATGATGCAGGGCGTGGGCCGAAGTTACGTGCGTTACTTCAACCGCAAATACGAGCGATCCGGCACGCTGTGGGAGGGGCGTTACCGCTCCAGCCTGATCGAAACCGACCGGTATTTGCTGGCCTGCATGGTCTATATCGACCTGAACCCGGTGCGCGCGGGCCTGGTGAGCGACCCCGCCGACTACCCCTGGTCCAGCCACAGGCACTGTATCGGGCAGCGAATCGACAAAATGGTGAGCGCCCATGCACTACTTTGGGACTTGGGCAACACGCCTTTTGCCCGGGAGGCTGCTTATGGGGAACTGGTCCTAAGTGGGCTCAAGCTTGCCGACCTGCAGGATCTGACGCGCGCCGTGCGAACTGGCTGGGCGCTGGGCTCGCCCCGCTTTATTGACGACCTTCAGCAAACCACCGCTCGCCGCTTGACTAAAGGTAAAGCAGGGCGACCTTTTCGCGCGCCTGAGGCTTGACGCATTGTCTGGCGACTCATCAAACAGTTTTTTTGATCTGTCCCTAATTATTCAAAAGACTTTGGGCTGATGAATTAATTGGACTCTGACCCCAATTAATTTACTTGGCATTATTGTTGCACTGCACTATGCTCGCCCTCCGGCTTTTTATTGTTAGGACTTCGCCATGAACACGGCTGCTGAACGCGCGCTCACACAACAACACGGTTTGTACAACGCTCAAAACGAACACGACGCTTGCGGCGTGGGTTTTGTCGCGCATATCAAGGGACACAAGAGTCACGAGATTGTTCAGCAGGGTCTGAAGATCCTTGAAAACCTGGACCACCGCGGTGCTGTGGGCGCCGACAAGCTGATGGGCGACGGCGCTGGCATCTTGATTCAGCTGCCTGACGCGCTGTACCGCGAAGAAATGGCGGCTCAGGGCGTGACCCTGCCGCCTCCTGGCGAGTACGGCGTGGGCATGGTGTTTTTGCCAAAAGAACACGCTTCACGCCTGGCTTGCGAGCAAGCGCTGGAGCGAGCCGTTCGCCTGGAAGGTCAAGTCCTGCTGGGCTGGCGTGATGTGCCGGTCAACCGTGACATGCCGATGTCGCCGACCGTGCGCGAAAAAGAGCCCATCCTGCGCCAGATCTTCATTGGCCGTGGCAATGACGTGATCGTGCAGGACGCTTTGGAGCGCAAGCTGTACGTGATCCGCAAGACCGCCAGCGCCGCCATTCAAAGCCTGCACCTCACGCACAGTAAAGAATATTACGTGCCCAGCATGTCCAGCCGCACGGTGGTCTACAAGGGTCTGCTGCTGGCTGATCAAGTCGGCACCTATTACTTGGACCTGCAGGACAAGCGCTGCGTCTCGGCCCTGGGCTTGGTGCACCAGCGCTTTTCCACCAACACCTTCCCCGAGTGGCCGCTGGCTCACCCCTACCGTTATGTCGCCCATAACGGCGAGATCAACACGGTCAAGGGCAACTACAACTGGATGAAGGCGCGTGAAGGCGTGATGTCTTCGCCCGTGCTGGGTGACGACCTGCAAAAGCTCTACCCCATCAGCTTTGCCGACCAGTCCGACACCGCGACTTTCGACAACTGCCTGGAATTGCTGACTATGGCCGGCTACCCGATCAGCCAGGCCGTGATGATGATGATTCCCGAGCCATGGGAACAGCACACCACCATGGACCAGCGCCGCAAGGCGTTTTACGAATACCACGCCGCCATGCTCGAGCCTTGGGATGGCCCGGCCTCCATCGTGTTTACCGATGGCCGCCAGATCGGCGCCACGCTGGACCGCAACGGCCTGCGTCCCTCGCGCTACTGCGTGACCGACGACGACCTGGTCATCATGGCGTCTGAGTCGGGCGTGTTGCCGGTGCCCGAGCACAAAATCATTCGCAAGTGGCGCCTGCAGCCCGGCAAGATGTTCCTGATTGATTTGGAACAAGGCCGCATGGTCGACGACGAAGAGATCAAGGCCACGCTGGCCCACAGCAAGCCCTACCAGCAGTGGATCGAAAACCTGCGCATCAAGCTCGACGATGTGGACACGGCGGCGGCTCCAGCCGCTGCGGCGCCCGTTGCCGCAACCGTTACCTTGCTGGACCGCCAGCAGGCTTTCGGCTTCACGCAAGAAGACATCAAGTTCCTGATGTCGCCCATGGCCCTCAACGGCGAAGAAGCCACCGGCTCCATGGGCAACGACAGCCCGCTGGCTGTGTTGTCCAACAAGAACAAGCCGCTGTACAACTACTTCAAGCAGTTGTTCGCGCAGGTGACCAACCCGCCGATCGACCCGATCCGCGAAGCCATCGTCATGTCGCTGGTGTCCTTCATCGGCCCCAAGCCGAACCTGCTGGACATCAACCAGGTCAACCCGCCGATGCGGCTCGAAGTCAGCCAGCCGGTGTTGAACAACGCCGACATGCAAAAGCTGCGCAACATCGAGGCTTACACCCAGGGTAAGTTCCGCAGCTACACGCTGGACATCACCTACCCGCTGGCCTGGGGCCATGAAGGCGTTGAAGCCAAGCTCGCTTCCTTGTGCGCCGAAGCGGTCGACGCCATCCACAGCGGCAAGAACATCCTGATCGTCAGCGACCGCGCCGTGAGCGCCGCGCAAGTGGCGATTCCCGCCGCGCTGGCCCTGTCGGCCGTGCACCAGCATTTGGTGCGTGAAGGCTTGCGCACCACCGCCGGCCTGGTGGTGGAGACCGGTTCGGCCCGTGAAGTGCATCACTTCGCCGTGCTGGCCGGTTACGGCGCAGAAGCCGTTCACCCGTACCTGGCCATTGAGACCCTGGCCGAGTTGTCGGCGGGTCTGAAGGGCGACTTGAGCTTTGACAAAGCCGTCTACAACTACACCAAGGCCATTGGCAAGGGCCTGTCCAAGATCATGTCCAAGATGGGCGTGTCGACCTACATGAGCTACTGCGGCGCCCAGCTGTTCGAAGCCATCGGCCTGAACCGCAGCACCATCGACAAGTTCTTCACCGGCACCGCCAGCCAGGTCGAAGGCATGGGCGTGTTCGAGATTGCTGAAGAAGCCTTGCGCATGCACCGCGCTGCGTTCAGCGACGATCCTGTGCTGGCCACCATGCTGGACGCCGGCGGTGAATACGCCTGGCGCGTGCGCGGCGAAGACCACATGTGGTCACCCGACGCAATCGCCAAGCTGCAACACTCCACCCGTGCCAACAACTGGAACACGTACAAAGAGTACGCCCAGCTGATCAACGACCAGAACCGTCGCCACCTCACGCTGCGCGGCCTGTTCGAGTTCAAGATCGACCCGGCCAAAGCCATTCCGCTGGACGAAGTCGAGTCGGCCAAAGAGATCGTCAAGCGCTTTGCTACTGGCGCCATGTCACTGGGCTCGATTTCCACCGAAGCCCACGCCACACTGGCTGTCGCCATGAACCGCATTGGCGGCAAGAGCAACACCGGCGAAGGCGGCGAAGACCCAGCGCGCTACCGCCAAGAACTCAAAGGCATCCCGATCAAGCAAGGCGAAACGCTGAAGAGCGTGATTGGCGCCAAGCAAGTGGAAGTGGACTTGCCTTTGAAAGACGGCGACTCGCTGCGTTCCAAGATCAAGCAAGTGGCTTCCGGCCGTTTCGGCGTCACCGCCGAGTACCTGGTGTCAGCTGATCAGATTCAGATCAAGATGGCCCAGGGCGCCAAGCCGGGCGAGGGCGGTCAACTCCCAGGCGGCAAGGTCTCCGAGTACATTGGCGCGCTGCGTTACTCGGTGCCTGGCGTTGGTTTGATCTCGCCACCGCCGCACCACGACATTTATTCCATCGAGGACTTGGCCCAGCTGATCCACGATTTGAAGAACGTCAACCCGCGCGCCAGCATCAGCGTCAAGCTGGTGTCCGAAGTCGGCGTCGGTACCATTGCCGCTGGCGTGGCCAAGGCCAAGGCCGACCACGTCGTGATCGCCGGCCACGACGGCGGCACGGGCGCCTCGCCTTGGTCGTCCATCAAGCACGCTGGCTCGCCATGGGAAATCGGCTTGGCCGAAACCCAGCAGACATTGGTGCTGAACCGCTTGCGCGGCCGCATTCGCGTGCAGGCCGACGGCCAGATGAAGACCGGTCGCGACGTCGTGATTGGCGCGCTGCTGGGTGCTGACGAATTCGGCTTTGCCACCGCGCCGCTGGTGGTCGAAGGCTGCATCATGATGCGCAAGTGCCACCTCAACACCTGCCCGGTGGGTGTGGCCACGCAAGACCCGGTGCTGCGTCAGAAGTTCAGCGGCAAGCCCGAGCATGTCGTCAACTACTTCTTCTTTGTCGCTGAAGAAGCGCGTCAGCTGATGGCTCAGCTCGGTATTCGCAAGTTCGACGACCTGATTGGCCGCGCTGATTTGCTGGACATGCAAAAAGGCATTGAGCACTGGAAAGCCGGCGGCCTGGACTTCAGCCGCTTGTTCTACCAGCCGCCTGTGCCTGCCGATGTGCCGCGCCTGCATGTGGCTGAGCAAGAGCACGGCCTGGAAAAAGCGCTGGACGTTCGCTTGATTGAAAAATCAAAAGCCACGCTGGAAAAAGGCGAGAAGGTCCAGTTCATTGAAGTGGCGCGCAACGTCAACCGCACTGTGGGCGCCATGCTCTCGGGCGAGCTGACCCGCCGCTACCCGCAAGGCCTGGAAGACGACACGCTGCGCATTCAGCTCGAAGGCACGGGCGGCCAGTCCTTTGGCGCCTTCTTGGCGCGCGGCATCACCATGTACCTGATCGGTGACGCCAACGACTACACCGGCAAGGGTTTGTCGGGCGGGCGCATCGTGGTGCGGCCTAGCATCGACTTCCGCGGCGAGGCGGTGAAAAACACCATCGTTGGCAACACCGTGCTGTACGGCGCGACCACCGGCGAAGCCTTCTTCAGCGGCGTGGCCGGCGAGCGCTTTGCGGTGCGTCTGTCGGGCGCCACGGCGGTCGTCGAAGGCACGGGTGACCACGGCTGCGAATACATGACGGGCGGAACGGTCGCCGTGCTGGGCAAGACCGGCCGTAACTTCGCTGCCGGCATGAGCGGCGGCGTGGCCTATGTGTACGACGAAGACGGTCAGTTCGCCTCGCGTTGCAACACCTCCATGGTGTCGCTGGACAAAGTGGTGCCTGCCGCTGACCAGCAGCTGCACGACAAATCCAGCTGGCATGGCAACGAGACGGATGAAGACCAGCTCAAGCGCCTTCTGCAAGACCACAACCGTTGGACGGGCTCCAAGCGTGCCCGTGAATTGCTGGACAACTGGACCGAGGCGAGAGCCAAGTTCGTCAAGGTGTTCCCGAACGAGTACAAGCGTGCCCTGCAAGAACGCAAGGACCGGCAGCTCAATGCGGCCACCGAGACCACGCAGGCACAAGTGGCCACCAACGTTGCCCCGGCGCTGGCCAAGTAAGCCGCGCCTTTGCCACTGACTTGCCACGCATCAACGAATCGACAGGATTAAAAAATCATGGGAAAAATCACCGGCTTCATGGAGTTCGAGCGTTTGGAAGAGGGCTACAAGCCCGTGCCCGAGCGCCTGAAGCACTACAAGGAATTCGTCATTGGCCTGGACGACAAGCAAGCCAATCAGCAAGCGGCGCGCTGCATGGACTGCGGCACACCGTTTTGCAACAGCGGCTGCCCGGTCAACAACATCATTCCTGACTTCAACGACATGGTGTTCAGGAACGATTGGAAAAACGCCATCCTGACGCTGCACAGCACCAACAACTTTCCCGAGTTCACCGGCCGGATTTGCCCGGCGCCTTGCGAAGCCGCTTGCACGCTGAACGTCAACGATGACGCCGTCGGCATCAAGTCGATCGAGCACGCCATCATCGACCGCGCGTGGTCTGAAGGCTGGGTCACGCCCCAGCTGCCCAAGCACAAGACCGGCAAAAAAGTCGCGGTGGTCGGTTCCGGCCCCGCCGGCATGGCCGCTGCCCAGCAGCTGGCCCGGGTGGGTCACGACGTGACCTTGTTCGAGAAGAACGACCGCGTCGGCGGCTTGCTGCGCTACGGCATTCCCGACTTCAAGATGGAAAAGGTTCACATTGACCGCCGCGTGGAGCAGATGACGGCCGAAGGCGTGACTTTCCGCTGCGGCGTGCTGGTCGGTGAGATCCCCAAGGACAGCAAAGTCACCAACTGGGCCAAGGAAACCATTTCCCCCGCCCAGCTGCAAAAAGACTTTGACGCCGTGGTGCTGACCGGCGGCGCCGAGCAGTCGCGCGACTTGCCCGTGCCCGGCCGCGACCTGGCCGGCATTCATTTCGCCATGGAATTTTTGCCCCAGCAAAACAAGGTCAACGCGGGCGACAAGCTCAAGGACCAGTTGCGCGCTGAAGGCAAGCACGTCATCGTCATCGGCGGCGGCGACACCGGTTCCGACTGCGTGGGCACCAGCAACCGCCACGGCGCGGCCAGCGTGACCCAGTTCGAGCTGATGCCCGAGCCTCCCAAAGAAGAAAACCGCCCCATGACCTGGCCTTACTGGCCGGTCAAGCTGCGCACCTCCTCGTCGCATGAAGAAGGTTGCGGGCGCGAATTCGCCATTTCCACCAAGGAATTCATCGGTGAAAAAGGCAAGGTTACTGGCCTGAAGACCGTTCGCGTGGAATGGAAAGACGGCAAGATGCAAGAAGTCCCGGGTTCCGAGCAAACGCTCAAGGCCGACTTGGTCTTGCTGGCCATGGGTTTTGTGGCCCCGGTCAGCGCCGTGCTCAAGGCCTTTGGTGTGGACGCGGACAACCGCGGTAATGCCAAGGCCAGCACCGATTTCATTGGTGGTTACGCAACCAACGTGCCCAAGGTGTTTGCTGCTGGCGATATTCGCCGTGGTCAAAGCCTGGTGGTTTGGGCCATTCGCGAGGGCCGCCAGGCCGCACGGGCGGTGGACGAATTCCTGATGGGTTTCAGCGATCTGCCTCGTTGAGCGAGGCTGCTTTACCAAGCCGGGGTAGCCCGGCTGTCAGCCATTTGGGGACTTGCTCCGTTATTATTAGGACTTTCCCTTAGAAAGCCGGCGTCCGCGCCGGCTTTTGTTTCTTCATGCCCTCAGTCCCATCACTCGTTGAACTTCAGCAAGTCACCTTCGCCTACCCAGGCGCCAAGGGAGACCGCGTCATTCTCAAAGATGTGAGCTTGACGGTGCCGCGGGGCAAGGTCACGGCCTTGATGGGGGCTTCCGGCGGCGGCAAGACCACGGTACTGCGCCTGATCGGCGGCCAGCAGCGCGCCAACAGTGGGCAGGTCTTGTTTGATGGCCAGGATGTGGGCGGCATGGATGCCAAACGCTTGTACGGCGTGCGCCGGCGCATGGGCATGTTGTTCCAGTTTGGTGCGCTGTTCACCGACCTGAGCGTCTTTGACAACGTGGCCTTTCCGCTGCGCGAGCACACCACGCTCACGCCGGACCTGGTCCGTGACGTGGTCCTGATGAAGCTGGACGCGGTGGGTCTGCGTGGTGCGCGTGACCTGATGCCTTCTGAGATTTCAGGCGGCATGGCCCGGCGCGTGGCGCTGGCCCGGGCCATTGCGCTGGACCCGGAACTCATCATGTACGACGAGCCTTTTGCCGGTTTGGACCCGATTTCGCTGGGCACTGCGGCACAGCTGATCCGCCAACTCAATGACACTTTGGGCATCACCAGCGTGGTGGTGTCGCATGACCTGGAAGAAACGTTCCGAATCGCCGACCAAGTCATTATTTTGGCCAACGGCGGCATTGCGGCCCAGGGCACACCCGACGAGGTCAAGAACTCCACCGACCCGCTGGTGCACCAGTTCGTCAATGCACTCAGCGAAGGGCCGGTGCGCTTTCACTACCCGGGCCCCACCGCGAACACCGACTACGGACCGGGCCGCCAAGGCGACCGCAGGCCATGAACCGTTTTCACCCCGTTCAACTTTTAGCGGACCTGGGCTTTGCCGTGCGCGGCAAATTGGCAGCCCTGGGTCTGGCCGCGCACCTGTTCGGCCGCTTGCTGCAGCTGACCGGTCCCGCCCTGGCCCGCTTTGGCCTGGTGCGCGACCAGATCTTTTTTCTGGGCAATTACTCGCTGGCCATCATTGCGGTGTCTGGCTTGTTCGTCGGTTTTGTGCTCGGCTTGCAGGGCTACTACACCTTGCAGCGCTACGGCTCGTCCGAGGCGCTAGGCCTCTTGGTGGCGCTCAGCCTGGTGCGCGAACTTGGGCCCGTGGTCACCGCCTTGTTGTTTGCCGGCCGTGCTGGCACGGCGCTGACCGCCGAGATCGGCCTCATGAAAGCTGGCGAGCAACTCTCGGCCATGGAAATGATGGCGGTGGACCCGGTGCGCCGCATTCTGGCGCCGCGCCTGTGGGGCGGCATCATCGCCATGCCCTTGCTCGCCGCTGTCTTTAGCGCCGTCGGCATTCTGGGCGGTTGGCTGGTGGGTGTGGCGCTGATTGGCGTGGACGAAGGTTCGTTCTGGAGCCAGATGCAAGGCGGCGTCGATGTCTGGCGCGACGTGGGCAATGGCGTCGTGAAAAGTTTTGTGTTTGGGGTCACCGTCACCTTTGTGGCGCTGTACCAAGGATTTGAGTCCCAGCCCACGCCTGAGGGCGTGTCGCGCGCCACCACCCGCACCGTGGTGGTGGCTTCGTTGGCGGTGCTGGGGCTGGACTTTTTGCTTACCGCCTGGATGTTCAGCATCTGAGGCGGGGTAACGTCGTGTAACCCTGTGGCGCTGAGCTGCGTGAGAAAATCAGCACGCTGATTCGGGGCTATCTCTTGGTTTTTCTTTCGCTTGGCACCGGTTGAATAAGTGGGTGCCTGTTTTTGAAGGTTTTGTTCATGCAGCGTTCCAGCAAAGACCCTTGGGTCGGCCTTTTTGTCCTGATCGGCGCTTTGGCCGTGCTGTTTTTGGCACTCAAGTCTGCCAATTTGCTGACGGTCAGCCTGGTCGACACCAGTTACCCGGTGGTGGCTCGCTTTGACAACATCGGCGGCCTCAAGCCGCGCGCAGCGGTCAAGAGCGCCGGCGTGGTGGTCGGTCGCGTCGAGACCATCAGTTTTGATGACAAGAGCTACCAAGCCAGCGTGAACCTGGCCATGGACAAGCGCTTTGTATTTCCCCGCGACAGCTCGTTGAAAATCCTCACTAGCGGCTTGCTGGGCGAACAGTACGTCGGCATTGAACCCGGCGGTGATGAGAAGAATTTAGCCGCCGGCGACATGATCAAAAACACCCAGTCGGCGGTGGTGCTCGAAACCTTGATCAGCCAGTTCTTGTATTCCAAAGCCGCGGACAGCAAGCCTGAGGCGGCACCACCAGCACCGGAGAAAGGCGCCGGCAAATGAGCACGTTCGCTGTGAATACAGCTTCCCCATCGGCTCGCTGGTTGCTGGCCCTGCTGCTGGGCAGCCTGCTCCTGATCGAAGGCTGCGCCAGCGCGCCTGGGGCCAATCCCCGCGACCCGTGGGAGCCCTTTAATCGCCGTGTCGCCTCATTCAATGAAGATCTGGACGACGCAGTCGTGCGCCCGGTGGCGACGGCTTACCAGCATGTCTTGCCGCAAATGGTGCGCACGGGCGTGACGAATTTCTTTGGCAATATTTCAGACGTGTGGTCCGTGGTGAACAACGTGCTGCAGCTCAAGCCGCGCGAGTCGGCCGAGATGCTGGCACGTGTCGGGGTCAACACCGTGTTTGGCATTGCGGGTTTGATGGACGTGGCCACCGACATGAATCTGGAGCGCCATTCCGAAGACTTTGGTCAGACGCTGGGCTATTGGGGTGTTTCCACGGGTCCCTATGTCGTGTTGCCCGTGCTGGGGCCATCGACCTTGCGCGACACGCTGGCGTTGCCGGTGGACGCCAAAGGGAACCTGATCAACACGGTAGATGACACGCCCGCGCGCGTCGGCTTGCATGTGTTGCGGGGTGTGGATATTCGTTCCGGTTTGTTTGGCGCCGGGAACTTTCTGGACAATGCTGCGCTCGATAAATACACCTTCATTCGCGACGCTTATTTGCAGCGCCGGCGCGGGCAGATAGGTCGGCCAGAGACCGATCCGGCCACGCCGGCCGAGCCAGAAGAGCGTTACGACCTGCCCGAGCCCACGGCGCCAGCGGCAGCCCCGGCAGATAACGGTGCGTCGCCCGCCAAGGCTCCGTGACCCACGCTTAACGCAGTTTGTTTTTTAGTTTTTAGGTAATTTCCATGAACCGCAGAATCTTTCACCGCCTTGTGTCTTCCATGCTGGGCTTAGCATTCGTTGGCGCCTCCTTGACCGTGCGCGCAGACGAGGCGCCTGACGCCTTGATTCGCCGCCTGTCCACCGAGGTGTTGGACACCATCAAGGCCGACAAGGATGTGCAAAGCGGCGACGTGCGCAAGATCGTCAGCTTTGTGGATACCAAGATCATGCCTAACGTGAACTTCACGCGCATGACGGCTTCGGCCGTGGGCCGCAGCTGGCGCCAGGCCACGCCTGAGCAGCAAAAACGCCTGCAAGAAGAATTCAAAAACCTGCTGGTGCGCACCTATGCCGGCGCGCTGACCCAGGTCAAGGACCAGACCATCAACGTCAAGCCCTTGCGCGCTGCCGCCACTGACACGGAGGTGGTGGTGCGTTCCGAAGTGCTGAGCCGTGGCGAACCCGTGCAGCTGGACTACCGCATGGAAAAAACACCGGCCGGCTGGCGTATTTACGACCTGAACGTGTTGGGCATCTGGCTGGTGGAAACCTACCGCACGCAGTTTGCACAAGAGATTTCTGCCAAAGGCATTGACGGCCTGATCGCCACGCTGGCACAGCGCAACAAATCTGGCGCAGCCGACAAGCCCGAGAAAAAGTCCTGAGCCGGCGCTCACTGCCAAAGTAACCTGTTGCGTCCATGCCTGCTTCACTTCGTCTGCCTGCCGTCCTGACCCATGCCCAGGCCAGTGCTTGTGGCCGCGCCTTGCGCCAGGCCGTGCAGCTGTTGTCTGGGCCTGTGTGTGTTGACGCGTCTTCGCTCCAGCAATTCGACTCATCGGCGCTGGCGGTTTTGCTCGATTGCCGCCGTGCGGCTGAGTCTAAAAACCTGAGCTTCGGTGTGGCTGGCTTGCCTGAGCGGCTGCGGCAGCTGGCCGGGCTGTATGGCGTGGCCGAGTTGCTGCCAGCGGTCTGAGGACCAGCCCCGTTTTGGCGTCTTGTGGCCCCAGCGGCGGGGCTATCTTTTGCGCCGAACAGTGCTGGGCGCCCTGGCCCTTAAAATGCTGGGTTCATGCCCGCTATCTCATTCCAGTCCGTCTCTAAAAAATATCAACCGCGGGGCGCCTCAGGCGCAGCCGTGCAGGCCTTGGACCAGGTCAGTTTCGACATTCCGCAAGGCGAGTTCTTTGGGCTGTTGGGCCCCAACGGCGCGGGCAAAACCACATTGATCTCGATCTTGGCCGGCCTCTCACGCGCGAGCAGCGGCGCCGTCAAGGTGCACGGTTTTGACGTGTTGGTCGATTACGCCGACGCCCGGCGCCGCCTGGGCGTGGTGCCGCAAGAGCTGGTGTTCGATCCGTTTTTCACCGTCCGCGAAGCGCTGCGCATCCAGTCCGGCTACTTTGGCATCAAGCACAACGACGATTGGATCGACGAGTTGCTGAGCTGTTTGGGTTTGACTGACAAGGCCCACGCCAATATGCGCCAGCTCTCTGGCGGCATGAAGCGCCGCGTTCTGGTGGCGCAGGCCTTGGTTCACAAGCCGCCTGTGATCGTGCTGGACGAGCCCACGGCCGGTGTCGACGTCGAGCTGCGCCAGACCCTTTGGCAGTTCATCGCCAGGCTCAACCGCGAAGGCAGCACCGTGCTGCTGACCACCCATTACCTGGAAGAAGCCGAGGCGCTTTGCAGCCGGATCGGCATGCTCAAGCAGGGTCGCCTGGTGGCGCTGTCATCCACCTCGGCGCTGCTGAAAAATGCCTCGTCCAATGTGCTGCGCTTCAAGCTCGATGCTGCGATGCCCCCGGCTTTGGCGTGCAAGGCCCGCGTGACCGGCCGCATTGTGCAGCTGCCGGCTCATAACGCGGGAGAGATCGAAACCTACTTGGCCGCCGTGCGAGAGGCCGGCTTGGTGGCCGAAGACGTGGAGATCCGCAAAGCCGATCTGGAAGACGTTTTCCTTGAAGTCATGGCCAACTGCGCTGATACCAGCGCAGAGGAGGCTGTGGCATGAGCGGCTGGCAAACCCTGCTTTACAAAGAAGTCCTGCGCTTTTGGAAGGTCGGCTTTCAAACCGTGGGCGCGCCCATCCTCACGGCCGTGCTGTACATGCTGATCTTTGGCCACGTGCTGCAAGACCATGTCAAGGTGTATGGCCAGGTCAGCTACACCGCGTTTTTGGTGCCAGGTCTCGTCATGATGAGCGTGCTGCAAAACGCGTTTGCCAACAGCTCGTCGTCGCTGATCCAGAGCAAGATCATGGGCAACTTGGTGTTTTTGCTGCTGACGCCGCTGTCGCACTGGCACTGGTTTGTAGCCTATGTGGGCTCGTCTATCGTACGCGGCGTGGCGGTCGGCCTGGGCGTGTTCGCAGTCACGGCGTTTTTTGGCCAGCCTGGTTTTGTGGCGCCGCTGTGGATCGTGGTGTTCGCGCTACTGGGCGCGGCGCTCATGGGCGCCATGGGCTTGATCGCCGGCTTGTGGTCTGAAAAATTTGACCAGATGGCAGCATTCCAGAACTTCGTCATCATGCCCATGACCTTCTTGAGTGGCGTGTTTTATTCCATCAGCTCCTTGCCGCCGTTTTGGCAGGGGCTGAGCCACCTCAACCCTTTTTTCTACATGATCGACGGTTTTCGTTACGGCTTTTTTGGCGTGAGTGATGTCTCGCCCTGGCTCAGCCTGGGCGTGGTGGGCACGGCCTTGCTGCTGGTGGGCGGCCTGGCCGTTCACCTGCTGAAAATCGGCTACAAGATTCGCCACTGACCGGCTCAACCATTCACACCATGACCAGCGAAGAACTCCAGGCCATCATCAGCGCCGGGCTTGATTGCCAGCACATTGAACTCTCCGGTGACGGGCGGCACTGGTACGCCACCATCGTCTCGCCTGCCTTTGAGGGGCTGCGCGCCATCCAGCGGCATCAGCGCGTCTATGCCACGCTCGGCAGGCGCATGCAGACCGACGAAGTGCACGCGCTGTCGATGAAAACTTTCACCCCGGCCGAGTGGTCGGCCAAGCCGAACTGAGCCATGGACAAACTCAAAATCAAGGGTGGCAAGTCGCTGTGCGGCACGGTCGATATTTCTGGCGCCAAGAACGCGGCCTTGCCCGAGCTCTGCGCCGCCTTGCTCACCGACCAGCCCGTGGTCCTGCAAAACGTGCCGCGCCTCCAGGACGTGGCGACCATGCTCAAGCTGATTCGCAACATGGGCGTTCAGGCTGAGCGGCCTGAGTCGGAACCGAGTTCTGTGCACATCCACGCCGGTGCGCTGGACAAGCCCGAGGCCCCCTACGAGTTGGTCAAGACGATGCGCGCCTCGGTGCTGGCCCTGGGCCCGCTGCTGGCCCGCTTTGGCCGCGCCACGGTGTCACTGCCCGGTGGTTGCGCGATCGGTTCACGTCCGGTGGACCAGCACATCAAGGGCCTGCAAGCCATGGGCGCCGAGATTTCGGTGGAGCGAGGCTACATGCTGGCCCGGCTCGCGGGGGACGCCATGCGGCTCAAGGGTTGCCGCATCACCACCGACATGGTGACCGTGACAGGCACTGAAAACTTCTTGATGGCCGCCACCTTGGCCGAAGGCGAAACCATTCTGGAAAACGCCGCGCAGGAGCCCGAGATTGGCGACCTGGCGGAAATGCTGATCAAGATGGGTGCCCGCATTGAAGGCCACGGCAGCCGCCGCATTCGCATTCAAGGGGTGGAGCGGCTGCACGGCTGTACGCACCAGGTGGTGGCCGACCGCATTGAAGCCGGTACCTTTTTGTGCGCCGTGGCCGCTACGGGCGGTGACGTGGTGTTGCGCCACGGCCGGGCCGACCATTTAGACGCGGTGATTGAAAAGCTCACGGCGGCTGGCGCCCAGGTCGAGGCGGGCGAGGGCTTTATTCGCATCCAGTCGGCCGGGCGCTTGAAGGCGCAGTCTTTTCGCACCACCGAATACCCCGGCTTTCCGACCGACATGCAGGCGCAGTTCATGGCCTTGAACGCGATCGCGCAAGGCAGCAGCAAGGTCACGGAAACGATTTTTGAAAACCGTTTCATGCACGTCAATGAAATGGTCAGGCTGGGCGCCAAGATTCAGATCGAAGGCAAAGTGGCGGTAATGGAAGGCGTGCCGCGCCTGTCCGGCGCTACCGTCATGGCCACGGACTTGCGGGCCTCGGCCAGCCTGGTGATTGCCGGCCTGGTGGCTGATGGCGAGACCGTGGTGGATCGCATCTACCACCTGGACCGCGGCTATGACCAGATGGAAAGCAAGTTGCGCGGCTTGGGCGCGGATATTCAACGCATCCAATGACCCGCCTGTTCCCCGCTATTTTGTGAAAGCATTCCCTTGATTACCCTTGCTCTTTCCAAAGGTCGCATCTTTGACGACATCTTGCCGCTGCTCAAATCGGCCGGCATCGAGGTGCTGGACGACCCTGAGAAATCGCGCAAGCTGATTCTTCAGACCAACCAGCCCGACGTTCGTGTGGTGCTGGTGCGCGCCACGGACGTGCCGACTTATGTGCAGTACGGCGGCGCTGACCTGGGCGTGGTGGGCAAAGACACGCTGCTCGAATCAGACAGCGGCGGCCTGTACCAGCCACTGGATTTGCAGATTGCCAAATGCCGCATCAGCGTGGCGGTGCGCGAAGGTTTTGACTACGCCGCTGCGGTGCGCCAAGGCGGGCGTTTGAAAGTCGCCACCAAATACCCGCTGATCTCGCGCGACTTTTTTGCCGCCAAGGGCGTGCACGTGGACCTGATCAAACTTTACGGCAGCATGGAACTCGCACCGCTGACGGGGCTGGCTGACGCCATCGTCGATCTGGTGTCCACCGGCAGCACGCTCAAGGCCAATCACTTGGTCGAGGTCGAGCGCATCATGGACATCAGCTCTCGCCTGGTGGTCAACCAGACTGCGCTCAAGCTCAAGCAAGCCCCTATTCGCCAACTCATTGACGCGCTGGCTGCGGCCGTGGCGCGCTGAAGACCTCCCATGACCCTGTCCGCCCAGCCCGCTCGCCTGTCCACGGCCTCGCCCGACTTTGAAGCCGCCTTCAAAGCGCGCCTGCATTGGTCGGCCGATACCGACGCGGCCATTGAGCAGCGCGTGGCCGAGATCCTGGCCGATGTGCAGGTGCGTGGCGATGCTGCTGTGCTGGACTACACCGGCCGCTTTGATGGCCTGACGGTGCCCAGCATGGCTGCACTCGAACTCACCCAAGCCGAACTCAAAGCCGCCTTTGATGGCCTGCCCGCTGCTCAGCGCACGGCCCTGGAGTCAGCAGCAGCGCGCGTGCGCAGCTACCACGAGGCGCAGAAAAAAGCCTGCGGCGAAAGCTGGAGCTACCGCGACGCCGACGGCAGCCTGCTCGGCCAAAAAGTCACGCCGCTGGACCGCGTTGGCATTTACGTGCCGGGTGGCAAGGCGGCTTACCCGTCGTCGGTGCTCATGAACGCCATTCCCGCGCATGTGGCGGGCGTGCCAGAAATCATCATGGTCGTGCCCACGCCCCGAGGCGAGAAGAACCCGCTGGTGTTGGCCGCGGCCTATGTGGCCGGCGTGACCCGCGCCTTCACGATTGGCGGTGCGCAAGCCGTGGCGGCACTGGCCTACGGCACCGCCACCGTGCCCAAGGTCGACAAGATCACCGGTCCGGGCAATGCCTATGTGGCCAGCGCCAAGAAGCGGGTGTTTGGCCTGGTCGGCATCGACATGATCGCCGGCCCGTCCGAGATTTTGGTGCTGGCCGACGGCAGCACGCCGGCTGACTGGGTGGCCATGGATTTGTTCAGCCAGGCCGAGCATGACGAGTTGGCGCAAAGCATTTTGTTGTGCCCTGATGCTGCGTATATCGACCAAGTGCAGGCCGCGATTGACCGCCTGCTGCCCGATATGCCGCGCGCCGCCATCATCGCCAAGTCGCTGAACGACCGCGGCGCGCTGATCCACACGCGCAGCATGCAAGAAGCTTGCGACATCAGCAACCGCATTGCGCCCGAGCACCTGGAAGTCTCCAGCGCCCAGCCGCACCAGTGGGAGCCGCTGCTGCGCCACGCCGGCGCGATTTTCCTGGGTGCCTACACCAGTGAAAGCCTGGGCGACTACTGCGCCGGCCCCAACCACGTTTTGCCCACCAGCGGCACCGCACGTTTTTCCAGTCCGCTGGGCGTGTACGACTTTCAAAAACGCTCCAGCCTGATCGAAGTCAGCGCAGCCGGCGCCCAGGTGCTCGGACCGATTGCTGCCGAATTGGCTTATGGTGAAGGCCTGCAAGCCCACGCGCGCGCCGCCGAGTTGCGCCTGAACCCGATCCCCCCTTTGCGAAAGACCCCATGAGCGCGATTACCGGCTTGGACCCAAAGCTGAAAAAACTGATTCGCCAGGACGTGCAGTCCATGCATGGCTACGCCATTCAGGACGCTACCGGCATGGTCAAGCTCGACGCCATGGAGAACCCCTACCCGCTGCCGCCCGCCTTGCAAGCCGAACTCGGCCAGCGTCTGGGCGCACTGGCCTTGAACCGCTACCCGGATGGCCGTGTCAACGACTTGCGTCGGGCCTTGGCCGATTACGCCGGCCTGCCAGAAGGTTTCGATTTGATGCTGGGCAACGGCTCGGACGAACTCATCTCCCTGCTGGCCCTGGCCTGCAACGTGCCGGGCGGTTCCGTGCTGGCCCCCGTGCCGGGTTTTGTCATGTACGCCATGAGTGCGCAACTGCAGGGCCTGGCCTTTGTTGGCGTGCCGCTCACGCCCGACTTTGAGCTGGACGAAGCGGCCATGCTGGCGGCGATTGCCGAGCACCGGCCGTCCATCGTCTACCTGGCTTATCCCAACAACCCCACCGCTAATTTGTGGGATGACGCGGTGATTGAAAACATCATCAACGCGATCGGGCAGCAAGGCGGCTTGGTGGTGATGGACGAGGCGTATCAACCGTTTGCCAGCAAAAGTTATATCGACCGCTTGGCGCGCCACAGCCATGTGCTGCTGATGCGCACGCTCAGCAAGTTCGGCCTGGCGGGCGTGCGCCTGGGTTACATGATGGGTCCCGCGGCGCTGATTGCCGAGATCGACAAAGTGCGCCCGCCCTACAACATCAGCGTGCTCAATTACGAATGCGCCCTGTTCGCCCTGGAGCACCAAGACGTCTTTGCCGCGCAAGCTCAAGAACTCGTGGCCCAGCGCACCGCCTTGCTGGCCGCCTTGCGCGCCATGCCCGGCCTGCACACCTGGGACAGCGACGCCAACATGGTGCTGGTGCGCGTGCTGGGCGAGGGCGACCGCGCCGGCGCGGTATTTGCCCAACTCAAAGCGCAAGGGGTGCTCGTTAAAAATATTTCTAAAATGCACCCACTGCTAGCCAATTGCCTGCGCCTGACAGTGGGCACCGACCTTGAAAACGCGCAGCTTTTGCAAGCGCTCAAAACATCCTTATGACTTCACTTCCTGCTGTTCTTTCGACCCCTGCGGCGCGTGTGGCCGAGGTCAGCCGCAACACGGCGGAAACCAAGATCACCGTCAAACTCAACCTGGATGGCACCGGACAGTCCCGCCTGTCCACCGGCATTGGTTTTTTTGACCACATGCTCGACCAGATTGCCCGTCATGGGCTGATCGATCTGGACATTCAAGCCGACGGCGACTTGCACATTGACGGCCACCACACGGTGGAAGACGTGGGCATCACGCTGGGTCAAGCCGTCAACCAAGCGGTGGGTGACAAAAAAGGCCTGCGTCGCTACGGCCACGCCTATGTGCCGCTGGACGAAGCCCTGAGCCGCGTGGTGATCGACTTTTCTGGCCGCCCCGGCTTGATCATGAATGTGCCGTTCAAGAGCGGCATGATCGGCAGCTTTGACGCGCAACTGGCGCACGAGTTTTTCCAGGGCTTTGCCAACCACGCCTTCGTGACCCTGCACATCGACAACCTGCGCGGTGAAAACGCCCACCACCAGGCCGAGACGGTTTTCAAGGCTTTTGCCCGCGCCTTGCGCATGGCGCTGGAAATCGACCCGCGCGCTGCGGGCATCATCCCTTCGACCAAGGGTTCGCTCTGAACCCCTGATGCCCGGTTGCTAGATTGATGGCTTTGCATGGCTGATTCCAAAAAAGTGGTGGTGGTGGACTACGGGTCCGGCAACCTGCGCTCTGTTTCCCAAGCCGTGCTGCATGTGGCGCAAAGTACCGGCCATGAGGTGCTGGTCACGGCCGACCCGGCGCAAGTCATGGCTGCCGAACGCGTGGTCTTGCCAGGGCAGGGCGCCATGCCCGACTGCATGCGGGCGCTGGCCGAGTCGGGTCTGAAAGACGCTGTGCTGCATGCCGCCGCCCACAAGCCCCTGTTTGGGGTGTGCGTGGGCATGCAAATGCTGCTGGACCGCAGCTACGAAGGCCCTGCTGGCCAGTCCACCGCCTGTTTGGGCTTGATCCCGGGCGAGGTGCTCAGATTCGATTTGGCAGGCCAAAAGCAGCCGGACGGCAGCCGCTTCAAAGTCCCGCAAATGGGCTGGAATCAAGTGCTTCAGTCACGGGATGAGGCCGGTGCAGTGCATCCGCTCTGGGCCGATGTGCCCGACGGCGCCTATTTTTACTTTGTGCACAGTTACTACGCGAAGCCGTCTGATGTGCGCCACACCGCCGGCGAAGCCGATTACGGCGGACGCTTCAGTGCTGCCTTGGCGCGGGATAATATTTTTGCCACCCAGTTCCACCCTGAGAAAAGCGCGGACCACGGCTTGACGCTGTACCGCAATTTCCTTCAGTGGAAGCCCTGAGGCTGCCTGCTGCGTTTCGTGCCACGATTGACGTCTAACGTTCTTTTACTGCCCCTTCTTTTTTACTTTTTGGCTTTTCCCCTTCACCATGCTGCTCATTCCCGCAATTGACCTGAAAGACGGTCACTGTGTCCGCCTCAAACAAGGTGACATGGACCAATCGACCACCTTTGGCGAAGATCCGGCGGCCATGGCGCGCACCTGGGTGGACAAGGGAGCCAGGCGCTTGCACTTGGTGGACTTGAACGGCGCTTTCGCCGGCAAGCCCAAGAACGAAGCGGCCATTCGCAAGATATTGCTGGAGGTCGGAAGCGAGATCGACGTGCAACTCGGTGGCGGCATCCGCGATCTGGACACCATCGAGCGCTACCTGGATGCTGGTCTGCGCTACGTCATCATCGGTACCGCGGCGGTGAAAAACCCCGGCTTTTTGCAAGACGCCTGCACCGCTTTTGGCGGCCACATCATCGTGGGCCTGGACGCCAAAGACGGCAAGGTGGCCACCGACGGCTGGAGTAAATTGACCGGCCACGAAGTGGTGGACCTGGGCAAGAAATTCCAGGACTACGGCGTGGAATCCATCATCTACACCGACATTGGCCGCGACGGCATGCTCAGCGGCATCAACATCGACGCCACCGTCCGCCTGGCCCAGGCCCTGACCATTCCCGTGATCGCCTCGGGTGGCCTGTCCAACATGGCCGACATCGACGCCCTGTGCGCCGTGCAGGAAGAAGGCGTTGAAGGGGTCATCTGCGGCCGCTCCATCTACAGCGGCGACCTGGACTTTGCCCTGGCGCAGGCTCGCGCGGACGAGCTCAACGGCTAACGAGCCGCATTTTGCTGCTCGCCTGCTGAGGTCGCTGCCAATGCTGCGACTCTGCTGCTCTTTTAATTTTGTGTTCTTAAACGCCTAGACTGGCTGATCGACCATGCTCGCCAAACGAATCATTCCTTGCCTGGACGTGACGGGCGGCCGGGTTGTCAAAGGCGTCAACTTCCTGGAGTTGCGCGATGCGGGCGACCCGGTTGAAATTGCCGCGCGCTACAACGAGCAGGGCGCCGACGAACTGACCTTCCTGGACATCACGGCCACCAGCGACGGGCGCGACCTGATCTTGCACATCATCGAAGCCGTGGCATCGCAGGTTTTCATTCCCTTGACGGTGGGCGGCGGCGTGCGCACGGTGGACGACGTGCGGCGCTTGCTCAACGCCGGTGCCGACAAGACCAGCTTCAACTCGGCCGCGCTGGCCAATCCGCAAGTCATCAGCGACGCCTCCGCCAAGTACGGCGCGCAGTGCATCGTGGTGGCTATTGACGCCAAACGCCGCAGCGAAGAAGACGCGATCCAGCGCGGCCCGGGCTGGGACGTTTACAGCCATGGCGGCCGTAAAAATACCAGCCTGGACGCAGTGGCCTGGGCCACTGAGATGGCCGCGCGCGGCGCGGGCGAAATATTGCTGACCAGCATGGACCGCGACGGCACCAAGGCCGGTTTTGATTTGGCGCTGACCCGCGCGGTCAGCGATGCGGTGGGGGTACCCGTGATTGCCTCTGGCGGTGTGGGCAATTTGGACCATTTGGCCGATGGCGTGCAGCTCGGCGGCGCTGACGCGGTGCTGGCCGCCAGCATCTTCCACTACGGCGAATACACCGTCCAGCAGGCCAAACGCCGCATGGCCGAGCGCGGCATTCCCGTTCGGCTTTAAAGCGCAGTTCGGCTCGGCGCATCGCCGACAATAGCGCCATGAACTGGTTAGACGACGTGAAATGGGACGAGCGCGGCTTGATCCCTGTGATTGCCCAAGAAGCGGCCAGCGGCGACGTGCTGATGTTTGCCTGGATGGACCGCGCTGCCTTGGCAGAAACCGCAGCTTCCGGTCGCGCGGTGTACTTCAGCCGCTCGCGTAACCGCCTCTGGCGCAAAGGCGAAGAGTCAGGCCATGTGCAGACCGTGCACGAGATTCGGCTGGACTGCGACAACGACGTCATCCTCTTGAAAATCACCCAGCTCGGCCAAGCCGAGTCAGACGCGTCGATTGCCTGTCACACCGGCCGCCACAGCTGCTTTTATCACCGCTACGCGGACGGCCAGTGGCAGATTGCAGATCCGGTGCTCAAAGACCCCGACCATATCTATAAAAAACCATGACCTCTAACGACTCCCTGGCCCGCCTGGCCGCTGTGATTGAAAGCCGAAAAGTCGCCAATGGGGGCGATCCGGCGCAGAGCTATGTGGCGCGCCTGCTGGACAAAGGCCCTGACGCCTTTTTGAAGAAGATCGGTGAAGAAGCCACCGAGACCGTCATGGCCGCCAAAGACCTGGCGCTCGGGCAAGCCAGCGATGTGCTGCGCCACAAGCTGGTGGGCGAGGTGGCCGACCTGTGGTTTCACAGCATGATTGCACTCGCGCACTTTGACCTGAAGCCCGCAGACGTGATTGCCGAGTTGGAGCGCCGTGAAGGCACCAGCGGTATCGAGGAAAAAGCCCTGCGCAAGGCCCTGGCCCGGGAAAGTGCTGAAAGATAAGGCCATGAACGATCATTCGACCGGTCAACGCTTGGACACTCACCGCCTGGGCAAAACGCCGAACGACAGGCTGTTCATGCAGGTTCTGTACGGCTTGCACACGCTGGCTTGGTTCAGCGCCGGCACCTTTGCGGTGGTCGCCCTGATCATCAACTACATCCGCCGGGCTGACGAAACCGACGCGCTGTACCTGGCCCACCACCACTACATGATCAGCACCTTCTGGTGGACGCTGGGTTGGCTGGTGCTGACTTCGCCGCTGTGGTTGCTCGTCTTTCCAGGCGTGGTGGCCTACGCCGTGATTTGGCTGTGGTACTTGTACCGTTGCATCAAGGGCTGGCTCCGCTTTAACGCCAACCGCTGGCCCGCAGTGCCTGCGGCCGACTCATCCTTTTCGACTTGATGGTTGTTTCCATGACCCATGACGCATCCGCATCGCACGTGGCTTCGTGCCTTTTCTGCAAAATCATTGCGGGCCAGATTCCCAGCCGCAAAGTCTATGAGGACGAAGAACTCTTTGCCTTTCACGACATCCAGCCCTGGGCCCCGGTTCACTTCCTGGTGGTTCCCAAGGCGCATATCGCGTCCATGGCCCAGGTTGGTCCCGAGCATGCGCCTTTGCTGGGCCGGATGCTGACGCTGGCCCCGCGCCTGGCCATTGAGCAGGGTTGCAGGCCCTACCCCGAGGGGGGCTACCGCATCTTGACCAATACCGGCGCCGAAGGCGGGCAAGAAATTCACCATCTGCACTGGCATGTGATGGGCGGGCCGCGTCCGTGGTTGCGCGGGTGAGGTCCACAAGCTTCAGTGGCCTTGTTCAGGGTCTTGTTCAGGGCCTTGTTCAGTGAGACCTTGTTCTCTGAGGATGACCCTCATTTAGGACGGACAGCAAGATGGTCATCTGCCGGGAGCTCAGGCCATGGCTGATAAGCGCCTTAGAATCGGGCGCATGGTGTGAAGGGCGCTTGCCCGCTTAGAAATTCAGGAGAGAAACATGGGTTCGTTTTCCATCTGGCATTGGCTGATTGTTCTGCTGATCGTGGTCATGGTCTTTGGCACCAAAAAGCTCAAGAACATCGGCGGTGACCTTGGCGGCGCGGTCAAAGGCTTCAAAGACGGCATGAAAGACGGTGGCACGCAGCCCACGGCTGAAGAGTCCACCACGCCTTCGCCTCAGGTGACGGCCAGCACGGCGGCGCCGGCTGACAAAGCCACCATCGACGTGCAAGCGCACCAAAAGTCCTGATTGACCGATTGCCCTGCACTTGACGGCCGTTCAGCTTGCTTGATCGGCCCCTTTCCCCGTGATTGATCTCGGCATTTCCAAAATTGCGCTGATTGGCGCCGTGGCGCTCGTGGTCATTGGCCCTGAGAAGTTGCCGCGCGTGGCCCGCACCGTCGGGGCCCTGCTCGGCAAGGCGCAGCGCTATGTGGCCGACGTGAAAAATGAAGTCAACCGGTCTATGGAGCTCGATGAGCTCAAAAAGATGAAAGACACGGTTGAGAGCGCTGCCCGGGACGTAGAAACGTCGGTCCAGACCAGCGCACGAGAGTTCGAAAAGGATTGGCAGGAAACCACCAGCATGGACTCTTCCAATGCAGACCTGCCGGGCATGATCAGCTTCCCTGAGTACCGGCATCCCGGCAAAAAATTCCGTCTCAAGCAGGGCGCGACGCCCCAGTGGTTCAAGGCCCGCTCTGGTATTCGCACCAAGGCGCAGTCGGGTGCTGCCCGCGTGGCCCGCTTTCGCCCCAAGCCCGGCCGACATGTTTGACATGTTCAATTGGTCGCACGCGGGCACTGCCCCGTCTTTTGAGCCCTGACCTATGAGTGATACCCCAAACGACAAGCCTGACGAGTTGGCTGGAACCGAGCAGCCTTTCGTGCAGCACCTCATGGAGCTGCGTGACCGCATGATCAAGGCGGTCATCGCCGTAGGCATCATGGCTGGAATTTTGGCGATATTCCCCGGCCCAGGTGCGCTGTATGACCTGATGGCGGCCCCTCTGGTGGCGACCTTGCCCAAAGGCGCCACCCTGATTGCCACCAACGTGATTTCACCTTTCGTGGTGCCCATCAAGATATTGTTCATGGCTGCTTTCATGCTGGCCTTGCCGGTCGTGCTGTACCAGGTCTGGGCTTTTGTGGCGCCTGGGCTGTATTCGCACGAGAAAAAGCTGGTCATGCCATTGGTGGTGTCGAGCACGCTACTGTTTTTTATCGGCGTGGCTTTTTGTTACTTGGTGGTGTTTGGGCAAGTCTTTCAGTTCATCCAGAGCTTTGCGCCCAAGTCCATCACTGCCGCGCCAGACATTGAGGAATACCTGAACTTTGTGATTGGCATGTTCCTGGCTTTTGGCTTGGCGTTTGAAGTGCCGATTGCGGTCATCCTGCTGGTGCGCATGAATGTGCTGACCGTGGCGCAGCTGCGTGAATACCGCGGCTACTTCTGGGTAGCTGCCGCTGTGGGCACGGCGCTCGTCACACCGCCAGACGCGGGCTCCATGCTCATGTTGCTCGGCGTAGTCGGTGGTCTGTACGAGGTCGGCATTGTGGCCGCGCAGCTCTTCGTCAAGCACACCAAAGCGCCTGTCGAGGCCGAAGCCGACTCGGCCGCAGGCTCTTAAAGAACGCTTAAGCGTCAGCGCGGCAGGCGAGGGCGCTGGCGTTTACCCGGCGTGACCGTCACGTGCACCTGACTGTCTTTGCGTTGCAGGGTCAATCCTACAGGCACACCGGGCTTGAGCGCTGCTACGGCGCTGAGCAACTCCGTCACCGACGTCACTTTTTTGTCCGCCACAGCGGTCACCACGTCGCCGGGCCGGATGCCTGCCGTCGCCGCCGGGCCGTTCTGCAGCACACCGGTGATCACCACACCATTTTTAATCTTGAGGTTGAAGGTCTCGGCCAATTCGGTGTTCAGCTCTTGCGGCTCCACACCGATCCAGCCGCGCGTGACTTGCCCTTCCATGATGATGCTGTCGAGCACTTGCCTGGCGGTCGACACTGGAATGGCAAAACCAATGCCCATGGAGCCACCTGAGCGGGAGTAAATGGCGGTGTTGATGCCCAGCAAGCGGCCCTGCGTGTCTACGAGGGCACCGCCTGAATTGCCGGGGTTGATGGCAGCATCGGTCTGGATAAAGTTCTCAAATACGTTGATGCCCAGCTGGTTTCGGCCCAGCGCGCTGACAATCCCGCTGGTCACCGTTTGGCCCACGCCAAACGGGTTGCCAATGGCCAGTACCTGGTCGCCAATCTCCAGGGTTTCCGAGCTGCCCAGCACGATCACTGGCAATTTGTCGAGTTCTATCTTCAAGATCGCTAGATCGGTTTCTGGGTCGGTGCCGATCACTTTGGCGCGGGCTTTGCGCGAGTCGTTCAGGCTGACTTCAATATCGTCTGCGCCTTCCACGACATGGTTGTTGGTCAGGATGTACCCGTTGGGGCTGACGATCACGCCGCTGCCCAAGCCCACCTGCGGCTCGCTCGGCGTTTGATCCCCAAAAAAGTAGCGAAACCATGGGTCTTGTGCATTCGGGTTGCGGCTGGCCGCCTTGCTGGTGTTGATACTGACCACTGCCCCCGATGCGGCCTTGGCGGCTGCGCTCAGACTGCCGGGCGCGGCAACCTTGGCGCTGCCGCCTTGCGGCGCCTCAATCACGGATACCGTGCCCGGGGTGTACTGTCCGCTCAGCCATTGCGGCTTGAGTGTGATGACCACGAAATAAGCCGCTAGCAAAACGGTCACGGTCTGGGAAAAAACAAGCCAGTATTTGCGCATGAGGTGTCAGTGTC
Organism: Polaromonas sp.; assembly: GCA_040400935.1. Lineage (GTDB taxonomy): Bacteria > Pseudomonadota > Gammaproteobacteria > Burkholderiales > Burkholderiaceae_C > Polaromonas. Next base: position 54,312 of record JBBAPH010000020.1, read on the forward strand.
CATCCGAAAAATAAAAACCAGGCCAGCAATTGAGCCATCGGCTCAGGGGGAAGGCATTCAGAAACCCGAGGCCTCAGCCACCACCCGATAATTTGCCCAACTGTGTGCCAGCCTCAAGGATACCCATGAACCCTCACCTCGCCAGTTCAGACCCGTCAAATGCCAGCGCCTCGTCGGTGGCACGGACCGAGCTGCTCAGCGCCATGGACGAGTTGTTGCAGCCTCAGCGCTTCAAGGACTACGGACCCAACGGCTTGCAAGTTGAAGGTCGTGCCCAGGTGCGGCGGCTGGTGTCGGGCGTGACCGCCAGCCTGGCCCTGATCCAGGCGGCTGTAGATGTAGGCGCCGATGCGATCTTGGTCCACCACGGCCTGTTTTGGCGTGGACAGGACGGGCGCGTGGTCGGCTGGATGAAGCAGCGCCTGGCCCTGCTGCTGGCTCATGACATCAACTTGTTCGCTTACCACTTGCCGCTGGATGCGCATGCAGAGCTGGGCAACAACGCGCAGCTCGGTCGCCAGCTGGGGCTGGCTGCGCTGGACGGCGAGGCTGGTCGCTTTGGCGAAAATGGTTTGGGGTTTTTGGGTGAGTCTGTAGATGGGGCTGTGTTTGCCCGAGCCGATGATTTGGCGGCGCTGGTCCAGTCCACCTTGCAGCGTCCGGTGGTCTTTGTGGGGCCGGCCGAGCGGCCGGTGCGTCGTGTGGCGTGGTGCACTGGCGGCGCGCAAAGCTATTTTGAAGCAGCGGTGGCCGCTGGCGCCGATGCTTTCATCACGGGTGAGATTTCTGAGCCCCAAGCCCACTATGCGCGTGAGTTGGGCGTACCTTTTATTGCTTGCGGTCACCATGCGTCCGAGCGCTACGGCGCGTCCGCTGTGGCTGCACACCTGGCCACCCGCTTTGGCCTGCAGCATCAGTTCATCGACATCGACAACCCGGCTTGAACCCCATGGCACTTCCGCTCCTCATCACCATGGGCGATCCCGCTGGGATCGGCCCCGAGATCATCGCCAAAGCCTATGCCCAAGCGCCAGACGCGTTGGCCGGCTGCCTGGTGGTTGGCGACGTGGCGGCCATGCGCCGCGGGGCGGCCAGCGCAGCGTCCGCCGGGGGTGAACTGCCACTGCCGGTGGCGGAACTGGCTAGCCTAGACCAGGCCTATCAGCTGCCACCCGGCTGCTTGGGTGTGTGGCAGGGTTGCGACTTGCCTCAGCTCCCGCCCTGGGGCCGTATCAGTGCCGAGGCAGGCCGGGCGGCTGGGCAATGCATTGTGCGAGCCGCTCAGGCCGTGCTGGGCGGGCAAGCTATCGGCATGGTGACCGCGCCGATTCACAAAGAGGCTTTGTCGGCTGCGGGTGGGGTTTGGTCCCAATTCCCCGGCCACACAGAAATGCTGCAGGCCGAGGCCGCAAAGTTCATGGGAAAACACATCGACGAGCTGCCCGTGCGCATGATGCTGGCCAACCCCGATTTGCGCACGGTGCTGGTCAGCATTCATGTGTCTTTGCGCCAAGCCATCGAGGCCGTGAGCTTTGAGCAAGTGCGGCAGACTCTCGAGATCACGCACCACGCTTTGCTGCGAGCGCTGGGCAGGCCGCCGCGCATGGCCGTGGCCGGCCTGAACCCGCACGCCGGCGAGGGTGGCTTGTTTGGCCGTGAGGAGTTGGACATCATCGCGCCGGCTGTGGCGGCCGCGTGCGCCCAGGGGCTGGATGCGCACGGGCCGTTTGCGCCCGATACCGTCTTCATGCGGGCCAGGGCCAAAGGTACAGCGCCCCGCGAGTTTGACGTGGTGGTGGCGATGTACCACGACCAAGGCTTGATCCCCGTGAAATACCTGGGCGTGGAGCAGGGCGTGAACGTGACGCTGGGCCTGCCCCTGCTGCGCACCAGCCCGGACCACGGCACGGCGTTTGATATCGCCGGTACCGGTCGGGCCGACCCGGCCAGCCTGCTGGCCGCTATCACGATGGCGCGGCAGTTGGCCGGTTGAAGTCGCAGCGTTCAGTCGCGTTTTTTCAGGCTGTCGCGAATTTCGCGCAGTAGGGAAATATCTTCTGGGGTCGCCGCGACAACAGGCTCAGCCGGGGGCTGATTGCGCTTGAGGCGGTTGATCTGCTTGACCATGATGAAAATGATGAAGGCCAGGATCACGAAGTTAACCGACACCGTGATGAACTGCCCATACGCAAACACGGGCACACCGGCTTTTTTCAGCGCATCCAGCGTCATCGCTGTGCCAGGCGGCACGCTGCCCAGCACCCAGAACAAACTGGAGAAATCAAGTTTGCCGATCAGTGCGGACACCAGCGGCATGATCAGGTCGGCGACGATGGAGTCCACCAGTTTGCCGAAGGCCGCGCCAATGATCACGCCGACCGCGAGGTCGACCACGTTGCCTTTGAGAGCGAACTCTCGGAATTCTTTTGCCATGCTCATAAGAACTATCCTTTTAGGGGTATTGAAGGCTTTTCGCCTTATTTTTTAGAACTTATGAACTCTAACATGGCTGGTTTTTAGTTTATTTCTGCGGCTGGGTCTTAAAGCCCTCAGCAGATCGCGCCACTTGCCGCCGTCTGATTAAGCGCGGAAAAAAAGCAGTATTCGGCTCCGCTACAATGCCGGGTTGACCCCAGTAAGCCTTTTTCAAGCGAGTTCTTGAAGGAATCTCATGACCCAAGCAAGCGTTAATGTAAGCGTTGCCCCCTCTGCGGGCGCAGCTGTCGACCAACAAAAAAGAAACTGGATGCTGACGACCTGTGCCATGGGTGGTGCCGGTGTTGCCGCAGTCGCGGTTCCTTTCGTCAGCACCTTCCAGCCCTCCGAGCGTGCCAAGGCCGCCGGTGCTGCTGTCGAGGTGGATATTTCCGGGATCAAGCCGGGCGAGAAGCTGACTGTGGAATGGCGCGGCAAGCCGGTCTGGATCATCAAGCGCACGCCCGAGCAGTTGGCTGGCCTGAGCCAGAACGACAGCCAGTTGGCTGACCCCAAGTCCGAGCGCAAGCCCGACGAACTCACGCCTGCTTACGCACGCAATGCGAATCGCTCCATCAAGCCTGAAGTCATGGTGGCCGTCGGTATTTGCTCTCACTTGGGCTGCTCCCCCGTGGACAAGTTCCAGACCGGTGCCCAACCTTCGCTGCCAGATGACTGGCACGGCGGTTTCCTGTGCCCTTGCCATGGCTCCACCTTTGACATGGCCGGTCGTGTGTTCAAGAACAAGCCCGCGCCCGATAACCTGGAAGTGCCGCCGCACATGTACCTGTCCGAGTCCCGCCTGGTGATTGGCGAAGATAAAAAGGCCTGAAGCTTGTCAGGACCCGTGTCCAGCGCTGGCGCGCGGCGGGTCCATCACTGAAAAGTAGGAACTGTTATGGCTCAATACAAAGAAATATCCCCTGATGCACCCGCAGCTGCCAAGTTGCTGAATTGGGTAGACAACCGTTTCCCCGCCAGCAAGCTCTACAACGAGCACATTGGCGAGTACTACGCGCCCAAGAACTTCAACTTCTTTTATATTTTTGGCTCCTTGGCCTTGCTGGTGCTGGTCATCCAGATCGTCACGGGCATCTTCCTGACCATGAACTACAAGCCCGACGCGGCTTTGGCGTTCGGCTCGGTCGAATACATCATGCGCGACGTGCCTTGGGGCTGGCTGATCCGCTACATGCATTCCACCGGTGCCAGCGCGTTTTTCATCGTGGTCTACCTGCACATGTTCCGTGGCCTGATGTACGGCAGCTACCGCAAGCCGCGCGAATTGATTTGGATTTTCGGCTGCGCGATTTTTCTGGCGCTGATGGCAGAAGCCTTCATGGGCTATCTGCTGCCATGGGGCCAGATGAGCTACTGGGGCGCCCAGGTGATCGTTAACCTGTTCGCTGCCATCCCCTTCATCGGTCCTGATCTGGCCCTGCTGATCCGCGGCGATTATGTTGTTGGCGACGCCACGCTGAACCGCTTTTTTGCTTTCCATGTGATCGCGGTGCCCTTGGTACTGCTGGGACTGGTCGTGGCGCACATCATTGCCCTGCACGAAGTTGGCTCCAACAACCCGGATGGCGTTGAGATCAAGGCCACCAAGGACGCCAGTGGCAAACCGCTCGACGGCATTCCTTTTCACCCCTACTACACGGTGCATGACATTTTTGCCGTCAGCGTGTTCTTGATGATCTTCTCGGCCATCATCTTCTTCGCACCTGAAGCGGGCGGCTACTTCCTGGAGTACAACAACTTCATCCCGGCCGACTCGCTGAAGACCCCGTCGCACATTGCCCCAGTCTGGTACTTCACGCCGTTTTATTCCATGCTGCGTGCCGTGACCGGCCAGATGATGTACGCCTTTGTGCTGTGCGTGCTGGCAGCTGCTGGCTGGACGGTTCTCAAGGCTCGCGTGGGTTCGCTGATCAAGATTGCCGTGGCCGGCGGCGCCCTGGTGCTGGTCGGGCTGATGTTGATCTGGGACCCCAAGTTCTGGGGCGTCGTGGTCATGGGTGGTGCCGTCATCATCTTGTTCTTCCTGCCTTGGCTGGACCACAGCGAAGTCAAGTCGATTCGCTACCGTCCTGACTGGCACAAATACCTTTACGCTGCTTTTGTGATCAATTTCATTGTGCTGGGCTACCTGGGCATCAAGCCGCCATCACTCATCAACGAGCGTGTATCGCAAGTGGGCACCTTGTTCTACTTTGGCTTCTTCCTGCTGATGCCATGGTGGAGCCGACTGGGCACCTTCAAGCGCGTGCCTGACCGCGTGACTTTTGCCGCCCACTGAGCTGGAGAATCTTGACCATGAAAAAACTCGAACAACTGGCTCTGGGATTGATCGCGTCGCTGGCGCTGGTAAGCGGTGTGCAGGCCGCCTCCGAAGGCATCGCCTGGGACAAGGCACCTAACCGCACCAACGACCTGGGCTCTCTGCAAAACGGCGCCAAGCTCTTCGTCAATTACTGCCTGAACTGCCACTCGGCAGCCTTCATGCGCTACAACCGGCTCAAGGACATTGGCCTGACCGATGGGCAGATCAAGGACAACCTGTTGTTCACCACCGACAAGGTGGGCGAGACCATGAAAGCGGCGATTGACCCCAAGCAGGCCAAGGCCTGGTTTGGCGGTACACCCCCTGACTTGACCGTGATTGCCCGTTCGCGCTCTGGCGCCGGCGGCACCGGTGCGGATTACCTGTACACCTACTTGCGCACCTACTACCGCGACGACACCAAAGCCACGGGTTGGAACAATCTGGCTTTCCCGAATGTCGCGATGCCCAACGTCTTGTGGGAAATGCAGGGCGTGCGTGAACCCGTGTTCGCCAGTGAAACCAGCCATGGCCATGAAGTCAAAGTCTTCAAGGGTTGGAACCAAGTGTCGCCGGGCACCATGACGCCGAACCAATACGACGAAGCCATCGCCGACTTGGTGGGCTACTTGCAGTGGATGAGCGAGCCGGCACAAAACACCCGTGTGCGCATCGGTGTCTGGGTCCTGTTGTTCCTGGGCCTGTTCACCGTCGTGGCCTGGCGTTTGAATGCTTCCTATTGGAAAGACGTTAAGTAATTTATCTTTGCCGGGCATTTTTGTCCCGGCCTTTTGGAGTGGCAGACCCAGGTGGCTCACCTTGTGGTCTTCCACTCTTTTGTTTCTAGGAGTTCCCCACCATGATGGTCCTTTACTCAGGTACGACCTGCCCCTTTTCGCACCGTTGCCGCTTTGTGCTGTTTGAAAAAGGCATGGACTTCGAAATTCGCGACGTTGACCTGTACAACAAGCCCGAAGACATCAACGTCATGAACCCTTATGGGCAAGTGCCTATTTTGGTTGAGCGCGACCTGATCCTGTACGAGTCGAACATCATCAACGAGTACATCGACGAGCGCTTTCCGCACCCACAGCTCATGCCGGGCGACCCGGTGGACCGCGCCCGCGTTCGACTCTTCTTGCTCAACTTTGAGAAAGAGCTGTTTGTGCACGTCAGCACGCTGGAGTCGCGTGCGACCAAGGGCAATGACAAGGCATTGGAAAAAGCCCGTGCGCACATCCGCGACCGCTTGACCCAACTCGCTCCCGTGTTCTTGAAGAACAAATTCATGTTGGGCGAAAGCTTCTCCATGTTGGACGTGGCCATTGCGCCGCTGCTCTGGCGCCTGGATTACTACGGCATTGACCTGTCGAAAAATGCCGCCCCGCTGCTGAAGTACGCCGAGCGTATTTTTTCGCGACCCGCCTACATTGAAGCGCTCACGCCTTCCGAGAAAGTGATGCGCAAGTAATTGCGGACTCGCCGTGGCTGATTTCATGAACGCGCTGGACTCCACCTCGACGCGCCCGTATCTCATACGAGCGCTGTATGACTGGTGCTGCGACAACTCGCTCACGCCTTATGTGGCGGTGCTGGTGGACGAGACGGTGCAGGTGCCACGCGAGTATGTAAAGAACAACGAGATTGTTCTGAACATCAGCTTCGACGCCACCAGCTCGCTCAAACTGGGCAATGAATTCATCGAATTCAAAGCCCGCTTTGCCGGCAGCGCGCGCGAAATTGTGGTGCCCATCGGCCGCGTGATTGCGATTTATGCCCGTGAAAACGGTCAAGGCATGGCGTTCCCATCGCCCGTCGTGTCCACGGCTGGCCCCAATGTGGCGGCGCCAGCGGCCAGCAACAGCGCAGCGGCGGCTACCGGGTCTGCGCTGGCCTTGGCGCCAGGTTCAGAAGGCAGCCGATCCAGCGAGACCAAGGTGGTGCAACTGGTTCCCGAGTCGGCCACACCTTCGGTCGAACAAGAGTCCCCTGAGCCGCCCAAACCGCCTCAACCACCGCAGGGCACGCGGCCTTCCTTGAAACGCGTGAAGTAGAATTCCGTTTTCGCCGGCTTAGCTCAGTTGGTAGAGCAACCGCCTTGTAAGCGGTAGGTCATCAGTTCGAATCCGATAGCCGGCACCAGGCACAGCGCCAAAGCCACCAGGAACCTCCCGGTGGCTTTTTTTTGGCCGTTCGATACTGCTTGTTTCTTGTGCACGTGCTCGGCTGGATGGTCGAGTTTGACGGCCGATATGATTTGCCCAGTTCAGCCAGTGTTTTGCGGCGGGTGCATCAGACATGCTGAACTTCATAAAAAAACCACAGGAGACAAAGATGTCATTGAAACAAAGCTGGCACCATCTCTGCGCGGGCCTGCCCGCCGCCGTGTTCGCAGCGAGCACTTTACTGAGCCCTGCAGTCAACGCGCAGGCTCAGACAGACTACCCGAGCAAACCAATTCGGCTGGTCATAGGTTTCGCTGCTGGCAGCGCGACCGACACGCTGGGACGGGTGATTGCCGCCCCGCTGGCCCAACGGCTAGGGCAGCAGGTGATCATCGACAACCGGCCGGGCGCTTATTCGGTGATAGCCTCGTCGCAAGTGTCCAAGGCAGCGCCAGACGGCTACACCTTGCTGCTGGGGACCAACTCGGGGCTGGTGGCCGCGCCGGCCGGTTTGTTGGCCAATGTGCCTTACGACCCCTTCACCGATTTCACCCGAATTGGTCAGGTGGCGACGACAGGCTTTACTTTATCGTCCGGTCCGGCGTTGGAACCCAGCACCGGCCCCGAGCTGATCGCCTACCTCAAGAAAAACTCGGGCAAGACTTTTTGTGCAGCGGCCAATGCCAACGGCCGCGTGTTGTGCGAAGCCTTGGGGCAGGCGACCCAGTCGCAATTGACCGTGGTCCCCTATAAATCCAGCCCTGAAGCGGCCACCGCCCTCATGAGTGGCGAGGTGCAGGTGATGTTCGTGGACCTGCCGTCGGCCGTGAATCGGGTGAAGCAAAAGCAGATCAAAGCCTACGCCTTGATGGCCGATGAGGCCAGCCAGGTGTTGCCGCAGTTGCCCGTTGCCCGCGATATTGGGTTGGGTGACTTGCCGTCTGTTGTAGGCTGGTACGGGGTCTTCGGGCCGCGCGGCATGCCGCAGCCCTTGGCGACCAAGATCACCGCAGCGCTCGACTGGGTGGTTGCCCAACCCCAGGTCCGCCAGCAAATCATTGCCGCCGGTTTTGAGCCCGCCTTTTTAACGGGCGACGCTCTGTTGCCGCGCATGCGCAAGAACTATGAGAGTTGGAAAAAAATGCTGCCGCAATACAACATCCAGCCCGAACGCTGACAACAGTGTCTAGGTCTTCCAAGGTCTTAGGTCAGGCCGCTTTCCGGGTCAACGCCGAGCCAAGCACCAGCTCTGGCCCAAGCCGGTTCAGACGCTGAGCACTTTCAGCCGTATGGTGCTGACCACCCAGCCTTGCGCGTCGAGTTGCATTTGCAAGCGCGGCAGCAACTGACGCAGCTTGGCGGCGGCCGCGTTACCTTGGACCAGCAGGCACCAGCTACCTTCTTCCAGCGGTCCGGCTTTGATGCTGGGCCGCAGCGCTGCGGGCAGCACGTCTTGTACAGACTTGAGCATGGCGTTGGACTGGTCGCTGATGGCGGCCAGTCGCGCCAAGGAAGGCGAGTTGTCCAGGGCCTGGCTGAGGCTCAGGGCGGCCGGACTGCGCGGAGTGAAAGCTGGGCGGTTCAAGGTGGGCAGATTATCAGGGGCTTTCTTGAGCGGACGCTGCGGATGGTACGGCTTTGGGCAGGACGTTGCCTTCAGCTGCAATTCCTTGATGTCGCGCCAGCCCAGTGCTGTGGATTACTGACAGGGTCCTCCTTCGGTTAGCAGCGGATGCTGGCCCGGCTAAAATCAGGGGTTTGCGCAAGCAGGCTGCCGTCAGGCGCCAGTCTCAGCGCCGATTCACTCGCTGTCTCGCCAAGTTCTCAATCTACAAGGGATTTTGGCCGTGTTGCCCGCTATTGCTGGCGACTGCGGCCCCTTCATTTATGGCATCCAATTTCCTGACAAAAATCTTCGGCAGCCGCAACGATCGCTTGCTGAAAACCTATCGCAAGACCATTGACCAGATCAATGCCTTCGAGCCGGTCTTCGAGAAGTTGAGCGACGACGAGTTGCGCGGCAAGACCCAATCCTTCAAGGAACGCGTCGCAGCCGGTGAAACGCTGGACGCGATCTTGGCCGAAGCCTTTGCGGTCGTTCGCGAAGGCAGCAAGCGCGCCATGAAGATGCGCCACTTCGACGTGCAGATGCTGGGTGGCATGGCCTTGCACAACGGCAAGATTTCCGAGATGGGCACGGGCGAAGGCAAGACCCTGACCGCTACCCTGCCGGTGTACCTCAACGCCTTGTCCGGCAAGGGCGTGCACGTGGTCACCGTCAACGATTACCTGGCCAACCGCGACGCGCGCTGGATGGGCAAGCTCTACAACTTCCTGGGCTTGACGGTCGGCATCAACCTGCCGCAGATGACGCGTGAAGAAAAGCAGCAAGCCTACCGCGCGGACATCACCTACGGCACCAACAACGAATACGGCTTTGACTACTTGCGCGACAACATGGTCTACGAGGTGGCTGACCGCGTGCAACGCGGGCTGAACTTCGCCATCGTTGACGAGGTGGACTCCATCCTGATCGACGAGGCGCGCACACCACTGATCATCAGCGGCCAGGCCGAGGATCACACGCAGATGTACCTGGCCATGAACCAGGTGGTGCCCATGATGACGCGCCAGGAAGGCGAGGCTGATCCGCGTACCGGCGAAGGCATCATCACCCCGGGTGACTTCACGATCGACGAGAAAAGCCACCAGGTGTTCCTGACCGAGCAGGGCCACGAGAACGCTGAAAAAATCCTGGCCAGCATGGGCCTGATCCCTGAAGGCTCTACGCTGTACGACCCGGCCAACATCACGCTGGTTCACCACCTGTATGCGGCTTTGCGCGCCAAGCACATTTACCACCGCGACCAACACTATGTGGTGCAGGGCGGTGAAGTCGTGATCGTTGACGAATTCACCGGCCGCCTGATGTCAGGCCGCCGTTGGAGCGACGGCCTGCACCAAGCGGTTGAAGCCAAGGAAGGCGTGGAGATCCAGGCTGAAAATCAGACCCTGGCGTCCATCACCTTCCAAAACTATTTCCGCCTGTACGGCAAGCTGTCGGGCATGACCGGCACGGCCGACACCGAAGCCTTTGAGTTCCAGGAAATCTACGGTCTGGAAACCACGGTCATCCCGCCCAACCGGCCCAGCCGGCGCGAGGATCAGCTCGACCGTGTTTATAAGACGACCAAAGAAAAATACGACGCCGCCATCCAGGACATTCGCGAATGTCACGAGCGCGGCCAGCCCGTGCTGGTGGGCACCACGTCGATTGAAAACTCGGAAATCATCGACCAGCTGTTGATCCAGGCCCAGCTGCCGCATCAGGTGCTCAACGCCAAGCAGCATGCCCGTGAAGCAGAGATCGTGGCCCAGGCCGGCCGCCGCGGCATGATCACCATCGCCACCAACATGGCTGGCCGCGGCACCGACATTGTGCTGGGCGGCAATGTTGAAAAAAGCATCGAGGCCATTGAGACCGACGAGTCTCTGGACGAAGCCGCCAAGCAAACGCAAATCACGGCGCTGCGCGCGCAATGGAAGCAGGACCACGAAGAGATCAAGGCCCTGGGCGGCTTGCGCATCATTGCCACCGAGCGTCATGAGTCGCGCCGCATTGACAACCAGTTGCGTGGCCGCTCGGGCCGGCAGGGTGACCCAGGCTCGTCGCGTTTTTACCTGAGCCTGGACGATCCGCTGATGCGCATTTTTGCGGGCGATCGCGTGAAGGCCATCATGGACCGGCTCAAGATGCCGGAAGGCGAGGCGATCGAGGCCGGCATCGTCACCCGCAGCATCGAGTCGGCGCAGCGCAAGGTCGAGGCGCGCAACTTCGACATGCGCAAGCAATTGCTGGAATACGACGACGTGTCCAACGACCAGCGCAAGGTGATCTACCAGCAGCGCAACGACATCATGGATGCGGCCAGCCTGCAGGGCCAGATCAAGTCCCTGCGTGAAGGTTGCTTTACTGACCTGACGCGCCAATACGTTCCCGTTGAAAGCGTGGAAGAGCAGTGGGACCTGCCCGCCTTGGAAAAGGCCTTGCGCGACGACTGGCAGATTGAGTTGCCTTTGCAAGAAACGTTGGCCGGTGCTGCAGCCATCACCGATGAGGACATCGTCGAACAAGTGCTGGCGGCAGCCCACGCGGCGTTTGAGGCCAAGGTGCAAACCATTGGCGAAGAAAACTTTGTGCAGTTCGAACGCATGGTCTTGCTGCAAAGCATCGACACGCATTGGCGTGAGCACCTGAGCGCGCTGGACTACCTGCGCCAGGGCATTCACCTGCGCGGCTATGCCCAAAAGCAGCCCAAGCAGGAATACAAGCGCGAAGCCTTCGAGCTGTTTGGCCAGTTGCTGGACAGCGTCAAAAATGAAGTCACGCGCCTGCTGATGACGGTCAAGGTGCAGTCTGCCGACCAGTTGGAGCAAGCCGCCGACGCCATCGAAAACCGCGGTGAGAACATCGCCAACGTCACCTACTCGGCGCCGGACGAATCAGGCAATGCGCAAGTCACCAGCGAGCAGGCGGCGCAGTTCCAGGCCTTCCTGGACCAGCAGGCCGCTGACGTGCCCCGCGTGGGCCGCAACGACCCTTGCCCTTGCGGTTCCGGTAAGAAATACAAACAGTGCCACGGCCAGCTGGCCTAAAGAAAGACGCGCCATGCCCGTGAACTTTGTCGCCACCCCAGCTGCCAACCTGTTCCCGGTGCCCGGCCTGCGCTGGGGCATTGCCCAGGCGGGCATCCGCAAGGCGGGCCGTAAAGACTTGGCCGTGTTGCTGCTGGACGAGGGCGCCTCGGTCGGCGCGGTGTTCACGCAAAACCGCTTTTGTGCGGCGCCAGTGCAAGTCTGCCGCGACCATTTGGCGCTCAATGGCGGGGCCAGCCACGGCATTCGTGCCATGGTGATCAACACCGGCAATGCCAATGCTGGCACCGGTGCGGATGGGTTGATGCGCGCGCGCGCCAGCTGCATTGCGCTGGCCCAGCAGCTCAATTTGGCACCCGAGCAGATCCTGCCTTTTTCCACCGGCGTGATCATGGAGCCGCTGCCGCATGAGCGCATCGCCGCGGGTTTGCCGGAGGCGCTGGCTGACGCGAAAGAAGACAACTGGGCCAACGCGGCCGAAGCCATCATGACCACCGACACGGTGCCCAAGGCATTCTCGGTGCGCGTGGCGCTGGGCGGCACCACGGTGACGGTGACCGGCATCAGCAAAGGCGCGGGCATGATCCGGCCCAACATGGCGACCATGCTCGGTTTTTTGGCGACGGATGCCTGCGTGTCGCAGAGCCTGATGGCCAGCTTGGCGCATGAGCTGGCCGAAGGCTCGTTCAACCGGGTCACGGTTGACGGCGACACCTCGACCAACGATTCCTTTGTGGTGGTCGCCACGAACCGCGCTGCGCATGCGCCCATCACCTCCTGGGACAGCGCCGAGGGCCAAACCCTGCGCGCCGCCATGCTGGGCATTGCGCGGCAACTGGCCCAGGCCATCGTGCGCGACGGCGAAGGCGCCACCAAGTTCATCACCGTCCAGGTGGAGCAAGGCCGCAACGACGCCGAGTGCCGCCAAGTGGCCTATGCGATCGCGCATTCGCCCTTGGTCAAGACCGCGTTCTTTGCCAGCGACCCCAACCTGGGCCGCATCTTGGCAGCAGTGGGCTATGCCGGCATTGCGGACCTCGACCAGACAGGCATCGACCTGTATTTGGACGACGTCCTGGTGGCCAAACAAGGCGGCCGCCATCTGGGCTACGCCGAAGCCGACGGCCAGCGCGTGATGAAGCAAAGCGAGATCACGGTGCGTGTGCTGCTGGGCCGCGGCCAGGCCAGCCAGACCGTCTGGACCTGTGATCTGTCTTACGACTACGTCAAGATCAACGCCGACTACAGAAGCTGAAAACCCATGAATGCTGCTATTGAAAGCCTGATGGGCCGTGTCGAATCGCTGATCAACCGCATTGAGTCTGTGCTGCCGCAGCCGCTGTCTGCCCCTGATTGGTCGGCCTCCGTGGCTTACCGCTACCGCAAGCGCAGCTCGGGCCACGGTACCTTGGAGCCCGTGCGGCACCTGGGCAGCATGAGTCTCTCGGACCTGCAAGAGATCGACGGGCAAAAGGAAAAAATCCGCCGCAACACCGAGCAGTTCGTCAGTGGCCAGCCCGCCAACCATGTGCTGCTGACCGGCTCGCGCGGCACGGGCAAGTCGTCTCTTATCAAGGCTTGCCTGAATGAATTTGCACCGCGCGGTTTGCGGCTGATCGAAGTCGACAAAGCCGACCTGATCGACTTGCCGGACATCGTGGATTTGGTGTTTGGCCTTCCCGAGAAGTTCATCATCTTTTGTGATGACCTCAGCTTTGAAGAAGGCGAGTCTGGCTACAAGGCACTCAAGTCCATTTTGGACGGTTCGGTTGCGGCAGCAACACCCAATGTACTGATCTACGCCACCAGCAACCGCCGCCATTTGCTGCCCGAGTACATGACGGAAAACCTGACCTACACGCACAGCGAAGACGGTGAGGTGCATCCCGGCGAAGTGGTGGAAGAAAAGATTTCGCTGTCTGAGCGCTTTGGCTTGTGGGTCAGTTTCTACCCTTTCAGCCAAGACGAGTACCTAACCATCGTGGCGCAGTGGCTGGCCTCTTTTGGTGTGCCTGCCGCCGAGATTGACGCTGCGAAACCCGCGTCCTTGGTTTGGGCCTTGGAGCGCGGTTCGCGCAGTGGCCGGGTGGCGTATCAGTTCGCTCGCGACTATGCAGGCCAGCACGCGCTGCCTGCGGCGTCTGCATGACCCAACGCGTGCTCGTGGCTGACGGTGAGCGCAGACGCGAAGGCGGTGCGGACCGGCCGCAGGTCGAGGTGGCCGTGGGCGTTTTGCTCAAGCCGAACGGCGAGTTTTTATTGACCTCTCGGCCACCGGGCAAGGTCTACGAAGGCTATTGGGAATTTCCAGGCGGCAAGCTTGAAGCCGGTGAAAGCGTCGAGCAAGCCCTGCGGCGTGAACTGCAAGAGGAAATTGGCATCACCATCGGCGCAGTGCATCCTTGGCGTGTCGAGCTGGTGGACTATCCGCACGCGCTGGTTCGGCTGAACTTTTGCCAGGTCTTTGACTGGACGGGCGAGCTGCAAATGCGTGAAGGCCAGTCCTTTGCCTGGCAAGCCTTGCCGGTGCAGGTGCAACCCGTGTTGCCCGGTACCGTGCCGGTGCTGCAATGGTTTGCGGCAGAGCGCGCCTTTGCGGGCGCGACGCACAGCGGCTGACTCGCCGCTCAGTTGTTGAAGGTCCAGCGTTTGCTGGCGCCCACCACCGCGTCTGGATAAGCGGCTTGGCCGCGCGAGCCGTTGTACCGGCCTAAAGCCATGAACACATCCCCGCGCTCCAAGTCCAGGTAGTGCCTCAAAATCACGCATCCAAAGCGCAGGTTGGTCTGCAAATCGAAGAGCTTGCTGGCGTCGCCGTCGCCAATCAGACGCGTCCAAAAAGGCATGACTTGCATGTAGCCGCGCGCTCCGGCGGAGCTGACCGCAAATTTGCGGAAGTTGCTCTCGATCTGAATCAGGCCCAGCACCAAGGCCACGTCCAGGCCAGCACGCTTGGCCTCGTACCAAACGGCTTGCAGGAATTCTTGGCGTATCTGCGCCTGGGGCAATGGGCGGGCCAGGCGTTCGCTAATGCTGGCGCGCCAGGCTTGGTAATTTTTCTCGGCGGCCGCATCAGCAAACACCGGCGCCAACGGAGCTTGGCCGGCAACGGCAGTGCTCAATGCGGCGCGCACTGAATCGATCAACGGCTCTTCGACTTGCCGACCGGCCCAGGCTGGGCCCAGCCAAAGCCAGCCGCTGCTGGCCAAGGCTTGCTGTAAGCAGTGTCTGCGATTCATGCTCGGCAAGCGCACGTGAGGCTCCCAGACCTTGGCTCGGAATTGGCCTCAGGCGGCCAGTTTTTCTTTCAAGAAAGCCAATACCTCTGCAGCGTTTACTTTGCTGGCGGCGCTGTCTCGGCGGTGCTGGTATTCCACATGGCCTTCTTTGAGGCCGCGGTCACCAATCGTTACACGGTGCGGCACGCCGATCAGTTCCCAGTCGGCGAACATGGCGCCGGGGCGCTCGCCCCGGTCGTCCAGGATCACGTCCACCCCAGCGGCCATCAAGCCGTCATACAAGGCCTGAGCGGCCGCTTGCACCTCGGGAAAGCGGTCGGGGCTGATGGGGCAGAGCACCACGGTGAAAGGCGCAATGGCGTCGGGCCAGATGATGCCGCGCTCGTCGTGGTTTTGTTCAATCGCGGCGGCCGGCAGGCGTGTGATGCCAATGCCGTAGCAACCCATCTCCAAGAACTGCGGTTTGCCGTCCTCGCCCAGGAACGTGGCGTTCATGGCGCGGCTGTATTTGGTGCCCAGGTAGAACACATGGCCGACTTCAATGCCGCGCTCAATTGCCAGCGGTCCCTGGCCGTCGGGCGACAGGTCACCGGGTACCACGTTGCGCAGGTCGGCAATCAGCTCGGGTTCTGGCAAATCGCGGCCCCAGTTCACGCCGGTGAGGTGGTGGTCCAACTCGTTGGCGCCGCAAACCCAATCGGCCATGACCGCTACTTCACGGTCCACCACCAGCTTGACCGGCTTTTGCAGGTTCAGCGGGCCAAGGTAGCCGGGCTTGCAGGCGAAGTGGTCTTCGATTTCAGCCAAGGTCGCAAAGCGAAAGCCTTCCAGGCCAGGCACTTTGCCGACCTTGACTTCATTCATGTCATGGTCGCCGCGCAGCAGCAGCAACCAGACTTGCGTCTTGACGACTTTGCCGGCTTCGTCGGTCTGGTCCGTGGCCAGCACCAAGGATTTGACGGTGCGCTGCAGTGGCAAGGCCAGCAGTTCCGCTACGTCGGCGCAAGTACTCTTGCCGGGGGTGGGCGTTTTGGCCAGGGCCTGGCTGGCGGTGGCGCGTGGCGTGCTGGGCGGCAATGCTTCGGCTTTTTCCATGTTGGCCGCGTAGTCACTGCCTGGGCAGTAGACGATGGCGTCTTCGCCCGTAGCAGCGATCACCTGGAACTCTTCGCTCAAGTCGCCGCCAATGGCGCCGCTGTCTGCGGCCACGGCGCGGTAGCGCAAGCCAAAGCGGTCAAAAATCTTGCGGTACGCCTGCGCCATGACCTGGTAGCTGGCCTTGGCGGCTGGCATGTCGCGGTCAAAGCTGTAGGCGTCTTTCATGATGAACTCACGCCCGCGCATCAGGCCAAAGCGCGGCCGGCGTTCGTCGCGGAACTTGGTCTGTATTTGGTAGAGGTTTTTGGGCAGCTGCTTGTAGCTGCGCACATCTTGGCGGACGATGTCGGTGATGACTTCTTCGCTGGTGGGCTGCACCACGAAATCGCGGCCGTGCCGGTCCTGGATGCGCAACAACTCGGGGCCCATTTTTTCAAAGCGGCCGGTTTCTTGCCAAAGCTCTGCAGGTTGAACGACGGGCATGCTCAGCTCAATGGCGCCGGCGCGGTTCATTTCTTCACGCACGATGGCCTCGACCTTGCGGATCACGCGCAGGCCCATGGGCATGTAGTTGTAGATGCCAGCGCCCAGTTTTTTGATCATGCCGGCACGTGTCATGAGCTGGTGGCTGACGACTTCAGCGTCCGCGGGCGCTTCCTTGAGGGTCGAGATGAGGAACTGCGAAGCTTTCATGCGTGAAGGTGCTTTTTATGGAATCTGGGGAGTGGGAAACGCAAGCCCGGCGGTGCACTTGGCGCTCGCGCCTGGGCTGTGCATAATGGGCTCAGTTTAAAAAATTTGAGGTTTGATTATGCTCGACCGCGATGGCTTCAGGCCCAACGTCGGCATCATCTTGCTCAACCAGAAGAGTCAGGTATTTTGGGGCAAGCGCATACGCACCCACTCTTGGCAGTTCCCTCAGGGCGGCATCGACCGGGGCGAAAACCCCGAGCAAGCCATGTTCCGGGAACTGCACGAGGAGGTGGGGCTTCTGCCGCAACATGTGCAGGTGCTTGCCCGGACCCGGGACTGGTTGCGCTATGAGGTGCCAGACCGGTTCATCCGGCGTGATGCGCGCGGACATTACAAAGGTCAAAAGCAAATCTGGTTTTTGCTGCAACTGGTCGGTCACGACTGGAACCTGAACCTGCGCGCGACCGATCACCCCGAGTTCGATGCATGGCGCTGGAACGAGTATTGGGTGCCGCTGGACGTGGTGGTCGAGTTCAAGCGGGGCGTCTATGAAATGGCGCTCACCGAGCTCTCCCGTTACGTGCCGCGCTTTGACGGCCGGCAAGACCAACGGTTGGACCACCGCAATCGCTACTTGCGCGGTGCGGCACGGCCGCGAGATGGTGCCCCAATGTTGGATTCAGGATTTACACAGCCGGCGATGGCTTTTCAAGGGCGCGGGCCTTATGGCGCGGCGGGGATGGAGCTACCCCCTGGGGCGAGCTTCGATCCGGACCCGCAAAATGAATGGACCGGCAGCGCACCGACCTCGGAAAGATAGCCGAAAGATAGCCGCGAGATAGGCTTGCCCGGGCTGTCAGGAGAGGGGTGGCTCAGCGGGACAGCACCAGGTTGGTCCGGTGCACCATCTCCGGTTCGCCCAAGTAGCCTAGCAGGCGCTCGAACTCGCTGGATGCTTTGCGGCAGATCAACCGGGCTTCGGCGCTCGAGTAATTGGCCAAGCCTCGGGCAATCTCTAAGCCGTCCGGGTCACGAACGGCGATCACGTCACCGCGTGCAAACTCACCTACAACGGCCGTCATGCCGATCGGCAACAGGCTCTTGCCTTCGTCACGCAATTTGATGGCCGCGCCGGCATCTACCGTCACGGAGCCGCGCAGTTGCAAATGGTCAGCCATCCATTGTTTGCGGGCTTGGTTCTTGGCAGTCTGAGCCAGCAGCAGCGTGCCGATGGGCTCGCCAGCCGCTAGTCTCAGCAAAGCGTCAGGCTCACGGCCCCAAGCGATCACAGTGGATGCGCCCGAGCCGGCGGCCCGCTTGGCCGCCAAGATTTTGGTGATCATGCCGCCCTTGCCAATGCTGGAGCCAGCGCCCCCCGCCATCAATTCCAAGGCGGGATCGCCAGCCTGGGCTTGATGGACAAAGGTCGCGCTGGGGTCTTTGCGTGGGTCAGCGCTGTACAGGCCTTTTTGGTCCGTCAGGATCACCAGGGCGTCTGCTTCGACCAGGTTGGCGACCAAGGCGCCGAGGGTGTCGTTGTCACCGAACTTGATCTCGTCGGTCACCACGGTGTCGTTTTCGTTGATCACCGGCACCACCCCCAGTTGCAGCAGGGTCAGCAGGGTGGAGCGGGCGTTGAGGTAACGCTCGCGGTCGGCCAGATCACCGTGGGTCAGCAGCACTTGGGCGCTGCCAATGCCGTTTTTGCGCAGCTCGGTCTCATACACCTGCACCAGACCCATCTGGCCCACGGCGGCAGCGGCCTGCAGTTCGTGGATGGCGTGGGGCCGGGTCAGCCAGCCCAGGCGTTTCATGCCTTCGGCGATGGCGCCACTGCTGACCATGATGACCTCGCGGCCCTCTTTGACCAGCACCGCCAGTTGCTTGCACCACTGGCCGATGGCTTCGGCGTCCAGGCCCCGCCCTTCGTCGGTGACCAGGCTGGAGCCCACCTTCACCACGATCCGCTTGGCGTTGAGCAAGGCGCTGGAGGCTGGAGGGTTCTGCATGGGCTTAGTCGTTGCCTGGAGGCTGGTTCAGGGGAAAGCGAGGATCGATTTCTTCGGGCGGTTGCTCGATCTTTTGGGCAGCTTTGACGTGCTGGTAGACCGCCTGCACCAAAGGCTCGCAACCCTCGCGCGTCAGCGCTGAAATTTCGAACACCGGGCCTTTGAACTTGAAGCGTTTGACGAAGTCCTTGACGACGGCGGCACGCTTTTCGCCGTCGACCATGTCCAACTTGTTGAGCACCAGCCAGCGCGGCTTTTCAAACAAGGCTTCATCGTATTTCTTCAACTCGCCAACGATGGCCTTGGCTTGCGCTACGGGGTCCACGTTGTCGTCAAACGGTGCCAAGTCCACCACATGCAGCAACAGGCGGGTGCGCTGCAGGTGGCGAAGGAAGAGGTGTCCCAAGCCGGCGCCATCAGACGCGCCTTCAATCAGCCCGGGCAGGTCGGCGACTACAAAGCTTTGTTCGGGCCCGACCCGCACCACGCCGAGGTTGGGGTGCAGCGTGGTGAAGGGGTAGTCGGCAATGCGAGGCCGCGCGTTGGACACCGCTGTGATGAGGGTGGATTTGCCTGCGTTGGGCATGCCCAGCAAACCTACGTCGGCCAAGACTTTGAGTTCGAGCTTCAGGCTTTTTTTCTCACCGGGCCAGCCCGGCGTTTTGGTACGCGGTGCGCGGTTGGTCGAACTCTTGAAACGCAAATTCCCGAAGCCACCATCGCCGCCTTTGGCAATCAAAATCTCTTCGCCCGGCACCAGCAACTCAAACAGTACATCGCCGCTCTCAGCGTCGGTGATGATGGTGCCCAAGGGCATTTTCAGGATGACGTCATCACCCTTGGCGCCGAACATGTCCGAGCCCTTGCCATGCTCGCCATTGCGCGCGTCATGCCGGCGCGAAAAGCGAAAGTCGACCAGCGTGTTCAGGTTGATGTCGGCCACGGCATAGACATGGCCACCTCGGCCGCCGTCGCCGCCGTTGGGTCCGCCGAACTCTTTGTATTTTTCATGCCGAAACGAGACGCAGCCATTGCCGCCATCGCCGGCGGCAATGTCTATATACGCTTCGTCTACGAATTTCATGATGAGGGTTGAGCAGCTGGCTCGAGTGGGATCGTGAGTTTACGGAAACAAAAAAGCCCCGGCAGGCGGGGCTTCGATGTCATCGAAGTGATCAGCTTCAGGCTGGGGTCACATTGACGGTGTGCTTGTTCATTGCGCCTTTGATGGCGAAAGAAACCGAGCCGTCAACCAACGCAAACAGCGTGTGGTCTTTGCCGATGCCAACGTTCACGCCAGGGTGGAACTTGGTGCCGCGCTGGCGAACAATGATGCTGCCAGCGTTGATGACTTCGCCGCCAAATTTCTTGACACCGAGCATCTTGGGCTGCGAATCGCGCCCGTTTCGCGTAGAGCCGCCGCCTTTTTTCTGTGCCATTTTCCGTTACTCCTGGTACTGGCTCAACCGGCGATCGCGCCGATTTGCAGTTCGGTGAAATTTTGCCGATGACCCTGGCGTTTTTGGTAGTGCTTGCGACGGCGCATCTTGAAGATGCGCACTTTGTCGTGCCTACCGTGGGACAGCACTGTGACTGTAACTGTTGCGCCGGACACCAAGGGCGTACCCACCTTGATATCGCTGCCGTTTCCGACAGCCAATACCTGGTCGATAACAATCTCTTGGCCTACGTCCGCAGCAATCTGTTCTACTTTAATTTTTTCACCGGCAGCAACTTTGTATTGCTTGCCACCGGTTTTTATGACCGCGTACATGTAAGACCTCGTCTATTGAGTTCTGCAGACGGATTTCCGCAGAGCCCTCGATTATAGCCGGACGGCGGTGGACTTGTCTAGCCCGGCCCAGCGGCCATCTAAAGGGGCCGCGCATGGCGGAAAGTTGGTCGGGGTGAGAGGATTCGAACCTCCGGTCTCTACGTCCCGAACGTAGCGCTTTACC
>JBBAPH010000021.1:0-61399 GCA_040400935.1 Polaromonas sp.
ACGGGTCGGTCATCAGCTTGAAGGCCAACGCTGAGAATTTCTCGGTGTCGTCGGCATTGCGGGTGACAGCTTCTTCGTCGTCATCGGTGCCCTTGACCGGCGGAATGTCGATCGGTGCTGGCATGAAGTCGATCACGGCGTCCAACATGCGCTGAACACCCTTGTTCTTGAAAGCCGAGCCGCAGTACATCGGTTGGATTTCACTGGCAATGGTGCGGGTGCGAATGCCGAATTTGATTTCGGCTTCGGACAGGTCGCCCTCTTCCAAGTACTTGTTCATCAGCTCTTCGTTGGCTTCGGCAGCGGCCTCGACCATCTTCTCGCGCCACTCTTTGGCCGAAGCCAGCAACTCGGGGGGGATTTCTTTGTATTCGAACTTCATGCCCTGCGAAGCCTCGTCCCAGATGATGGCTTTCATCATGATGAGGTCGACCACGCCGGTGAAGTTTTCTTCAGCGCCAATAGGGATCACCATAGGCACAGGGCTGGCTTTGAGGCGCAGCTTCATGCCTTCGACGACCTTGAAGAAGTTGGCGCCGGTGCGGTCCATCTTGTTCACAAAGGCCAGACGCGGCACTTTGTATTTGTTGGCCTGACGCCAGACGGTTTCAGACTGCGGCTGCACGCCACCCACAGCGCAGTAAACCATGCAAGCGCCGTCGAGCACGCGCATGGAACGCTCAACTTCAATCGTGAAGTCCACGTGGCCCGGGGTGTCGATGATGTTGATGCGGTGCTCAGGGTAGGACGAGTCCATGCCCTTCCAGAAGCAGGTGGTGGCCGCAGAGGTGATCGTGATGCCACGCTCTTGCTCTTGCTCCATCCAATCCATGGTGGCCGCGCCATCATGGACTTCACCAATCTTGTGGCTCACGCCCGTGTAGAACAAGATGCGCTCGGTGGTGGTGGTTTTACCAGCGTCGATGTGCGCGGAGATACCGATGTTGCGGTAATTTTTAATGGGGGTAGCGCGGGACATAAATTTCTTTCAGTTCGGTGACGAACACAAACTTGGGTGCAAAAGACCTGATGCGTTTTGCGCGTCTGCCGGCAACACCCCAAGGGCGCAGCCGGCAGTAAAAAGGCTTTTGACCACCAAGGCCTGCGGCGCGCGAGCATCGCAAGACCTGGAGGCAGCGCGTCAGGGTCGCGCAGCCAAAACGGCAAGCGCCGTTTAGAAGCGGAAGTGGCTGAAAGCCTTGTTGGCTTCGGCCATGCGGTGAACTTCGTCACGCTTTTTCATGGCGCCGCCACGGCCTTCGGTCGCTTCCATCAGCTCATTGGCCAGACGCAAGGACATGGATTTTTCACCACGCTTCTTGGCGGCTTCCTTCAACCAACGCATAGCCAGGGCCATACGACGGACGGGGCGAACTTCAACAGGCACTTGGTAGTTGGCACCGCCCACGCGGCGGGACTTGACCTCAACCATAGGCTTGATATTGCCGATGGCCATGTGGAAGGCTTCCAGCGGGTCTTTGCCAGGGTTCTTTTTCTCGATGAAATCGAGCGCACCGTAAATGATGCGCTCGGCGACGGCCTTTTTGCCGCCTTGCATGATGACGTTCATGAATTTGGCGAGATCGACATCACCAAATTTCGGGTCAGGAAGAATTTCACGTTTAGGGACTTCGCGACGACGTGGCATTTTTTCACCTCTTGCTTCAGTTGGCACCGCAGCAGCTCTTGAGCCTTTGCAATACCGCGAAAGTCATTCGACTTTCACTTACTCGACCGGCACAAACAACTTTGCACTTGGGTCACTTCGCTCGTTTCATCCGCCAAGATGAAGGAGCACCAATTTTTTAAAGCATTTCGCAACCATTTGCGATAGCTTTGGGCGCGAACACCGCTTGCGCAGGGCCGAGCCAGAAAAGCGGCAGGGCTTATTTGGCCTTGGGCTTTTTCGCGCCGTACTTGGAGCGCGACTGCTTGCGGTCTTTCACGCCCTGCAAGTCGAGCGAACCACGCACGATGTGGTAACGCACACCAGGCAAGTCCTTGACACGACCGCCGCGAACCAGCACGACGCTGTGTTCCTGCAGGTTGTGGCCTTCGCCGCCGATGTAGGAGATGATTTCAAACCCGTTGGTCAGACGCACTTTGGCGACTTTACGCAGAGCGGAGTTTGGCTTCTTAGGCGTCGTGGTGTACACGCGAGTGCACACGCCGCGGCGCTGTGGAGAGTTCTGCATCGCAGGGCTTTTGGACTTGGTCTTTTCGACCTCGCGCCCCTGACGCACTAGCTGATTGATGGTTGGCATGTAAAAAACGTCCCTAAACGTCTGGATCTAACTAACGAAAAACGTGAAAACGTACATCTCTCCGGAATTTCCGGAAAGCCTTCTAGTGTAGCAGTTCAGTGTTTGAGCTGCAAACTGGCTGGGGCAGGGCTTGGATTTCGAGGTTTTACGAGGGGAAATCGCCGGTTTTAGCCGGTTTCCCCAGGCCGGGCTTACTTGATCCAGAGCCGGATAGAGTCCCAGGCGCGGCCGATCACACCGGCTTCTTCTACTGTTTCCAAGGCCACCAGCGGGACTTCAGCCAAGAGGGGCTGGCCTTCGCCGCCCGAGATCTTGAGGCTGCCCAGCACCTGGCCCTTGGTGAAAGGCGCCACCAAGGGGTCACGGCGCACCACGTCGGTCTTGAGCTTGGGCGCGCTGCCGGCCGGCACCGCAATCACGATGGGGGTGGGGCGACCGAGCTTGACCACGGGGGCCTTTCCCTTCCAGACGGCGGGTGACACCACGGCCTGGCCGCCGTCGAACAATTTGACGGCCTCGTAAGCGGTGTAACCCCAATTGAGTAGTTTCTGGGCTTCGCTGGCGCGAGCGTTTTCGTTGGCGGCGCCCAACACAATGGCCAGCAACCGACGCCCGCCAGGGGTGTTGTTGGGCCCCAGGTTGGGGAAATCGCGACGGGCCGTGGCAATTAAGCAATAGCCAGCGGCGTTGGTGTGGCCAGTTTTCAGGCCGTCCACCGAGGGGTCGCGAAACAGCAAGAGGTTGCGGTTGGTATCGTTCGCCGCTGGCGTGCCGGGGTAGCGGTACTTTTTGATGGCGTAGTAGCCGGTGTAAGCGGGGAAGTCCTGCATGATGCGCGTGGCCAACACGCTCAAATCGCGCGCCGTGGTGGTGTGCCCCGCCTCGGTCAGGCCTTCCACGTTTTTGTAGCTGGTGTTTTTCATGCCCAGCACCTTGGCCTGCTCATTCATGAGTTGCACAAAACGCTCGACGCTGCCGGCTACCCCTTCGGCCAGGGCCACGGTGGCGTCGTTGCCGGACTGCACGATCATGCCCTTGATCAAGTCTTCCACCGGCACCTGCATCTTGGGGTCGATGAACATGCGGGAGCCGGGCATCTTCCAGGCCCGCTCACTCACGCCAAAGGTCTGCTTGAGGTCAATTTTCTTGGCGCGCAATGCGTCAAACACCAAGTAAGCGGTCATCAGCTTGGTCAATGACGCCTGCTCCACCGGGGAGTCGATGTCTTGCGCCACCAGGAACTGATTGGCGGTGATGTCCAGCAGCAAATATGAGCGGGCCGCCACTTCAGGCGGCACCGGTGCTTGCGCCTGGGCCAGGCTAAAGCCCGCCGCACCCGTGGCCAGCAGGGCCAGGGCCGTGAAACGACGAATCGAGGAAATCAATGACAGCATGGGAAAAACCGAAGGAAGGCGGTTGCCGGGCAACCGAAGTAAGAGGGGATGAACGTGATGCGGGGCTCAAAGCCCGACCTGTCAACGCCAGCAGTTCAGGCGTTTAAACAGGCGTGTTCAAGTGCCGCGTCACCAAGTCTTTGAGCAGCGGCAATTGTCCATGAAAGAAATGGCCGCCACCCGGGATCACGGTGACGGGCAGTACCTGCGGACGGGCCCAGTCCATGACCGAAGACAGGGGCACGGTGTCGTCTTGCTCACCATGAATGACCAAGGTCTTGCCATGCTCGGCGGGGGCAATCGCCGCGGGCGTGAAGCGGCTCGTAGCCGTGCCCACCAGCACCAATTTATCGATGGCGCGTTGGGCGCTCAAACGCTCAAAGGCATGGGTCGTGACAAAAGCGCCAAATGAAAAACCCGCCAGGGCCAAAGCCCCGCTGGGCGCCGCGTGTTGCACCACGGCCAGCATATCGTCGACCTCGCCGCGGCCTTCGTCATGGCTGCCTGCACTGGCGCCCACGCCGCGAAAATTAAAACGCACCGCTGTCCACCCCGTCTGCATGAAAGCACGCGCCAGCGTTTGCACGACCTTGTTGTCCATCGTGCCGCCGAACAAGGGGTGGGGATGCGCGATCACGGCCACGCCGTGCGACTCGCCAACGGGCCGATCCAGCGCCACTTCCAGCGTGCCGGCCGGGCCGTCAATACTGAGCTTTTGCGATTGCGAATTCATCAGGAAAGGCTGCAGCTCAGCGGCCCAGGTGGGGCGGCGTGAGCAAGCGCTCCACCACTCGCCCGTTTTTCAGGTGGGACTCGACGATCTCGTCAATGTCCGCGTTGTCCACATAGCTGTACCAAACCGCCTCGGGGTAGACCACGGCCACCGGCCCGGCAGCGCAGCGGTCCAGGCAGCCGGCCTTGTTGACGCGCACCTGACCTGGACCGGTGAGCCCCGCCGCTTTGACCTGCGCCTTGCAGCGGTCAAATGATTGCTGAGCCCCGTGCTGGGCGCATGCGTCTTGGCCGTTGTCGCGCTCATTCAGGCAGAAAAAAATGTGGCGCTGGTAGTAAGACGCAGGGGGTGCCTCAGGGGCGGGCGTTGAAGTGCTCATGCCGCCGATTTTAGGACTGGCTCATCCTGGCTGGGCAGGCGCGGCAGCAAATACAACAGCGCGGCGAAAGGCCAAAGCCAACCCAACCATTGGGCCAGGCCGTTGAAACGCACAAAGCGGCCCTGCTCCCATATTTGCCGAGTCTGTTCAAAGTAAGGATCGGCCGGGGCTTGATTCAGCAAGGCCAATTGCAGCGCCAGCGCCAGCAGGCCCAAGGCCACCGTGCGGCGCAAGCTGAGCCGCAAACTCAAAAAGCCCAGCCCCAAGCCCACCAACAGACCGGCGCACACCGTGCCGTCCAGCCAGGCCCAGGCGTGGTCGGGGCCATAGCTGAGTGCCGCCGACAGCGCGGTAAAAACCGGGCCCAGCACCATCACCAGCCCCAGCAACACCAATCGCCGCGGCACCGCTCGCACCACGCCATAGGCGAGCAGGCAGGGAACCCACACACCCAAGGCGACGCACAACAATTCGGCCGCAGGCACCAGGGGCTGCAATTCGATGTCACGCACCGGCAACCAGGGCAAAAACGGGGTGCCGGTCAACACATCGCTGAGCCAAGTTTCCAGCCGCTCCACCACTTGGCCCAGGCCGAGCGGCACGGAAGCGGGAAAAAGCAAAGCCAGCGGCCAGAGCGTGAGCAGCACCAGCGCGCCGCGTGCATCGGTTGTGAACCAGCGGCTCCGAAATCGGCTCCAGCGGTCAATGACGCCGCGCTTTTCCAGGGCCACCGCCAGGCCCGCACCGAACCAAGCACCCAGCGAGTTCAACGCAAAATCAACATTGGAAGGCACGCGCGAGGGCAAATAGGCTTGCAGGCTTTCCATGCCGAGCGACAAGGCCGAGGCGGCCACGGTGGCCAGCAAGACGGCGCGCGGCCATTGGCTGCGCAAAGCCGACAGCGCCAGCAAAAAACCGACGGGCACATAGCCCAACAGGTTCACGCCAACGTCAAAGCCAGTCCAGTAGCGGGGCAGTGGCGCGCTCAAAAAAACCAGCGGCGACAAGCCTTGGTCGCGCCAATCGCGAAACGGATAGAGACTGGCGTAAACCACCAGCCCCATGATGGCCAGGGCCAAGGGCCAGGCGGTGGTGGCGGGGCGGTTTGACCGCTCTTCAAACATGGCAGGTATCACCAAGAAGGGTTGCCAGACGTCCAAGCCCAGGGCTCGGCTGACATGTCGCCCTCACCCTTGCCAGGGCTTGACGACCACCAAAATCACGGCGGCCACCAGCAAGAAGACCGGCAGTTCGTTGAACCAGCGCCACCAGACGTGGCTGTGCGTGTTGCGGTTATCTGCAAAGCGCCGCAGCATGCGCGCGCAGACGTGGTGATAAGCCAGGGCCAGTACAACGACCAGCAGCTTGGCGTGCATCCACGCACTGCCGCGCCCAATGCCGTAGCCCAGCCACAACCACAGGCCCAGCACGACAGCCGGCACGGCCAGCACGGTGGTGAAGCGCATGAGCTTGCGCGCCATCAAGAGCAGGCGGTCGCGTTCGGCATCGCTTTGCGGCGGCACCATGGCCAGGTTCACAAAAATGCGCGGCAAATAAAAAAGCCCGGCGAACCAGCTGGCCACAAAGACGATATGAAAAGACTTGACCCACAACATCCGGTCAGTTTAGCCCGGGCACGCCCGGCAGGACGCTGACAACCCCGTCGCTGACGGGCAAAAAAAGACCCGGCCTGACACAAGGCCAGCCGGGTACTAAAGCTTTGGTTTTTAAGGCCAGAAGCCCCGCTCAGGGAGGTAAAGCGGGATGCCCCAGCCGGGAAGGCCAGAACATCGGCGGAATTCTAGGAGCGAGCCCTCATGACTTCGTCCGGAGAACTACGTAGCCCTGGCAAGCAAGTGTCACCAAAGCGTCGAGGTGGGCGTTTTTAAGCCGGGCACAGAAAAGAAAGCAGAGGTGCAGCAGCCAAGCTTTGGCACAATTTGCGAATGACCTCTTACGCCCCCTATCCGTCCGGCCGCCCTCGTCGCCTGCGCCGCGATGCCTTCACGCGCAACCTGGTGCGTGAAAGCGCGCTGACCGCGCACGACTTGATCTACCCGGTCTTCGTAACCGAAGGCCGGGCGCAGCAGCACGCGATTGCCTCCATGCCGGGCGTGTCGCGCCTGAGCCTGGACTTGCTGCTGCCAGTGGCCGAAGAGTGCGTGGCCCTGGGCATTCCGGTGATGGCCTTGTTCCCGGTGATCGACGCCTCGCTCAAAACCCCTGATGGCAGCGAAGCCACCAACCCCGACGGCCTGGTGCCGCGCGTGGTGCGCGAGCTTAAAAAACGCTTCCCCGAACTCGGCGTGATGACCGATGTGGCGCTGGACCCTTTCACCAGCCACGGCCAGGACGGCTTGCTCGACGAGCACGGCTACATCTTGAATGACGAGACGCTGGCCATGCTGGTGCGCCAGGCGCAGACCCAGGCTGACGCGGGCGTGGACATCGTCGCGCCCAGCGACATGATGGACGGCCGCATTGGCGCCATCCGCGCCAAGCTTGAAAAAAGCGGCGCCATTCACACCCGCATCATGGCCTACAGCGCCAAGTACGCCAGCGCGTTTTACGGCCCCTTCCGGGACGCCGTGGGCTCGGCGGGCAACCTGGGCAAGGCCGACAAAAAGACCTACCAGATGGACCCCGGCAACAGCGACGAAGCCTTGCGCGAAGTGGCCCTCGACATTGCCGAAGGCGCGGACATGGTGATGGTCAAGCCCGGCATGCCTTACCTGGACGTGGTGCGCCGTGTCAAAGACGAATTCAAGGTGCCCACCTTTGCGTACCAGGTCAGCGGCGAGTACGCCATGCTCAAAGCCGCTGCGCAAAACGGCTGGCTGGACCACGACGCCGTGATGATGGAAAGCCTGCTGGCTTTCAAACGCGCGGGCGCCGACGGCGTGCTGACTTATTTTGCGCTGGACGCCGCCCGCAAGCTGCGCCAGGGCTGACCTACCGGCCCGCTGAGCCATGCGCGTTTTTTCAGTGGGCGCCAGTGCGGTTGTCGAATCCGACACCCTGCCCACCGCCTTGCCCGCGCAAGGTTTTGTGTGGATTTCCTGCGCTCGCCGCGAGTTTGAAGTGCTGCAAAGCGAGGTGCAAACCTGCTTGCAAACGCTGACGGGCACACAGCTGGTCGACCTGCATATTTCGGACCTGCTGAACAACCAGCTGCCTTCGCATTACGACTACACCTCGCAATACGACGTGCTGGTGTTTCGCAGGCTGGCCACCCGTCATGGCGAAGCCGAGGCGGAAACACCCCAGGCTGCGCGAGCCAAGCAAAGCGGGCCGCCCGTGCTCAGGCGCATTGACACCAGCCCCGTGGGTTTCGCGGTCTTCGACCAGGTTTTGCTGACGGTGCATCCGTCCGACTGCACGGTGCGCGACTTGTACGCCAGCCGGCTGCTGCAAGCCAGCTCGCAAGACGCTCGCAACACCGGCGTGAAGCTGCCCACGAGCCCCGCCGACATGATGCTGCGCATCACCAACCAGATGGTCGACGGCTATCTGGAGCTGCGCCGAGAACTCACACGGCAACTGGACCACTGGCAGTCTGAGCTGCTCAAGCCCGGAGGGCGCTTCACGAATTGGAGCTCGGTGCTGGACGCGCGGCTGGCCATGCACCAGCTCGATGAGATTTGCGAAGACCAGCGCTCTTGCGTGCAAGACTGGATTGAATCGGTAGAAACCTGGCCGCAAGGCGCTACGCCCGCTCAAGAGCGTGAGCGCGAGTTGCTCAAGGTCCGCTCACGCGATGTGCTCGAACACATCGAGCGGGTGGTTCACCATGTGCGGCGCATGGAGCAAAGCGCCGAGACGGCGGTGCAAATGCATTTTTCAGTGCAGAGCCACCGCACCAACGACATCATGCGCACCCTGACGGCATTGACGGCGGTCTTCTTGCCCCTGAACCTGATCACCGGTTTTTTTGGCATGAACTTCGAGTTCATGCCAATGATCCACACCAGCCATGGTTTTTGGTGGACCGTCGGCCTGATGCTGACGCTGGTGGTCAGCGTGGTGGCGGTGTTCTGGCGCAAGCAATACCTGGCGCGCACCCGGCGCTGACTTTCAAGAAGCCAGCACCGAGTCGGATGCGTCAACCGAGCTGTTGCGCGAAAAACGCCAGGCTGCGCTCACGGGCCAGCACCGCAGCCGGCTGGTTGTAAGAGCCCCGCTGGTCGCAGTTAAAGCCGTGGTTGGCTTCGTACACATGCACCTGCACGCCCGGCTGGGCTTTCTTGAAGGCCTCGACCGTGTCCAACGGAATCCAGTGGTCCTGGTTGCCGAAATGCGCGATGACCGGGCACTTGGGCTGGCGCCCTGACTCTTCAGGCGAGGTCATGCCGCCGCCGTAGTAGCAAACCGCGGCACTCAAACCGTCCAGCAGGCAAGCCGAGCGCCAGGTCAGCAAGCCGCCCCAGCAATAACCAACGATGCCCACCTTGGCGCCCGAGCGACCGGCGTAGGCAATCGCCGCCTGGATGTCTTGCAGCACGCCCGGGGCCGGCAACGCTTCCACGGCGGTTTTCAAGCCAAAGCCCACGCCCATATCGGCCTCGCTGTAGCCCAGCTCCACGTCAGGTTTGACCCGCGCAAAGGTGGCTGGCGCGATGGCCAGGTAACCGTCGGCGGCATAGCCGTCGGCCACGGAACGGATGTGCGAGTTCACTCCAAAGATTTCTTGCAGCACCACCACTGCGCCTTTGACCGGACCTTTGGGCTCGGCCACATAAGCGGGCACGGCAAAGCCGTCGGCGGCGCGGAGTTCGATGAATTGACCCATGTTGTTTCCTTCTTTCCTTCTTGCTTGGTTGATCTCAAAGACCTGAATATTACGCAGCGGCCAGACGGCGCTCGACGAAATCGAGGCGATCCTGTCCCCAGAAAATTTCGCCATCAATCACGTAGCTGGGCGCGCCAAACACGGACGTCTCAATGGCTTGCTGGGTGTTGGCTTCATAGCGCTGCTGCACGGCCGGGCTGCGCGCAGCCTGAAGCACATCGGCGGGCAAGCCGCATTCGCTGAGCAACTGGGCCAATACCTCCGCGTCGGCAATATTGCGTTCCTGGGCCCAGACGGCTTTGAAGACGGCACCGGCGAGCGCCAGCGCGCTGGCGCTGCCGTGCTGCTGGTCGGCGGCGATGATGAGGCGCGCCGCATCGTCGCCCGCCGCCGGGAAAAAGCGCGGCTTGATGTTCATGGGCACACCCAGCGCCTGGCTGAAGCGCTGCAACTCGACCAAGCGATAGGCCTGGCGCTGCGGTGCGCGCTGGCCCAGCGGCAAACCGCCCGAGACAGGGAAGACCTTGCCGTAATCAGCGGGCAGCAAACGCACTGTGGCGCCTGCCTGGTTGGCGATCTGCACAAAACGCTCGTGGCCGAGATAAGTCCAGGGACTTTGCGGGGTGAAGTAGTAGTCGATCTGGGTGCTCACAACAGAAGTCTCCTTGGGGGTATGAACGCCTGGGGTACATTGCCCCGAGCCCCTAGGGTTGTAACCGGGATTTGAGCTTACTTCACAGGAAAAATACGCATGAGCCCTGTCGTCCTCATCACTGGCGCCTCGCGCGGCATAGGTGCTGCCACCGCCTTGCAAGCGGCTCGCGCGGACTATGCCGTGGCCGTGAACTACACGCGCAACTCACTGGCTGCCGACGAAGTGGTGCGGCAAATCCGCCAAGGCGGTGGCACGGCCATCACCGTGCAGGCTGATGTGGCGCATGAAGATCAGATCCTGGCCATGTTTGAAAAAGTGGATGCCAAGCTTGGCCGCTTGACGGCCTTGGTGAACAACGCGGGCGTGGTGGACCAGACGGCCCGGGTCGAGGCCATGAGTTGGGACCGCTGGCGCCGTATGTTCGACGTGAATGTGCTGGGCACCCTGGCCTGCTCGCGCGAAGCCGTGCGACGCATGAGCACACGCCACGGCGGCGCGGGCGGCAGCATCGTCAACCTCTCCAGCGTGGCAGCGCGCCTGGGCGCACCGGGCCAATACGTGGACTACGCCGCGGCCAAAGGCGCGGTGGACACTTTTACCGTGGGCCTGGCGCGCGAAGTGGCCAACGAAGGCATCCGTGTCAACGCCGTGCGCCCCGGCATCATCGACACCGAGATCCACGCCTCGGGCGGGCTGCCCGACCGCGCCCGTGACCTGGCGCCGCAAGTGCCCATGCAGCGCGCCGGCAGCGCCGAAGAAGTAGCGAAAAGCATTTGCTGGCTGCTCAGCGGCGAGGCCAGCTACGTCACTGGCACGCTGATGGATGTGACTGGCGGGCGCTGAAAAATCCAGGGCGTGCAGCAGCCAGGCCAAGGGTTAACTTGGGCCGAGCCAGTCGCTGGGCTTTGCCACAATGGCCGCTGCTGTTAACCAGGCAGCAAGCGCCTTAGCCCCCTCCAGACTTCAGACCAGGCCCCCATGAGCGAGAACGTTTTTGACTACATCATCATCGGCGGCGGCACCGCCGGCTGCCTGCTGGCCAATCGCCTGAGCGCCAACGCCAGCAAACGCGTGCTGATGATCGAAGCCGGCCGCAAGGACGACTACCACTGGATCCACATTCCCGTCGGCTACCTGTATTGCATTGGCAATCCGCGCACCGACTGGCTGTACCAAACCCAGGCCGACGCCGGCCTGAACGGCCGCAGCTTGCGCTACCCGCGCGGCAAGGCACTGGGCGGCAGCTCCAGCATCAACGGCATGATTTACATGCGCGGCCAGGCCCGGGACTACGACGGTTGGGCCGACATCACGGGTGACGACACCTGGCGCTGGGACCAGGTGCTGCCAGACTTTCGTCTGCATGAAGACCACTACAAATTAGACGCCGGCAGCCCACAGGCCACTGAGGCGTTCGCCAAGCTGCACGGCCACAAAAGCCAGCACGCCGGAAAAACAGGCTTGGCCAAGCGCATGGGCGGCGAGTGGCGGGTGGAAAAGCAGCGCCTGCGCTGGGACATCCTGGACGACTTTGCGCAGGCCGCGCAGCAGGCTGGCATTCCAGCCACCGACGACTTCAACGGCGGCAACAACGAAGGCGTGGCTTACTTTGAAGTGAACCAAAAAGAGGGCTGGCGCTGGAACACCGCCAAAGCCTTCTTGCGCCCCACCTGCTTTGGCCGTCCGAATTTTGAAATGTGGACCAACGCCCACGCCAGCCGCCTGATTCTGGAAACGCAGGCTGACGGCAGCCAGCGCTGCACAGGCGTCCAAGTCTGGACCGGCAGCGAACACGTGCAGGCCTTTGCCACGCGCGACTCCGGCGGGCTGCTTGGTGAAGTGATCTTGAGCGCGGGCAGCATTGGCTCGCCACAAATCTTGCAACTGTCTGGCATCGGGCCAGCGGCCTTGCTTCAGCAGCACGGCATTGCGGTCAAGCAAGACTTGCCGGGCGTGGGCGCCAATCTGCAAGACCACCTGCAAATTCGCTCGGTCTACAAGATCAACGCTGGCCAGCGCAAGGACGTCACCCTCAACACCATGGCCTCGTCGTGGTGGGGCAAGGCCAAGATCGGCCTGGAATATGCGTGGCGCCGCACGGGGCCCATGAGCATGGCGCCGTCGCAGTTGGGTGCGTTCACGCGCTCCAGCCCAGACAGGCCGTATCCCAATGTGCAGTACCACGTGCAGCCTTTGTCGCTCGATGCTTTTGGGGAGCCGCTGCATGACTTCAACGCTTTCACGGCCAGCGTGTGCAACATCAACCCGACCAGCCGCGGCACGGTGCAGATTGCCAGCGCCGACTTTGCCGTCGCACCCTTGATCGCGCCCAACTACCTGAGCACGCCCGAAGACCGGCAAGTGGCCGCCGACTCGCTGCGGCTGACGCGGCGCATCGTCAGTCAAAGCGCGCTGGCTTCTTGGCAGCCAGAAGAATTTCGCCCCGGCGTGCAATACCAAAGCGACGAGGACCTGGCCCGCCTGGCCGGCGATATTGCGACCACCATCTTTCACCCGGTTGGCACGACGCGCATGGGCCGCGCCGACGACCCGATGGCGGTGCTGGACTCACACTTGCGCGTGCGCGGCGTGAGCGGGTTGCGCGTGGTGGACGCGGGGGCCATGCCGGTCATCACCAGCGGCAACACCAACTCGCCGACGCTCATGATGGCCGAGAAAGCCGCGCAATGGATCATGCGCGGCGATTAACTGGGTGATCGCTTCGGGGCGGGAAAGCCCCTAGCCACCAACGCTAAGCCGAGCGCTATATTTGCCTCCATCGACGCCGTGCTGAGCTTGGCGAAGAGGAGCCGAGGAGACAAAGGACAACGACAAAAGGCGCTACCGAGATAAACGCCAAAATAAAAAGACG
Organism: Polaromonas sp.; assembly: GCA_040400935.1. Lineage (GTDB taxonomy): Bacteria > Pseudomonadota > Gammaproteobacteria > Burkholderiales > Burkholderiaceae_C > Polaromonas. The sequence continues at coordinate 13,087 of JBBAPH010000021.1, forward strand.
AGAGAGAAAACAAGCGACTGCGATACCGCTAGCAATAGCAACAACCCAAAAAACAAGATCAGACAACGAACGCGTCCAACAGATGTTTTCGCCAAAAAGCGCCGGTGACCCCGGCGCTTTTTTCATGGGCGTTTGGCACCCCGCATGCGGCGAAATGCGGATGAGACAATCTGGGCCATGGAACTTGTTGTCGTCGCCTGCGCCTCACTGCTTGCAGGCTTTGTAGACGCCATCGTGGGCGGCGGCGGACTGATCTTGGTGCCCGCCTTGTTCGCGGTTTTTCCCACCACCCATCCCGCTACGCTGTTCGGCGTGAACAAAGGCGCGTCCTTCTGGGGCACCGCCGTGGCCACCGTGCAATACGCTCGGCGCGTGGACATGCGCTGGTCGGCGCTGCTGCCCGCAGCCGCAGCCGCCTTGGCTGGCTCACTTGGCGGCGCCTGGTTGGTCACCGTGATCTCCCCTGATTTTTTGCGCAAAGCCTTGCCGCTGGTGCTGCTGGGCGTGCTGCTCTACACCTTGGCCAAAAAGGAACTGGGCCATCAACACGATCCGCGCTTAAGCGGCCGCCGTGAAACCCTGGCCGCCTGCTGCATCGGCGGACTGCTGGGTTTTTATGACGGCTTCTTTGGCCCCGGCACCGGCAGCTTCATGGTGTTCTTGTTCGTGCGCTGGTTGGGCTATGACTTCTTGCACGCGTCCGCTTCAGCCAAGCTGCTGAACACCTGCAGCAACCTAGCAGCCATGCTGCTGTTTGCCTACAAAGGGCATATCTGGTGGCATTACGCGCTGACGCTGGCCGTGGCCAACGTCGTGGGCAGCTTGCTCGGCACGCGCCTGGCCATGAAGCATGGCTCGGGCTTTGTGCGTCAGGTGTTTTTGCTGGTGGTGGGATCGCTGATCTTGAAGACCAGCTACGACGCTTTCTGGCGCTGAAAACCAGGCCTCTGCTTTAGCGGCGCGGCGGCAGGGCTGCGGCAGGCAGGGTCGCTGTTGCTGGAGCGGGGACGGGCTTAGTGGGCGGTGTGCCAACCGGCGCAGCCGATGCAGCTGCCCCTTGCGTTGCGGCTGGTGAACGAGGAACGGCAGGCACGGCTGGCGCTTCGCCCGACGCCGGTGCCGTACCGCCTAAAGCGCCAAAGCGAAATGGCGGAGCGTCCAACGGTTTGCCAATCGGAGCAGCGGCCTGGCCTTTTTGCAGGGCCGCCATGTCGTCGGCGTTCGGGTACTGGCCCAGCAATGCGTAGTCAAACACCCGGCGCGCAATTGGCGCTGCAGAACCTGCGCCCCAACCGGCGTTTTCAACAATCACTGCCAGCGCAATCCGTGGGTTGTCGGCAGGGGCGAAGGCGACGTACAGCGCATGGTCGCGCTGGTGCTCTTCCATCTTGGCACCGTTGTACTTGCCTTTGGCCGCAATCGTCACGGCCTGCGCCGTGCCGGTCTTGCCCGCCGAGAGATAACCGGCACCGGCGAACACACGCGCCGAGGTGCCGACCTGCGTGACGCCCACCATGCCTTTTTTGATGACCTCCAAGTGCTCGGGCTTGTAGCCCAAGTTTTCGGGCGCCACGGTGTCAAAGCGCTGCAAGGCCCGCGAGTTGGCGTCTAGCGTGCCCAGCACCAAGCGCGGCTTGTGCTTGACGCCACTGTTGGCCACCACTGCCGTGGCTTGCGCCAACTGCAGCATGGTGAAGCTGTTGTAGCCCTGGCCAATGCCCAGCGAAATGGTCTCGCCGGCAAACCATTTTTGCTGTTCCGCTTTTTTAAAGTAGCCGCGCTTCCAAGCTTGGTTGGGCAGCACACCGCGCACCTCGCCCTGGATGTCGATGCCGGTGATCTGGCCAAAGCCGAGCGGCTTCATGAAGTCGTGCATAGCCTCGACGCCCATCTCGTTGGCCAGCGAATAAAAGTACACGTTGCTGGACTCGACGATGGCCCGGTTCATGTCCATGATGCCGCCGCGCTCGTTTTCCGGGCTGCCAAAGCGGCGGCCACCAAACATGTAAAAGCCGGGGTCGTTGATCAGCGCCGTGGCCGAGCGCGTGCCGGTGTGCAAGGCCGCCAAGGCCATGAAGGGCTTGTAGGTCGAGCCCGGCGGGTAGGTGCCGCGCAAGGCGCGGTTCAGCAGCGGCTTGTCGATGGACTCGTTCAGCGCCTGCCAGCTTTCGGTGTCGATGCCGTCCACAAACAAGTTGGGGTCGAAGGTCGGCTTGCTGACGAAGGCCAGCACCTCGCCCGAGCGCGGGTCGATGGCCACCAGAGCACCTCGGCGGTCGCCGAACATGTCTTCCACCAGCTTTTGCAGCTTGATGTCGATGGCCAGCATGACGTTTTCGCCCGGGGTGGCGGCGCTGCTGGCGAGCTTGCGCACCGGCCGGCCACCGGCCGAGGTTTCGACCTGCTGCACGCCGGTGATGCCGTGCAATTGCCGCTCAAAACTTTGCTCTACGCCGAGCTTGCCAATGTGGTCGGTGCCGCGGTAATTGCCTTCGTCGTCGTCCTCTTCGATGCGCTCTTTTTCTTTTTGGTTGATGCGCCCGATGTAGCCCACCACATGGCTGCCCAGCTCGCCCAAGGGGTAACTGCGGAACAAACGGGCCTGAATGTCCACGCCGGGAAAGCGGTAGCGCTGCGCCGCAAAGCGGGCCACTTCCTCGTCGGTCAGGCGGTTGCGGATGGGTAAGGATTCAAAGTTCTTGGACTCTTCTCGCAAGCGCTTGAAGCGCCGGCGGTCGCGCTGCTGGATGTCCACCACCTGGGCCAGCGCGTCGATGGTGGCCTCTAAGTTGTGCACTTCAGACGGCGTGATCTCAAGCGTGTAAGCCGAGTAGTTGCTGGCCAGCACCACGCCATTGCGGTCCAGGATCAAGCCCCGGTTGGGCACCATGGGCACGATGGCTGTGCGGTTGTTTTCGGCCTGCTCGCTCAGGTCGTCATGGCGAATGATCTGCAAGTACGCCAGGCGCAACACCAACACTGAAAACGCCACCACCACCAATGCACTGGCCGCAAGTATCCGACCGCGAAAACGCGACAGGTCGGCTTCTACATTTCGCAGCTCGGTCATGGCGGACGCCAGATTAAAACGCACTTCGGCTCACTGTGAATGGTTCAGTCGTTCAGGTGTAGCGCTACAGCGGCCGGTTCTCGTCGGGGTCGGGCGCGCGGCGCTGCGGCATCAGCAAGACCACGCTGACCACCGGCCAGAGCAGCGCTTCGAGCAAAGGGGCCAGCACCAAGGACCACCCGGGAAAAGCGTCGCCATTGATGAGGCGTACCACCAAGGTCAGTATGTGGGCGGCCGTGAACAAGGGCAGCACCTGCAGCGCTTGCGACGGCACCGTGAACCACAGCAGGCGGCGGTGGATCATGATCGCCAGGAAACTCAGCGCGGTGTACGACAGCGCATGCTGGCCCAGCAGCGCGGTCTGGTGCACATCCAGCGCCAACCCAAAGAAAAATGCCAGGCCAATGCCAATGCGCAGCGGCTGGTGAATGCTCCAGAACACCAGCACCAGCGCCAGGAAGTCTGGCATCCAGGGCTGTTGCCCCAGCGGCAGCATGTCCATCAGCAGCGCCAGGATGAGGCTGGTCCAAATGAAAAGAGGGCTGGCTGGCAGCAAGAGCTGTTGGCCACTGCGCATGATCATCGGCGGCGCCCTCCTTCATCCTTCAAGCTTTTCTTCACCGGCGACGCGGGCTCTGGCGGGCGCTCCGGCAACTGCGCCGACAGCGGCTGCAAGACCATCACGTGATGCGCGCCGCTGACCAGCGCTTGCGGCTTGCAGTAAATGCGCGCAAAGGAGGTGTCGGCCCGGCGCTCGATGCGCTCGACCTTGGCCACCGGCAAGCCAGCGGGGTACACGCCGTCCACGCCGCTGGTGGTGAGCAGGTCGCCTGGCAGCACATCGGCATTGCTGCCCATGAAGCGCAGCTCCAGCAAATCCGTGGCGCCGTTTTGGTCGCCAAACACCACACTGCGCGCACCAGTGCGCACATTGAGCACGGGGATGTAGAGCTTGCGGTCACTCACCAAGGTGACTTCGCTCACCAGCGGATACACCATGGTGACTTGGCCGAGCACGCCATATTCGTCAATCACCGGCGAGCCGGCCACCACGCCGCGCAGCGTGCCTTTGTCGAGGATGACTTTTTGCGTGTACGGATCAGCTCCGTTGTAAAGCACCTCGGCGGCCATGGCCGGTGTGGTGAGTTTGCCGCGCAAGTCCAGCAGTTCGCGCAGCCGAGCGTTTTCTTGGCTGAGCTGCTCGACCTGGCCTGAGCGCAACAACTGACGCGCCAGTTTCTTGCGGGTCTGGTCGGTCTGGTTTTGGGCTTGCTTGAGGCCGCCGAAATAATCGCTCAGGGACTGGGCACCGCGCACCGGTTGCAAGGCCAGCCACTGGACCGGGTACAGCACAGTGGCCAAGGTGGCGCGCAAGGGTTGGGTCAGGCGAAAACGCGAGTCGGCCACCATCAAGAGCAGGGCCAGCGCGCTGAAAAAAATCAGCTTGGACAACGCCGACGGACCCTGCTTGAAGATGGGCGGGGGCGATCTGTCTAGCGTTCCTAAGGGCATGGGGGAACACGGGGTCGGCCGGTGGGCCGCCGCGCGTTTACTCCGAGGTGAAGATCGAGCCCAGGCGGTCCATGCGCTCCAGCGCAATGCCGCAACCGCGCACCACGCAGGTCAGCGGGTCTTCGGCCACCAGCACGGGCAGGCCGGTTTCCTCGGCCAGCAAGCGGTCTAGGTCGCGCAACAAAGCGCCACCGCCGGTGAGCATCATGCCGCGGTCGGCAATGTCGGCGCCCAGCTCAGGGGGAGTTTGTTCCAGCGCGTTTTTCACGGCCGAGACGATGTTGTTGAGCGGATCGGTCAATGCTTCCAGGATCTCGTTGCTGGAGATGGTGAAGCTGCGCGGCACGCCTTCAGACAGGTTGCGGCCCTTGACTTCCATTTCCTTGACTTCGGAGCCGGGGAAAGCAGAACCGATGTTCTTCTTGATGGCTTCAGCCGTCGGCTCGCCGATCAACATGCCGTAGTTGCGGCGGATGTAATTGATGATGGCGTCGTCAAAACGGTCGCCGCCCACGCGCACACTGCCTTTGTAGACCATGCCGCCCAGGGAGATGACGCCCACTTCGGTGGTACCGCCGCCGATGTCAACGACCATGGAGCCCGAAGCCTCAGACACAGGCAAGCCAGCGCCAATAGCTGCGGCCATGGGTTCTTCAATCAGGTAAACGTCCGAGGCGCCTGCGCCCAATGCGCTTTCACGAATAGCGCGGCGCTCGACCTGGGTCGAACCGCAAGGCACACAAATGATGATGCGCGGGCTGGGGCGAAAGATGCTGCGCGGATGCACCATCTTGATGAACTGCTTGAGCATTTGCTCGGTGACGGTGAAGTCGGCAATCACGCCGTCCTTCATGGGGCGAATCGCCTCGATGTTGCCGGGCACCTTGCCCAGCATGGCCTTGGCTTCGCTGCCCACGGCCTGGATGCTTTTCTTGCCTTGCGGGCCGCCTTCGTGGCGGATGGCGACCACGGACGGCTCATCCAGAACGATGCCGCGGTCACGCACAAAGATCAGGGTGTTGGCGGTGCCCAGGTCAATCGCCAGGTCGGTAGAAAAGTACCGGCGGAAGGATTCAAACATGTCAAAAAATCCGGTTTGGCAGAACGCGACCTAGGGGGCAGGCCCGTGCTTTGCTTTTATGAGAGGGGTCGGCGGCGATGAGATCGCGGGCCGGTGCCGGCCAATACGCGCCATCAGCGCCATCAGCGGCTTCAACGGCTTCAGCCAGCGTGCAGCCCAGCTTTCACGCCAAAGGCGGGATAATACCGCATCGCCTGTTCAGCCAGGCCCCGGGCCGGCCGCGCCGACCTCATCTTTACACCCCGTTTCAGCCCCTCTTTATTACCTATGGCATTGACCCTTTTTGACATCGAGCGCGTGGCCCATCTGGCCCGGCTGGCCCTGCAGCCGGCCGAAGCCGAACAAGCGCTGGGCCAGATCAACGGCTTTTTCAGCCTGGTCGAGCAAATGGCCAGCGTGAACACCGACGGCGTGGAGCCCCTGGCCCACCCGGCCGCCGTGCTGGGCGAAGTCGCCCTGCGCTTGCGCGACGATGTGGCCACCGAGCCCAATCAGCGTGACGCCAGCCAGGTCAGCGCCCCGGCAGTGGAACGCGGTCTCTTTTTAGTACCGAAGGTGATTGAATGAGCGCGCCCCAAGCCCCCCTGCACGACTGGTCTGTGGCCCAGCTGGCCGCCCAACTGGCCGCCGGCCAAGTCTCCAGCGTTGAAGCCACCCAGCATTTCCTGGCCCGCATCCAGGCCCAAAATGGGCTGGGTGCTTTTCTAGCCACCGACGCCCAAGCCTCCCTGGTCCAGGCCCGCGCCGCCGACGCCCGCCTGGCCGCCGGTGAACGCACACCGCTCCTGGGCGTGCCGCTGGCGCACAAAGACGTGTTCGTCACCCGCGACTTCCCCACCACCGCCGGCTCGAAAATGCTGGCGAACTACCGCAGCCCCTTTGACGCGACGGTCGTCAGCCACTTGGCCCAGGCCGGCATGGTCAACCTGGGCAAGCTCAACTGCGACGAGTTCGCCATGGGCTCGGGCAACGACAACAGCGCTTACGCCCCGGTCCAAAACCCATGGGACACCAGCCGCGTGCCCGGCGGCTCGTCGGGCGGCTCGGCCGCTGCTGTGGCGGCTCGCCTGGTACCCGCCGCGACCGGCACCGACACCGGCGGCTCCATCCGCCAGCCCGCCTCATTCACCGGCATAACAGGCATCAAGCCCACCTACGGCCGCTGCTCGCGCTACGGCATGGTGGCCTTTGCCTCCAGCCTGGACCAAGCCGGCCCCATGGCCCGAAGCGCCGAAGACTGCGCCCTGCTGCTGTCGGCCATGGCCGGGCCCGACCCGGACCGCGACTCGACGTCGCTGGACATGCCCGCCGTGAACTACAGCGCTGGCCTGGACGATGCTGCTGAAGCCGCCCGGCCCCTGAAAGGCCTGCGCATTGGCCTGCCCAAGCAGTTCTTTGGCGCCGGTTGCAGCGCCGACGTGCTGGCCGCCGTGCGCGGCGCTTTGACCGAGTACGAAAAGCTGGGCGCGACCCTGGTCGACGTGGACCTGCCGCTGACCGAGCTGTCGATTCCCGTGTATTACGTGATCGCCCCGGCCGAGGCCAGCAGCAACCTGAGCCGCTACGACGGCGTACGCTACGGCCACCGCGCCAAGGACTTCGCCGACCTGGAAGACATGTACAAAAAGACCCGCGCCGAAGGTTTTGGCAACGAGGTCAAGCGCCGCATCATGATCGGCACCTACGTGCTGAGCCATGGCTATTACGACGCCTACTATTTGAAAGCGCAAAAAATCCGCCGCCTGATTGCTGAAGACTTCCAAAAAGCCTTTACGCAATGCGACGTGATCGCCGGCCCCGTGGCGCCCAGCGTGGCCTGGAAGATCGGCGAGAAATCCAGCGACCCCGTGGCCGCGTATCTCGCCGACATTTACACCCTGTCCAGCAGCCTGGCGGGCCTCCCCGGCATGAGCGTGCCCGCCGGCTTTGGCGCGCATGGCTTGCCCGTGGGCTTGCAACTGATTGGCAACTACTTTGAAGAAGCGCAGCTGCTGCGCACCGCCCACCAATTCCAGCGGGCCACCGACTGGCACTTGCGCGCGCCAGGAGCTGCAGCATGAGCAAGACCATGAATTCCACAGCCTCCTTGCTGGTGCAGGGCTACGAAGTCGTCATCGGCTTTGAAACCCACACGCAGCTGACCACCAGCTCCAAGATCTTCAGCCGAGCCTCGACCTCGTTTGGCGCCGAGCCCAACACCAACGCCTCGGCGGTGGACTTTGCGCTGCCGGGCGCGCTGCCTGTGATGAACAAAGGCGCGGTGCAACGCGCCATTGAATTTGGCCTGGCAGTGAACGCGCACATTGCCGAGTCCAGCGTGTTCGCCCGCAAGAACTACTTCTACCCCGACCTGCCCAAGGGCTACCAGATCAGCCAGTTCGAGATCCCGGTGGTGCAAGGCGGCGAAGTGTCGTTTTACTTGGGCGATGAAAAGAAAACCGTGCGCCTGGTGCGCGCCCACCTCGAAGAAGACGCGGGCAAATCGCTGCACGAAGACTTCATTGGCCAGTCGGGCATTGACCTGAACCGCGCAGGCACGCCGCTCCTGGAGATCGTCACCGAGCCCGACATGCGCTCCAGCGCCGAGGCCGTGGCCTACGCCAAAGAGCTGCACAAGATCGTCACCTGGATCGGTATTTGCGACGGCAACATGCAAGAAGGCAGCTTCCGCTGCGACGCCAACGTCTCGGTACGCAAGCCCGGCGCAGAGCTCGGCACACGCCGCGAGATCAAGAACCTCAACAGTTTCAAGTTCATGCAGCAAGCCATTGACTTTGAAGTGCGCTGGCAAATCGAGCAGATCGAAGACGGCCACCTGATCCAGCAGGCCACCGTGCTGTTCGACCCCGACACGGGCGAGACGCGCAGCATGCGCACCAAGGAAGACGCTGCGGACTACCGCTACTTCCCAGACCCCGACTTGCCGCCGCTGGTGATTGGCCGTGACTGGGTGGAGCAAACGCGTAACGCCATGAGCGAGCTGCCGCGCGTGATGGCCGAGCGCTTTGTGCGCGACTACGCGCTGCCCGAATACGACGCCGGCCAGCTCACGCAGAGCAAGGCCGTAGCCGCTTACTTTGAAGCCGTGGCCGCTGCTTGCGGTCAAGCCAAGCTGGCCAGCAACTGGGTGATGGGCGAGCTGTCCAAGCGCTTGAACGCCGACGGCAAGAGCATTGGCGAATCAGCCGTCAGCGCGGCCCAACTAGGCCAACTGATCACTCGCATCAGCGACGAAACCATCAGCAACAACGCCGCGCGTCAGGTGTTCGAAGGCTTGTGGAACGGTGAGGGTGAAGTGGACGCCATCATCGAAGCCAAAGGCCTCAAGCAGATGAACGACACCGGCGAGCTCGACAAGATCATCGACGAGGTGCTGGCCGCCAACGCCAAGAACGTGGAAGAAGTCAAAGCCGGCAACGCCAAGGCCTTCAACGCGCTGGTCGGCCAAGCCATGAAGGCGACAAAGGGCAAGGCCAATCCGGCGCAGGTCAATGAGTTGCTGAAGAAGAAGCTGGGTTGAGCGAAGGTGGCCAAGCTCCGTCGGGGAGCTGGCCCGCTTCAGCGTATTTGCAGCAAAGCCTTGATCTTGGCGCGCACATCCAACAGCACGTCTTCAGTCACTGCGCCCTTTTTCTTGGCCTTACGCACGCGCCAATCCAGGGACTTGACCTGATCGGATAAAGCAACGCCCGCTTGCCCACCCATGTCCATCAAGACCTCAAAGGGATAGCCCTTGATCTGGGTCGACAGGGGACAGCAGACCATCAAACCAGTCTTGGCGTTGTAAGCGGCCGGGCTGAGCACCAGGGCAGGACGGTGGCCCGCTTGTTCATGGCCAGCTTGCGGATCAAACTCAACCCAAACGATATCCCCCGCTCCAGGCGCGCCGGTGCGCGTGGCCATCAGAGCGCCTCTCGGCCCAAGGGCGTGCCAAAGTCCACCGCTGCATGGGTGTTGTCCTTGGTCACACGATCCAGCAAATCCTCGAGCTTGTACAGCGGCTCCGCCGCAGGCTCAATGACGATCCGCCCTTTGGTCGCGGTGATGACGACCTGTTGCTCCAGATCAAACGCGGCTGACTTCATGACGGCGCTGGGCAAGCGCAGGGCGGGGCTGTTGCCCCATTTTCGAATGACGGCTTGCATGGCAGACTCCTGTGTGTCTACATTGTAGATACGCCTGGCATTTTGACAAGCTCGTGCAAAAGACCCGCCCTCCTTGAGCAGGCATACTTCCGCGGCGCCTCACAGCTCATCCATCACAGAAAGACGCCTCCATGACCATCTCCATGTATTCCGCTTCCATTCCCGTTTTCACCCAGTTCCTGGGCAACCTGAAGCACTTGATGGCCAAGGCTCAGGCTGATGTGGCCGCGCGCGGCTACGACGAACAGGCGCTGGTGCAGTTCCGCCTGGCGCCGGACATGCTGCCTTTCAAGACGCAAATTTGCATTGCTTGCGATGCGGCCAAGCTGCCTGTAGCGCGCATCACCGGCCTGGAAGCACCGAAGTACGAGAACACCGAGAACACGCTGGCCGAGTTGATCACCCGCATCGACAACACCATGGCCTGGCTGCAGACCGTGCCGGCCAGCGCCATCGACGGCCTGGACGACAAGGAAGTGACTTTCCCCGTCGGCAAAACGGCCACCCGCACCATGACGGCCGAGGCTTACGTCAAGACCTGGGCGCTGCCCAATGTGTTTTTCCACGTCACCACGGCCTACAACATCCTGCGCCACAAAGGCGTGGCCATCGGCAAGGGTGACTACCTGACGGGCGCGAGCGCCTGACTTTGCCGCTGAGCTGAACGCTCAAGGAAAGCTCAACTAAAGCTCAGACCCCAGCGACCAAGCCGTCGCTGCGCGGGTCTACCGCACCTTCGATCAAGCCGTTCGGGTGGCGCACCAGCGCACCCGCATGGCCCATGGTGTCGCTGAAGGCTTCGTCCAGCACCACCACTTCGTGGCCGGCGGCTTGCAGGGCCTGCACCAGCGCCGGGTCAAACCGGTTTTCCAGTTTGAGTGTGGTGCTGTCGTCGCCCCAGGTGCGGCCCAGCAGCCAGCGCGGCGCGCTGACCGCTTGCTGCAAGCTCTGGCCAAAGCGGGCGTAACGGGTGAACACGGCCGCCTGCGTTTGCGGTTGCCCTTCGCCGCCCATGGTGCCGTAGGGCATGACGCGGCCATCGTCAAACACGGCCAGCGAGGGGTTGAGCGTGTGAAACGGCTTGTGGCCGGGCTCCAAGGTGTTCAGCGCTTTCGGGTCCAGCGAGAAACTGGTGCCCCGGTTTTGCCAGGTGATGCCGGTGTCTTGCAAGACCACGCCCGAGCCAAACTCCCAGTACACGCTTTGAATGAAGCTGACCGATCGGCCTTCGCGGTCGATGGCGCCCATCCAGATGGTGTCGCCGGGCGCGGCCGGGTCGGGCCAAGCCATGGCACGGGCCGGGTCGATCTGTGCGGCCAGCGCGTCGAGCGCGGCCGGGTCCAAAAAGCTTTGCGGGTCGGCGCTCAAGCGCTGCGGGTCGGTGACCACGCGTTCGCGCACGCGAAAGGCGCGCTTGGTCGACTCCACCAGGCCGTGCAGGTGGGCAAAGCCTTCGCCTTCACCTTTTTGAACGCCCAGGCGTTCAAACAAGCCCAGGATCATCAGCGCCGCCAGGCCTTGGGTCGGCGGCGGCAGGTTGTAGACGCTGCAATCGTTCAGGCGCACCGCCAGCGGCTTGACCACTTGCGCGTGGTAGGCCGCCAGGTCAGACGTGCGCAGCGGGCTGCCCACGCGTTCCAACTCAGCGCCTATGCGCTGGGCCAATTCGCCCCGGTAAAAGTCATCCAGCCCCCGCTCGGCCAAGGTGGCCAGGGTGCGGCCCAATGCGGGCTGGCGCAGGATGTGGCCGGGTGCCGGAGCCTGCCCATCAACGAGGTAGGTCTTCGCAAAACCGGGGGCGTTTTTGAGGCCGTCGATTTTTTGCGCAGTGAGCTGCGACTGGCTGATGGACACGGCCACGCCGTCATGCGCATGGCGAACCGCGTCGGCCAGCAAGCGCTTGAGCGGCAGCGGCTGGCCCCAGGGCGCGGCCACTTCCAGGGCCTTGGCCCAACCGCCGACGGTGCCGGCCACGGTCAATGCCGCTTGCGGGCCGCGCGCGGGAATGGCACTCTGCCCCGCGTAAAAATCGCGGGTGGCACCGGCGGCAGCAAAGCCACACGCATCAATCGCCACCGGCGCCTTGCCCGGTTCGTGAATCAACCAAAAGCCGTCGCCGCCAATGGCGTTCATGTGCGGGTAGACCACGGCAATGGCGGCCGCAGCGGCGACCATGGCTTCAACGGCGTTGCCGCCGTCGCGCAGCACGTCTCGGCCGGCTTGGGCCGCCAAGTGATGGGGAGCGACGTGCATGCCGCCCAAGGCGCGAAGGGTGTGGATCATCTGGTTTGTCTCTTGTGAAGGAATCGGTTGGAGGCAGACGACGCAAAGCCTATGCCAGCGCCTTAGCAGCCCCGTGAACCCACCGATCACCTGCGAATGGACAGGCAGCAAGCATCTGGCGGCACAGCCAACCACCGTGAAGCGCCTGAGCCAGGCGACCCGGCACCCGCGACCGCACAGCCCTGGTGCAATGCACCGAAGTGGCGTGCGTGCGGTACTCAGCTCACGCCGTAGCGGTCCCGGTACGCCTGGGTGCGGGCCAAGTGCTCGCCCAAGCCGCTGGTCTGCTGCTTGCCCAAATAAGCCAGCAGGTCAGACAACTCGGCAATCGCACAGACCTGCAAGCCCTCTTGCTCACGCACGTACTGCACGGCGCTGTAGGGCACGTCGCGGGTGGAGCCGTCGGCCAGTTTTTCGGTCGCCATTTCCTGGCGGTCCAGCGCTATCGCCACGGCGTGCGGGGTGGCGCCTGCGGCTTTGATGAGGGCAATCGACTCGCGCGCGGCAGTGCCGGCACTCATCACGTCATCGACGATCAGCACGCGGCCCTTGAGCGGCGCACCAACCAAGCCGCCGCCCTCGCCATGGTCCTTGACTTCCTTGCGGTTGTAGGCAAAAGGCACGGTCTTGCCCAGGCGGGCCAACTCAATGGCCACAGCCGCACCCAGCGGAATGCCTTTGTAGGCCGGGCCAAAAATCATGTCGAACTCAATGCCGCTTTTGACCAGGCGCTGCGCGTAAAAACTGGCCAGCTGGCCAAGCTTGGCGCCGTCGTCAAACAAACCAGCATTGAAAAAGTACGGGCTCATGCGCCCCGCCTTGGTCTTGAACTCCCCGAACTTCAACACCCCGCAATCCAGCGAGAATTGCACAAACTCTTGAGCCAGCATGTCGTTGGCCTGCGTCACTGTCGTCATGGGAAATTCCTTGTTCAAACTCACCAGCCTCAACCTCAATGGCATCCGTTCAGCCACCAGCAAAGGCGTGGAAGCCTGGCTCGAAAAAGCCAGGCCCGATTGTATTTGCGTGCAAGAGATCAAAGCCCAGGCGCCCGACATGGCTGGCCGCTTTGAGACGCTTGCCGGCATGGCCGGGCACTTTCACTTCGCCGAGAAAAAGGGCTACTCAGGCGTGGGCGTCTACACCCGGCACGAGCCGACTGACGTGGTGGTGGGTTACGGCTCGGGTGAATTCGACGCTGAGGGCCGCTACGTGGAACTGCGCTTTGACAGCCCCGCCCGCAGCCAGGCGCCCAAGCTGTCCATCATCAGCGCCTACTTTCCCAGCGGCTCCTCGGGCGAAGAGCGGCAAGCGGCCAAGTTCCGCTTTCTGGCGGAGTTCTACCCCTACCTGCTGGCGCTCAAACAAAGCGGCCGCGAGTTCGTGCTGTGCGGCGACATCAACATCGCCCACCAGGAAATCGACTTGAAGAACTTCAAGGGCAACAAAAAGAATAGCGGCTTCTTGCCCGAAGAACGCGCCTGGATGACCGAGCTGCTGCGCCGGGAAGTGCAAGACGCCGCCGTGGCCAACGCCGCCGCCGACGCACTGGCAAGTCCCGGCGGCGGCCTGGTTGACGTGTACCGCCACCTGCACCCCGAAACCACCGACGAGTGCTACACGTGGTGGAGCAACCGCGGCCAGGCTTATGCCAAGAATGTGGGCTGGCGCTTGGACTACCACTTGGCGACGCCGGCTGTTGGGCACTTGGCACAGAGTGCGACGATCTACAAAGAAGAGAAGTTCAGCGACCATGCGCCGATCACGGTGGAGTACGGCTTAGCCATTTAAGCCGCCAAAAAAAAATGTGCCTTCCGAGGCGTGCACTCGCCTTGCAAACTTCTGCAGCGCTGCCGGTCCACCCAAATGCCCGGGCGACCTGCACCTGACGCCGCGCAGCCCTTCTGGGACAACCGCCGAAAACGCCGCGTTTAGCAGCGCTTGAGCGGATCTCGCCTTTCACGGCAGGGTAAAGAAGGGAAACTCACGCCGACCCGCACCCATCCACCGCAGCTTTGATTACGTTTACATTTAATTAAAATCTGGCGCGCCTTACCACTCTAATTGTCACCGTAATTGTTATTTACCCAAGGGGAGATCGTTAATAAATCACGAGATGCTCCAGACATACTCGAGAATATCTTTGCAACGTTTCGTCAACCATGATGAAACGATGACGCAGATTAGCCTCGGCCTTGCAAAAAGATCAACAACTCTTGCGTTTTTGTCGCTATGACAAATCATTTCACCACGTCAAAAATAGGCAAGATGCCAGATTGACCTGACGAAATCGAAGCGACTGTCGCCACTCAATTTTAAAAAATTTAATCTGGCCGGGTAGAAGTTAGCGCTTTAATGCGCCTCTCTCACACCAAGAGGGCCCTGCTTGCTTTTTAAAAGGAATCGACAGTGAAAAATTTAAAGTTATTTATTCTTTCGATACTTGCGTTGTTCAGCTTGAACACTCATGCAGGCTATCAGGTCAGTTACCAGGATTGGAAGCTGACACATGGCGAAAATAACGGAGGCGTTCCGGATTACGGCGCCGCTTCCAGAATGTCCGGCGCCAACGGGCCGAACCTTTGGATGCGCGACACCACCACCCGAGAGTCCAAGCTGCCTTTTAATGGGGGCTTCGTCAAGCCCAGCGATGTCAGCACTACACTGGGTATCAACCTTTATGCTGGCGGATGTGGGAGCGTCACCGCCTCGCAGAAACTCCCTTCCATCAAGCCGGTATCTCTAGGGTTTGGTCTTGACTTGTCAGTAACACCCTCGGTTTATGTGGCTGCCGGTTGCAATTCAGACCTCAGCGTATGGGTCGCTGGCGGGGCCAAGGTCAGCACTAAGGTTGGTGCAAAATTTGATGTATGGGTTTTTCAAGTGGGTGCCGGGGTTTACGCAACTGTCGGCATGGACGCTAGATTACAGGCCGGGAAAGGTGGGCGCTGGCAACAGGCCGCCGTTTATAACCCGCAGTTGATGCCCGACTATGTCAAGCTAACGCTGACCCCTTCGGTTGAGGGCGGCATATATGGCAGCGCTACCCTAGGAATCCGAGTGCCCGGGGCTGATTTTGTTCTAGGGATCGCGTTAGATGGGCAGGTTTACCTCATCCAAATTAAAGCACCCCTCACCTTTGAGGTCGGAATGAAGTTCGTGAATCCTGCGAAAACAAAGTACAGGTATTACACCTACAACGGACTGGACGTCAACGTGGCGTCTGCGGGCGGAGATTTGGTACTCGGTGTATTTTTCATGAAGGCAACCATCATCCAGATTCCGCCGATTTGGAGCAAAAACTACCCTGTATTTAATAATCTATTCTTCCCCGAAGGTAATGTCATGGATATATAGAGATAGGCATAGAGTTGCGAGCTCTAATTATCTACCGATCTCGCACTCACCTTTTCCCGCCTGACCCCGTCATTACAACGGAGAAACTATGAAGTTTTTCAGGAAGACCCCTCTTTTCACGCTTACAGCCGTACTGGTCACAACCGCGATATTGGCCAATATCTGGGACTGGAGTAACCCTGGGGGTGATAACACCCCCGAAGCCCTACTGTCGCCAACCTCGACCGGCACAAGCGCAGCCCATCAAGCCTCTCTCTTTCGAGTCAAGGTAGACATGACGGCAGACGGAAAAGTTCAGTCTGCCCAGAAAATCACGATCGTGGTCGCCCCAGGGACAAAACAAGCCGTCGGATATCGCTACCCCACCATGATCAGGATCGAGGACCAGACCGCTTCGGGCAAGGATGGGGAGCCGCAAAAGCTACCCATCTATGTTGACGTGTCTTGGTCGCAAGACGGCCATGTGACAGGATTCGATTGGAAGGACTTGGCGCCAGACCATCAAGCTAGGAAAACCGAAGATCTCTGGTGGTTATTGAGCAGCAAGCTCACCGGCGATTCGATGTTGAACATCGCCCAGAGCGGGAAGAGATACCGGTTCAAGCGATCCAGCACCGGCGTCATCACGCGCTCACAGATCGATCCCGTAAAGAACAACACGTCCAAAGAGACGTGGGAGCTCTTCGCAAACGCAACTGCCAGCCCACACCAACTCACGAAATTACTGGCCACTCAGAGCCACACACTGCCAGCCACCCAAAGCAGCCGGGAGCGAACAGTGACCATCACGGTATCGATCGAGAGAGAAAACTACCCCGTCGCCAGCATCAGCTTCTTGGCCGGAGATAACAGCAAGGCCAACGAATCATGGAAAAAGGCAAAGGTCTTAGCAGAACAAAAAACCGGTGACTACATCCGCCTGAATGGGGGAATAGTCAGCACTTTCAACAAGATCCACCTCGGCGGAAATCGCGCCAACATTGACGAGCTCGGAAGTTACCTCGTGCGCAACGCCAGAGATCGCGACATATTCCAAGCGCTTGCTGACGCGAACATGGATGAGGGCGCCAAGGCAGATCTGATCTTGGCACTTCAGTTACAGGAAACACCGCGAGCAGAACAACTTTTGCTCCAAATCGCCAAGACGAGCGACAGCCAGCCGGGCAATGCACTCAGAGCCGTCGTGGCACTGGGGCAAAGAGAAAGCACCTCGGTAGAGGTCGTTCAAACTTTGGCCGACTTGGCGCAATACAAGAAAGCCGCTGATCTTGGCGTTTCCAACAATGCACTTTTACAGATGGCCTATCTCACCCGGTTGGACCCGGAGAAGTACACCAAGATAGTTGATAAAACGCTGACAGATTATTCAAAATCTAAGAGTGCTTCTGGGGATTTGCTGTTGCAAGCCCAGACAGCCACCCAGAGCGCGACTTATCGTGATGCGGCCATCGCCGCTATTCCGGAGGGCGGCTCATTCTTGGGCAAACCCACCGACCCGCAGACCATGACAGCAGCAGCCAAACTGGTAGCCACGCAGGCAACCATGGGTGACTTCAAGTCCATGAGCTACGTCAAGAGCAATATTTTGACAAGCGACAACCCGCTGGTGATCCCCTACTTGACGAGCGCTTATTCACAAATGCCTGCGGACCCAAACATTGATGCAGGTATTCAAGGAAAGATAGCAACAACGCAGGCTACCAACACATTGCAGGCCTATTACCAAGCACTGTCGAGCACGCCAGAGAGATGCAATACCAACCAACAGTTTTTGAAGAGTTCTATGGCGAACTCGACCTTGGATGGCTCGATCAAGCAGATGCTGCAGACATCGTGTGGGCTCTGAGCTAGGACGAGGCGCTTCCAGCAAAGCAGATCGGTGCGCACAAGCGAACGGTTGCCAAGTCACCAGCTCAACAATAGTTGCGCCCGCAACCAGTCAGTGTTTCTACCTAGTTGCGCGCGCAACTAAATTCCCCTAAAGTGCAGGCTTGGTTCCGGCCATGTCTTGGCCGGCTTCTTGGTTTTTCAACAAAGAGACAAGCCCATGCGCACACTTCTGCACTTCACCCGAGGTATCACTCACGCCCTGTTGGGCGCCGCCTTGGTCGCCGGCTCAGCCGCCGCCCTGGCGCAGAGCTATCCGAACAAGCCGATTGAATGGGTCGTGCCTTACCCGGCCGGTGGCGGCACGGACATCGTGGCGAGGTCTTTGGCCCAAGCCATGAGCGGCCCGCTCGGCCAACCCATCGTGATTCAGAACAAGCCCGGCGCGGCCACCAACATTGGCGCCGATTACGTGGCTCGCGCCAAGCCGGACGGCTACGTGCTGATGTCGGCCGACACGGCCACGCTGGCTGCCAACCCATTTCTGTACAGCAAGCTCAGCTACAGCGCGGAAAAAGACTTTGCGCCGATCGGCCTGACCGTGCGCTTTCCGATGATCCTGGTGGTCAACCCCAGCGTGCCGGCCAAGAACCTGCAAGAGCTGACGGCCTGGGTCAAGGCCAAGGGTGCGGAAGGCGTGAACTACGCCACGCCCGGTTCGGGCAGCCCGCACCATTTGACGTCAGAGCTGTTTCGCGAAACCACGGGGCTGAAACTCACGCATGTGCCCTACAAGGGCGCCGCGCCGGCCGTGCAAGACGTGGTGGCCGGCCAAGTGCCCCTGATGTTTGTGGACACGGCCAGTGGCGTGCAGTTCATCAACAGCGGCAAGCTGCGTCCGATCGGCATTGCCAGTACCAAGCGCGTGAAAAATTTTGAGAGTATTCTCACGCTCAGCGAGCAAGGCCTCAAAGACTTTGAAGCCTATGCCTGGCAAGGCTTGGTCGCCCCCGCCGGCACGCCGCCCGACGTGATTGCCACGCTCAACAAAGCCTTGCTGCAAGCCATGGCCAGCGCCGACATCAAGGCCAAGCTGGAAACGCTGGGCCTGGAGTCGACGCCGAGCTCGCCGCAGCAAATGGCCGACTACGCCACCAAGGAGCGCGCCAAGTGGGGCCCGCTGATCAAGTCGGCCGGCATCAAGGCTGACTGACGTGGCCACGCGCAAGGCCATCGCCAACCCGGCCGCTGCGGAAGACAGCACGCGGCTAGACCGCACGCTGACCTACCGCCTGCACTTGCTGCACAAGCTCACGGACCAGCAAAGCCAGCGCAGCTACCCGGAGAAAACCGGGCTGTCGATGAGCGATGGCCGTTGCCTGACGACGGTGGGCACCTTTGAGCCGCTGTCGGTGAACGAGCTGGCGCGCCTGGCCAACCTCAACAAGGGTCAGGCCAGCCGGGCGGCGCAAGCGCTGGTCGAGCTGGGCCTGGTGCGCAAGAGCGACCGGCCTGAAGACGGGCGCGGCGTGGTGCTCACGCTCACGGCGGCTGGTCGGCGCACTTGGCAAAAAGCCATGCGCATGGTCGAAGAGCGCAACCAAGACATTTTTGGTTGCCTCAACACCCAAGAGCTGGCGCAGCTCAGTGACCTGTTTGACCGATTGATTGCGCACAACCAGCCGGCCACGGCCGATGCGGACGCGGCTGAAGAAGCAGAGACCACCAGCAGCGCTTAAAGACTGCCCTTAACAAGGGCGCAAAGAAGGGCGCAAAGGCGCAGCGCCCAACCGCTCAGACCTGGCCCCGCCGCAGGCCGACTTGCTCGTTCCGTTTTTTTATTCCCGTCACCGCCATGCACACGCCCACTACCGAACCCCGCCGCTCGATCTATTACGACTACCAAGTCTTTGCGCCCTGGCTGGCCTCGGCCCACGGCGCGCAGCCGCGCCATCGCGTGGTGATCGTCGGCTCTGGCCCGATGGGGCTGACGGCCGCGCTGGAGCTGGCGCGCCACGGCGTGCCCAGCGTGGTGCTGGAGTCGGAGCTGCAAGTCTCTGAAGGCAGCCGCGCGATTGTGTTCACCCGCCGCAGCATGGAAATCTTGCAGCAGGTCGGCGTGGCCCAGCGCATGACCAAGACCGGCCTGCCCTGGCGCTTTGGCAACTCTTACTACCGGGGCCAACGCGTCTTTCGTATGGAAGCACCGCATGACGATGACGACCGCTTTTTCCCCATGATCAACTTGCAGCAGCAGTACCTGGAGCAATACCTGGTCGAAGCCTGCCAGGCCCAGCCACTGATTGATTTGCGCTGGGGCAACCGCCTGCTCAAGATCACGCAGCACGCCGACCACGCCGTAGCCGAGATTGACACACCCGAAGGCCCGTACACGCTGGAAACCGATTGGCTGATTGCCGGCGACGGCGCGCGTTCGGGCATTCGTTCGTCGCTGGGTTTGCAGATGGAAGGCGCGTCGTATGAAGGCCGCTTTGTGATTGCCGACATCCGCATCGACCTGCCGCTGCCCACCGAACGCTTGGCGTTTTTCGACCCCGACTGGAACCCCGGCAACACCGTGCTGATGCACCGCGAGCCGCACGGCATCTGGCGCGTGGACTACCAACTGCCCAGCGACGAAACGCCCGAACAAGCCTTGAAACCCGAGGCCCTGGCCACGCGCATCAACGCCCTCTTGGGGCAAATCGGCCACGGAGACAAGCCTTGGGAAATGGACTGGAGCTCGGTCTATTCCGCCCGCACCTTGACCCTGCCCGACTACCGCTGCGGCCGCGTGCTGTTTGCGGGTGACGCCGCACACATGCTGCCGATTTTTGGCGTGCGCGGTGCCAACACCGCCTTTCAAGACGCACAGTCCTTGGGCTGGCATCTGGCCCTGGTGGCTAAGGGCCTGGCCGGTGAAGAACTGCTGGCCAACTACAGCACCGAGCGCGTGGGCGCGGCCCGCGAGATCATTGAAGAAGCCGGCAAAAGCACCCGCTTCATGACGCCTCCCAGCCCGGGCTTTCGCCTGCTGCGCGACGCGGTGTTGTCGCTTTCACTCACGCAAGAATTTGTACGGCCGCTCTACCACTGGCGGACCTCGCGCCCTCATGAATACGCCCACTCAGCGCTGAACAGCGCAGGCGACGACAACGCGCTCTTTAAAGCTGGTCCGGCCCATGGCGCACCACCGCAAAACGTCCGCTTGGGCGCCGACGACTATTTGCTCGACCATGTGGGCGGTGGTTTTGACTTGCTGTATTTCACGGAGGGAACGATCCCTCAAGCCGTGCTGGACGTGCTCAGCCAGCAGCGCGCCAAGGGCGTGCCTGTTCGCATGCTGGCAATTGGCCCCACACAAGCGGTCAAAGGCGCAGATGTGACGCTGCCCGACCCGAACGGTCACTTCCGCCAACGCTACGGCGTGCGCGCCAGCGGCGCGGCGTATTTGCTCCGTCCCGACCAACACGTATGCGCCCGCTGGATGACCATGGATGCCGACCGCCTGCAAGCCGCGTTGAACACCGCCCTGCTCCGCACGCCAGGAGCCCAGCAACCGTCGAACACCAACACGTTGAGGGATGGCGCTGCGGACCGAGCCGATTTCGGAGCGAAGCGACATGAGGCCCGGGCCGCAGCGCCATCCCTCAACGCCGCATAAAAAGGAGCCTCACTCATGACCGCAACAAATGCACCTTTGACCATCCCCGGCCTGGAAACCGTCTACGACACCCTAGCCGAAGCCATTGACCAAGCCGGCCCCGACAAAGCCCAGCTCTTTCTGGTCAAGCTGGCCTTGCTCAACGCCAACGCCCTGGGCGACGCTGTGCTGTTTGCCGACCACACAGCCACCGCCCTGGCCGATCTTTAATCCAAACTCCAAGGAGACCCCCATGCTGGTTCAGCAAGTTCACCACGTTGCCTACCGCTGCATAGACGCCAAGCAAACCGTCGAGTGGTACGAAAAACACCTCGACATGAAATTCATCCTGGCCATTGCCGAAGACGAAGTGCCGTCCACCAAGGCCCACGACCCATACATGCATGTGTTCCTCGACGCCGGGCAGGGCAACGTGCTGGCGTTTTTTGAATTGCCCACCCAAGCCCCCATGGACCGCGACCGCAACACACCCGCCTGGGTGCAGCACCTGGCGCTCAAGGTCGACTCGGTGGACACCTTGCTCGCGGCCAAAGCCCGGCTCGAAGCCGCTGGCGTGGAAGTGCTCGGCCCCACCGACCACACCATCTTCAAGTCCATCTACTTCTTTGACCCGAGCGGCCACCGCATCGAGCTGGCTGCCGACACCGCCACACCTGCGCAAATGAAAGCCCTGGACGCTTGCAAATGGGGCATGCTCAACGAATGGGCCGAGACCAAGAAAGCCCCCAAGCACGCCGCCTGGATGCACGACGCCAGCCTGCAGGCCCCCGGCGCATGAACACGCTCAACGAAACCCACAACCCGGCGCTGCGCAGCTGGGTGGCTTCGGCCAACACGCCGGGCACCGACTTCCCGGTCCAAAACCTGCCCGTGGCCGTGTTCCGCCGCGCCGGCAGCGCCGAAGCCTTTCGCGGTGGTGTGGCCGTTGGCGACCAGATTCTGGACCTGGCGGCTGCCGCGCAAGCCGGTGTGTTTGAAGGCCTGGCAGCGCAAGCCACAAGCGCCGGTGCAGCACCAACGCTCAATGCGCTGATGGCCCTGGGCGCGCCCACCTGGTCGACCTGGCGGCTGGCCTTGTCACGCGCCCTGCGTGAAGGCGCGAAAGAGCAAGCCGCGCTCAGCGCCTGCCTGCTGCCGCAAGCCAGCGCCGAATTCACCGTGCCCGCGCAGATTGGCGACTACACGGACTTCTACACCTCGGTGCACCACGCCACCAACATCGGCCGCCAGTTCCGCCCCGACCAGCCCCTGCTGCCCAACTACAAATGGGTGCCGATTGGCTACCACGGCCGGGCGTCCAGCATCCGCGTGTCGGGCCAGCAGTTCCCCCGGCCACGCGGCCAGACCATAGCCCCGGGCGCCAGCGAGCCGAGCGTCACGCCGAGCAAGCGGCTGGATATCGAGCTGGAGATGGGCGTGTTCATCGGCAGCGGCAATGACTTGGGCGACGCGATTGCACTGGACCAGGCCGAAGACCATGTGTTCGGCCTGTGCCTGCTCAACGACTGGTCCGCGCGTGACTTGCAGGCCTGGGAATACCAGCCGCTCGGCCCCTTCTTGTCCAAGAATTTCGCCAGCACCATTTCGCCGTGGATCGTCACGCTTGAAGCGCTGGCGCCTTACCGCGCCGCCCTGGCGCGCACGGCGGGCGATCCGCCCACGCTGCCTTATCTGGACTCGGCCGCAAACCGCGAAGCGGGCGCTTTGGACGTGCAACTGCAAGTGCTGATCCAGACCGCGCAAATGCGCAGCTCAGGCCAAGCCGCGCAAGCGCTGGTCACCACCAGCTACCGCCACGCCTACTGGACAGTCGCGCAAATGGTGGCGCACCACACCGTCAACGGCTGCAACCTGCAGCCCGGCGACTTGCTGGGCACGGGCACGCTGTCCGGCCCGACGCTGGACCAGGCCGGCGCCCTGATCGAGCTGACCGAAGGCGGCAAGCGCCCCATCACGCTGGCCAACGGCGAGAACCGCACTTATCTGGAAGACGGCGACACCGTGGTGCTGCGCGGCTGGTGCGAACAGCCCGGTGCGGCGCGCATCGGCTTTGGCGAGTGCGTGGGCACGGTGCTGCCAGCGCGCAGCTGACAGCGCAGCGACGCTCAGGGGCGCAGCGTGAACACCGCGCGCTCCTGCGCATTGAGCTGGCTGACCAAGTTCATTTCCCAGGCCAGGTACTGACGGGCCGCCTGCTTGTTGCCGTCGTGCCGGTCATGCACAAAAAACAGGTAGTCAATGCAGTCGGCATCTGGCGGTTGCTGCGGGCTGAATTCGGTTGCCAACCCGGCGGCGGTCCAGGCGGCGGCATCGTCCGGCGTGCGGTAAATCAGACGGCCCTCAGCGGTCAATTCACTGGCGGCGAGAGCTGCCACACGCGGGTCTGAGGTGACCAGCACCAGCGGGCTGTCGCCCGCCCCGGCATCGACCAATTGCTGCGCGGCCTGCCGCACGCGGGCGCGCGTGGACCACACCGCCCAGCGCAAATGCAGGTCCCTGAAACGCAGGCTCAGCCGCAGGTCGATCACATGCACCGCACCGCGTTGCTCTTGCAGATCGCGCAGCTGGCTCGCTGTCAGCACCGGCAAGACGGGCAGCGCGGGCACAGCCGGCCATGACCAAGCACTCTGGTCTTTCACCAGCCCCGCCTCCAGCAGAAAAACCTCAAAGCCCATCTGCACCAACCAGCTACCCACCAGCGGCGCACGAACGCCGTCAGTGTCCAGCAGCAGCACGCGCGCAAGGCGCACGGCGATGTACAGGTCAGTGCCCTGCAAGAGCTGGCCACCTTCGGCATGCAGCGCGCCGCAGGCCGGGCCTTGCTTGAATTCTTCGGGCGTGCGGATGTCAAAGAAATAAGTGCTGCGC
Organism: Polaromonas sp.; assembly: GCA_040400935.1. GTDB lineage: Bacteria > Pseudomonadota > Gammaproteobacteria > Burkholderiales > Burkholderiaceae_C > Polaromonas. Next base: position 36,894 of record JBBAPH010000021.1, read on the forward strand.
GTGCGGTCATCACGCCACTGCTGAAATTGCGCCGGGCTCGCCCGCTGCACGCCCGAGCGTTCGACCAAGGCTTGGGCCTGCTCGCGCCTAGCCTGCAGCGCCGGATCGTCCGGCGATACCTCAGGGTAGAACTGCTGGCTGCCATGCGCCAGCGCCAAGTCCTGCAAGTACCAGCCTTGGGTGCCGTTCTCCAGCGCCAGCACGCGGTGGGGCACGCCCAGGTTGATCAGCGACTGCGCGCCCATGATGCTACGCGTGCGCCCCGCGCAGTTCACCACTACTGTGGTCTGCTCATCTAGAGCCAACCGGTGCAGGCGATAACCCAGCTCGGCGTTCGGGCAAGACACGGCGCCGGGGATGGTCATCTTTTGGTACTCGCTGCGCGAGCGGCCGTCCAGCACCAGCAGCTTCTCGCCGGCTTGCTGCATGGCATGCAACTGCGCTGCCGACACGCTGGGCGTGTGGCAGTGGTGCTCGACCAACTCACCCAAGGTCTTGGACGGCAGGTGCACGCCTTGGTACAAGGTGTAGCCCGCCGAGGCCCAGCCGCGCGCGCCGCCTTGCAGCACGCGCACATCGGAATAGCCCAGCGCTTGCAAACGTCGCGCCGCACGCTGGCCCAGCGCATGCGGCGTGTCGGCACCGTCGTCGTCAAGCACCACCATGCGCACGCCCAGGCGTGGCAGCAAGCGGCCAGCCTCCAGCTCCAGCTGGCTGTAGGCCAGGGGCACGGCCAGGAAGGGATGGCCTTCGCCGTACTGGCCTTGCTCGCGCACATCGAGCAGGGCGATCTCACGGCCATCGGCCAACTCGGCCTTCAGTGCCTGCGGGCTGACGGTGCCGACCTTGGAAAATTCACTCATGGGATGCCCCGCCAAAAAATAAAGCCCAACACCAGGACAGCCAGCAACAAGGTTTCCGTCAGCAGCAAGGCCAGCGGTCGCCAGCCAAAACAGCGCAGTTCGGCAAACGTGGTTTTCATGCCCAGCGCGGCAATCGCCGTGACCAGGCAGGCGCCCGACACCCAGCTCAGCCCGGCTTGCACCAGCGCTGGCACACCACCTGCGGAATTGAGCAAGACCAGCACCACGAACAGCCACAAGAACCAGGGCACCAAGGCCTGGCGCGGCCCCGCGCCGGCCTGCTCCGCGCTTTCGCGCTGGCTGCGAAACAGGACCGAGATCACCACCACCACCAGCGCCAGCAGGCTGACGCGCAACAGCTTAACGATGATGGCGTAGTCCCCGGTGGCCACGTTCAGCATGTAGCCTGCGCCCGCCACCTGGGCCACGTCATGAATGGTGCCGCCCAGAAAAAGTCCGGCCAACGCCGGTGGCAAGGCCAGCCACTGCACCAGCAGCGGGTACAGCACCATGGCCACGGTAGACAGCACGGTGACCGTGACCACCACCATCAAGGTAAAGCGCTCGTTGTCCTTGCTGCGCGGCAGCACGGCAGAAATGGCCAGCGCGGCCGAGGCCCCGCAAATGCCGACCGCCCCACCAGACAGCACGCCCTGCGCGGCGGTCAGGCCCAGCCGGCGGCCCAGCCACCAGCCGCACAGCACCGTGCTCACCACCGCCAGTACCACGGCGAGAGCCGTGCTCCAGCCCAGGCCGGCAATCTGCTCGGCCGTGATGCGCGCGCCCAGCAAACCCACGCCCAGCCGCAATACCGTGCGGGCGCAGACCTCAACGCCGGGGCGGGTCTGGGGCTCTTTGCTCAGGTAATGAAATGCCATGCCCAAGAACAAGGCGTAGAGCATGCGCGAGCCGCCATGCATGCTCGCGATAAAAGTAGCCGCCAGGGCCAGTACCGCCGACAGCGCCAAGCCGGGCAGCCAGGGGCAGTAACTGAGGGCTGGGCGAGGCGGCGAAAGAAGAGTAGAGGGCGGCACCATCGGTGCAGAGATTTCTGGAGGTGTCATGCCCAAGCGGAGAACCGGCGCTTATTTGTTGGCAGCCGACATATGCCGCGCCTGCCAATTGAACAAAGGACCCGCGCTCATGACGAGGAAGGCCATGCGCGTGATGTGAAAAGCGGTGACCACTGGCACGCCGAACTGCAGCACCTTGGCGGTGATGCTCATCTCCGTCACGCCCCCCGGCGCCGTGGCGAGGATGGCCGTCGGCAGATTGATGCCCGACGCCTGGGCCAGACCCAAGGCAAACAAAGCGGCCAGCCCCATGCCCGCAAACACCGACACAGCCACCGCCCCCATGAAGCGCGGTGCAGCGCGCAGGAAGACCCGGTCAAAGCGGCTGCCGAGCGCGCAGCCAATCAAGAGCTGCGCCAGGTTGCTGGCCCACTGCGGCATGGCTGAGGCGGTCAGCTCCAGGCCGGTCAAGGCGACGGTGACCAGCAGCGGGCCGATCACCCAGGCGTTGGGTACCTTGAATTTTTGCAGCAAGCCGCCGGCCATCACAGCGGGCGCCATAGCGAATGCCAAAGGACCATACACAACCGCGGCATGCGCCGGCAACCACAGCTCGTGCCCATGCACGCCGCTGAGCGCCAGCAAGGGCGGTACCGTCAGCACCACCAGCACAATGCGCAGCGCATGGGCGGCGGCCACCCAGTCGGCCCGCCCGCCCACCTGCGCGGCGAGGTTGGACATCTCGGCGGCGCCGCCGGGCAGGCTGGCAAAAAAAGCGGTCCTGCCGTCGCAGCCCGACAAGCGCCGGAGCAGCCAAGCACACAGCCCCCCCAGGACCAGCGCAAACAAACACGCGGCCACCAAGTAAGGGCCCAGGGCCACGATCTGCACCAATGCCGGTGGTGTGAAAAACAGGCCCAGGGCGCAACCAATGACGAGCTGCCCCACCGGCAAGCCCAGCGCCGGCCGCCGCACGGGCAGGCCCGCCATGCTGGCTGTCGCCATGGCCAACATCGGGCCGATCATCCAGGGCAACACCGTGCCCAGCGACACGGTCAGCGCCGCACCGGCCAGGCTGACCAGCAAAGCGAGCGCCGCTTGGGACCAGGGAATGCGGTGGAGCAAGGGCATCATGGCGTCAGTCGCGTTAAAGGGCTTTGGCGAAAGCGCGGTCGGCCCGAAGTGGCTGCCATCCGCAAAAAATCAATTGGCCTTGATGTCCAGCTTCTTGATGACCTTGCCCCACTTGGCAATGTCGGCCGTGACCACCTCGCCGAACTGCTCCCGCGACATGGTCTGCACGTCCAGCCCTTGCTGGCCGAGCTTGCTGATCATGTCTGGGTCGGCCAGCACCTTGTTGACGGCGGCATGGAACTTCTGCATCACCGCAGACGGCGTGCCAGCGGGCGCGAAAAAGCCATACCAGGGCGCGTAGTCAAAGCCCTTGATACCCGCTTCATCCAGCGTAGGCAGCGTGGGCAACGCGGGCGTGCGCTTGAGCGCTGATGTGGCAATGGCGCGAACCTTGCCCGACTGGATATGCGGCATCACCGAAGGAATGGTCAGCAGCATGGCCTGGATCTGCCCGCTCATCAAGTCGGTCAGTGCCGGGCCAGAACCTTTGTAAGGCACATGAAGCAGCTTGGCGCCGGTCATGGAGTGCAGCACTTCCATTGACAAATGGCCGGCACTGCCGTGACCACCCGAGCCGTAATTGACCGGCTTGCTATTGGCATAGGCCATGAACTCATCGACCGATTTGACGGGCAAGCCGTTGGTCACCACCAGCACGTTGGGCGTGGTGCCCACATTGGCCAGCGGCAAGATGTCCTTGACGGTGTCATAGGGCAGCTTGTCGTACAGCGCCACGTTAAAAGCCAGGCCCTGATGGGTCAGCATCAGCGTGTGGCCGTCAGGCACGGCCCGGGCCAGCATGCCCGCGCCAATGGTGCCGCCAGCACCGCCCCGGTTTTCGACGATCACGCTTTGCCCCAGCTCACGGCTTAGCCGGTTGGCCAAGACGCGGGCCACGATGTCCACCGTGCCGCCTGCGGCAAACGGCGCCAGCAGCGTGATGGGCTTGCTGGGCCACTCGGCCGCCAAAGCCGTGGCCGGCAAGAGCGGCACGGCCAGGGCCAAGGCGCAGGCAAAACGGCTCAGAGTTTGAATCATCGTGCGGCGAGTCATGCAGTCTCCTTGATGTCGAATTGATAGCGGGCCACCTTCGCGTTGTCCAGCAACACGCCCAGGCCCGGGCCGCCCGGCAGGTCCAGTTGGCCTGAGCTGATGTCCAGCTTGTCGGTCACGATGTCGTCAGCGGTCTTCAGCGGCCCAACGCATTCCAGCCCTTCCAGCACCTCGGTGCTGGTGCAGGCCAGCATGATCTCGGCCACCGTGTTCACGCCCAGGCCAAAGCCGTGGCCAATCACGACCTTCATGCCAGCCGCGGTGGCGGTTTCCAGCATGCGGCGACATTTCAAAAAGCCGCCTTGCTTCATGACCTTGAGCTTGACGATGTCGGCGCAGTCTGCACGAATCACGGCGATCAGGCTCTCGTGGTCGGTGATGGACTCGTCGGCCATGATCGGGATGCCAATGGCCTGACGCACTTTGGCCATGCCCGCCAGGTCGTGGTCGGCCACGGGTTGCTCCAGCAGCTGCATGTTCAGCGGCTCTAACAAGCGGCCCAGTGCAATCGAGTCTTCCACGCTGTAGCCCGCGTTCGCGTCAGCGCGCAAGGCCATGGTGGGTCCGACGGCTTCGCGTATCGCCAGGATGCGGTCACGGTCGGCCAGGATGTTGCCGCCGACCTTGACCTTGGCCGAGCGAAAGCCTTTGTCGAACCACTTGCGCGCCTCGGCAGCAGCCTCGTCCGGCGGCAAGATGCCGATCCACGCATTAAAACGCAGGCGCTGCACCATGGCCCCGCCCAGGTACTGGTGCACCGGAATGCCCAGCTTGCGCGTGAGCAGGTCCACGCAGGCCATTTCTATGGCGGCCTTGGCGTCCAAATAGCCGTTCAAGGCAGCGTCCATCTTTTGCACCAGCTGGTGCGGGTTGCCGGCGTCGCAGCCTTGCACCACGGGCGCGAGCCGGTCGCGCAAAGCCAGCAAGGACTGCTCGATGGTTTCCACCGAGTAGCCGGGCGACGGGTCGATATTGCCCAGACCCACCGAGCCGTCTGGATCCGTCAACCGCACCAAGGCGCTTTTTTGCGCGGTCTTGGTGATGTAGGCGTTTTTAAAGCCAGCGCCGACGAGCGGAATCGCCACGCCGAAGACTTCGACGCGGGTAATAGGTAAGTGCAGGCCGTGCACGGGTCAGGCCGCCACAAATTCAGCCAGGGAATAACCCTTGATCTGTGTGCGGTGCATGACGCGGCGGGTCTCGGGGTCGAACGAATCACGGCGGTGCAAGGTGCAGCGGTTGTCCCAGAGCATCAGGTCGTGCAACTGCCAGACCTGGCAAAAGCTGAACCGGGGCTGCGTGGCGTGCGCCCACAGCGCGTCCAGCAAGGCGTCGCTTTCAGCCAGCTCCATGCCGACGATGGAGCTGTTGCGCCGGCGCCCCAGATACAGCGCGGCGCGGCCGGTGTCGGGGTGGGTGATCACCAGCGGGTGGTGGGCGCCGGGCGCCAGCCGGGGGTCGGTCACGGGATGCATGCCTTTGCGCATCATGCCGGCGCTGTTGTAGGTGGCGTCGTGAATGGCGCGGCGCCCGGTGATGCGGGCCTTCAAATTCGCTGGCAGGGTTTCGTAGGCCAGGTACATATTGGACCAATACGTATCGCCGCCGCTCGGGGGGATTTCCAGCGCATGCAAAAAGGCGGCACGCGGCGGGTTCTGCACATAAGTCATGTCGCAATGCCAGACCGCCTCACCATCGCCCAGGTTGCCCACCGGCGTGCCGCCGATCTTGACGTTGGAGATGACGTTGATTTCCGGAAAATCTTCCAGGAAGGGCTTGCCATACGGGTTGGGGCCGGGCGGGTCGAGCTCGCCAAACAAGCGGCTCAGGTCCAGCAAGGCCTGGTCAGACAAATGCTGGCCGCGAAAACGCAGCACCAGATGCTCGGCCCAGGCCGCCTTGATCTCGGCCAGGGTCTGCGCCGACAGCGGCCGCAGCAAATCAACATTGGAAATATCCGCCCCCAGGGCGGGCGAAATCGGTTTGACGGTGATGCTGCTCATGGGTCCTCTGCAAAGTTGGGTTTGAGGGGCAAAATTTAGCAGCGTCTGGGAATCGCGTAAACGATATAGTTCAGAGATTGTCTAATGCATTTTTTGGCATAGGGCTTTTGAACACGGACGGGACGGACCCATGAAAACCAGCAAAGGCCTGCAACGCCGCCATCTCGAAGCCCTAGTGGCGGTAGCCGACAAGCAGTCGGTGCACGCCGCCGCACGGGCGCTGGGCATGCCGCAACCGGCTTTGTCGCGCCTGGTGTCCGAGGCCGAAAAGCTGCTGGGCGACAAAGTCTTTGACCGCTCCAGCCACGGCTGCGCACCGACCCAGCAAGGCCTGGCGGTGCTGTCACAAGCCCGCTTTGTGCTGCGCGGACTGGAGCAATTGGGCAGCATGGTGGCCGACGCCAAACCCGTCATTCGCCTGGGCTGCATTCCGCGCGCCATGTACACCTTGCTGCCGTCGCTGTTGAACCTGGTGCATGCCGGCCCAGGTCGAAACGCGCAGGCTACTGAGCCTGGCTTTGAGCTGAGCGTCAAAGAAGGCGGATCCGGCCAGCTGATGGACGACCTGAGCCAGGGCAAGCTGGACTTTGCCGTGCTGCGCAGCGCCAACCTGCCCGCGGGTGACCGGCACTTACAGCTCGAACGCCTGTACGACGACAAGATCGTCATCATCTGCTCGTCGACGCAGCCCGCTCTGGACAACGGCACCGCTACCGTGACGCTGCGCAGCCTCTTGAACAAAGGCTGGGTGCTGCCCGAAGCCAGCACTACCTCCCGCATGGGCTTTGACGCGTTCTTGCGTGAGCACAAGCTGGACGCCGTCAAGCCGGTGGTTGAAGTGCGCTCGTTCGAAGCCAACCAGGCCCTGGTGGCCAGCACCCGGTTTTTCTCGATCGCGCCCGAGTCGATTGCCAAGCGCTACCTGAAGATCGGCCTGCGCATCGTCCCGGTCCGTCCCGCGCCGCCGGCCAGCCCGGTGATGCTGGCCTTCAACCGCCAGCAACTGCAAAGCCCCCTTTTTGCCAGCTTTCGGGACTTGCTGGTGCGCGCCGCGCTGAACTGCTGATGCCGGAAATGTCTGATGCCGCGTGGACACGGTGGCGGGCGACAAGCTCAACCAATGACCAACATCGACACCAAGCACATCCCCTACAAAGGCGGTGCGCCTGCACTGCAAGACCTGAGTCGCCCGACGTGGTGGCGGCGCTGAACAAGCGAAGCCTGGTGCCGCAGCCCGGCACACGCGACGAGTTGGCCAAGTACATGCCGCAGGAAACGGCGACTTGGGGCAAGGTGATTCGGGAACGCAAGATCAGGACGGCGTAGACCTGTCGCTGCTAAAGGGGCGACGTTCTTGGGTTAAGAGTGGGGAGAGAGGGGAGCCCTCACCCCTGCCCTCTCCCAGAGGAAGAGGGAGCAATACCGCAAGAGGGGGCCGTACCGCAAGCCGCAAGCCTCAAGCGCCTGCGCCGAGCTGCCGCGCCAGATGCACCTGATGCAGCGTGATCTTGCGCACCTCGGCCTGGCTGGCCTGGATGTGCGTGCGCAGCAGCAAGCTGGCTTGGTCGGCGCGCTTGCGGGTGATGGCCCGCAAGATCTTGCCGTGCTCTTCATAGGTGGCGGTGATGCGCGGCTGCTGCGTGAAGTCCAGCCGGCGGATGATGCGGATGCGCTCGGTCACGTCGCGGTGCACGCGGGTCATCTCGGCGTTGCCAGCGGCTTGCACCAGCGCGCAGTGAAAGGCCTCGTCCCATTGCGCGACTTGGCGCATGTCGGTGCTGCGTTCGGCCACCGGCACCAGCCAGATCGCCAGCAGTTGCGCCAGCAACTCCGCCTTGACCTTGGCTGAGTCTTCGCACAGCCGCTGCACGGCCGTGGTTTCCAGCACCATGCGCAGGTCGTACAAATCTTCGAACTGGTCAAAGTCAAAAGGCAGCACGCGCCAGCCGTTGCGAAACAGCACTTCCACAAAGCCTTCTTGCTGCAACTTGAACAGCGCCTGGCGCACCGGCGTGCGGGAGAAACCCAGCCGATCGCCCACCTCGGTTTCCGTGAAGCGGTCGCCGGGCAGCAAGCGGAACTCAGCGATGTCGCGCTTGAGCTGAACATAGGCTTGGTCGGCGCGGTTGCCCGGCGCGGCAAGGTCGGCAGCAGGTTCGGCAGCAGCGCTGGCCGGGGGGGAAGATGAAGGGCTTTTCACGCGGCAAATCCTAGCCCGTGCAGCGCCGCCAATAAAGCGGAACTACCCGCAGTCCAGCCCACAATGCCGCCTTGCGCGCGCACCATCTCCAGCGTGGCGGCCTTGAAGTGGGGGAAATAGCTGTCGGTGCAGTCTTCCAGCAGCAGGCAGTCATACCCCCGGTCGTTAGCTTCACGCAAGCTGGTCTGCACGCAGACCTCGGTGGTGACGCCGCCGACCACCAGGTGCGTGATGCCAAGTGCTTGCAGTTGCGCGTGCAAGTCGGTGGCGTAAAACGCGCCCTTGCCGGGCTTGTCGATGACGATCTCGCCAGCGACCGGGGCCAGCGCCTCAATGATCTGGTTGCCCGCCTCACCGCGCACCAAGATGCGCCCCATCGGACCCACATCACCAATGCGCAAGCTCGGCGCGCCACGATCGCGCTTGGCCGGCGGGCAGTCCGACAAATCCGCCAAGTGCGATTCGCGGGTGTGCACCACCAGGCCGCCTGCGGCACGCCAAGCCGTCAGCACCGCCCGCATGGGCGCCACACTGGGCGCCAGCAGGCTGACGTCGTTGCCCAGGGTTTCGCCAAAGCCGCCAGGCTCCATGAAGTCGCGTTGGAAATCAATCAGCACCAGCGCCGTGCTGGCCAGCTCCAACGAAAAGTCAAACGGCAGCGCGGGCAGCTTCATGGCGGTAGCCCGTTATGCCAGCAAGCTCACATGCGCGGACACCACACGCCAGCCCTCGGGCGTGCGCAGCCAGGTCTGGCTTTGCCGGCCGGTGCGTGGGCTGCCAGCACGCTGAAATTCAACGGTGGCCGTCGCCATGTCTTGGCCGTAAGTGGTGATGACGGTCTTGAGCAGCACGCGCTCCAGTCCCTGGGCCGGGCGGCCCGCGCGAAAGGCCTGGATCTCGTCGTAGCCGTACAAGTTCTCCGTGGCGCCGTAGCGCAGCGTGTGCGGGCTGTTCCAGAACAACTCGTCCAGCACCGCCACGTCATTGCTGGTCAGCGCTTTTTCGTAGCGCATGAGCTGAGCGCTGACTTCGGCCAGCACGTCGGGAAGATTGATGGGCAGCATGAAAGCCTTCAAAAATAAGATGCGGTGAATTTACAGCGCTACGGGCCGAGCACGGGCCAGCCCGGCTTGCGCGAGTTGCGCGGCGGCGGCAAAGGCCAGGTCTTCGCGCCAGGGCGCAGCAATGAGCTGCACGCCCAAGGGCATGCCGTCGGTGCCGCGCGGCCACATCGGCGCGGTGACCACCGGGCAACCGGCGAAAGACACGGGCTGCGTGAGCAAGCCCAAGGCGGCGCGGCACGGGTAGCGCGTGCCGTTCACCTCCAGCCACTCGGTGCCAATGGGCGTGGCGCTAACCGGCGTGGCCGGTGCCAGCAACACGTCCCAATCCGCAAACAAGGCGTTGACGCGGTCGCGGTACAGGCGGCGAAAACGCTGGGCGCGCACATACCAGTCGGCGGGCTGCAAGGCACCGGCCATGAAGCGGTCCACCGACAGCGGCTCAAAGGCTTCTGCCTGGGTGCGCAAGTCGTCCAGGTGCAAGCTACCGCCTTCGCTGGCGGTGGTGATGAAGGCGGCCGCCCGGCCCAGCGCGGCATCGGGCCAGTGCACGGCATCTGAAGCGCCCAGCGCCCGGGCAGTCAGGGCCACCGCTTCGTGGGCGGGACCGGTGGCATGGTCGTGAAAGTAGCCTTGCAGCACCCCCACGCGCAGCCGCCGCTGGCCCAGCGCCTCGGTAGCCACGGCCTGCACACGCAGCGCATGGCAGCAGGGGTCCAGCGGGTCGGGGTTTTGTAAGGCGTTGTAGGCCAGCGCCAGGCCACCCCAGCTGCTGGCCAGCGGGCCGAGGTGGTCCAGGCTGTGCACAAAGGGGTAAGTGCCCCGGCGTGAGAGCCGGCCAAAAGTGGGTTTGAGGCCCCACACACCGCACAGCGAGGCGGGCACGCGGATGGAGCCGTTGGTGTCCGAACCCAAGGCCAGCGGCACTTGCCCGGCAGCGACTGCCGCACCCGAACCGCCGGACGAGCCGCCGGCAATGCGGCTCAAGTCGTGCGGGTTGTGGCAGGCGCCGTGATGCGTGTTTTCAGTGGTGAAGCCGTAGGCGTACTCGTCCATGTTGAGCGCGCCCACCAGCACCGCGCCAGCAGCTTGTAGCTGCGTGATCAAGAAGGCGTCGGCTGCAGCAGGTGCGTCCTTCTGGTTGACCACCGAGCCGGCGAGTGTAACTTCGCCTTGGATGTCGAACAGGTTCTTGACCGCGTACGGCACACCGGCCAAGGGGCCGAGCGATTCCGGCGCCTGGGCACGCTGCGCGTCCACGGCGGCAGCCTCGGCGCGGGCGCGGTGCAGCGTGAGCGCGGTGAAGGCGTTGACGCGGCTGTCCGTGCGGTCCACCCGGGCCAGGCTGGCTTGCAGCAGTTCGGTGGCGCTGACAGAGCCGCTGCGCACGGCAGCGGCCATGGCGGCGGCGTCTTGTAGCAAGGCGGTGTCGCTCATGGCTGGTTCATGTCGTGCGTGGGGAAAGGCGCCGGGCAATACAGCGCGGCGGGTTCGTCGTGCGGGCCCAGCGCCGCGCTGCTAAGCAAGTCGGCCATGGCGGCCGTGCGTTGCAAGTGGGCAGCCACGCGCTGCACCTGCTCCTCATCCAGGGTCAAGCCCAGCGCATCGGCCACCGTGCTGACATAGGCCAGGCTTTGCTGCTCGTTCATCACGGCTCGGCTCAGCGCCGCACCTCGCGCTGGAAAATTTCGAGGCTGCGTTTTTTGGCATGGATGAAGCTCGGCTGCGACAGCGTGTCCACCGTGCGTGGGCGGGCGTCGGTGTAGGGCAGGATCTCGGCCACGCGGGTGGGGCGCTTGGTCAGCAGCAGCACTTCGTCGGCCAAATAAACGGCTTCTTCCAGGTCGTGAGAGACCAGCAGCATGGTGGTGCCGGTCTGCATGAAGACTTCTTGCAGCTTTTCGCGGATGAACAGCGTCATCTCAAAGTCCAGCGCGGAAAACGGCTCGTCCAAGAACAGCACTTCCGGGTTGGGCGCTAAGGCCCGCATGATGGACGCCGTTTGCTGCTGTCCGCCCGAGAGCTCGTAGGGGTAGCGGTTGAGGTCGAACTTCACGTCAAACGAGGCCACCAGCTCGGCCATGCGCCGGTCCACCTCGGCCCTGGATTTACCTTCCAAGAGCAGCGGGTAGGCGATGTTGTCGATGGTGCGCATCCACGGGAACAGCGCTTCACGGTAGTTCTGAAAGACGTAGCCGATCTTGGTGTCCTTGAGGCTTTTGCCGTCAAACAAGATCTCGCCCGAGTCAATGGGCACCAGCCCCGCGATCATGTTGATCAGGGTGGACTTGCCGCAGCCGTTGGGGCCGAACACCGAGACGATCTTGTGCTTGGGAATGTCCAGGTCAAAGTTCTCGTACAGCGGCCAGCCGGCAAAGTACTTGGTCAGGCCGCGGATGGTGATGTGCGTGCCCACCGGGCCGGGGCGAAACACCGGCGCGGGCACGTCGGCGGTGAAGGGAACGTTCAAAACAGTCATCGACCACTCCAATGCACGATACGGCGCTCGGCTACTAAAAACAAAATATTCAAGGCATAGCCCAAAGCGCCCGCCGACAGGATGGCGGCGTACATGCTTTTCACGTTGAGCACCTGCTGCGCGTCGATGATGCGGTGGCCCAGGCCGTTGTCCGAACCGATGAACATCTCAGCCACGATCACGATCACCAGCGCCATCGACACCGCCGAGCGCAATCCGACAAACGTGGGTTGCAAGCTCTCCCAAATCAGCACGTCCTTGAACACGCGCCAGCGCGAAGCACCCATCACCCGCGCCGCCATGACCCGCTGCTTGCGGGCATTGATCACGCCGTAAGCGCTGTTGAAGATCACGATCAAGAACGCACCAAAGGCCGCAATCGCCACCTTGTTGATGTCGGACACGCCGAAGATCAAGAGGAACAGCGGGATCAAGGCCGACGACGGCGTGGAGCGGAAAAAGTCGATCAGAAACTCCACGCTGCGGTACGCTTTTTCGTTGCTGCCCAGCAGCACGCCCAGCGGCACGCCAATGACCGAAGCCACCAGAAATGCTTGCAAGGTGCGCAGCAGCGTGACGCCAAAGTCCAGCAGCAATGGCCCGCCAGCCAGCCCGGTGACCAGGGTCACCAAGGTGGCCGATGGGCTGGGCAGCAAGATGGCTTTGACGAAACCAAAGCGCACCGCCAGGTCCCAGACGAGGAACAACACCAGCGGGCCGATGAAGGGGACCAGCAGCCGCGTCCGAGAAGGGCGAGGCGCCTCAGGGCCGCCATGCGAGGCCGGCGGCGACCAGGGGGCGGCAACGCTGGTGCTGGTCCCGTCGGATGCAGGAAGGGCGGCTGAGGCGGCGGTGGCGGTGACAGGCCCGCCTTCTACCAGCGCGGATACAGGGGTAGCGGTGTAGGGCATGGATCAGCCTTTGTAGAGCAGGCTGTCGACCAGGACCTTCTTGTCGAAGATGCCTTTTTCGGTGAAGAGGTCATAGAACTTCTGGAAGTACGCCACGTCGCTGGGCTTGAACTCGTTGTAGAGCATGTAAGAAGCCAGCGGCACTTCGCCGGTCAGCGGGCCTTCAATGGCGGTGTAGCCTTTCATGAAGGTGCGGGCTTCGGCCGGGTTGGTGCGCACCAGATCAATGCCTCGCGTGTAAGCGGCGATGAACCTCTTGGCCACGTCAGGGTGCTTCTTGATGAACTCACTCGTCAAGGTGGCAGCGCCGCCATGCCAAGGGGCCATGGCGTCGCCCAGGATGTACTTGGCCACCACACCGGCTTCCAGCACGCGGGTGGTGCCGTTCATGCGGCCAATGGTGCCGGTGGGCTCCAGGGTGTAGCAGGCGTCCACCTGACCGGCGACCAAGGCGGCAACGTGCTGGCCGATTGGCAGCTCAATCACCGTGGCGCCAGTGGCACCAGCGCGCTCCAGCATGGTCTTGGCCAGCGTGATGTTTTGAATGCCGGGGCCGGAGGCAACCTTCTTGCCCTTGAGTTCGGCCGTGGTTTTGACGGGGCTGTCTTTGGGGACGATGAACTCGTCGAGCACAAACTTGGCGTTGCTGGGGTTGGTGGCAAAAATCTTAAAGAGACCGGGCTGAGCGATCTCGCCAATGGCCAGGTTGGCCGAGCCGGTGCCGTTGGCGCTGCCGTCAGAGCGGCCGGCCAGCATGGCTTCCATGACCTGCTGGGCGCCAGCAAATTTCAGTGGCTCCACGTCCAGCCCGGCTTGCTTGAAGTAACCCTTTTCAAGGGCCGCGAAAAACGGCAGGCCGGCTGCCACAGGCCAGTAGCCAATGCGAATTTTGGGGTTGGCCTGCGCACGCACGAAAGCGGGCATGCCCAAGGCGCCCACCAAAGCGGCGCCCGCCTTCAGGGCCTGGCGGCGTGAAGGGGCGGTTGCAGTCAGGCTGTTGGATTTGGCGGATGTCGTCATGAGAGCTCCTTGAGAAAAAAATGAAAGGGAATGAAGAAAGTGAAAAAGAGGTGACGGGCACTGAGCAAAAATCAGGCCGGCAATGCGGCCAAGCTGGCGATGTAGGCGCGCCAACCGCCCAGCGGCGTGATGTCTTGCGCGCCGTGCAAGGCTTCGGCCTCGCACAAAAAGCCTTGCACCGAGCCGCCGCCGTCCAGGGCCAGCGTGCCAATGCCCAGCGGCGCGGGAATCATCGCCACGAAGGAGCCGTACTGCGCCACCGGCATCTCCCAAATTTCCAGCCCAATGCGTCCGCCCTGACCTGCCGGCACACGCAGCAAGCCGGGTTTGGGCGGCGTGGTGCCGGGCAGTGCGTAAAAGCGGTAGTCGGGCGTGGTGAATGCGCTGCGCACCAAGATGGCGCCACGTTCGGTGAGCTGGCTGTTCAGCGGCATGCCCGACAAATGGGCGCCGACCACGGCCACGCGGGCAGCTACAGGCCCAGGCTTCAAACCAGCGATCGGCTGCGGCTCGGGCAAAGGCAGACCCGTGGCACCTTGCGTCAAACCCGTCTGGTGGTGCAAGCGTTGACCGAGGTCGGCCAGTTGCCAGTCACTGCCGCAACGGCCAATCAGTGTGATGCCAAAGGGCAAGCCATCAGGGCGAATAGCGCTGGGCACCGACAGCGCGGCGTAATCCAGCAGGTTCACGAAATTGGTGTACTCGCCCAGGCGCCGGTTCAGCTCGACCGGGTTGGCCTGCATAGCTTCAATGGTGTAGTGCGTGGGCGCGGTCGGCACCACAAGAAGGTCCAGCCCTTCCCAGAGCGATTCAGCCTGCTGACCGAGCAGCCGCAACTGGGTCTGCGCATCGACTAAATCAGCCGCACTGAAGCCTCGGCCGCTGGCAATGATGCTGCGCACCGGCTCGATGACCTTGGCCTCGTTCGCGTCAAAGAAGGGGCGAATGGCGGCGTAGCGCTCGGCCACCAAGGCGCTGCCATAAAGCAGTTGCGCGGCTTGCTTGAAAGGCGTGAAGTCCACTGGCTGCGCGGTACCGCCCAGGGCTTCTAGCTGCTTGACGGCGTCGGCAAACGCAGTCTCGGCCTGCGTGTCGCCAAAGAACTCCAGCTGGTCGGGCAACCCAAAGCGAAAGCGCACCGGAAACGGGCGGTCGGCCAAGACCAGGGCGCGCGAATAAGCGTCTTGCCGGTCATGCGCGATGGCACTTTCCAGCACCCGCACCGCGGTGGCCACCGTACCCGCAAAAATGGAAACACAGTCCACGCTTTGCGCAGCGGGCAACACGCCGCGCGTGCTGATCAAGCCGCGCGAAGGCTTGAGCCCCACGATGTTGTTCAGCCCCGCCGGCACACGGCCCGAGCCAGCGGTGTCTGTGCCCAGTGAAAAGTCCACCTGCCCACTGGCCACCACATAGGCCGAGCCCGAACTGGAGCCGCCAGAAACATAAGCGGGGTTGAACGCATTGGGCACCGCCCCAAAAGGCGAGCGCGTGCCGTTCAGGCCGCAAGCGAACTGGTCCAGGTTAGTTTTGCCAACCAAGGCTGCACCGGCATTGAGCAGGCGATGCACCACATGAGCGCTTTCGCTGGCTTCAAACGCAAAGTCAGGGCAGCCGGCGCTGGTGCGCAAGCCGGCAACATCGATGTTGTCCTTGACGGCAAAGCGCAGGCCGGCCAGTGGCTGCGCGGCAGCCTCCGCCGGTGCGGTGAGAGGGTTTGCGGGCCGGAAGATCCAGGCGCTATCGGGGCTTGTTTCAGCAGTCATGAGGCTTGCACCAACTTAAGGCATCCATACTTGTGTACAAGTTGTGATGCAAGTGCTGTGCCAACGCAAACGGCCCCGCCGCGCTGTTCAGGTCTCCCCACGCCAGACCCCGAATCCGAATCCGCCCCCACTCTTTGCCCCCGTCTGGGGATGGGGCTGAGGGTGGCCCCCCGACTTCTCGTACCCGAGCATGAAGGGGGACGCCGTCAGCCCCATCCCCAGCTCCCCGCGCCCGCGCCCGCGCCCGCGCCCGAACCCGAACCCGAGCCCGAATCCGACCCCCAATCCGAATCCGAATCCGAATCCGAATCCGACCCAAACTCTTCGCCCCTTCTGGGGACAGGGCTGAGGGTGGCCCCCCGATTTCTCGTACTCGAGCATGAGGGGGGACGCCCTCAGCCCTGTACCCAGCTCCCCGATCCCGATCCCCAATCCGAACCCGAACCCGAATCCTTCGCCCCTTCTGGGGACAGGGCTGAGGGTGGCCCCCCGATTTCTCGTACCCGAGCATGAGGGGGGACGCCCTCAGCCCTGTCCCCAGTTCCCCGAACCCGCTCCCGAGCCCGAGCCCGACCCCGAACCCGGACCCGCGCCGATCAGGCCAAGCTGGGAACCGCCCCGTGCACCGGCGCGCTGATGCCGCGCAGCTTCTCAGCCACCAGCGTGCCCACCATGCCGGCCGTCACAGCGCTCAAGGTCCAACCCAGATGGCCGTGGCCCGTGTTGTAAAACACGTTGGCTTGGCGGCCACTGCCCACACGCGGCAGCATGCTGGGCATCATGGGGCGCAGGCCGGCCCAAGGCACGACTTGGCGCGTGCTCACGCCGGGGAAGCACTGGTTCACCCAATTCGTCAGCGGCTTGATGCGGTCGGCGCGAATGTCGGTGTTGTAGCCGTTGAACTCGGCCGTGCCCGCCACACGAAAGCGATCCACGCCCAAGCGGCTGGTCACCAGCTTGGTTTCGTCGTCCAAGAGGCTCACCGTAGGCGCGGCTTGCTGGCTGGCAACATCGAGCAAATTCACCGTGATGGAGTAACCCTTGACCGGGTAGATGTTCACGCGGTCACCCAGCTGGCTGGCAAAGCGGCGGCTGTGCACACCGGCGCAGACCACCAGGGCGTCGAAGTGGTGCGTCTGCTCGCCATCGGCTTCTTGCGTCGTGACGCTAGCGCTGCTGCCGTCGCTGTGCAGGGCGGTTACGTTTTGCTCGTAAAGACACTTCACGCCCAGGCGCGCAATCGCAGCGGCCAGGCCTGAGGTGAACTTGTGAATGTCGCCGGTGGAATCGCTCTCGGTGAAGTAGCCGCCGTAGTAGTTGCCAGCCAAAGTGGGCTCAATGGCCTTCATTTCAGCAGGCGTCACGGCGCGGCGGGGCAAGCCACCAGCGGCCAGGAGCTTGGAGACTTCGCCTGCATGATCGAACCCTTTTTTGTCGCGATAGATGTGCAAGATGCCTTCGCGCCGCAAATCGAAGTCCACGCCCTCAGCCTCGGCCCAGGCAAACAGATGCTCCCGCGCAGCAATCGCCAGGCGCGTGGTTTCGATCGTGTTCTCGCGATACTTGGGAATGTTGCCAATGAACTCGGCAAACCACGACAGCTTGTGCCAGCTGGGCTTGGGGTTGACCAGGAGCGGCGCGTCGCTTTTGAGCATCCATTTCAGGCCCTTGATCAGGGTCGAGGGATGGGTCCAGACCTCGGCGTTCGAGGCCGACAACTGACCGCCGTTGGCGAACGAGGTGTCCATGGCCGCGTAGCGGTTCTTCTCGAACAAGGTGACGGACAAGCCGCGCTTGGCCAGGGCGTAAGCGGTGGTCACGCCCGTGATGCCGCCACCGATAACTGCGATTGATTTCATAGCAAGCTCCAAACGTCATGAAGTGAAGTGCGCGTCGCACCATGCGCCGCGCACGCCCCCTCTGTTTGAAACCTGAGAGATTCACGCGCTGCCCTGTGGTGCAGCGCGCTTGCTCCTGCGGTGTGCCGGGAAACGAAGCCGGCAGCTCTTCAGAGATTGACAGCCCGATCGGTCCTTTTGCCTGAGAGTTTCCGGGGCGGTTGCTCCTTCGGCGCGGTGGTCAAGCCAGGCTTGTCACCGTCTCTCCCGATCGGGTTCCGCTGCCCAGCAAGGCGCAGCGGGGAAAACAAAAAATCAGTAGGTCGAATTTACGCCGACAAGAAACGTTTGGCCAGCAGCGACCAGTAGGCCGCGCCAACGGCAATATTGCCGTCGTTGAAGTCGTAGTTGTGGTTGTGCACCGAGCAGGCGCCATGTCCGCCCGAAGCCTTGTCGCCATTGCCAATCAGCAAGTAACTGCCGGGCACCTCGTCGAGCATGAAGGCAAAGTCTTCGCTGCCGGTGACGGCATCGCCTTGCAGGATCACGCCTTCGGGGCCAGCGAGTTCCAAGCCGACCTGGCGGGCAAAGTCGGTCTCGGTCTTGGTGTTGACCAACACCGGATAGCCGCCTTGAAAGTCCACCACGGCTTTGACGCCGTAGCTCTCGGCTTGCAGGCGCACCAGCTCTTCAATGCGGCGCAGCAGGAGCTGATGCACTTCGCGGTCCAGCGAGCGCACGCTGAGCTTCAAGACCGCTTCTTGCGCAATCACATTGTTGGCCTGCCCGGCCTGGAAGGAGCCGACGGTGATGATGGACATTTGCAGCGGCGCCACGTTGCGCGAGACGATGGTCTGCAAGCCCATGACGATGGCCGAGCCCGCCACCACCGGGTCAATCGCCAGGTGCGGCATGGCGCCATGCCCGCCCACGCCTTGCAGCGTGATGGTGATGTTTTCGCTGGCGGCCATGGTCGCGCCTTCGCGGAACATCAGAGTGCCCTGCGGTGTGCCGGGCATGTTGTGCATGGCAAAAATTGCGTCGCAAGGAAAGCGCTCAAAGAGGCCGTCCTGCATCATTTTTTTGGCGCCGCCCAGGCCTTCTTCGGCCGGCTGAAAAATCAAATTGAGCGTGCCAGAAAAATCCACGTCTTGCGCCAGTTGGCGGGCCGCTGCGAGCAGCATGGCGGTGTGACCGTCATGGCCGCAAGCATGCATCAGGCCGTTGTGCACACTGGCGTAAGGCAGACCGGTGGCCTCGAGGATCGGCAGCGCGTCCATGTCGGCGCGCAGGCCCAGGCGCTTGCTGCCGGTGCCGAGCCGCAGTTGGCCGACCACGCCGGTGCCGCCCAGGCCGCGCGTGACCTCGTAGCCCCACTCGGCCAGGCGCTCGGCCACCAGATCGCTGGTCCGAAATTCCTGAAAGCCCATTTCAGGGTGGCGGTGAATGTCCCGCCGCAGCGCCACGAACTCGTCAGTCCAAGCCGGTGCAGCCTGGACTTTGTCCATCACGGCGCTCATTGCGGCTGCAGGTCGATGGACTTGGCAATCGCGCGGAACTGCGCCGTGCCGTCGGCATACACCTTGGCCATGGCGCCCAAGCCGGCAGGCTTGGCCAGCACCTGGCTGTTGGCTTCGAGCGCGGTGCGCACTGAAGGCTCGCTCAGAGTTTCACCAATGGCTTTGCTCAGGGCCTGGACGATGGCTTCAGGCGTGTCTTTTTTCACGAAGTAACCCGTCCAGATGGTGAAGGTGAAGTCTTTGAGCGACTTGCTCTCGCTGATGGCTGGATAGTCTTTCAGGCCTTCGATGCGCTCGCTGTTGAGCATGGCCAAGACTTTCAGGCGGTTGGTCTTGTGCAGGTCTTCGTAGCTCTTGCCGTAGGGGGCCAAGAAAATATCGATCTGTCCGCCGATCAAGTCTTGGTTGGCGGGCGCCATGCCTTTGTAAGGCACGTGGGTCATGGCAATGCCGGTGACCTTGGACAGGTGCTCACCGAGCAGGTGGTAGAACGAACCGGGGCCAACACTGGCGTAAGTCAGCGGCTTGCCAGCGGCGGCCTGCTTGCGGGCGTAGGCCAGCAACTCGTCCACATTGCTCACGGGCAGGTCTTTGCGCACCACAAAGGCGATTTGCGCCGAAGCCACCATCTGCACCAGGCGGAAGTCTTCGCTTTTGAACTTCACCGCCGCATTGGCCAGCGGCGACAAGATCAGCTCATTGGGCGAACCCTGGAACACCAGGTAACCGTCGCTGGGGGACGACAGCACTTTTTGCGCGGCAATGGCGCCGCTCACGCCGCCCAGGTTTTCCACGATCACGGGCTGGCCCAAATGCTTGGCCAGGGACTGGTTGACGCTGCGGGCAATCACGTCCGACAAGCCGCCTGCGGGGTAAGGCACCAGCAAAGTGACAGGCTTGTTAGGGAACGACTGCGCCAAGGCGGCGCCGGCCAAGGCCAGGCCGGTCAAGGCGCTGGCGCAGCGCAGGAAGAAGCGTTTGGAGTTCAGCGGGCTCATGGAATGGACTTTCTTGAAGGGGTTGGCAGAAAGGTTTGTCTCTTTGTCGCGTCGAAGGAAAAGCTGGAAGTCATCCTAGGCCTGCAAAAACCTGCTGTCCAATGCATTATTTTCGCAATAATGATTCACTTCACGCATAGTTAAATGACAGGGACACGCCATGAACGTCCGGCATCTGGAGCATTTTTTAGCGGTGGCCACCACCGGCTCTTTCAGCCGTGCGGCTGAAAAGCTGTTCATCACGCAGTCAGCGCTCAGCCGCAGCATCCAGGCACTCGAAGCCGAGGTGGACGGTCAGCTGTTTGACCGGGTCGGCAAGCGCAACCACGTCACCCCGCTCGGCACGCAAGTGATGGAGCGGGCGCGGCGCATTGTGCTGGAAGCCGCCGAAATGCGGCGTGGCGTAGAACTCATGCGCCAGGCCAGCGCGGGCGTGATGCGGGTTGGCCTGGGTTCGGGACCGGGCGCGATTTTGATGACGCCGCTGATGTGCCACATGGCGCAAAACCACCCGAAGGTGCGCGTGCGCATCACGCGCGGGCCCACCGAGCTGCAACTGGTGCAGTTGCGCGCCCGCCAATTGGACGCGCTGATCGTGGACATGCGCCGCGTGCCCATGGACCAAGACCTGAGCATTGAACCCGTGGCCGACATGACGGCCGGTTGGATCGCCCGCGTCGGCCATCCCTTGCTGGCCCAGCGCAGCGTCGGCTTTGCCGATTTGGTGGCTTATCCGCTGGCCACCACACCGCTGTCTGAAGAAGTGGGCCGCTTGCTGGTCAGCCAGTACGGCGCCCAGGCCAGCCCCGCCCAGTTCTGCACTTTGGAGTGCGACGACGCCGGCGGCCTGTTGGACGTGGTGGAAAAAACCGATGCGATTTTTCTTGGCGCGCGGGCGGCCGCCCGGCCGCGCATTGAGGCCGGCACGCTCGCGCTGCTGCCGGTGCGGCCCACGCTGCGCGCCACCGCCAGCTTTGCTTATGTGAGCCTGGCGGGGCGCAGTGAGGCGCCAGTGATGGCCATCTTGCGAGAGTTTGTGGCCCAGCGCATGGTCGACTGAGCCAGCGCCTTACGCCCGCTCAGCGGCGTTGTTCAGGGGTATTGCTCGTGTGCCGGCCGCGCCTGCGCCGGCTGGGACCACGGGCCCGGCTCAGGCTCCAAGGGCACGCTGGGCGGCGAGGTGCGCGGGCCGCGCCGCAACTCGTCGCCCGCCAAGCGCGTCCATTGCAGCAGCCCGGCGCGGGCCGCTTTGTCAAAGGAGTCGTAAGGCTCTTCAGCCGCCATGACGCAGCGGTCGAACAAGCGGCTATCGCCTGCGCTTTCCAGCAGCAGCCAATGAAACAGCCCGGCTGCCGGCTCGGTCACGGTCAGTGCAATCGGTCGCAGTGAATCGGCCATGGCGGTT
Source organism: Polaromonas sp. (assembly GCA_040400935.1). Classification (GTDB taxonomy): domain Bacteria; phylum Pseudomonadota; class Gammaproteobacteria; order Burkholderiales; family Burkholderiaceae_C; genus Polaromonas. Next base: position 58,158 of record JBBAPH010000021.1, read on the forward strand.
TTTCCTGGTGACGGCGAACACAAAGGGATCTGCCAGCTTGAACGCAGACAAGCGCGGCGCTATTGCTTGGCTAAAAACCACTTTCTGGCCGGCCGATGAGGTGCGCTGTAGGACGGGCCGGACGGGCGCTGTCGTCAAGAATGGCGGGGGGCCGGCGTCCAGGTGAATGACCACGGCGGTCCTCATCATCCGCGCCAGCCTGCCCACCCCAACCCTCCCCCGCTGGGGAAGGGTTGGGGTGGGGGCACGGACGGCCACCGCGCCCTGCTCAGCGAGCCCCCATCCCGACCTTCCCCCAGAGGGGGAAGGAGGCGAGCCCGGGAAGCGGGCTAGCCGGGCTCAGTTCTCACAACTCATAACTCACACGTCACACTTCACACCAGCCCCGCCACCAACTCCAGCTCGGCAGCCTCTTCAGCCAGCAAATACCAATCGGCCTTGACGACTTGCTCGGTCAGCTGTTCGTAGCTGAGCTTGGTGCCCTGCACCAAGTCGGTGAAGGTTTGCTTTTCCAGCTTGTGGGCCACGGCCAGCTCGGCCAAAAAGTCGTGCGCGCTCGCCGCACACACGCGCAGCGCGCCTGAAAAGCGGATTTCTTTTTCGATCTGCCACTCGTGGATCAGCAGCACCGCGTCGCGGCTCAGGTAACGCTGGTGCACCGGGAAAGCGGCCATGATCATGACGCCAGCCGAATACACCATGGCCTTGCCCACGAAGTACAAGTCCATGCCGCCGACCTCGCGGCACAGGCGTATTTCTTCGGCAATGCGGCGGGCCACATCGGCGTCGCCACCGCTGGTGCTGAGCTCAAACACCAGCGGTTGCTCTTGGCCGCGCAAGGGTTTGAGCTGGTCTAAAAATCGGCCTAGAAATGCGTCGTCCACCGAACCGTAGAGGCGGATCGCCGGCTCTTGGGCCAGCACGTCCGCCAAACCTTTTTTGCTTCTTCTGACCACGGTCATCCTTGTTGTTGGGGGCTAATTCAACGGGCGCGCGCAGTGCCCATTGAGCCAATCAGGGTAAGCGCCCGAGCGCCTGGGCGCAGCGCAAGCAGCGCGCAATCGCGAGTAGGACAAGCTCCTCAGTGAGGCCCTGCCGTTGGCCAAGCAGCGCTGCGGCCGAGGCGCGATGTCCTACAGCAAGGCTTATGCATGACCGACAAACGGGCCATTGCTCGACCCTAAAGTGGGCTTCGTGGCAGGCCATCGTGCAAGTCACTGCCGGAGAGCTGATCTGGCCCGGGTCCGGGTCTGGCGCGGTTTTCCAGTTGGCAAGGCGGTGCTGCTGATCTCATCAGTGCCGCATTTCACACTTCCATTTAGGAGATACGACATGGCTTCAAGCAACCAAGGCAATCAAGGCGGCAAAGACCAAGGGGGTAAGGACCAAGGTGGCAACCAAGGCGGCCAAAGCGGCGGCAAAGACCAGGGCGGCACGTCCAACCGGGGCTTTGCGTCGATGGACCCGGACAAGCAGCGCGAGATCGCCAGCAAGGGCGGTAAAGCCGCTCACGAAAGTGGTCATGCCCACGAGTTCACTCCCGAAGAAGCCCGCGAGGCCGGCCGCAAAGGCGGCCAGTCCAGCGGTGGTGGCAACCAAGGCGGTAACCGCTGAGGCTGGGCCAGCGCGTCGGCTGGTCCTGGCGCTCAGCTAAGGACCAGTTGACCGGGCAATGACAGAAAGGGCGGAATGAACTTCCGCCCTTTTTTCGTTGCCCGCTTTTTAGGTCGTTCTCATTTTCGTCCGCTGGGCCCATATCGCAGGTTTAAAAAAAGGCGCCGGCAGGGCGCCTCTTCTGCTGGTGTGATCGGGGGAGGGTCAGGTGTCGTGCTGCGATCGCCCCATCTTCACCAGCACTACCAGGCCATACAAACCGGCCAGCCCCACCAGGGCATAAACCGCGCGCGAGGCAACACTCATGTCACCCAGCAAGGTGGCGACCAGGTCCAGGTCCATGGTGCCGACCAGGCCCCAGTTGATGCTGCCAATCACCATCAACACCATGGCCAGCCAATCGATGACATTCCAGTGGGTGCTGGACCTGTCGGTGCTGGACTGACTTACACGATCATGCGGAACACTCATAGCGGCTCTCCAAAAAAGGGAAGGGTTGAAGAAAAAGCCCTGCGAACCGCCACCTCGGCCGGTGGCCAAGAAGCGCCCTCGCAGCGAGCTGACTCATTCTTCAAAAGCACTCCTGCCCGGGTCTGGGGACGTTGACGCAGCGCCGCGTAGGACGCGCGCCAACCGGGGCGAGAGTCGGCCTGTCAGCACGCTGGACGGATTGCTGGCGCTGGCGCTTGGGACCAGACAGCCAGCAAGAACAGTGGCTCAGTACTGGTTGAGTGAGCGCCGCTTGGGCGGCACATAGGGCTTGAGCTTGACGGCTTTGTCGGTGTGGTTCTGGCTGCCCGGCGGGAAGGGCCAGCACAGCGGCACCATAGCTGCAACTTCAGGCACGACGTCCGCAGCCGGCTTGGCACCGTGGCTTCGGGCTGGCGCTTGGCCGCGGCTGCTTGCGCTATCGGCCACACCGTTGTCACCATCGATATCGTCTTCTCGCACCATCACGCGCTCGCCTTTGTGTCATCTGTGAGGCCCATGCCCAACGTGCGACGACCTTAACGCCGCCCGCAGCCAGCCCGTGTGGGCGGCCGGGCATGTGGCTGTAGGACGGTTTCGCCGCCGCCTGCCAGCGACGAATAACGCAAAGCCAATTCAGCTCGGCGTGCCGGAGATGGCCTGCTGTTGGCGCAGCGAGGCTTCCAGTCCTTTGCTGGCACTGATGTCGGTGAAGGTGATGACAACCCCGTCAATGCGGTTGTCTTGGGTGCGGTAGGGCATGGTGCGCACGCGGAACCAGCGCTCACCGCTGGCACGTACTTCGCATTCCCTGGAGATCAAGGTGCGCAGGACTTCCTTGGCGTCGATGGCGAGGTGCTCGCCCTGCAGCTCGGTCACCAAGTCGGTGATGGGCCGGCCAATGTCGGTGGGGATGAGCTTGATGATGCTGGTAGCGCGGTGGGTGAAGCGGCGCACATGCAGCGAATCGTCCAGGAACAAAGTCGCAATGTCGGTGCTGTTGAGCAAGTTCTCCATGTCGTCGCTGGCTCTGGCCAGCGCGTCGACCCGGGCTTGCAACTCGGAGTTGACGGTCTGCAGCTCTTCGTTCATGGACTGCATTTCTTCGCGCGAGGTGGTCAGCTCTTCATTGGCCGACTGCAGCTCTTCATTGGCCGACT
>JBBAPH010000021.1:61499-72300 GCA_040400935.1 Polaromonas sp.
CAGCTCTTCATTGGCCGACTGCAGCTCTTCATTGGCCGACTTGAGCTCTTCCTGCGAGGTTTGCATTTCTTCCCGCGTGGCCTGGTGTTCTTCGCGGGCGCGGGCCAGCTCTTGGAGCAGCTCGGCCACACGCGAGTCGTTGGAAGGCACCACCGCCGAAGGCGGCAAGGGCGTGTCTTGAAACACCACCATCAGCATGCCATTGAGCAGCCGAGGTTCTTCCAAGGGCGAGACCGCGACTGAAAAACTATGCGCTCGCCCTTCGGCCATGACCGTGATCTGCTCAACTTTTTCCATGGATTTTTGCCGCACGGCCCGGTAAAACACCTCGGCCAAAGGCTGGGCCAAGCCTGGCCGTGCCATGGCGAACAAATTCAAGTTCGCCTTGCCAGCCGGTGGCTCCAGGTAGCGGCCGGTCTTGCCGCTGAAATAAACAATATCGCCGTGCGCCGTGACCAACACCGCCGCCGGTGCGAATCGGCGCAGCAACACCTGGTCGGCCAGGGTCTGCAAATTGGTTTCGCTGGATGCCTGGCTGGGCAGACGCGGCACGGGGTTGGAGGCTGGCGCGCCCGTGCTGCCGTACACGGGCAGTTGCCCCAGGCCGAGCCGGCCCGCACCGCCCAAGCGGCGGAAAATCCGCGTCTTCAGGCCCAGCGGCATGAACAAATCGCTCTGGCCCGCTGTCTCGGCGCTGCCCAGCACCAACAAGCCGCCGGGGTTCAGGCTGCTGTGGAACAGGTGCGGCAGTTTTTGCTGCATGCCGCTTTCCAGGTAGATCAGCAGGTTGCGGCAGGTCAGGATGTTGAGCTTGGCAAACGGCCGGTCGCTGGTGACGCTTTGCTGCGCAAAGATAACCATGGACCGAATGTCTTTGCTGACTACGTAGCCGCCGGGCACCTTGACGAAGTAGCGCGCCAAGCGGTCCTCCGACACATCGGCGGCGATGTTGTCGGGGTAAAAGCCGACGCGCGCTTTTTCAATCGGGCCTTGTCCATGTCGGTGGCAAAGATCTGCAGCGAGAAATGAGACTTGGGCTGCAGCGCAGACAGGGCCTCGGCAAACGTCATCGCCAAGGTGTAGGCCTCTTCGCCCGTGGAGCAAGCCGCCACCCAGGCGCGCAACACGCCGCCGTCGGGGTAAGACTCCAGCAATTTCGGCAAGAGCTCGCTCTTGAGGTGGAGCCACACATCCGGGTCGCGAAAAAAAGAGATCACGCCGATCAGCAGCTCCTTGAACAGCAGCTCGGCTTCCAATGGGTTCTGCCGCACGTAGCCCACGTAGTCGTCCACCGTATCGAGCTGGTGAATGGCCATGCGCCGCTGAATGCGGCGGCGCACCGTACTTTTCTTGTAGTCGCTGAAGTCGTGGCCGGTGCGAGAGCGCACCAAGATCAACACCTTGTCCACGGCCGGCTGCATGGCCGCGCTGGCCTGCTCGGACAGTGGCTCGGCCTTGGCATGGGCGAAGTAGGCCAGGATTTTGCCGGGCAGCTGGTCGGCCGAGGTGACCACATCGCCCAACTCGGCTTGCAGGGCGTGGCGCGGCATGCCTTGAAAGCCAGCGCTTTCCGGGCTCTGCACAAAAATACCACCGGCTTTTTCTTTCAGCGCCTGCAGGCCCAGCGTGCCGTCGCCACCCATGCCCGACAGCACGACGCCAGCGGCATTGCTTTGCTGGTCCAGCGCGAGCGAGCGAAAGAACGCGTCGATCGGCAAACGCAGGCCATGCTCGGGCACGGGCTTGAGCAAGTGCAACACCCCATGCAAGAGCGACAGCTCACAGCCGGGCGGCGCAACGAACACTTGGTTGAGCGCCAGCGGCATGCCCTCTTCGGCCACCACCACCGGAATGGGGCAAAAACGCTGTAGCAGCTCGGCCAGCAGGCTCTTCTTGTCGGGGTCCAGGTGCTGCACCACCACATAGGCCATGCCACTGTCAGGCGGTACATGCGTGAAAAATTGTTCCAGCGCTTCCAGCCCGCCAGCCGAAGCGCCCACGCCGACGACCGGCCCACCGGGCAGGCTTTGCAGCGAAAGCAGGGTTGAATCCATGGTTTGGCCCGCAACAACAGGGGCAGATGACAAAGGCGCAGGGTCGGGTTGATTCATGTCTGGATACAAGCTGGTTGCAAGGCCAAAAGACGTCAGGCTAGTCTAAGGGCTTGCTCATATTTTCAGGTATCGCACCACTTAAGTTCGCCACCTCATCAAGAGTCAGCCATGAGATCGCACCCCACGTCCGCAGACACGGCGGATTCGCAGCATGCCCACAAGCCGGATCGGCCGGCCCCTGTGCCGCGGTCCGATCCGTCACTGCGCCAGGAGGCGCAGCGGCGCCTGAGCGGAGGCGCTAAAACTCAGCTGCCGTTGGATGAGGCCGACCGGCAGCGGCTTATCCACGAGCTGCAAGTGCACCAGATCGAGCTGGAAATGCAAAACGAGGTGTTGCGCGAGTCACTGGTCCAGACACAGCTGCTCAAGGCCAAGTACCACGACCTGTACGAACAGGCGCCGGTGGGCTACTTCACGCTGAGCGGGTCGGGCGATATTTTGGAGAGCAACCGCCTAGGCGCTTCGCTGCTGGGTCTGCCGGCTGCGGAGCTGCGCGGGCGGCCGCTGCGCGCTTTTTTCAGTGACGACGCATTGCCCGCGCTGGATCGGTTGTTGCAGCAAGCCCGCCACAGTGAAGACGACGCCGTGGCGCACCATTTGCGCGTGCGCAAAAAACAAGCCATGCCGCTGTATGTCAACGCCCAGGCCCACGCCTTCACCGACCCTGCAGGGCAGACGACCCTGCGCTTGGTGTTGATGGATGTGTCAGCCCTGAAGATGGCAACCGACGATGTGGTGCAGACGATTCTGGAGAAGAAGGTGGGGTTGCGGTGAGCAGCCGTTTCACTCGGGCACACGGCCCAGCCGTAGCGACGGCTGCCTCATGCTCGGGTACAAGAATCGGCCGCCGCCGCCACCGCTGGGCCGTGTCGTTTTAGGGGGCCGCTTGTGGCGAATGCGGGAGCGGGCCTCGTGCACTACAAGTAATCAGCTCTTACGCGCCCGCTCATAAATCGGCAACACCCGAGGCAAATTGCGCTCAATGTCTGCAATCCGCGTTGTGCCCGCCGGGTGCGTGCTCAGCCACTGCGGCGGCGCGCCCTTGCTGTTGGCCGCCATTTTTTGCCACAAGGTCACGCCGGCGCGTGGGTCGTAGCCCGCGCGAGCAGCCAGCTCCAAGCCCACCAGATCGGCCTCGGTTTCGTCGGACCGGCTAAAAGTCATGTTCAGCAACTGCACGCCGTAATTGGTGACGGTTCGGCCAATGTCGCCCAGCCCCAGCAGTTGCGACAACACACCGGCCCCCAGGCTGGTGGCGGCGCTCTTGCCCATGCGGGCGCGGGCGTGTTCGCGCAGAGCGTGGGCAATTTCATGGCCCATGACTTGGGCCACCTCATCGTCTGTCAATTGCAACTGATCCAGGATGCCCGTGTAGAAAGCGATCTTGCCGCCCGGCATGCAAAAAGCGTTGACCTGCTTGCTGCCGATCAGGTTGATCTCCCACTTCCAACCCTTGGCGCGCGGGTTCCATTCGTCCACATAGGGAATCAAACGCTGGGCAATCGCGCGCAGGCGCTTGACCTGCGGATGGTCGGGCGGGCCGAGGGCTTTTTGGCCGGCGGCTTCGCGCATCATCTCGGCGTATTGCTTGGCGGCAGCCGCCTCCACCTCGTCAGCCGGCACCAGCTTGCTGAAGCCCGAGGTCTTGCCCACGTCCACGCCTTCGCGTGGCGCCTTGGTGTCGGCCTGCGCCACTTGCACGGGCGGCGCTTCAACCGGGCCGGCCAGCGATGCGGGCTGGGCGCAAGCGGTCAGCGCCACAGGCAAGGACAAGCAAGCTGCCAGCAGGGCAGCGGTCTTGCGTGGTGAATATGAAAAACAGGACATGGGAAGTCTCCCCTGAAGGTCGTGAGTAGGTCTGAAGGTGTCGTGAAGCGGTCAATAAAACCGGCCGCCAGAGCCTAAAAGAAAAGTCAGCCGAAAAATCCCAGAAAAGGTCGTCAGAGTGTCACCAAGAAAGCATCGCACCGCCCGTGCCAAGACGCTGATATGGGGGCCGATGCGGCTCTCATCAAGGTACTGCGGACAGCAAGGACGCCGACCTGAAGCCGTATTATTCCCGGATGACGGAAACCACACGCGCGCCATCACCGAATCAGCCCAGCGCCGGTGCAGCAACACCACTGAGCTGGTGGGCCACTTGGCGCGTTTACCTGGAGCCCGCTTCGCTGCGCATGCTGCTGCTGGGTTTTTCTGCCGGCCTGCCTTTGCTGCTGGTCTTTGGCACGCTGAGTTTTTGGCTGCGCGAAGCTGGCATTGATCGCACCACCATTGGCTACCTCAGCTGGATCGGCCTGGCCTACGGTTTCAAGTGGGTCTGGGCGCCGCTGGTCGACCGCTTGCCGCTACCGCTGCTCACACGCTGGCTGGGCCGGCGTCGCAGCTGGTTGCTGCTCTCGCAAAGCGTGATCATGGCCGCGCTGGTGGGCATGGCCGTCACTGACCCACGCCTGGCCCTGCTGCCCATGGTGTGGTGCGCACTGGCGGTGGCCGTGGCCTCGGCCACGCAGGACATTGCACTGGACGCTTACCGTATTGAATCGGCCGACCCCACGCGCCAGGCTGCGCTGGCCGCCGCCTACCAAACCGGCTACCGCCTGGCCATGATCTGGGCTGGCGCGGGTGTGTTGTGGATTGCGGCCCGTGCCGCCACGGGCCTGGCCCAGGGCGGTCCGGGCTTGGCGAGCGCCTATGAGCATGGCGCTTGGCAAACCGCTTACTTGGTGATGGCCGCGTCCATGCTGCTGGGCATGCTCACCGTGCTGTTCTCGCCCGAGCCGGTGGCTGTGGCTTTGCCGCGCGCGCGCAACGTGGCCGAGTGGCTGCAAGGCGCTTTGGTCGAGCCCTTTGCCGACTTTTTGCGCCGCTATGGCAAGCAGGCCGTGCTGATCCTCGGCCTGATCGCGGTCTACCGCATCAGCGACGTGGTGATGGGCATCATGGCCAACCCCTTTTATGTGGACATGGGCTACACCAAGGACGAGGTGGCCACCGTCACCAAAATCTACGGCGTGATCATGACCCTGGCCGGTGCTTTTGTAGGCGGCGTCATGGCCATGCGCTGGGGCGTGATGCGGGTGCTGATGCTGGGCGCCGTGCTCAGCGCCGCCAGCAATTTGCTGTTTGCCTGGCTGGGCGGCCTGGGCCACGACGTGCAGGCCCTGGTGCTGGTGGTCTCGGCCGACAACCTGGCCAGTGGCATTGCCTCAGCCGCCTTCATTGCGTATTTGTCGAGTCTCACCAACGTCAATTACTCGGCCACGCAGTACGCCTTGTTTAGCTCCATGATGCTGCTCTTGCCCAAGTTCCTGGCCGGCTATTCAGGCAAGTTTGTGGACGCCTTTGGCTACAGCGCGTTTTTCAACAGCACCGCCTTGCTGGGCGTGCCGGTGCTGCTGCTGGTGTGGCTGGCGTCGAGGCACTACACGCGCACGAGCGTCCAAAACCCAGCGCCAGTGCTCCCGTGAATGTTTACCCCAGCTTTACCTGCGCTTCAAGCCGACTTGCCGGCTGAGTGCCAAGCTACAGCCATGACCCAACCCTTGCTGATGATCGAGGACGACAGCCGCCTGGCCGCCATGGTGGGCGACTACCTGCGCCAGTCGGGTTACGCGGTGGTGCATGCTGCCGATGGCGCCAGCGGCTTGGAAGCACTGGCACAGCAACGCCCTGAGCTGGTGATCCTGGACCTGATGCTGCCCGACATGGACGGGCTGGACGTGTGCCGGCGCATCAAGGCGCATGACGCTTCGGTGGCGGTGCTGATGCTGACCGCCAAGGGCGATCCGATGGACCGCATCGTCGGCCTGGAAATTGGCGCTGACGATTACTTGCCCAAACCGTTTGAGCCGCGCGAGTTGTTGGCGCGCGTGCGCGCCGTGCTGAGGCGCGGCAGCTGTGGTGCGGCGTCTGCAACAGGCCAAGGCGGGCAGCCCACACTGCGCTTTGGCTCGCTGGAGATTGACCGCGACGCCCGCACCGTGCTGGTGGCGGGCACCGCGCGCGAGCTCACCTCGTACCAATTCGACCTGCTGGTGGCGCTGGCAGAACGGGCCGGCCGCGTGCTCAGCCGCGAGCAGATCATGGAAGCCGTGCGCGGCCGCGAGCTAGAAGCCTTTGACCGCTCCATCGACGTGCACATGGGCCGTATTCGCAACGCGATTGAAGCCGACCCCAAAGACCCCCAACGCATCTTGACGGTGCGCGGCGTGGGCTATGTACTGGCCAAGCAACAAGACTGAAGCACCTTGGCTTTGTGGAAAAACTTCACCGCGCATTTGTACGTGCGCATCTGGCTGGCCGTGGTGGCCGCCGTGGCGGTGCTGAGCCTGCTCATGGTCGGTGCGTGGCGCTTGTCGCGCGAGGACCAGGCCCCGCCGCCCGTTCGCGAGGTCGTGGTGCGCAACGAAGCCGGCGAGGTGATTGGTCGAGGTTTCACGCGGCCGGAGCGCCGGCGCGGGCAGATGCACGAGTTCGACGTGGTCACGCGCGACGGCCAGCGATTAGAAATTGAGCTGCCGCGCCCGCCCTACCCTGGCATGGGCGGACCACCTGGGCACGGCGGCCCCGGCATGCGTCCGCCGCTGGGCTTGTTCGGCTCCATGGGCTTTGTGTGGATGCTGGTGTTGGTCGGCTTGGCTGTGGCGCTGGGTGCGTATCCCATCATCCGCCGGCTGACGCAGCGGCTGGAAGGCCTGCAACGCGGTGTAGAGCAATGGGGCAGCGGCGATCTGAGCGCGCGCGTGCCGGTGCAGGGCAGCGACGAAGTGGCCTTTTTAGCCGAACGCTTCAACCACGCGGCCGAGCGCCTGCAAAACCTGATGAACACCCAGCAAGCCTTGTTGGGTGCGCACAAGACCTTGCTCGCCAATGCCTCGCACGAGCTGCGCTCACCGCTGGCGCGGATTCGCATGAGTCTGGAGCTGATGGACGGCGCCAGCACCGCGCCCGAGGCTGCTGCGGCGCAAAAAGCTGAGATCGCCCGCAGCATCCAAGAGCTGGACCAATTGATCGACGAGATTTTGCTGGCCAGTCGGCTAGACGCCCGCCAGCAAGACGCCGAACCCATGGACTGGCTGGACCTGACCGGCTTGGCCGCCGAGGAATGCGCCCGCGCCAATGCTGAGCTGGTGGCCGAGCTGCCCGCCGAGGGGGCATCATCGCCGGGCCTGATGCTGCGCGGCTCCGCCCGCCTGCTGCGCCGCCTGCTACGCAACCTGCTGGAAAACGCCAAACGCTATGGCGGGGGCGACATCAGCCTCGCGTTGTCGCTGCAGGGCGCAGGCAGCGAACAAGTGGCCGTGGTGCGCGTGAACGATCGCGGGCCGGGCGTGCCGCCCGAGCAGCGGAGCAAAATTTTCGAACCCTTTTACCGGCTGCCGGGCGCCAGCGAGCGTGAAGGCGGCGTCGGCCTGGGACTGGCCTTGGTCAAGTCGATTGCCAAACGTCACGGCGGCAGCGTGCGCTGCGAGGATCGGACGGGGGGTGGGGCGTCGTTTGTGGTGGTGTTGCCGGTGAATGGGAGCGGCGCTTCTTGAGCCCTGGCTTCCTCCCTCCCCCGCTGGGGGAGGGCAGGGGTGGGGGCAAGCGGCGTCACGCCGTGCGAAGCCATCGCCGAGCAAGCCCGCGTTCAGCGCCTCGGGAAGTGCCCCCATCCCAACCTTCCCCCAGAGGGTGAAGGGGCGAGTCAGCCAGTCAAGCGGCAGTAGCCAGCGCTGCCAACACCCGCTCAGGCCCCACGTCATTCAAACACCGCGTGTGCCCGAGCGGGCACTCGCGTTCAAAGCAGGGCGCGCAGTCCAGTGGCGGCTGGTAGCTGGCGTCGTTCTTGAGCCAGATCACCTGGGCCTTGTCGCTCAGCGGCGGGGTGTGCAGCGGGCTGGACGAGCCGAACACTGCCACTTGCGGCACGCTGAGTGCAGCAGCCACATGCATAAGCCCCGAATCGTTGCTGACCGCGCCTTGGGCAGCCGCGATCAGGCCTAGCGCTTCGGGCAAGCTGGTCTGGCCTGCCAGGTTGATGCAGTGGCCCACATCGCCCATGCCAGCGGCAATCTCGTCACACAACGGGCGTTCTTTGCCCGAACCCAGCAGCACCACCGGAGCCTGAAGCTGTGTGGCCAATGCCGCAAAGTGGCGAGTCGGCCAGCGCTTGGCCGGGCCAAATTCGGCGCCCGGCGCCAGCACGTAAAAGCCGCCTGCCGTCACGCCGGCTTTGGCTAATCCGGCTTGCACCGCATCAGCTGGCATGTGGAGCTCGGGCCGGTCGTGGCCCACATCGGTGTCGCCGCTCAAGGCCGAGTAAAACGCCACCATGGGGGGGCGCTGGCCTTTGACAGGGTTTTTCAGGCGGTGGGTTAGAAAGCCCAGGCGCACTTCGCCCAAATAACCCACGCGCCGGGGTATGCCGGCCAGCGCCGGCAGCAGCGCGCTTTTGAGCGAGTTGGGCAGCACGTAGGCGTTGTCGAACTGGCCTTCAATCTGCCTTGCCAGGGCGCGGCGCTCGCGCAGTTGCAAGCCGCCGTGGGCAAAGGGAAATTCAATGACGGCGCTGACCTGCGGCATGGCCCGGTACACCGGCGCCACCCAAGGCAGAGCGCCCACGGTGAGCTGCTCGCCGCGCGCGTGCAGACGGCGCAGCAGCGGCTCGGTCATGACCGCGTCGCCAATCCATTGCGGGGCAATGATGAGCGAGCGCGCCGCTGAGCCGTGGCGGGAATGGATCACAGTAGGCCGGGATCAGCCGCCACGGCGGTGGTGTGCCAGCTCAGTGGGCACCGGCGATGTGCTCGCCCGCCTTGAGCTGGTACACGGTGCTGCAGTACGGGCACTTGGCATGACCGCTTTCGGCCAGCCCCAGGTACACGCGCGGGTGGCTGCTCCACAGCGGCATGTCCGGGTTGGGGCAGAACACCCCGCCCTGGCTGTTGAGTTGGCTGGCCAGCAGCTCGACGACTGCACCTTTACCGGCAATGGCTTGGTTGCTCATGTGTTGTTTCTCCCTGCTGCGCAAGCCGCTCAGACGCGGGACAGCCAGCCCGCGTATTTTGGATTGCGGCCGTTGACGATGTCAAAGAACGCAGCCTGGATTTTTTCGGTGATCGGGCCGCGTGAGCCAATGCCGATCTGCAGGCGGTCGAGCTCGCGAATCGGCGTGACTTCAGCGGCGGTGCCGGTAAAAAATGCTTCGTCGGCGATGTAGACCTCGTCGCGCGTGATGCGCTTTTGCACCAGCTCCAGGCCCAGGTCCTTGCAGATGTGAACGATGGTGTTGCGCGTGATGCCGTTCAGGGCGCCAGCCGACAAGTCGGGCGTGTAAACCACGCCGCCCTTGATCACAAAAATGTTCTCGCCCGCGCCTTCGCTGACGAAGCCGGAGACGTCGAGCAACAAGGCTTCGTCGTAGCCGTCGTCCAGCGCTTCCATGTTGGCCAGGATCGAGTTGGTGTAGTTGCTCACGGCCTTGGCCTGCGTCATGGTGATGTTGACGTGGTGGCGGGTGTAGCTCGAGGTTTTGACGCGGATGCCGCGCTTCATGCCTTCTTCGCCCAAATAAGCGCCCCAGGTCCAGGCGGCGACCATCAGGTGGATGGTGTTGCCCTTGGGCGAGACGCCCAGCTTTTGCGAACCGATCCAGGTCAGGGGACGGATGTAGCCGCTCTCCAACTTGTTGGCGCGCACCACATCCAGCTGGGCTTGCATGACGGCTTCTTTGGTGAAGGGAATGTTCATGCGCAGGATCTTGGCGCTGTTGAAAAGGCGCTCGGTGTGCTCTTCCAGGCGGAAGATGGCGGTGCCGCCGTCGTCGAGTTTGTAGGCGCGCACGCCTTCAAATGCGCCGCAGCCGTAGTGCAGGGTGTGGCTGAGCACATGGATCTTGGCGTCGCGCCATTCAACCATCTGGCCGTCCATCCAGATCTTGCCGTCGCGGTCGTCCATGGAGGGGGCTACTGGGGCCATGTGCTGTTCCTTGTGTCTCAAAAATGAAAAGGTGATTTTCCAGGCCGTGTGGGCGCTGGAAACCGCAAAGCCGAGATTTTAAGGTGCCACGGCCCGGCTTGGACGGACGAGGCTCAGCGCTTTCACGGTATCAAGGGGCCGCGTCGGGGTTATCGGTCGGGGCGGCAGGCCGCACCAGCTCATGGCCAGCCAGCTTGCCGCCCACAAAAGTGCAGTCCACGTACGAGTCAGAGCCGTCGCGCCAGCGAAACACCTCGGGCTGCGTGTCCTTGGGGCTTTGCAGCTCGCCCAGGGCGCGGGTCATGGCGACCACGTGCAGCAAGGTCGCGCCGGGCTTGAGCTTGGCGTTGAGCATCACGGCGCTGTCTACATAACCAATCGGCCGGTTGGCGGCGCGCTTGAGGACCTGCATCATGCGGGTGAAGTGCAGCAGCAGCCACATCACCAGACCACCGGTGACCACGGCCACGCCAGCCCAGCCATAAGAGCGATAAGCCAGCGCGATCAAGGCCACGCCAGCCACGGGCACCAAAATTTTCTGAAAGTTCATGCACTGCATTTTCGCAGCAGTGCTCGGCGGTTGGGTGTGGGCACTGCGTAGCACCCCTACCCGCCAGCAGAGTTCACAGCAGCGTGCGCACCACGTCCATGGCCTGCTCGACTCGCTCCACAGCGTGAATGGTCAGGCCGTCGATCGGCTTTTTCGGCGCGTTGGCCTTGGGCACCAC
>JBBAPH010000022.1:0-69743 GCA_040400935.1 Polaromonas sp.
ACAGGCCGCCACCGTCCAGCCGATCCACAACGCCCGGCTCCAGGTGCCGGGGCGCACGTTCGGCGCGGGCGCGGTATTCCAGGCTGTCGTGGTTGCGCTCGACCACGCGCCCCCCCACGCCGGCCATCTCGGGATGGCTTTGCAAGAAGCCAAGAGCCTGACCTAAAAAGCCGGGTTGCAGTTGCATGTCACCGTCGAGCAGGTAGATAAAGTCGCCGCGCGCATGCTGAAAACCCAGCTGCGGGCCGATACCGCAGCAGCGCTCTTCGGGGTAACGCAGCTGCACCACGCGCACTGCAAAATCTCGCGCCCGCTGCACCGTCTGGTCGGTGGAGCAAGAGTCGGCCAGCAGCACTTCGCCGCCTACTTCGGCTGCGGCTTTGAGCGCGCTGCCCAGAGTGGCGGCGATGTTTTTTTCTTCGTTCAGCGCCTTGATGATGATGCTGACCGTGCAGCGCGTGGGCGGTCCTGCTGGGCTCCAGGGTGTGCTGGCAGCCAGCGTACTGACGCGCTGGCTCGTGCTGGCCGCAGCAAGCGAGAGGGCCGATGGTGGCTCTGTTGCAGCCACCGGCTCCGGTGAGTCTTGCGCGCTCAGCACGGCCTGGTGGCGACGGCAACGCCAAGCGTGCCAGCGGCCCGCCACAGCGCGCGGAAGCAGCAGGAGCATGAAGGCGGTCATCCACCAGCGCTTGTCCCAGAGCGCGTCATGCGCGCGCAGCAGCCAACGCATGCCGCCCAGGCGGTCGCCTGCCAAAAAGGTGTCGCGAGCGATCGAGACTTCATGCTGGGCCACGAGCCACAAGGTGGACTGGCGCAGTTCCGGCGGCAGCGCCCCGCTTTGCGCGCGTTGGCGCAGGCGGTGCAAGAAAGGCGCGTCGTTCAACACACTGTGAAAGCTGGTCAGGCTGCCTTCCACGGCCACGCGGTAGGCCGCCAGCGGCGCATGCACCAGCGCTACGGGCGCGTGCTCGGCCAGGCGGAACCACAGGTCCAGGTCTTCGCCGACCGACTCGCCCGTGGGAAAGCAGGGCTGCAGCGCCAACAGGCGCGAGCGGCGCACCGCAATGGCGCTGCTGCACAGCGAAGGGCTGCGCATCCAGCGGCGCGGTAGGTTGGTGATCAGCTCCATGCTCGGCGCCGTGCTGGGCACCGGCCAGCGCGGCGGCCAGTCCGGGCCTTCGGCGTGGGCCACGCGCACGAAGTCAGTGGCCACGGTATCGGCTTGCGGGTAGGCCGCTTGCGCGTCGACCAGGGTTTTTAAAAAGTCGGGGTGTTGCCAATCGTCGGCATCGAGAAACGACACCCAATCGCCTTGGGCCAGCGCAATGCCGTGGTTGCGCGCGGCGGCCACGCCTGCATTGGTTTGGCGGACCAGGCGCAGGCGCTTGTCTTGCGCGGCCAGCCGCTCCACGACCGCCGGGCCATCGTCTTGCGAGCCGTCGTCGACCACGATCACCTCGAAATCGGCATAGCTTTGCGCCAGCACCGAGGCCAGAGTCTGGCCGATGTAAGGCGCTTTGTTGAAAAGGGGAATGACAACGCTGAATTTCATGGGGCGTGGGGGGCTAAGAAATCGGAGCCATGAGATGGCGCAGAGCGGGCTGCGCGCGCCGCCGGGGCAGACTGGCGCGACGCGGCAGCCAGGGTCATGAGCAAGAGCAAATGAATGATCAGTTCACTGCCGTAGCCAAACAGCAGCAGCGGCACTTCGCTGATCGAGCGCATCACCAAGGCCACCAGCAGCGCCAGGGAGAGGCCGCCGGTCGCCCGTGCATGGCGCAGTGACAGCGCGAGCAGCAACACGGCATACAGCGCCAGTGCGGCTGCGCCCACCACGCCCGAGCGCGACAGCGTGTCCATGAACTGGTTGTGTGCGTGCGTCGCATTGGGCATGCCGATGGCCGCGCGAAAGGCTTCGCCCCACAGCTCCGGGCCGTAGCCAAACACCGGGTTGCGCGTCCATTCGTCAAAGGCGAGGGCCCAGATCTGGTCGCGCCCGGTCATAGAGGCCAGTTGCGCCCCTTCAGCACTGTTGAGGAAACGGTCCAGCCGCACGCCCAGATCGCCCAGCATGAGCACGATCGCCAGCGCGACCACCCCGCCCATGGCTGCGAGCACCAGAGCCATCGCACTGGCTGGGCGCTGGGCATCGCCCAGGCGCTGCTGCAGCGAGGCACCCGCGCGGTGCCACAGCACACAGGCCGAGCACAGCACAAAAGCCAGCCAAGCCGTCTTGGACTGCGCCAGCACCAGCGCTGTCAAACCGATCAGCCAGGCCACGCGGTTCAAGCTCCGGCGCTGATAAGGCCGCACCATCAGGCACAGCAAGCCGAGCTGCGCCAGCAAACCCATGGATACCGCGTGCGAGGCCAGTCCGCCAAAGCGCGGCAGCCCCGGCAGCAGGCCCTGGGTGTAGGCCATGTCCATCACCAGCCGGGGTTGCAGCGGCATCAGCAACAGACCTGCGGCCATCATGAGCAGCAGCGCGTCGCGGGCGCGGCGCAGCGTCAGGTCCAGCTCACCTCGGCTGCACTGGGTGGCGGCCAAGCCAATCACCAGCGGGTACAGGTAGTCGTGCGTCAGGCTGGGGTGGGCGCCCAGCAAGGCGGGGGAAGCGACGGTGCCAGCCCAGAATATTACAAAGCCCAGCAGCAGCCAGGGCGCGCCGCTGGGTTCTCGGCGCAGCGCCCAGTGCGTGATCAAGCGTTCGGCGCTGATCGCCAGCAGCAGCAGGGAAGTCAGGGGTTGCAGCAAGGCGATCAGGGGCGGCCGCGCTGTGGGCATCACCGCGCCCTCAGGCAGCAGGAAGTTGCTGGTCAGGTCCCGGCCCGACAGCAAAATGCCCAAAACTGCGACGAGCAGCATGAGCGGAATCACCCAGTGCATGTAGCCGTGCTCGCGCCGTGCCGTGAGGTGCATGGCGCCGCCTACCCCCAGCGCCGCGACAGCGCCAGCCAGCACGCCAGCGGCGATCAACACGAGGGTGGAAATAAGCGATTCCATGGCGGCTCAGGGCTGGTCTTGGTGCATCAAGCCTGGCTTTGCTTGGCCGGCTGGGCCAAAGGCTCACTGAGTTCACGCGCGGCCGGCCGCTGGTGCAGCAGCGGTGCCAGCTGAGGCGCAAAGCGCAGCAGCATGGTGATGGTGGCCTCGCCCAGCAGGCCAGGCCACAGCAGCACGGGCAGGCCAGCTGCCAGCAAGGCCAGCAGCGAGCCACAGAGCAGCGCCAGCCAGGCTTGCGCATGCACCTTCTGTGCAAGTGCCGTGCTCAACTCGAGACCCAGCCACACGCCCCCGGCTGCCAAGGCGGCCAGACACACGCCGCGTGTTGCATCGGGCAGGAAGGCGTTCCACCGCAAGCGCAAGGCCCAAAATGCCGCGCTCACGATCACCACCGCGCGCAGCACCAACAGCCCGCCCGCCACGCCGGCTGCCACCGCCAAGCCCTGACCGCCCAAGGCATAAAAGGCTGCCGCGCCGACCAGCAACACGGGCAATTGCAGTGCGTATTCCAAATGCGGGCGGCCGCTGTTCCACAGCACCGGCGTGGAAATTCCCCACATCACATAGGCCGGCAAACACCAAAACAAAATAGCCAGCACGGGCCCGGCCGCTTGCCAAGCCGGGCCGTACAAACACTGCACCAAGGTGGGCGCCAGCAGCGCCAGGGCCGTGAAGGTCGGCAGGCCCAACACCAGCAGCGTGCCCACCATTTGCAAATAGACCCGGGCCAGGCGTTGGCGGTCCGATTGCAGACGTGCCCCCGCGGCCATGAAGGCTGGCTGCAGCGCCCCCAGCAGCAAGCTGTTGGGTAGGGTCGCCAGGTTGTAGGCCACGTTGTAAAGGCCCAGGGCTTGCGCGTTGAGCAAGCGGCCGATCAAGACCCGGTCCAGGTTGTTGAGCGACCAGTTCACCAGGTTGGTCCAAAACACGGCTTGGCCCATGCCCATGGCAGCGCGCGCATCCGGGTACCAAAACAAAAGCCGCACCGGATGCGGCTTGAGCGCATAACTGGCTACGAGCGTCGCGCCGGCCTGCACCAGCCACGCCGCTACCAGCGCGGCCACGCCCGCGCCATTCAGCGCCAGTGGCAAGCCGACAGCGACGTAGCCCAGCGCATAGCTGCCCACCTGCACCAGGCCCACCGCGCGAAAGTTCAGGTCGCGCTGCAGCAAGTACGTGGCGGGGGCGGCGGCGCATTGCAGCAAGCAGGCCACCGATAAGCACTGGATCACCCACTCGGCGCGCGGTTCCCGAAAGTACTGTGCCATCGGCGGCGCCAGCGCGAACACGGCCAGCATGGTCATCAGCCCGGTCAAGAGCTGCCAGGTCCAGGCAAAACGTATGTCCTCGTCGCACAGGCTCTGGCGCTGCATGAGGCTCCAGCTGAAACCAAAGCCGCCCACAAAGCTGGCAAAGGTCAGTACCACCAAGCCGATGGCAAACACGCCAAACACCTCGGGGCCCAGCGTGCGCGCCAGCAAGACCTGCGCACCCAGCTGCAAGACCATGCGCGCCCCCGTGGCCAACACGCTCCACTTGACGGCGGCCACACCTGGGCGGCTGAGGGAGGCCGTGCTCAAGAGCGGCCCCCTTGACGCCTGAGTGCGATCACCAGCATCAAGGCGGCTGCGGCCAGTGGCGCTGGCCAGGGCGATGCGGGCGAGGGCGCGGGGGTGGGCTCGGCAGACGGGGTAACGGTGGCTGTGTCTGCGACCGGGCTTGGGCCTGGATTTGGGCTTGGGCTTGAGCTTGGGCTTGCCGCCGCACCGGGATGGGTTGCTGAGTTGGGCCGCTTGCCCGCGTTGGAGACCCCGGCCACGGGTTGGCTTGTCTCCAGGCTCGCCGAGCGTGGTGTCTTGTGAGGCTTTTCAGCGACTGGTGGGGTGGCCCTGGGGGGCGGGTCTGCCAACGCCGACCCCGCCGTGCCCACCGACACGAACGCCAAGAGCAAAGCCGTGGTCAAGGTGCGGGGCATGAAGGCAGTTCCTGGGTGGAGCGGGGAGGTCGTGAGATCAATCAGACGCTGGGCGACGGGCATGGCTGGCGCGTTGGCTCGGTCGGTCAGGGCCGGCCTAAAACTCAGACGGCCGCAACCGCAGCGTCGGCCTGCAGTGCGGGCGCCGTGCTGCGGTAGCCCTGTGGGTTTTGCTTTTGCCAGTTCCAGGCGTCACGGCACATGTCGTGCAGCCCGCGTGTGGCGCGCCAGCCCAGCAACTGCAAGGCGTGGCTGGCGTCGGCGTAATAGGCGGCCACGTCGCCCGCGCGGCGTGGCCCATAGCCGAACGGCACGCGCTGCCCGCTGGCGGCTTCAAAAGCGCGCAGCATGCTCAGCACACTGGTGCCTTGGCCGGTGCCCAGGTTGGCTGTGAAGCTGGGCTGGCCCATCAACAAGGCCTCTAGGGCGGCTACGTGGCCTTCGGCCAAGTCGCACACGTGCAGGTAGTCGCGCACACCGGTGCCGTCGGGCGTGGCGTAGTCCCGGCCAAAAATTCGCAAGGCGGCGCGTTGGCCCACCGCCACCTGGCTGAGAAAAGGCATCAGGTTGTTGGGCACACCGCTGGGGTCTTCGCCAATCAGGCCGCTGGGGTGCGCGCCCACGGGGTTGAAATAACGCAGCACACCAAAGTGCCAGGCCGCATCACTGGCGCCCACATCGGCCAGCAGTTGCTCGCACTGGCGCTTGCTGTGCGCGTAAGGGCTTTGCGGCGCGCAAGGAAAGTCTTCCTTGATCGGCACGCTGGCCGGCTCGCCATACACCGTGGCGCTAGAAGAAAACACCAAGCTGCGGCAATCCGGCACGGCTGCCATGGCTTCGAGCACGCTGAGCAAACCGGCCACGTTGTGGCGGTAATAGCGCAAAGGTTGCGCTACGCTTTCGCCGACCGCCTTGAGCCCGGCGAAGTGAACCACAGCCTGGCAGTGGTGGCGGCGCAGTACTTGGGCCACCCAGGCCGTGTCATTCACATCACCCCGCTCGTACTCAATAGCCCGGCCAGTGAGCTGCTGCAAGCGCGTCAGCACGGCGGGCTGGCTGTTGCAGAAGTTGTCGAGCAGCACGGGCGTTAGCCCAGCCTGCAGCAACGCCACAGCGGTATGGCTGCCGATGTAACCGGCCCCGCCAGTGAGCAGCACGCGGGCAGACGAACGATCCGGACGCAGGACGGGAGGTGACAAAGACATGGCGTTCCCGACAAAAACACATCAGAACGATGGGAAAAAGCGTTCCGGGCATCGGTAAAAACCAGTGCCAAGCAGCTCGCTAGAGGAGCTACCAATGTGCCTTGGGGGTCGTTGTTGCGTTGTCAGCGCCAGCCGACGGTAGGCGTCGGTCAGCGGCTTCGGCGCAGAGCCTGTCCTGTCTATTGCCGCGTCTAGCGCGGCGGTTGTTTGGCAATGATCAGCGGATCAGCGTCATGCCCGCGTGCTTGGCGGCGCCAACGTCAAAGGTCATGACGCTGTCGCAGCCGGCAGACGCGGCGGTGCGTTCGATCAGGCAGTCGGCAAAGTCCGCCAGGCCGGGTGTCCAGGCGCGCAGTGCTTGCAGCACCGGGCCAGCTTGGTCTACGACGAATTGCTTGGTTCGCAGCAGCGCGTCCAAGGCCTGTTTGACCTGCTCCCCGGTGAGCTGGTAGCAGGACGTGAGCACCCAATAAATTTCCAGTACCGAGACCAGGCTGATGAACCCCGGTTGGTCAACGGTCAGGGATTCGATCAGTCGATTGGCTTTGGGTGATTGCTTGGGGTCGTCCTGCATGACATAGCGCACCAGCACGTTGGTGTCCAGCCCGATCATCGGGCAGCCGCTCCGCGCTGGGCAATCGCTTGGTTCATGTCTTCAATGGAGACGGGTTTGGCTGGAACGCCGAACATGCCTTTGAGCTCTGAGACGTGGCGGGTCACGGCCACGAACTCGTAGCGCCCTGGGGCGATTTGCACGAACTCCACCCGATCTCCCGCGTCGACCTGGAGTTCGTGGCGGATTTCGGCGGGAATGGTGATTTGGCCTTTGCTGGTCAATGTGGCGGTGGTCATGCGGGAGCTCCTGTTTCCTTACTTTGAGGTAAGGCGTCTGAAATGTCAATGTATTCCAGCTGGCTGGGCACAAAAAAAGGGGCGGCAGCGCTTTAACGCTGCCGCCCCCGCACTGACTGAGTGAAGGCTGTTTACATCCCGCTGTAGTTCGGCCCGCCGCCGCCTTCCGGCGTGACCCACACGATGTTTTGCGTCGGGTCTTTGATGTCGCAGGTTTTGCAGTGCACGCAGTTTTGCGCGTTGATCTGCAGGCGCTCGCTGTCGTCCGGGTTTTTCACGTACTCGTACACGCCAGCCGGGCAGTAGCGGCTCTCTGGCCCGGCGTAGCGGGCCAGGTTGATCTGCACGGGCACGCTGCTGTCTTTGAGCGTGAGGTGGGCCGGCTGGTTTTCTTCGTGGTTGGTGTTGCTGATGAAGACGCTGGACAGGCGGTCAAAGGTCAGCTTGCCGTCGGGCTTGGGGTAGTCGATCTTGGGGCTCTGGTCGGCGGGTTGCAGGCTGAGGTGGTCGGCCTTGCTGCCGTGCAGCGTCCACGGCGGCGAGGCCACGCCGACCTTGGGCAAGAACCATTGCTCCACGCCGGTCATGACGGTGCCGAGCAGCTGCCCTTTTTTGAACCAGAGCTTGAAGTTTCGGGTCTGGTCCAGCTCTTTGTAGAGCCAGCTGGCTTCAAAGTTCTTAGGGTAGTCGCTCAGCTCGTCGTGCTGGCGGCCGCCGGCCAGGGCCTCAAAGGCGGCTTCGGCAGCCAGCATGCCGCTCTTGATGGCAGCGTGGCTGCCCTTGATGCGGGCGGCGTTCAAGTAGCCTGCGTCGCAGCCGATCAGCGCGCCGCCGGGGAACACGGTCTTGGGCAGGGCTTGCGGCGTGCCGTTGTTGATGGCGCGGGCGCCGTAGCCAATGCGCTTGCCGCCTTCGAGATGCGCGCGGATCGACGGATGCGTTTTCCAGCGCTGCATTTCTTCAAACGGGCTCATCCACGGGTTTTTGTAGTCCAGGCCGAGCACAAAGCCCAGCGTGACCTTGTTGCCTTCCAGGTGGTACAAAAAGCCGCCGCCAAAGCTGCCGTCGGCAATCGGCCAGCCGCTGGTGTGCACCACCAGGCCGGGCTGGGCCTTGGCCGGGTCGATTTCCCACAGCTCTTTCACGCCAATCGCGTAGGTCTGCGGGTCTTTGCCAGCGTCCAGGCTGAACTGCTTGATGAGTTGCTTGCCCAGGTGGCCGCGCGCGCCTTCGGCAAACACTGTGTACTTGGCGTGCAGTTCCATGCCGAGCTGAAAGTTCTCGGTCGGCTCGCCGTCCTTGCCCACGCCCAGGTTGCCGGTGGCCACGCCTTTGACCGAGCCGTCGTCGTTGTAGAGCACTTCGGCGGCGGCAAAGCCAGGGAAAACTTCAACGCCCAAGGCTTCGGCCTGCGTGGCCATCCACTTGACCACGTTGCTCAGTGACACCACATAGCAGCCGTCATTATGAAAATTGCGCGGCATCAGCCAGTTGGGCGTGCGGGTGGCGCCGGTTTCGCTCAGCACCAGGAGGTCGTCGCCGGTGACGGCTTGGTTGAGCGGCGCGCCAAGGTCTTTCCAATCAGGGATCAGCTCGTCCATGGCGCGGGGGTCCATCACCGCGCCCGACAAAATATGCGCGCCAGGCTCGGAGCCTTTTTCGAGCACGCAGACATTGACCTCGGTGCCCTTGGCTGCAGCCATCTGCTTGAGCTTGATGGCCGTGGCCAGGCCGCCGGGGCCAGCGCCTACGATGACCACGTCGTATTCCATAGCCTCGCGCGGTCCGAACTGGGCGAGGATGTCTTGGGGGGTCATGGTGGGGCTCCGAAATAGTTATTGAGAGAGACAGGGGGCTCGGCTGAACAGTCAACTGGCCTCGGTCGGTTCATTTTATTCGGCCCGCCAGCCCGGCCTCACGTGAAGGAGTCGCTCGCAAGGCAGCAGCCCGGCAAGACCGTGCCCAACTGGTTGCGCCTTGTCCGAATGATCAGCGGATCACGCGGAAGCTGTTGGCATGCTCTGCCAGCCAGCGTTGCGCCAGCGCCTGGGATTGTTGGCTGGGCTCGGTCTGCCGCTCTTGGTCCGGGTGAAAGTCCCGTTTGAAGTAGTGCATCAACGCGCCCGTGCAGCGCCAGACCAGCCCGCGCCGGCCCAGCAAAAAGCTGGCGCCATCCCACCACGTGCTGGGCTTGAACAAGCTGCCGTCGTGCCAGAGGTTGATGATGGTTTGCCGGGAAATGTCCATCGTCAGCCGCGCCAGCACATACACGTACCAACGCACACGCCAGGTGTTGTTACCACCTGCAGCGAGGTACAACTCAAAGGCCACGGCGCGATGCTCGGTTTCTTCAGCCGCGTGCCAGGACCACAGGGTTTGCAGCCGTGGGTCTGCGCCTTGCAGGGAATCGTCGTGGCGCAGCAGCGTGTCGGCCAGCACGGCGGTGAAGTGCTCATAAGCCGTGGTGATCGCCAGCCAGTGCAGCGGGTGCAGGTTGCGCCGCTGGCCGTCTAGCAGCCGCTCTTGCAGCCACCGCTCCCAATGGTTCACCAGCCCCTGGCGCTGCAACTGCGCGTTGTACAGGTGGTGCACATGGCGGTGCGTGGCTTCTTGGCCGACGAACTGCACCACCGAGGCGCGCAGCAGGGCGTGCGGGTCCGCTTGGCCGGACGCAGGCGCTGGCAACAGCGGCAGCGCGCCCTTGAGCGAATCCATGAAAGACTGCTCGCCCACCGGAAAGCTCATGGACAGCGCGTTGTAGAACTGGCTTAAAAAAGCGTTGCGGTGCCACTGGCGCTCAAACCCCTGGCTCAGGTCTAACTGCAACTGGCGTACGGTCAGGCCAGTGGCGTCCAGAGGGAGTGAGGCCGAAGGCGCTGCAGCGGGGAGTGCGGTTGTCGTGGTCATGGCATCCAACAAATGGCATCAATCAAGTGAAGGCTCAGGCGGCCGGCTTGACCTTGGGCACGCGGCCCATCAAGTAAAACTCGGGGTTGGGCATCATGCTGGAGAAGCTCGCGATGCGGTTGGACAGCCCAAAAAACGCCGTGATGGCGGCTATGTCCCAAGCGTCTTCGTCCGTGAAACCATGGGCGTGCAGCGCGTGAAAGTCGGCGTCTTCCACTTCATGTGACTTGAGGCAGACCTTCATCGCAAAGTCCAGCATGGCGCGCTGGCGCTCACTGATCTCGGCTTTGCGGTAGTTCACCGCCACTTGGTCGGCCACCAGCGGTTTTTTCTCGTAAATGCGCAGGATCGCACCATGCGCCACCACGCAGTACAGGCATTGGTTGGCGGCGCTGGTGGCAGTCACGATCATCTCGCGGTCGCCCTTGCTCAAGCTCCCTTCTTCGCGCAGCATCAGCGCGTCGTGGTACGCAAAGAAAGCGCGCCATTCAGCCGGTCGGCGGGCCATGGCCAGGAACACATTGGGTACAAAGCCTGATTTTTCCTGCACTTCCAAAATGCGGGCGCGAATGTCCTCGGGCAGATCACTCAGGGCGGGCGTGGTGTAGCGGCTCATGGTTTGCAAGGGTGGGGCAGGTGGGGGCGGTTGGTGGCATCATAAAAGAGCTGCCATGCTTTAGTTTGCATTCGCCACATTCACCCACTTTTTGTTGACTTTAATCCCAGGAGCTCCCATGCCCAACAGCCGCAGTGCCAATTACGACAAAGGCCTGGCCACCCGCCAGAAAGTCATGGGCGAAAGCTATGTGGCGCAAGCTTTGGGCAGCGCCACGGAGTTCACCCGACCCATCCAGGACCACATCACAGCCAAGGCCTGGGGCGACACCTGGCAGCGCCCGGGCCTGGACCTGAAAACCCGCAGCCTGATCACCGTGGCCATGCTGACTGCCCTGGGCAAGCAGCACGAGCTCAAAGCCCACGTGCGCGGCGCTTTGAACAACGGCGTGACGCCGGCAGAACTGCAAGAGGTGTTGCTGCAAGCCGCTGTGTATTGCGGCGTACCCGCGGCGGTCGACGCCTTCAGAAGCGCCGCTGCCGTCGTGGACGGCTCGCCGACGGCCTGAGGCCGGCGCTTCTTAGCAAGCAAAGCGCTGCTGCGCCATCGAGCGGAAAAAAGCGCTCTCGCCGTTTACTTGAAGCCCATCGCGTGCGGCAGCCAATTGGACAGCGCCGGCACAAATGTCAGCAGCACCAGCACCGCACCGTGCGCCCACAAGAAGGGCGTCAGTTCTCGGGTGAGCTCGCTCAGGGGCACCTTCGACACGTTGGAGGTGACGAACAGCAAGCCGCCCACGGGCGGTGTGATCATGCCCAGGGTGAGGTTGTAAATCACCACCATGGCAAAGTGGATCGGGTCGATACCGAGCTTGGCGGCCACCGGCGCCAGGATAGGCACCAGCACCATCACGCCGGGCAGGGGCTCAATGAAGATGCCAAAGATCAGCAAGAAGATGTTGATGATGATCAGGAAGGTCCAGGCGTTCAGGTCCATGCTGGTGATCCAGGCGGCCATGATTTGCGGCATGCCTTCGATCGTCAAGATCCAGGCAAAGGACGCAGACGTGCCAATGATCAGCAGCACCGAGGCTGTCAGCAAAGCCGAGCGAGACAAGAT
Organism: Polaromonas sp.; assembly: GCA_040400935.1. Lineage (GTDB taxonomy): Bacteria > Pseudomonadota > Gammaproteobacteria > Burkholderiales > Burkholderiaceae_C > Polaromonas. The sequence continues at coordinate 11,618 of JBBAPH010000022.1, forward strand.
GTCCGGCACGGCTTTCCATTCCAGGGTGCGGTACACGTACTTGCCGCACAGCAGGGCGTAAAACACAGCCACCACAGAGGCTTCGGTTGGCGTGAACCAGCCAGCGCGCATGCCGCCCAAGATCAGCACCGGCAGCAATATGGCGGGCAGGGCCTTCCAGGTGGTGGACATGATCTCGGCCATGGTGGGCATTTGCCCGTCACCCTTGTAATTGCGCTGCTTGGAGACGTGGTAGTTCACCAGGCACATCGCCACGGCAATCAACACGCCGGGAAACAGGCCGGCAATGAACAAAGCGCCTACCGACACGTTGTCGTCGGCCAGCGCGTAGATGATCATGATGATCGATGGCGGGATGATCGGCCCCACGATGGCGGTGGACGCCGTCAGCGCCGCCGCGTAGGCCCGGCCATAGCCCGCCTTGTCCATCATGCGGATCAGCATGGAGCCGGGGCCGGCGGCATCGGCCAAAGCCGATCCGGAAATGCCCGAAAAGAAAGTCAGCGACACCACATTGGTGTAGCCCAGGCCGCCGCGTTTGTGGCCCACAAACTGGCCGGCAAACTTGAGCAGCACGATGGTCAAGGAGCCCCCGCTCATCAACTCCGCCGCCAAAATGAAAAACGGCACGGCCATCAGCGGAAAGCTGTCTACGCCGGTGAAGGTTTCTTTGAGCAAGGCCAGCAAAGGATAGGCGTCCGAAATCACCAAGGCGGTGACGGTGGACAGGCCCAGTGCAAAAGCCACGGGAATGCCAATGGCCAGGTACACGCAGGCCGACACAAGCAGGATCAGGCTGGCACTCATAGGGAAGCACTCGCTGTGGCGTCAAAGTGGGCGTCGCTAGCGAACTCGCGACGAAGGATGTAGCTGCGAACCACCAGCAACCAGTGGATCAGCGTCATGCCCATGCCCAGCGGCAGGGCCAGGTAAATCCAGGCAAACGAGATCTGGGTGGCAGGCGTGCTTTGGTATTGCGTGCGGTCCATGTACTGCAAACCAAACCAGATGCAGAAAACGCAGAAGGCGGTGATCAGCACGGCAATCAGGGCCCGCAGCAGCTGGGCGGCCCGGGTGGGCAAGCCGTCCTGGAGGTTTTCAATGGCAATGTGGCCGCCGTAGCGGAGCACCGGGCCGCAACCCAAAAAAGTCAGCCAGATCATCATGTGGCGAGCCACTTCTTCAGCCCACTCGATGGATTGGCTGGTGGTGTAGCGCAACACCACGTTGGTGAAAATGATCACCGACATGGTCGCCAAGATCAGGATCAGCGCCCACCGGTTGACGGCTACGAAGTAGTTCTCGAATGTTTTCATTTCTTCTTTCTCGGTGGCACGCATCCACCATCAAAAAGGCCTGTCCAACATGACGTTGAGACAGGCCTGCGTGGCGCAAGAGCGACGGATTATCGGATGTCTTGGATCTTGCGGATGTTGTCGGCGCCAAACTCTTTGGCGTAGCCCGCATAAGCCGGTGCCAAGGCATCGCGGAAGGCTTGGCCGTCCACTTTGCGAACCACGGTCATGCCATCTTTTTCGAGTTGGGCAATGCCCGTGTTCTCGTCGTCATTGACCTTCTTGCGCTGGGCCACTTTGGCTTTTTGAGCGGCTTCGGCAAACACTTTTTTGTCGGCGTCGCTGAGCTTGTTCATCAGGCGCGGCGAGGTGATCAGCAAGCCCGGCGAGTACACGTGGCCCGTCAGGGACAGGTGCTTTTGCACTTGCGAAAACTTGGAAGCCAAGATCACAGGGATGGGGTTTTCCTGACCGTCCACGGTGCCTTGCTGCAAAGCGCCGAACACTTCAGGGAAAGCCATGGGCGTGGGCTGAATACCGAAGGTTTTGTAGCCGTCCATGTGGACTTTGTTTTCCATCGTGCGCATCTTCAGGCCCGCGGCGTCGCCCGGCTTGACGATGGCGCGCTTGCTGTTCGTCATGTGACGGAAACCGTTTTCGGTCCAGCCCAGAGCGATCAGGCCTTTCGAGGGGAACTTGGTCAGGATGTCCTGGCCAATCGGGCCGTCCATCACCTTGCGGGCGTGGTCATAGTCACGGAACAGGAAGGGGATGTCGACGATCTTGACTTCGGGAACGAAGTTGCCAACAGGGCCGGTGGAGGTGTTCACGAGGTCCAGGGTGCCGAGCTGCACGGCCTCGATCATTTCACGCTCGCCACCCAGTGAGCCATTGGGGAACTGCTGGCACTTGTAGCGGCCTTGTGTGCCTTTTTCAATGTCGTCGCAAAAAACGGTGGATCCCACAGCGTAGTGCGAGGTGGCCGCGGTGGCGTATCCGATTTTGAGAACGGTCTGCGCTTGGGCAGCGCCCATCATGGCCATGGCCATGCTCAAGCCGAGGGTCAGTTTGTTCAGTTGCATTGCAGGTCTCCTGGGGTAATTGAGGGGTTCAGCGCCGAGCGCCGGATGCTAAGTCATCATACAAATCTCAGTATAGATGGGGTTTTTGGAGTTTGCCCTACGGGTTTTCGATGGTGTCACCGACGGCCTGAGGCCAGCGCTTCTTGCTGGGCCTGGCGCAAGGCCGCGACTTCTTGCCGCAGGGCGCGAATTTCGCGCATGAGTTCGTGCTCGATCTCGCGCTCCTCCGTGCCCACAAACACCGCCGCCACAGAGGCCGTGACCAGCGACAGCACGGCCAGGCCGACTAAGACCACCAGCACTGCAAAAATGCGCGAAGCCGTTGTGCTGTGCACGATGTCGCCATAACCCACGGTGGCCGCTGTGGTGAAAGCCAGCCACAGCCCTTCGCCCAGGGTCGTGACCTCGGGCTCCAGCAGCCAAAAGCCGACGCCACCCAGGCCCAGGATGGCAAAAGACAGCAGCACCGAGTAAATCAGCCCGCGCCGCGCGAAGAGTCGCAGGAAAGGGCGGGGCGAGCGCCGAGCTGCCGCATGCGTGGTCTGTTGGTGGGGCGTCTGGCTCATGGCCAAACTATAGACCTGCTAAAGCCCTACCGAGTTAGCGATACCGATCCATCGACTGAAGCCTACGCATGGCTCATCATCAGCTTGTGCACCAAGTCCGCCGCTGTCGAAGCCTTGTACTTGCGCATCAAATGCGCGCGGTAAATCTCCACCGTGCGGTGGCTGATGCCCAGGCTGCGGCCAATTTCCTTGGAGGTCAGGCCTTTCATCAGGTGCGCGGCTACCTCGCGTTCACGCGCCGTCAGCTCGGCGCTGACCGGGCGGCGCGAGCTCAGGTCTTCAAAGCTCCAAATGCCCGCTTCGTGCGGCGCGTCCCGGTTCAGGGCGCGGCCCGTCACATGGCACCAAAACGTTTCGCCTTTGTGCCGGCCGTCCACCCGCTTCATGATGCGGTCGTCCGCGTACACGCCGCTGGCGTTCAAGATGGGCAACATGCGCGCACCGGTGCGCTCGTACTCTGCCGCGCTGGGGTAGAGCAGGCGAAACGATTGGCCCACCAGTTGGTCGCGGCTGGCGCCAAACATCTCGCACAGGCGCTGGTTGCAGTCCACCATGGCGCGGTTGCGCGACAGCACCAGACCGACCGGCGCCAAGTCGAAGGCCAGTTGGTAGTCGATCGGCAGGGGGGCGGTGGCGTCAAGAAGGGTGTCGGGGGAGGCGTCAGGCATGGCGTCCTTGGGGCTTACCTTTAGGGAGAACTACGTAGTGCTCTACGTAGTATCGTATGGTCTGGTTTTTGACTGATTCCTTTGAGGAGACACGGATGAACAAGGTATTTGCATCGGCCCCCGAGGCCTTGAAAGGCGTGGTCCATGACGGCCAGCTTCTGGCCGTGGGCGGCTTTGGCCTGTGCGGCATTCCTGAGGCGCTCATCGAGGCGCTCAAGGATAGCCAGGTGAAAAACCTGACGGTGATTTCCAACAACGCCGGCGTGGACGGTTTCGGCCTGGGCAAGCTGTTGGAGACGCGGCAGATCAGCAAGATGATTTCCAGCTACGTGGGCGAGAACAAAGAGTTCGAGCGCCAATACCTGGCCGGCGAGTTGCAACTCGAATTCACACCCCAAGGCACGCTGGCCGAAAAGCTGCGCGCCGGCGGCGCTGGTATTCCCGCCTTTTTTACCAAGACCGGCGTGGGCACCATGATTGCCGAAGGCAAAGAGCTGCGCGAATTTGACGGCGAGACCTACGTCATGGAGCGCGCGCTGGTGCCCGATGTGGCGCTGGTCAAGGCCCAGACGGCCGACAAGTCCGGCAACCTGCGCTTTAATTTGACGGCTCGCAACTTCAACCCCGCCGCTGCCACGGCGGGCAAGGTCTGCATCGTGGAAGTCGAAGAGATCGTGGAGACCGGTGAGCTCGCCCCGGACGACATTCACCTGCCCGGCATTTATGTGCACCGCATCGTGCTGAACGCCTCGCCAGAAAAGCGCATTGAAAAGCGCACCATCACCGAAACCCCTGCAAAGCAAGGAGCCTGACATGCCTTGGACCCAAGACCAGATGGCGGCCCGTGCCGCGCAAGAACTCGAAGACGGCTTTTACGTCAACCTGGGCATCGGCATTCCGACCCTGGTGGCCAATTTCGTGCCCGCCGACAAAGAAGTCTGGCTGCAGTCGGAAAACGGCATGCTCGGCATTGGCCCCTTCCCGACCGACGACAAGGTCGACGCCGACCTGATCAACGCCGGCAAGCAGACCGTGACCACGCTGCCCGGCTCGGCCATTTTTGGCAGCCACGACAGCTTTGCCATGATCCGCGGCGGCAAGATCAACCTGTCCATCCTGGGCGCCATGCAGGTGAGCGAGCAGGGCGATCTGGCCAACTGGATGATCCCCGGCAAGATGGTCAAAGGCATGGGCGGCGCCATGGACTTGGTGGCCGGCGTCAAGCGCGTGATCGTGCTGATGGAGCACGTCGCCAAGAAAAAAGACGGCACCGAAGACCACAAGATCCTGACCCAGTGCACCTTGCCTTTGACGGGCTTGGGCGTGGTGGATCGCATCATCACGGACCTGGCCGTCATGGACGTGACGCCCCAAGGCCTCAAAGTCATTGAGATGGCGCCGGGCGTGACGCGCGAGTTGCTCAACGCCAAGACCAGCGTGACGCTGCTGTACTGATCGCGATCCTAAAAGGCGCTTGAATGCCCGAGCATGACTGACGCTGCGCTGGGCCACGGCCTGGCCTGGCTGGGCATGCTGGCTTTTTCGATCGCCACGGTGGTGTCTAAGCCCGCCGTGGCGCGCATGCCCCTGACCTTGGGCTTTCTGGTCGCCACCGGCGTGAATGTGTTGGTGGCTGTGGTGGCCTGGGTGGTCCAGCAACTGCTGCATGTCACGCCGACTGCGTGGCGTCTCGATGCCTTGCTGCTGTTCTTTGCCTCGGGCATTTTTTCCACCTACCTCGGCCGCTGGTTTTTTTACGAAGCCGTGGCGCGCTTTGGCCCCGCCAAGGCCAGCGTGTTCCAGGTCAGCAGTCCGCTTTTTACGGCCTTGATCGCCTGGCTCTGGCTGGGCGAAAGCCTGAGCCCGGCGGTGCTGCTGGCCATGGCCGTGGTGATCAGTGGCTTGCTCCTGGTCAGTGGCCCGCCGACCAGTGCTGCGCCGGTGCAGGCCGTAACGGCTGACCTTGCCAAGCTGACCTTGCGCGAGCGCGTGCTGGCTTCTATTTTCCTGCTCGGCCTGGGCAGCTCGCTGGCCTACTCCTGCGGCAACGTGCTGCGCGGCACCGCCATTCGCAGCTGGAACGAGCCCGTGCTGGGCGCCTTGCTCGGCGCCTTGGCCGGGGTGGCCTTGCACCTGATGTTCATGAAGGAACGGCGCCAGTTGTGGACGCGGCTGGTGCAAGCTGATCGGCGCGGCCTGGTGCTTTACGGCTGGATGGGTGTGTTCACCATGGCCGGGCAAATTTTGGCGATTGCCGCCATGCGCTACATCCCGCTGTCGGTGGCCGCGCTGGTCACCCTGTGCACGCCCTTGGTGGTGCTGCCGCTGAGCGCTTGGCTTTTTAAGCGGCAAGAAGCCATCACGCCTAGGCTGCTGCTGGGCACAGCCATGACGCTGGGCGGCATGGCCGTGGTGCTGCTGCGTTGACGCGGTCGTGACAGGGCGCAGGCCAGTCGGCCTGCGCTCGTGTAGCCTTGAGCCGGTTCAGACTTAGGAGCCCGCGATGAATCAGAAAAAAGCCATCCTCGTGATTGGTGCGGGCGACGCCACCGGCGGCGCCATTGCCAAGCGTTTTGCCCGCGAAGGCTACATCGCCTGCGTCACCCGCCGCAGCGCCGACAAGCTCGCGCCGCTGGTGCACGAGATCCAGGCCGCTGGCGGCCAAGCCCACGGCTTTGCCAGCGACGCCCGTAAGGAAGAAGACATGGTGGCGCTGGTGGAAAACATCGAAGCGACGATTGCGCCGATTGAAGTCGCGGTCTTCAACATCGGCGCCAATGTGCGCTTTGGCATCACGGAAACCACGGCCCGCGTGTACTTCAAGGTCTGGGAAATGGCCTGCTTTGGCGGCTTCCTCATGGGCCGTGAAGTCACCAAGAAAATGCTGCCGCGTGGGCGCGGCACCATCATCTTCACGGGCGCCACCGCCAGCTTGCGTGGGCGCGAAGGCTTTGCCGCTTTCGCCGGCGCCAAGCATGCGCTGCGTGCGCTGGCGCAAAGCATGGCGCGCGAACTGTGGCCCAAGGGCATTCACGTGGCGCACCCGGTGATTGACGGCGCCATAGACACCGAGTTCATCCGCAGCAATTTTCCCGACCGCTATGCGCTCAAGGAGCAAGGCGGCATCTTGTCGCCCGACTCAATTGCCGAGGCGTATTGGCAAATCCACCAGCAACCCCGTGACGCCTGGACACACGAGACCGAGCTGCGGCCATGGATGGAGTCGTGGTGAATCCGAGCCAGCTTCATTTTTAAAAGGCCATCTCATGACCCAGCCCAGCGTGCAATTTCTGTTTGACTTCGGCAGCCCCAACGCCTACCTGTGCCACAAGGTCTTGCCCGCCATGGTGGCCCGCACGGGCGTGGCGGTCGAGTACGTGCCGATCTTGCTGGGCGGCTTGTTCAAGCTCAGCAACAACCGCTCACCGATGGAAGCCTTTGCGGACATTCCCAACAAGCGCGCTTATGACCAGCTGGAAATGGATCGCTTCATCCAGCGCCACGGCCTGAGCCAGTTCCGCATGAACACGCATTTCCCGGTCAACACCTTGCTTGTCATGCGCGCTGCCGTGGCCGCGCAGCAGCTCGGTTGCCTGGCGCCGTATGTGGACGCCGTGTACGCCGCCATGTGGGAGCAAAGCCTGAACATGGCCGATGTGGAAGTCGTCAAGCCGGTGCTGACCTTGGCGGGGCTGGACGCTGATGCCTTGCTCGCGCTCAGCCAAGACCCGGACGTCAAAGCGCGCTTGGTCGCGAACACGCAGCAAGCCCATGACCGCGGTGCTTTTGGCTCGCCCACGTTTTTTGTGGGTGACGACATCTACTTCGGCAAAGACCGCTTGCGCGAGGTCGAGGATGAGGTGGTTCGGCAGCGCGCGCCCGCCTGAGGGGTGGCTTGAGCCGCTCACTTTATCGGCATCGGCAGCTTTGGGCTGATAGAGCGCCGATCCTTGCTTTGCCCTGCACCGATGGCCTTGTTGCAAGGGGACTACAGTCCAAAAAGACTGTTTGTTGCAAAATCTAAATCATTGTTAGCCAAGTTCCTGTGGAATGAGGGGGAGCAGGTCATCTACTGCCCTGCTGATCTGCGTTCGTGCCAACTCCCAAAGGAACCTCTCTAGATGCTTCGCGTTTTAGTTGTTTTGTTTATCGCCGCCGAAGTGGCTTACATGGGTTATTCATCTTGGGCTGGCGCCGGCCCCGCCCCCGTCAATTCACAAGCCGCCGTGGCCATGCCTTGGGGTTTTGGTTCCGAGCTTCAGGCCCAGCCTGGCCCTCAGTAAGGACGGTGACTTGGCCATGAAAACAACATTCTCATTTTTGATGCTCTCGGGTCTGATGGGCCTTGCCAGTGCAGCGACCACGCAGTCCGGCCTTTGCAGCAACGGCGCGCTATTCAAGCTGACCCAGACCGAGGTGGAAGTCAGTGGCAGCAAGCGGCCTTATTTTGTTTACGAAGGCCCACAGGGCCGTGGCGAAGTTCAGTCCAGCGTGAGTCTGCAGACTGCTTTGGCGCTGGTCTGCCGCACACCGCAAGAGCTGCGCTGGCTCGATGACGAGCAAAGGGACGACTGAGCATCCGCCTGGCTTTTGCTCCCGCCCGCCTCCTGTTTAACCTGCCATGACAGCCCCCCAAGCCAGCATCCTGATCGTTGACGACCATTCGCTGTTTCGCAGTGGTTTAAAAATGATCCTGCTCAGTGAGTTCACGGGGCTGGGCGTGCTGGAAGCCGACTCGGTGGAAGCCGCGCTGGCCGACAACGCCACGCCGCAGCCTGACCTGGTGCTGCTCGATGTCCGGCTGAACGGCCTGAGTGGGCTGGAAAGCATTGGGCTGCTGCGCCGCCGCTGGCCGGGTGTGGCGGTGATCATGCTGTCGTCAGACGCGACCAGCCACACGGTCAAGCAGGCGATGGAGCGGGGCGCCGACAAAACCGGTGGCACCCGAGGCGCTCAAGCGCGCGATTTTTGAAGCAGTGCAGCGCGGCAAAGTAAGCGCCTGAGGGGGTGTGAAGCTTGGCGTGGCTCAGGCCATCTCGCCCAGCCGTCCATCCCGAAAGTCGTTGAGCGCCTGGTAAATCTCTTCCTTGGTGTTCATCACGAAGGGACCGTACTGCACGATGGGCTGCTTGAGTGGTTGGCCGGCGATCAAGATCAGCTTGGCATCGGCACTGGCTTGAATCGCCACGCCGTCGCTGCCGGGCGTGTTGGCCAAAATCGCCATGCGCTGCTGCGGCACGGCCTTGCCCTCAATGCTGACTTCGCCCCGATACACATAAATAAACGCGTTGTGGCCGACTGGCAGGGCTTGCTCGAAACGTGTGCCTGATGGCATGTGCACGTCCAAGTAAGTCGGCTGCGTGGCGTCGCGCGTGACGGCGCCTTGCACGCCGTGGCTGGCGCCGGCAATCACCGTCACCTGCACACCGCCCGCTGTTTTCAGCTGGGGCAGGTCGGCGTTTTGAAAGTCGCGGTACCAGGGCGTTTGCATCTTCTGGTGGCTGGGCAGGTTCAGCCAGAGCTGAAAGCCTTCCATCACACCGTCGCGTTGCTGCGGAATTTCGGAATGGATCACGCCTTTGCCGGCGGTCATCCATTGCACGCCGCCGTCTTCGAGCAGTCCCTCGTTGCCCGCGCTGTCGCGGTGCAGCATGCGCCCGGCCAGCATGTAGGTCACGGTTTCAAAGCCGCGGTGCGGGTGGTCGGGAAAGCCGGCAATGTAGTCGTCCGGCTTGTCGCTGCCAAAAGCGTCGAGCATCAAAAACGGGTCCAGCCGCTGCTGCAGGTCTTGCGTGAGCACGCGGGTGAGTTTCACGCCTGCACCGTCCGACGTGGCCTGGCCGACGACCAGGCGCTCAATGGTGCGCGAGTGGGTCACGGGCTGAACAAGGGCGTGTGCGGAGGCGGTGGTCATGACGGTTTTCCTTTTTAAAGTCAAAAAGTAGCTTACCAAAGCAAAGGCAAAGGCCGGCGCTGGGCGCGCCCTGGCTGACCTAGCTCGGTTCAGCCAAGGCGGGCTGCGTTTTACATGCGGCCGTCGTGCTGGGGGTAGCGTTGTGGGTAGAGCTGATTGGCTTTGAGGCCGCTTTCGTTGTCGGCCATCACATCACCGTTGCGCACCGCTTCAGCCAGCTCGGCTTTGACTTGCTCTCGTGTTTTGCCTTGGGCCACAGCGGGTTTGGCGGGATAGCGGTGGGGGTACAGCTCGTTGGCGCGCAGCACAGTTTCGCCACTGACCACGAAGATATCGCCGCTGCGGATGGCTTCGGCCAGCTCAGCCCGGACTTCAGCGCGGGTCTTGCCGGCCACGGCGGGTTTGGCCGGGTACAGGTCCGGGGAGACTTCGTTGGCCTTTCTGCCGGTTTCGCCGTCCACCACGATGTCGCCGCTGCGAATGGCCTGGGCCAATTCTGCTTTGACCTGTTCTCGGGTTTTAGGGCTGGATGCATCGGCGGCCAGGGCGTTGGTGCCAGCCAAGGCGGCAATGGCGAGAACGATGGCGGAGAGTTGTGTGCGGTTCATGATCAGTTTTTCCTTTTTTGCTTGTTGGGCCACCGGTCGACATGACCGGCTGCTGCCCCTGATCGGTGAGTGCTGCTGAGAGACGCTTCATCGATGGGGTGAACTTTAAAATTTCTATCCGAATAGAAAAACAACCAAATGCGCACTGGATAATTGCTGAAATAGAAACAATCAGTCGCCTCAGCTGGGTGGACTTTGGAGTCATGAATGGACCGCTTGCTCTCAATGCGCGTGTTTGAACGCGTGGTCGCCGAAGGTGGATTTGCTGCTGCAGCGCGGGCGCTGGACATGTCGGCCCCTGTTGTCACGCGCCTGGTGGCCGATCTGGAAGACCACTTGGGCGCGCGTTTGCTGCAGCGCTCGACCCGGCGCCTGTCGCTCACCGACGCAGGTCAGCAGTACCTGGGGCGGGTGCGCAACATCTTGCAGGACATCAGTGAAGCAGACGCATCCGTCAGCGCCCAAACGCACGAGACCGCTGGCCTGCTGCGTTTGCATGCACCGCCGGTGCTGGCCAGTTACGTGATTGCCCCGTTGCTGGCGGCGTTTCGGCAGCGCTACCCCAACATCTCCATTGAGCTGGAGGTTGATTCACGCGAAGCCTTGATGGAGGACTTTGACATCACGTTGCTGGGCACAGACGTTGGTTTTGACGCCGACGTGATCGCCCGCAAAGTCGTGGAGTCCGACGCGATTTTGGTGGCGTCTCCTGCCTACGTGCAGCAACAAGGCGCTCCCCAGCAGCCGCAAGCACTGAGCGCGCACGACTGCCTGCGCTTGAAGCTGCCCGACGGCAAGACCCGCGTGTGGCGCTTGTGGTGTCCCGACGATGCCATGCCCGCGCAAGAAATTCCGATCCAGCCCGTGCTGCTGGCCAACCACACCGACACCTTGCTGCGTGCGACGCTGGACGGCGCGGGCATCACGTCCATGGCTGTGGACATCGTCGCGCCTTACCTCACGCGGGGTGAGTTGGTGCGGGTGCTGGCGCCGTGGATCACCGGTCGCCTGACCATGTATGCGGCCATACCCAGCCGCAAATTCATGCCCCAGCGCACGCGGGTGTTCTTGGATTTTTTGATTGAAGAAACACGCCAGCAAACGGCCAAGGCCTTGGCCGTTTGCAAAGTCTGCTGAAGCGCAGCTTCAGCTTTTGGCGCCCCAGGGCGTGCTGCGAATCAACAGCACCGTGCTCACACCATAGACGGCCATGCCCAGCGCGACCAAGGCAAAGATCATCCACGCCGGGGCCGACACATAGGCCAGCGCGGCCCCACCTATGGCGACCACCAGCAGCCGCAGCGTGCCCGCCAGCACAGGCCCCAACGCCTTGCCTGCGGCCAGCGACGAGAAGTACAGCGACAAGCCCAAGCCGAACAGCCCATACGCCGGCCCCGCCCATTGCAAATAGCTTTGCGCGGCCTGCACCACGGCGGGCTCGCGGGTGAACAAATGGGTCCAACTGTTGGGGAACACGGCCACTGCCAAGCCAATCACGCCCAAGAGCGCCAGGGCCAACCAGGCGGCCGTCCATGCTGCCGCTCGGGCTCGGGCGATGTTGCCCGCGCCAATGGCCATGCCCACCAGCGGCACCGAGGCCACCCCCACCGCAAAACCAATCGGCACCAGTAAGAATTCGAGCCGGGTGCCAATGCCGTAGCCGGCCAGTGCCTCCACGCCGAAGTAAGCCACCAGACGGGTCAAGATCAGGATGGTCAGCACCGTTTGCAGGGGCGAAATGCAGGCCAGCGCGCCCACACGCAGTATGTCGGTCAGCAGGTCTCGATTGAAGGCCGTCTTCAGGCTCAAGCGGATCGCACCGCGGCCCGACATCAGATAAAAAGCCAAGAAAGCCGCGCCCAGCCCATAGGCCACCACACCACCCAAAGCCACGCCGCGCATGCCTTGCGCGGCAAACGGTCCCCAGCCTAGGCCGAATGCGCCGCCCAAGCCCACCTGCGTCAGGGCGACGAGGAACAAGGTCATGGAAGGCACGGCCATGTTGCCCGAGCCGCGCACCACCGACGACAGGGTGTTGACGGTCCAGATGAAGACCGAGCCCCAGAACGCCACCTGTGAATACGCCACCGCCTGCGCCAAAGCTTCGCCCTGGCCGCCCAGCAGGGCGTACAGGCTTTCGCCGCAGGTGAGCATCAGGGCCGTGTAGCCGGTGCCTGCGGCCCAGCCAATCCACAGGCCATGCGCAGCCAGTGCGTTGGCACGCGTGGGATCGGCAGCACCCAGCGCCCGGCTGACCGCCGACGACACCCCACCGCCCATGGCGCCAGCGGACATCATCATCTGCAGCATGACAAAGGGAAACACCAGCGCCATGCCCGCCAAGGCCGGGGCCCCCAGGCGCCCCACGTAGCTGGTCTCCGCTACGGCCGCCAAGGCGGTGGCCAGCATGGCCGCCATGTTGGGCAAGGCAAAACGCAAGAGCTTGGGCAAGAGCGGCCCGGTCAACAAAGACTCGGGGCCAGCCATGGGTTTGGCGATGCTGCTCATGCGGCTTCTCCCTCTGTGGCTGCGCTGGACAGTTTTACCAAGCAGTCGTCCAGCAGGTCGTGAAGCGCCAAGACATTTTCCATGCCCAACAACTGGTTGGTGTGTTCCTGGGCAGCGCGCCAGCGGCGCTGGGCCTCTGCACGCTTGGCTTTGCCGGCCTGCGTGATGGATACCAGCAGACTGCGCCCGTCGTCCCCCGGTTGGACGAGCGCCCAACCGGCCTGGACCAAGGGCTTGAGATTGCGCGACAAGGTGGACGCGTCCAGCTTGTTGGCCTGGGCCAATTCGGTCGGCCGGATCGGCCCGAGCTTGTCAATGTGCGAGAGCAGCGAGTACTGGGTGGCCTTCAGGCCGGCTGCGGCCAGCTCGGCGTCATAAATCTGCCCCAGGCGCCGCATCAGCTGCCGCACCTTGAAGTTGGTACAGCCTTGCGGCTTTTTAAGGGGAGCAGGTGGGGCAGATGTTCTCATGCAAAAATTGTATATACAACTGTTTTGTCAAATGGCTTGCCCCAAAGGATCGAGATGACGCCGGCCCCAACCCTCCAAACATTGAACGCCTGGAACGCGCAACTGCATGCTGTGAACGCAGGGCGGCGCGCCCGCGGCGGTGGCCAAGCGGGCCTGCCCACCGCCGCGCAGGTGGCAGGCAAGACCGGTTTGCAGGTGATGACCGCCCTGCTGGAAGGTGACTTGCCCCACCCCCACATGGCCGACACCTTTGGCTGCGATTTGGTTGAGATCGGGGACGGACTGGCGGTGTTTCAGGCCACCCCGCAGCTCAAGCACTACAACCCGCTGGGGTCAGTGCACGGCGGCTGGTATGCCACCTTGCTGGACTTTGCACTGGGCTGCGCCGTGCAGACCAAACTGCCGGCGGGCGTGGGCTACACCACCTCGCAGATCAATGTGAATATCGTGCGGGCTGCCAACACCGAGACAGGACCGCTGCGCTGCATTGGCACGGCCATCCACGTGGGGCGGCAAGTGGGTTCGTCTGAGGCCAAGATCGTCGGCCCCGACGGCAAGCTCTACGCGCACGCCACCACCACCTGCTTTATTTTCAAAGTGGGGCAGTAGGCTCAGGGGAAATGGGGGGAGACTGGAGCGGGTGAAGGGAATCGAACCCTCGTATGAAGCTTGGGAAGCTGCCGTTCTGCCATTGAACTACACCCGCGTTTGTGTAGGCGCTCAATTCTAGCGGGACGGCCTGCACAGGGGCAACTCGTCCTTGCGGAGCGTTGGGCGCTGTCGAGGCTTTAAGCTACAGTCCGGCCCCTGTTCCAACCCTTGCCGTTCACGCCCCGCTAAAGGCTAAAGCCGACCCATGCCGACCACCGTTCCGTCTTCTTCGCCATCTGCCTTGGCTGCCCTGCATGGTTTTTTCAAACCGCAATCACCTGCGCTCGTGGTGGTGGTTTTATCAGTCTGGATGGCCCTCATCGGCAACGTGCCTCTGTGGCAAAAGGTCTGGACGATACAGCCAGCCGGTACGGCCACGGGGTGGTGGATGGCTGGCTTTGCTGTTCTGCTTGCTGGCGGCTGTGCCTTGTTGCTGTCCCTGCTGGCTTGGCCACGGGTCTTCAAACCACTGGCGGCCATGTTGCTGGTAGTCAGCGCCGTCAACAGCTATTTCATGTGGCAGTACGGTGTGGTGATGGACGGCACCATGCTGGCCAATGCGCTGCACACCAACACCCGTGAGGCAGGAGACCTGTTGACCTGGCGCCTGTTGGGGGTGTTGCTGGTGGTGGCGCTGCCGCCGCTGATCTGGCTGTTCAAAACGCCGGTGCGCTGGCGCAGCTGGGGCGGCCAACTCTGGCGCAATACGTGGGGGGTCCTGCTGTCTTTGGTCGTGATCGTGGCCAGCACCTTGACGATTTACCAAGGACTGGCTTCGCTGATGCGCAACCACACCTCCGTGCGCTACCTCATCAATCCGCTCAACACCGTGCACGCCAGCGGCTGGTTGATGGCGCAAGCCTTCAAAGGCGCCCGCCAGCCTCTGCAAGCGCTGGGCACCGACGCTCAGCTGGGCGCCAGTTATTCGGCCCAGCCACGCCCGCCCTTGCTGCTCTTGGTGGTGGGTGAGACCGCCCGCGCCGACCACTTCTCCATGGGTGGTTACGGTCGTGACACCACGCCGCGCTTGGCCGGGCGATTGGCTCAGGGCGATCTGGCTTATTTTTCGCAAGTGGAGTCCTGCGGCACCAACACGCAAGTCTCTGTGCCTTGCCTGTTCTCGCACCTGTCGCGCACCGAAGGCGGCAATCAGCCGCCTACGCACGAAAACTTGCTGGACGTATTGCAGCGCGCCGGCCTGGCCGTGCTGTGGGTAGACAACCAGTCTGGTTGCAAAGACGTTTGCGCCCGCGTGCCAAACGTAGAAACCAGCAACGCCAAGCACCCCACCTTGTGCCAAGGTGGTGAATGCTTTGATGAGGTCATGCTGGCCGGCCTGGAGCAGCGCATCGAGGCGCTAGAGCCTGCGCGCCGCGCCAAAGGCGTGGTGCTGGTGTTTCATCAAATGGGCAGCCACGGTCCTGCCTATTACAAGCGCACACCGGCCGCGCGAAAAGTGTTCTTGCCCGAATGCACCAGTGCCACGTTGTCTGAATGCAAGCCGGGTGAGTTGGTCAATGCCTACGACAACACGATTGCCTACACCGACCACTTCCTGGATCAGTCCATCCAGTTGCTGGAGCAACAAAACAAGGCCGGTCGCTTTGACACCGGCTTGCTCTACGTCTCAGACCACGGCGAGTCCCTGGGTGAAAACGGTTTGTACTTGCATGGTCTGCCCTTTGCCCTGGCCCCCAAGGCTCAGACCCATGTGCCCATGGTGGCTTGGTTGTCGGCGCCGCTGCAGCAACGCAGCGGCCGGCCCGTGACGTGCTTGAAGCAGCGTAAAGACGCTCCCTTGTCGCACGCCAATTACTTTCATACGGTGCTGGGATTGATGGATGTGAAGACCGAGGCTTACCGAGCGGAGCGCGATGCGTTTGCGCGCTGCCGCTGAGGCGGCGAACCCGAACCCGAACTAGCGGCCTCAACCTGCTAAAACCACATCGGTGAGTCGCCGCGGGGGCTGGTGATTTCCGGTACTCCGGCATGAGCCGGCCCCCGCGGCGACTCAGCGATGTGACCGCCAAGATTGGTCAGGGCCTTGCGGCGACCGCAGCCCCCATCCCAGCCTTCCCCCAGCGGGGGAAGGAGCCGCACACTGAGCGAGCCCGGCCGAGCGGCGAATCGCCCCGGTCCCGGGTTCAAGGCCGCAAATAACTCCAGCCTTCTTCCTGCCGACGCATGATCTGGCCCACACCAGCGGGCACGTAGCTGATGGCGGTGTTCATGTCTTCGCGCGTGAGCTTCTGGCCGCGCATGGTGTTCTCACACGCCAGCAATTTGACTTTGCTTTGCGTGGCTTCGCCCACGCGGTTGGCTGTGGCGGCGTCGGCCTTGAGCATGCCGATGCCCGGGCCGTAGGCCACGATTTCAATGTCCACGTTCGCCGCGCCCACCTCGTCTTGCAGGTTCTTGGCATTGTTCAGCGCCATGTTCCATTTGGCGGGATCAGCGTCGCTGACCTGGATCACGATCTTGTGGCGCTTGGCAGCAGCGCTGCTTTGCGCTTGAACCAGGGCCAAGAAGGGAAGTGCGGCGGCCAGCGTGGCGGCTTGCAGCACGAGTCGACGGTTCATGTTTTTCTCCGAGTGAATCAGTTTGAAAAGCAGTTACTTCTGAATGTCGCCCAGGCACAGGTACTTCATTTCCAGGTACTCCTCCATGCCGTGGCTGGAACCTTCGCGCCCCAGGCCCGACTGCTTGACACCGCCAAACGGCACGTGCTCGGTGGCAATCACACCGGCGTTGATGCCCACCATGCCGTACTCCAGCACCTCGGCCACGCGGTAAATGCGGCCCACGTCGCGGCTGTAGAAATAGCTGGCCAGGCCGAACTCGGTGTTGTTGGCTGCATCAATGGCTTCCTGGTCGTGCGTGAAGCGAAACACCGGCGCAAACGGGCCAAAGGTTTCTTCACGGGCGCACAGCATGTCGGCCGTGGCGCTGCCCACCACCGTGGGTTCAAAAAACTGGCCGTTCAGCACCTTGCCACCGGCCAGCAACTGGCCGCCCTTGGCCAAGGCGTCGGCCACGTGGCGCTTGACCTTCTCAATCGCTGCATCCTCAATCAGCGGGCCTTGCACCACGCCTTCGTCAAAGCCGTTACCCACCTTCAAGCCCTTGACCTTGGCGGCAAACTTTTGCACGAACTCGTCATACACCGCGTCTTGCACGTAAATGCGGTTGGCACACACGCAGGTTTGGCCGGCGTTGCGGTACTTGCTGGCCATGGCGCCTTCGACAGCCGAGTCAACGTCGGCGTCGTCAAACACGATGAAGGGTGCATTGCCACCCAACTCCAGCGAGAGCTTTTTGATGCTGGGCGCGCTTTGCGCCATCAAAATGCGGCCGACCTCGGTCGAGCCGGTGAAGCTGATGTGGCGCACCACGTCGCTGGCACAAAACACCTTGCCCACCGCAATCGAGTTGTCGCTGTCAGCGGTCAGCACGTTCAGCACACCGGCAGGAATGCCGGCGCGCATGGCCAACTCGGCAGCGGCCAGCGCGGTGAGCGGCGTCAGCTCGGCCGGCTTGATGACCACCGTGCAACCGGCCGCCAGGGCCGGCGCCACTTTGCGCGTGATCATGGCCAGCGGAAAGTTCCAAGGCGTGATGGCGGCGCACACGCCGATGGGTTGCTTCAAAACCACCAAGCGGCGGTTGTTGTCGAACTGCGGCAGGGTTTCGCCGTTCACGCGCTTGGCCTCTTCGGCATACCACTCCACAAAGCTGGCGCCATAAGTTACCTCGCCTTTGGCCTCGGGAAAAGGCTTGCCTTGCTCGGCCGTCATCAGCCGGCCCAGGTCTTCCACGTTGGCCATCAGCAAGTCGTACCACTTGCGCAAGATGATGCTGCGTTCCTTGCCGGTCTTGCTGCGCCAGGCGGGCAGGGCGGCGTTGGCGGCGGCAATCGCAGCCTCGGCATCCTTGGGGCCAAGATTGGCCACGTCGGCGAGCTTGGCGCCCGTGGCCGGGTCGGTCACGTCAAAGCGGCTGGCGCCTGCCAGCCACTGGCCGTTGATGAGTGCGTCGGTCTTGAGCAGCGAGGCGTCGTTGAGCAAGGCGAGGGGTGAGGTTTTCATGTCCATGAGAGGCTCCTGGTGATCGGTCAAGGCGGGGTCACGCCCCCTGAGGGAAGGGCGAGACGCCATCGGATAACGTTTTACTTTACCGGATCGGGCTCAGGTTGAGCGCTTGGAGCGACTCATGTGCCCTCAGGCGTAGAGCGTAGCGGCCGCGCTTTCAAACGCCTGTTGTTGCAGCGCGGCAGGCAGCGTGCGTTGAATCGGCTCCAGCAAACTGGCGTAGTGCGGTAAGGCGTCGGGGGCAAAGGCGGTGTGTGGCCAGTCAGAGCCCCAGACGATGCGTGGGCCAAACAAGGTTGCGGCCTGGCTGAGCAGCGCGTCCAGGTCCTGGTACGGCGCCTGGCTTTGCAGGCGGTACCAGCCCGACAGCTTGAGCCAGCTGCCCAGCCCGGCCAGCGTTTGCAGGTTTTCCCAGGCCGGGTGGTGGGCTGGCAGGCCCGCATGCACACCCGCCAGATGGTCCAGAACCGCCACCACGCCACTGCCCTGGTGCAATTCGGCAATGGTGCTCAGGTCGCCCAGTCGGGCGTACCACTGGACATGCCAGCCCAGCGCCCTAAGTCGGGGCGCGAGGGCCTTAAAGCTGTTGACCGTGTCGGCCCGGTTGCCCACGGGTGAGACCAGGTTAAAGCGCAGCCCGCGCACGCCCAGCGCGTGCATGTGGGCCAACTCGGCGTCGGTGATCTGCGGGTCGGCCACGGCCACGCCCCGGTGGCGACCGGGGCTGTCCGACAGCGCCGCCAGCAGCACGCTGTTGTCGATGCCATAAACGCTGGGCTGGACCAGCACCAGGTGGCCGAATCCGGCGCCCTGCGCCAGGGCTTGAATCTCGGCCAGCGGCCGGTGCACGGGTTGGTAATGGCCCGCCACCACGGGTGCGGCCGCGTCAAACACATGGACGTGACAGTCCCAGCCGGGGGCCGGCGGCGGTAGGGCGTGAGGGCTCATCCGGCGGTGATCTTGCGTTCACGCACGACTTGCGCCCACTGCGTTTGCTGCGCTTTGAGGAAGGCGGCCACGCGGGCGTCGGGGCCTTCGGGGAAGACCTCGCCGCTCAGGGCGCGAATTCGGCCCAGCACTTCAGGGTCGCTCATGGCTTTGCGCAGGGCGGCGACCAAGGTGCTCTTGACGGCGGGATCCATGCCCGCTGGGCCGAGCAAGGGGTTCCATTCCAGCACTTCATAGGCGGCGACACCGGCTTCTTGCATGGTCGGAATGTCCGGCAAAGCGCGGGTGCGAAAGCGGCTGGTCACGGCCAGCGGACGCAAGCGGCCGGACTGGATTTGCCCGAGCGACGAGGCGACGTTGGCAAAGAACAGCGGCACCTGGCCTGCCATCACGTCGTTCATGGCCGGGCCACCGCCCCGGTAGGGCACATGCACCAGGCTCACACCGGCGCGGTCTTCAAACAAGGCGCCTGCCAGGTGCTGCGCCGAGCCGTTGCCGGACGAGGCGTAAGAGATCTTGCCCGGCTGGGCCTTGGCCAGGCGGATCAGGTCGCGCACGGTCTTGGCTTCGTAGTCGAGCGTGCAGACCAGCACATTGGGAAACAGCGCCAGCACGCCCAGCGGCGTGAATGATTTTTCGGGGTCGTACGGCAGCTTGGGGAAAAGCGAGGGGTTGACGGCAAAAGACGAGGCGTCCAGCAAGAGCTGGCTGCCGTCTGGTGTGGCCCGGGCAATTTGCGCGGCGGCGATCTGTCCGCTGGCCCCGGGCTTGTTGTCGACCACGACGGTCTGGCCCAAGGCTTCAGCCAGGCGCGGCGCGATCAGCCGCGCCATCAGGTCGGCACCGCCGCCCGCCGCATAGGACACCACCAGCGTGATGGTCTTGCCGCCAGCAACCTGCGTTTTAGCGGCCGGGCCGGCGGCTTGGCTCAGCGTCCAGGGGGCCGCCAGCGCGGCGGCTGAGGCTTGGAGCAATTGGCGGCGCAGGGCGTTGGGGGCGCTGGCTGGCTTATCGGTGGTGTTCATGGCGCTGTCTTTCTGGAGGGTGGGGCAAAAAAGAAAAGGGCAACGGCGAGCGTTATCAGGTGATGGTCACGGCGTAGTTGAAAGCGTGGGCGTCGCCGCGCGTGTGCCGCACTTCCACGCAACGCCCGGCCAGGTCATAGGCTTCGCGGCTGACCAGGGCGCAGGGGTGGCTGGCCGGCAGGCCGAGGTGACGCGCCTGGGGGGCAGTGAGGGTGGAAAAAGAAATGTGGTCCACCGCGCGGTGAATATGCACTTGGCACAGCTCAGCGTAGAAGGGATAGAGCAGGTCGCCCCAGCTGGCGGGATCGCTCTCGGCCAGGGGTGCAAACAAGTCCAGGGGCAGCCAAATCTCTTCCAGCACGCAGGGCTGATCGGCCAAAAGGCGCAGGCGCTGCAGGCGCAAAGCGGTTTGACCGCGCGCCAGGTTCAGGCGCCTAGCCGTATCACTGGGCGCTTGCACGATTTGGCGCGACAAGATGCGCGAGGTCGGCACTTCGCGCGTGCCCTCGCCAAACCGGAAAAACCGCATCATGGTCGCGCCGGTCAGGCCAGCGCGCACAAACGTGCCTCGGCCGTGCAGCCGCTCAATCAGGCCCTGGCCGGCCATCAGCTCCAGAGCCCGTCGCAGCGTGCCCAGCGCCACGCCGTGTTCGGCCGCCAGCGTTTGCTCGGCGGGCAGGGCGCTGCCGGGCGGCCATTCCCCAGCCACGATACGCGCGCGCAAGGTGGCTGCCAGCGCGCCATAGCGGCTTTGGCCGGGTTCGGGGCCGACCAGCGACAAAAGGGGAGAAGGCTTCAAATTGATCTAGTCCTATAGATGACTTGATCGTAGTCGCAGAGCCCCGGTCCAGGCATTGCTGTTGACGCTGGGGCACCAGCGCGGGCATGGAGGCCCAAAACTTATAATCAAGGGTTACGCCCCCTGAACCCTTTCGCCGCCCGCCCCTGGGGTGTGCGCTGCAACCCAGCCCGAGCCCACGATGAGCACACCGCATTTTTCAGTCGCCGACATCCGCAAGACTTTTCTTGATTTCTTCGCGTCCAAAGGCCACACGGTGGTGCCGTCGAGCCCGCTGGTGCCGGGCAATGACCCGACGCTGATGTTCACCAACTCGGGCATGGTCCAGTTCAAGGACGTGTTTTTGGGTTCGGACAAGCGGCCGTATGTGCGCGCAGCGTCCGTTCAGGCTTGCCTGCGCGCTGGCGGCAAGCACAACGACCTGGAAAACGTGGGTTACACCGCGCGTCACCACACG
Organism: Polaromonas sp.; assembly: GCA_040400935.1. Taxonomy (GTDB): domain Bacteria; phylum Pseudomonadota; class Gammaproteobacteria; order Burkholderiales; family Burkholderiaceae_C; genus Polaromonas. The sequence continues at coordinate 32,697 of JBBAPH010000022.1, forward strand.
TTTTTTGAAATGCTGGGTAATTGGAGCTTTGGCGACTACTTCAAGCGCGACTCGCTCAAGTGGGGGTGGGAGTTGCTGACGCAGGTCTACAAGCTGCCGCCCGAAAAGCTGATGGTCACGGTCTACATCGACGACCAGGAGGCCTATGACATCTGGCACGACGAGATCGGCATCCCGCCTGAGCGCATCGTGCGCATTGGCGACAACAAGGGCAAAAAATACGCGTCGGACAATTTCTGGATGATGGCCGACACCGGCCCCTGCGGCCCATGCTCCGAGATTTTTTACGACCACGGCGCGCACATCCCCGGCGGCCCTCCCGGCAGCCCGGACGAAGACGGCGACCGCTTCATCGAGATCTGGAACCACGTGTTCATGCAGTTCGACATGCAGCCCGACGGCAGCCTAGTGAAACTGCCCGCGCCTTGCGTGGACACTGGCATGGGCCTCGAACGTCTTGCAGCGATTCTTCAACACGTTCACAGCAACTACGAAATCGATATTTTTGACGCGCTGATCAAGGCAGCGTCGCGCGAAACCGGCGAGAAAGACCTGAACAACAAGAGCTTGCGCGTGATCGCCGACCACATTCGCGCCACCGCGTTTTTGGTGAGCGACGGCGTGGTGCCCAGCAACGAAGGCCGGGGCTACGTGCAGCGCCGCATCATCCGCCGCGCCATTCGCCACGGCTATTTGCTGGGCAAGAAGACGCCGTTTTTCCACAAGCTGGTAAACGACCTGGTGGCCTTGATGGGTGACGCTTATCCGCGCCTGAAGTCGGACGCTCAGCGCATCACCGACATCTTGAAGACCGAGGAAGAGCGCTTTTTTGAAACGCTGGCCAGCGGGATGGACATTCTTGACGCGGCCCTGGCCGGTGGTGCCAAAGTGCTGCCCGGCGAAGTGGCCTTCAAGTTGCACGACACCTACGGCTTTCCGCTGGACTTGTCGGCCGACGTTTGCCGTGAGCGCGGCCTGAGCGTTGACGAAGCCGGCTTTGCCCTGGCCATGGACAAGCAAAAAGCCCAGGCCCGCGCCGCCGGCAAGTTCAAGATGGACCGGGCGCTGGACTACAGCGGTGCAGGCAATGCATTCGTCGGTTACGACAGCCTGTCGTCTGCTGCCACGGTGGTGGCGCTCTACCACGAGGGCGCGCCGGTCAGCACCTTGACCGCCGGCCAAAGCGGCGTGGTCGTGCTGGACACCACGCCTTTTTATGCCGAAAGCGGCGGCCAGGTCGGCGACCAAGGCCAGATCAGCGCGGGCACCAACGTGTTTGCAGTGGACGACACGCTCAAGATCAAGGCCGACGTGTACGGCCACCACGGCACGCTGGCGGCGGGTTCGCTCAGCGTCGGCGACGCGGTGCAAGCGGCCGTGAATTTGCAGTTGCGCGCCGCCACCGTGCGCAACCACAGCGCCACGCACCTGATGCACAAGGCGCTGCGCGAAGTGCTGGGCACGCATGTGCAGCAAAAAGGCTCGCTGGTGAACGCCGAGCGCACGCGCTTTGACTTTGCGCACAACGCCCCGGTGACGGACGCGCAGATCCGCGAGATTGAAGCGCTGGTGAACGCCGAGGTGCTGGCCAATGAAGCCGCCAACGCCGCCGTGATGGACCTCGAATCCGCGCAAAAAACCGGCGCCATGATGCTGTTTGGCGAGAAGTACGGGGAGACCGTGCGCGTGCTCAGCATTGGCAGCAGCAAAGAACTCTGCGGAGGCACGCACGTGGGCCGCACGGGCGACATTGGCCTCTTTAAGATCGTGGGCGAAAGCGGTGTGGCCGCTGGCGTGCGCCGGATTGAAGCAGTCACCGGCGCCAACGCGTTGACCTATTCGCAGTCGCTGGAAGCCACGGTGCAAACCGCAGCGTCTTCGCTGAAAGCCAGCCCTACCGAATTGCAGCAGCGCATCACCCAGGTCATGGACCAGGTGCGCAGCCTGGAAAAAGAAGTCTCGGCCCTCAAAGGCAAGCTGGCTTCGAGCCAGGGCGACGAGTTGATGCTGCAAGCCGTTGACGTCAAAGGCCTGAAGGTGCTGGCCGCCAAGCTCGAAGGCGCCGACGCCAAGACCTTGCGCGAGACCATGGACAAGCTCAAGGACAAGCTCAAGACCGCCGTCATCGTGCTGGCTGCTGTGGACGGCGACAAAGTGCAAATCGCCGCTGGCGTCACCGCTGACAGCGTGGGCAAGGTCAAGGCTGGCGAGCTGGTCAACTTTGTGGCCCAGCAGGTGGGCGGCAAGGGCGGCGGCAAGGCCGACATGGCCATGGCCGGCGGCACGGACGCCAGCCAACTGCCCGCCGCGCTGCAGTCGGTGCAGGCCTGGGTGACTGAGCGGGTGTGAGCATGAGCAACCCGGCATTCAAGGGCCTGTCACGCCGGCAATGCCTGCAAGCGGGGCTGGCCGGTCTGGCGGGCTTGACTTCGGTGGCCCAGGCACAAGGCCGCCCGGCCTACGACGTGGCGCCTTGGGCCGGTCCGCTCTCGGCCCTGGACTTGCTCGACACCCAGGGCAAGACCTGGCGCGCGGCCGACCTCAAAGGCCGGGCGGTGTTGCTGAACTTCTGGGCCAGCTGGTGCGAGCCCTGCCGCGCGGAAATGCCGTCGCTGCAAACCGTGGCCGATATTTACGGGCCCGAGAAATTGTTGGTGCTGGCGATCAACTTCAAAGAAGTGCCCAGCCGCGCCATCCGTTTTGCGCAAGGCGCTGGCGTGACCTTGCCGGTGCTGCTGGACCGCGAGGGCAAGCTGGCCGCGCAGTGGCAGGTCAAGGTCTTTCCCACCACTTTCTTGATTAATAGCCGGGGCCAGCCGCGCCAGCGCGTGCGCGGTGAGCTGGACTGGTCGGGCAAAGACGCGGAAAAGCTGATCAGTGCTTTGTTCTGAAGCTCGCTGGCTCACAAAACCTCGGCCGGGCAGTGAACTGGCGACCCAGTGATAATCCGGCTTGTCCCTTAAGCACTTGCCTTTCACTTGCCTTTGCTTGGCAGTCTTGTCGGCACCGGCCGCGCACCGCGGTTGACCTCAACTTCTCGGTGCATCTTTACCTGCGCCGATGCTTGTTACCCCCTTCTTTATTCCGGAGCTCTCTTGATGACTACCGTTCGCCGCACTTTTTTGAAGAACACGGCCGCTGCCGCCATGGCGGCCTCAATGCCCGCCTTGGCACTGGCCCAGGCTGCACCCACCCGCCGCGAATTCGCCCCGGTCGCTGGCGCCTGGCGCACCTTTGAAGTGACGACCCGCGTGGACGTGCAAGACCCGCAGGGCATCACCCGCGTCTGGGTGCCGGTGCCTTCGGTGAACGGCGATTACCAGCGCTCGCTGGAAAGCAGCTTTTCCAGCAACGGCGCGACCAGGTTCATGCAAGACGGTGTGGATGGCGCCAAGATGGTTTATGCCGAATTCCCGGCCGGCAGCGCCATGCCCTTTGTGGAAATCACCAGCCGGGTGCAAACTCAAAACCGGGCCATTGACTGGACGCAAAAAACCGCGGCGCCTGAGTCAGCCGACACGCTGCGCTACTTCACCCGGCCGACCGCGCTGATCCCGACCGACGGCATCGTGCGCAAGACCGCGCTGGAAGCCACGCAAGGCGCCAAGACCGATGTGGAAAAAGCGCAAAAAATCTACGACTGGATCGTGGCCAACACCTACCGCGAACCCAAGGTGCGCGGCTGCGGCGAAGGCGACATCAAGAGCATGCTGGAGACCGGCAACCTGGGCGGCAAATGCGCCGACTTGAATGCATTGTTAGTTGGCCTGTGCCGCTCGGTCGGCGTGCCCGCTCGCGACGTGTACGGCATTCGTTTGGTGCCTTCGGCCTTTGGTTACAAAGAACTTTCGGGCACCCCCACCAGCCTCAAGGGCGCGCAGCACTGCCGCTCCGAGGTTTACCTCAAGGGCTACGGTTGGGTGGGAATGGACCCAGCCGACGTGGCCAAGGTCATGCGCCTGGAAACGGCGGAGTGGATCAAGACCACCCAGCACCCGGTGGTGGCGCCCGTGAACAAGGCCCTGTTTGGCGGCTGGGAAGGCAACTGGATGGCCTACAACACCGCCCACGACGTGGCCCTGCCTAACACCAAGGCGCCCAAGCTGGGCTTTTTCATGTACCCCATCGCCGAAACGGTGGAAGGCCGAGTGGACCCTTACTCGCCTGACGCTTTCAAGTACCAGATCACGGCGCGTGAGATCAAGGCTTGAGCCTTGATGCTTGAGCTGACAGCCCCGCCAATCGCGGCGGTTGTCTGAGCCAAAAAATACAAAAGGCCGTTCAGAAGAACGGCCTTTTTTGCATGGGTTTGGCCCGGTCTTTTCGGCCCTTGCAGCCATCTACCTTTCCGGGCGGAACAGACCAGACGTGGGTTCGTAACAGCGCAGCAGTTGCGCTGGCAGCTCGGGCCCTCGTTGTGCCAGATAGCGGCGAATCCACGGCCCAGGTCGCCAGGGCTCGGTGGTACCGCTCCAGATGCCATCTTGCTGCAGTACCGGCTGGCCATCGGTCACCTTGAACATCACCACCGCCGGGTTGAGCTGCTCAAAGGCGAATTCTCCCAACAACCAGTCACTCTGCTGCTGCAAACCCAGCAGCCGCGCACTGAGCGACTGCGGTGTGCTGTAAGCGCGAACCTGCCGCAAGACCTGCTCCCCCAAAGGGCTCGTGGCCGTGTGAGTCTGAACCGAGGCGCATGAACGCAGCAGGACATTGAGCTGGTCTTCCGCCCAGCCGCGTACATCACGGTTTTTTTCCTGGACACGCAGCAAGTAGCCGCCGTCCTGAGCGACCCAGTCGATGTGCGCGTTCAGCACGCCCAGGGTGGTCAGGGCGAGCAAGGTGGCGGCGACGTGTTTCTTCATGCGTAGAAAGAGCGAACGGTAGGGCGAGCGGCAAGCGCTCGCCCATTAGCAAGTAGCGGCGGACGCCGTCGCGGCGTCAACCGTCCGGCCATTAGCGGCGCTCGTGCTGGGTCTTGCCGAACAGGATCTCGCGGGCCTTGTCGTCGGTGATGGGCTTGCGCAGGTTTTGTAAGACCTCCACGCCGCGTTTGACCGCTGGGCGCTCAGCAATCTTGTCGAACCAGGCCTTGAGGTGCGGGAACTGGTCGAAGTCGATGCCCTGGTTTTTCCAGTTGCGCAGCCACGGGAAAATCGCGATGTCGGCGATCGTGTACTGAGCTCCAGCGATGAACTTGGTCTTGCTCAGCTGCGTGTCCATCACGCCATACAGGCGCTTGGTTTCGTTGGTGTAGCGGTCAATCGCGTAGGGCACTTTTTCAGGGGCGTACAGGCGAAAGTGGTGGGTCTGGCCCAGCATGGGGCCAACGCCTGCCATCTGGAACATCAGCCACTGCAGCATGTCGTATTTGCCGCGCGTGCTCTTGGGCATGAACTTGCCGGTCTTAGCAGCCAAGTACATCAAGATCGCACCGGACTCGAACAAGGCAATCGGCTTGCCGTCCGGACCGTCGGGGTCGACCAACGCTGGGATCTTGTTGTTCGGGCTGATCGCCAGGAACTCCGGCGTGAACTGCTCGCCGGTGCCGATGTTGACCGGAATCGCCTCCCAGTCACGGCCCAGCCGCAGTCCGCATTCTTCGAGCATGACGTGAATCTTGTGGCCGTTGGGCGTGGCCCAGGAGTAAACCTTGATCATTTGAAACCTCTTTGTTGTTGTGGCGGCGCAGGGGAGGGGCGCGAGGCAGTTTAGGGCAGGCGGGGGAATTTTGCTGGGTGCGCGGCGGTGGGGCTGTGCTTCACTGAGATCGGCACATCCGGGAGAGCCCCCATCCCGGCCTTCCCCCAGCGGGGGAAGGAGGAAGGCGAGGAAGGCGAGGAAGGCGACAAAGCGGCCCCAGAGCGATAGGCGAGTGCTTGCCTTGGTTTGGCTCCTTCCCCCTCTTGGGGGAAGGCCGGGATGGGGGCTCTCAACCCGCCATCAAACCTCAGCTACCACGCGTCACCGGCATCTCGACCTCACCGGGCATCAGCAAATGCTTGGCGAGTTCGAGCTTGGCGAGCGAGGCGCGGTGCACCTCGTCCGGGCCGTCGGCCAGGCGCAGCGTGCGCTGGTGGGCGTAGGCGTAGGCCAGCGGGAAGTCGCCGGACACGCCGCCGCCGCCGTGGGCCTGGATGGCCCAGTCGATGATCTGGCAGGCCATGTTGGGGGCGACCACCTTAATCATGGCAATTTCAGCCTTGGCGATCTTATTGCCCACGGTGTCCATCATGTAGGCGGCCTTGAGCGTGAGCAGGCGAGCTTGCTCGATCATGCAGCGCGACTCGGCAATGCGCTCGGCCCACACCGACTGGCGCGACACGGGTTTGCCAAAAGCCACGCGGCTGTTCAGGCGTTTGCACATGAGTTCGAGCGCGCGTTCGGCCACGCCGATGCTGCGCATGCAGTGGTGAATGCGTCCGGGGCCCAGGCGGCCTTGGGCGATTTCAAAGCCACGGCCTTCGCCGAGCAGCAGATTGCTGGCCGGCACGCGCACGTTTTTCAGTTGCACTTCCATGTGGCCGTGCGGCGCGTCGTCGTAGCCAAACACCGACAGCGGACGCACCACGGTGATGCCCGGCGTGTTGGCGGGCACCAAAATCATGGACTGCTGCTCATGGCGGCCGGCGTCGGGGTTGGTCTTGCCCATCACGATGTAAATCGCGCAGCGCGGATCACCCGCACCCGACGACCACCACTTGGTGCCGTTGAGCACGTAGTCGTCGCCGTCGCGCTCGATGCGGCACTGGATGTTGGTGGCGTCTGAAGAGGCCACATCGGGCTCGGTCATCAAGAAGGCCGAGCGGATTTCACCGCGGAGCAGCGGGTCCAGCCACAGGTCTTTGTTGGCTTCGGAGCCGTAGCGGGCAATGGTTTCCATGTTGCCGGTGTCGGGCGCCGAGCAGTTGAAGACTTCTGCCGCAAAAGGAACGCGCCCCATGATCTCGCACAGGGGGGCGTATTCCAGGTTGGACAGGCCTTCAGGCGCGCGCGGTGAGTGCGGCAAAAACAAGTTCCACAAGCCGGCGGCGCGGGCTTTGGGTTTGAGTTCTTCCACCAGCGCGGTCGGCACCCAGGCGTTGCCCTTGGCGCGGTTCTCGGCGATTTCGCGGAAGAATCTTTCCTCGTTCGGGTAAATGTGCTCGTCCATGAACGCCAGCAAGCGCGCTTGCAGTTGCTGGACCTTGGGGGTGTAGTCGAAGTTCATGGGGTCTCCTGGTGTTGAATGCGGGGCTGAAAAACGAAAAGATCAGTGCTGTTGGGCGTAGGCCCAGCCCATCTGGGCCAGCGGGCGCGCGCCTCGGCCAGAGCTGACGGCCTGCGCGCTGGACGCGATGCCCATTTCGGCGCGCTTGGCAATGCCTTGCAAGATGGCGGCGAGGCGAAACAAGTTGTAGGCCAAATAAAAGTTCCAGTCGGCCTTGAGGGCATCAGGCGTGCTCAGGCCGGTGCGCTCGCAATAGCGGCGGATGTACTCGGCTTCAATCGGAATGCCCAGGCTGGCCAGATCCAGTCCGCCAATGCCCCGGAACGCGCCGGGCTCGATGTGCCAAGCCATGCAGTGGTAGCTGAAGTCGGCCAGCGGGTGGCCGAGCGTGGAGAGTTCCCAGTCCAGCACCGCCAGCACACGCGGCTCGGTGGGGTGGAACATCAGGTTGTCCAGGCGAAAGTCCCCGTGCACGATGGAAGTCTGGTTTTCGTCGCGTGCAGCGGCCGGAATGTTTTGGGGCAGCCACTCGATCAAGGCGTCCATCTCGGCAATCGGCTCGGTGATGGAAGCCGCGTACTGCTTGCTCCAGCGGGCAATCTGCCGTTCAAAGTAATTGCCGGGCCGGCCGTAGTCGGCCAAGCCTTGCTCGGCAAAGCGCACCTTGTGCAAGGCGCTGATGACGCGGTTCATCTCGTCGTAAATCTCGCCGCGTTGCTGGGGCGTCATGCCCGGCAGGGACTGGTCCCAGAGCACGCGGCCTTGCATGAACTCCATGATGTAAAAGGCCCGGCCAATCACGGATTCGTCTTCGCACAGGCAGTACATCTGGGGCACGGGCACGTCGGTGCCCCCCAAGCCGCGCATGACCTTGAACTCGCGCTCAATCGCGTGCGCCGACGGCAGCAGCTTGGCCACCGGGCCGGGCTTGGCGCGCATCACATAAGAGCGGCTAGGCGTGGTGAGTTTGTAGGTGGGGTTGGATTGGCCGCCTTTGAAGAGTTCTAGGCTGAGCGGCCCTTCAAAGCCGTCCAGGTGCTGCTGAAGGTAAGTGCTCAAGGCATCCACATTGACCGTGTGTTGCTCGCTGACCTCGCGGGTGCCGGTGAAGTGGTCAAAGTTGCTCATGGCGGCGTCCCCTGCAATGCTTTATTTGTCGAGTTCGGCTTCGCCCAGGCGCATCAGGGCTTCGCGGTTGCGAATCACCAAGCCACCGGGCTCGATGCGGATGATTTCATCGCGCTCCATGGCCTTGAGTTCCTGGTTGACGCGTTGTCGGGATGCACCGAGTAACTGAGCGAGCTCTTCTTGCGCCAATTGCAGGCCAATGCGTACTTCGCGGGCATCGCTCAGGCTGGCAATGCCGTAGCTGCGCACCAGGTGCAGCAGCTGCTTGGCCAGGCGCGCACGCAGCGGCAAGGTGTTGAGGTCTTCGACCAAGCCGTAGAGCTGGCGAATGCGCCGGGCGTGCAGGCGCAGCATGGCTTCGTAGAGCTCTACGTGGTCGGCCAGGATCTTGCGAAAGTCGGCTTTGGCCACGCACAAGATGGTGGTTTCGCCATGGGCATAGGCGTCGTGCGTGCGGCGGTCGCCGTCAAAAATGGCCACGTCGCCAAACCAGATGCCGGGCTCCACATAGGTCAGGGTGATCTGCTTGCCTGACAAAGACGTGGAGCTGACCCGCACCGCGCCCTTGGCGCAGGCAATCCATTCTTCTGGCGCGTCGCCGCGCGCGGTGATCAGTTCGCCGTCGCGGTAACGCTTGACGTAGGCGCAGCGCAGGATGTCATGGCGCAAAGACGGCGACAACGACGAGAACCAGCGCCCGGCGTTGATCGCGGAGCGCTCGTCAATGGTCAGGATGGGGTCGTCCATGGACTGTCGGCTGGGGTGCTGCAAGTAGGTGTTAATTTTTATTGTCGCTGCCGTTGTTAGCGCTCGAAGGCCGGGCTGTCACCTGTGCGTCGCCACCGACGTCTTGGCGGGCCACCGAGGGCCCGCCTGCACTGCTGTTAGCGGTATGTCGGCTTGCGCTTGGCCAGAAAGGCCGAAATACCTTCACCAGCATTGGCATGCCGCAGGTTTTTGACGAAGTGATCGCGCTCGCTGCCCAGGTGCTTGCTGAGTGCTTGCTCGCCCGCGTCATTGACCAGGTCTTTGATGCTGGCCAGCACGTTGGGCGCCCGCTGGTTGAGCTGCTCGGCCAGGGCCATCGCAGCGCCCAGGGCTTGGCCGTTAGGGGTGAGTTCGTTGATCAGGCCCGCCTGCTGCAGTTGCGCGGCCTTGACGCGGGTGCCACGCATCAGCATGTCGTTGACCACCGGGCGGGGCAGGGCGCGCGCCAGGCTCCAGCTGGCGCCGCCGTCGGGTGACAGGCCGACGTTGGAGTACGCCATTACGAACACGGCGTCGTCGGCCGCCACTACGAAGTCGCAAGCCAGCACCAGCGAAAAACCGGCGCCAGCGGCAGCGCCTTCCACAGCGGCGATCACGGGCTTGGGAAAAGTGCGGATCGAGTCAATCCAGCTGTGCAGCGCGTCCAGGCTCTGGCCTTGCACGTCGGCAGGCTGCTCCCGCCCGGCCAGCAGGCGGTGCAAATTGCCGCCCGCGCAAAACACGTTGCCTTCCCCGGTGAGCACCACGCTGCGCACGTCCGGGTTGTTCTCGGCGGCGTTCAGGGCTTCAATGCCGGCGATGTACATCTCGGGGCCGAGCGCGTTCTTGTGCTCGGGATTGCTCAGCGTGAGAACCAGCGTTTGGCCTTCACTGGTGCTCTTGAGGGAGGCGGTCATATCGGGTTCCTAGCTTTCTTCTTGCAGCAAGCTCAGGCCAATCGCGCCGCGCCGACGCAGCCACGGCGAAGGGCGGTAGCGCGTGTCACCGTAAACCGTCTGCATGTTGAACAGCACTTCCAGCACGTTGGCGGGGCCGAGCTTGTCGCCCAGTGCCAGTGGGCCTTGCGGGTAGCCCAGGCCGAGCGTGACGGCGGTTTCCAGGTCTTTGGGGCTGCACACGCGCTGCTGGCACATGTCGGCGGCGATGTTGACGATGGTGGCGACCACGCGCTGCGTGACAAAGCCGCCGCTGTCGCGGATCACGCTGACGGCCTTGCCGTCGCGTGCGAACAGGGCGTGCGCCGCGTCGCGCATGTCGGCGCGGGTGGCGGGGTTGGTGGCCAGCACGCGGCGCTTGGTCTGCGCATCGTCCATCAGCATGTCAATGCCGACCGTGCGGGCCGGGTCCAGGCGCTCGACCACCGCCACGGTGGTGATGTCAAAGCCCAAAGGCGCGACCAGGGTCAGCGCATTCATGGAAGGGGACTGGCCGGTCTCGATGTGCGCGCCCAGGTCTTTGAGCAATTGAAGCAATTCGGAACGGCGCGAGGCGCGCGGGGACACCCAGACCGGCGGCATTTCATCGACTACCGGCACGGCTGGTTCGGCCGGCACTTCGGCCGTGCCGTTGGGATATTTGTAGAAGCCTTCGCCCGTCTTGCGGCCGAGCAAGCCACCGGCCAGACGCTGCGCCGTGATCACGCTGGGGCGGTAGCGGGGCTCTTGGTAATACTGCTGGTAGATCGACTCCATCACGGGGTGCGACACGTCCAGCGCGGTCAGGTCCATCAGCTCAAAAGGGCCGAGTTTGAAGCCAGCCTGGTCTTTCAAAATCCGGTCGATAGTGGCGAAATCGGCCACGCCTTCGCTGACGATGCGCAAGGCCTCCGTGCCATAGCCGCGCCCGGCGTGGTTGACGATGAAGCCGGGCGTGTCATTGGCCTGCACCGGGGTGTGGCCCATTTCGCGGGCATAGGTGGTCAGCGCAGCGCAGCAGGTGGGGTCGGTCTTCAGGCCGGCGATGACCTCGACCACTTTCATGAGCGGCACGGGGTTGAAGAAGTGGTAGCCAGCAATACGCTCGGGGTGTTTCATGCCCGCGGCAATGGCGGTGACGGACAGCGACGAGGTATTGCTCACCAGCAGCGCGGTGGGCGCGACGATGGCTTCGAGTTGGGAGAAGACGGACTTTTTAACGTCCAGGCGCTCGACGATGGCTTCGACGACCAGCTCGCAATCAGCCAAGTCATTCAGGGCGGCCGTTGGCACGAGTCGCGCTTTGCAAGCGGCGACATCGGCTTCGCCCATGCGGCCTTTGGCCAGTTGCTTGTCCCACTGGCCACCGAGTTCAGCGATGCCTCGTTGCACGGCGGCTTGGTCTTGGTCAAAGAGTTTGACTTGGCTGCCAGCCTGAGCCGCGATTTGAACAATTCCGCGCCCCATGGCGCCAGCGCCGATGACGCCAATGGTTTTAAAAAGTGGTTTCATGGTCCGCATTATTACGCAGGCCTTTTAGCGCTCCGGCTGAGCTTTTGCCTCTGAGGCGGCGCTTTATCCAGGGCTTGGGGAGCGGCTTGGTGGTCGTCTGGCCAGTGCGCTGTCGGTGCCCCGAGTAGGCGTTTAGCGGCGGACCTGCAAGGCGCCCGGATTGACGATGTTCGTCGGTGTGCCTTTGATGAAGTTCACCACATTGTCAAACGCTGCGCCGAAGTATTGCTCGTAGCTGTCTTGCTCCACATAACCGATATGCGGGGTGCAAATGCAGTTTTCCAGACGCAGCAAGGCGTGACCTTGAAGAATGGGCTCCGACTCAAACACATCGACCGCCGCTAAGCCGGGCCGGCCGCGATTGAGTGCGGCGATCAAGGCATCAGGCTCCAACAATTCAGCGCGCGAGGTGTTGACCAGCAAGGCGGTGGTTTTCATGCGCGACAAATCTTCCAGCGTGATCATGCCGCGTGTTTCATCGGCCAGCCGCAGGTGCAAGCTCACGACATCGGACTGCTCAAAGAAATCGCTTTTGCTGTCGGCCGTTTGATAGCCGTCGGCATGGGCGCGGGCGCGCGTGGCCTCGCTGCCCCAGACCAGCACGCGCATCCCAAAGGCCCGCCCGTAGCCAGCCACGATCTGACCGATCTTGCCGTAACTCCACACGCCCAAAGTTTTGCCCTTGAGCACCGAGCCCAAGCCGAAATTGGGCGGCATGGAACTGGCCTTGAGACCGGACTGCTGCCAGGCGCCATGTTTGAGGTTGGCCACGTACTGCGGAATGCGCCGCATGGCGGTCATGATCAGCGCCCAGGTCAATTCCGCGGTGGCCGTGGAAGAGCCGCCACCTTCAGCCACGGCAATGCCGCGCTCGGTGCAGGCCTGAACGTCCACATGGTTGCCGACGCGGCCGGTTTGTGCGATCAGTTTGAGCTTGGGCAGTTTTTCAATCAGCTGGCGGTTCATGTGCGTGCGCTCGCGGATCAACACAATCACCTCGGCGTCTTTGAGCCGTACCGACAACTGGCCCATGCCCTTGACGGTGTTGGTGTAGACCTTGGCGGGGTAGGCATCGAGCTTGGCGGCGCAATTGAGCTTGCGCACCGCGTCTTGGTAGTCGTCCAGAATCACAATATTCATAGACGATATTGTGCCTTTAACGCAAGCCCGTTTTGGCCGGCCCGCGGGGGAATGCAGGGCCTTTGCGCAGGGATCAGTGCGCCGATTCGGCCCCGGCCAAGCGATCGAGTTCGGCGCACACATCGACCATGCGCCCTGAGATCACCATGCGGCCGGCCGCAGTCGGGTGCTTTCCGGGCTCGAATTCCCGCAGCACGCGAAGGCGTGACACGACGACCGGCGAACTGACCAGGCGGCTGGCCGTTGGGGCTGACCCCAGAGCGCCGAAGCTGCCCCATGCCTCTGGCGAATTCAAGGGCGGGGTCTTGACCAGGTTCAGCAGGCGGCGGCCGCGCAGCCGTGCCGCGTTGGCAGCCAGAGGGTGGCTGGCGCGCAAGCTGGGTATGGCCTTGCAATACGCATTGGCCGCATCGTCATTCGATTCGGCTTGGCCAGAGGCACTCGCCGCTGCGTTGCCCGCAGTCTGACTGCTCCAAAGCAGGCCGGGCATCACCGAATTAAGGGCCAAGCGTGTGGAGGCGGTGACGTTGGCAAGCGTAGAAAAAGCGCTGATTCCCATGAAAGACTCCTGTAAGAGGTTGGAGGTTGCACAGGCAGGATTGCTGGGGCTTTCGCCCCCCAAACCGCTCAGCAGGGTGTTGGTCACCAGGACCAGACGCCCGCCACCTGCTGGGCGGAAAAAGGCAATGCTTACATCAGCATGGTGTTGCGGATCAGGCCCACGGCCAGGCCTTCTAGCTCAAAGGGCTCACCAGGGTGAACCACGATGGTGTTGAACTCGGGGTTTTCCGGCAGCAATTCAATGGCGGTCTTGGTTCGGCGAAAGCGTTTGACGGTGACTTCGTCACCCAGGCGGGCCACGACGATCTGTCCATTCTTGGCTTCTTTGGCTTGCTGCACGGCCAGCAGGTCGCCGTCCATGATGCCGACGTCACGCATGCTCATGCCGCGTACCTTGAGCAGGTAGTCGGGCTGGCGCTGGAACATGCTGGCTTCGACGTAGAAGGTTTGGTCAATATGCTCTTGCGCCAAAATAGGCGAGCCAGCAGCAACCCGCCCCACCAGAGGCAGGGCGAGTTGGGCCAGGCTTTGCAAGGGCAAGGAAAACTGTTTGATGCGTGACTCGTTGAGCGAGCGCAAGGTGTCGCTGCGCAGGCGAATGCCGCGCGAGGTGCCGCTGACCAGTTCGATCACGCCTTTGCGGGCCAACGCCTGCAAGTGTTCTTCGGCGGCGTTGGCGGAGCGAAAGCCCAGCTCGCTGGCAATTTCAGCGCGGGTGGGCGGTGCGCCGGTGCGAGCTATGGCGCTTTGAATGAGGTCCAGGATCTGCTGTTGGCGCGCAGTCAGCTTGGGTCCTTCTGAGACTTGCTGAGAAAAATCGTTCAGGTGATTCATGCGGGGCTTTCTGGGGCGAACAGCAGAGCGGCTAAGTTACTGTTCGGATAAACAGTAGCTGTATTTTTATCCAGCTTATGAAAGTTTGCAAGTGGTTGAAAAAAAAATTGTGGTGTTGGGTACCGGCGGCACGATTGCCGGCTTGGCAGACAACCCGATAGCGCCCGGGCATTACCGGGCCGGACAAGTGGGCGTGGGCCAGTTGCTGGGAAGCTTGGCCGGGGCGCACGACGTGCTGGCTGGTTGCGAAGTGGCTGCCGAGCAGTTGGCGCAGATAGACAGCAAGGACATGGACTTTGCCCTGTGGGCCCTGCTGGCCCAGCGGGCTGCCGAGCTGCTGGCGCAGCCCGATGTGAAGGGCCTGGTGATCACCCACGGCACGGACACGCTGGAAGAAACCGCTTATTTTTTGCATTGCGTGCTGGCTGCGCGCAAGCCGGTGGTGCTGACCTGCGCGATGCGGCCGGCCAACGCGCCTGATGCGGATGGACCGCAGAATTTAAGAGATGCCTTGCTGGTGGCGGGGCTGGACGACGCCGCGGGCGTCTTGACGGTGTGTGCGGGCCAGGTGCATGGGCCGCTGGAGGTGCAAAAGGTTAACCCGCGCCGGCTTGATGCTTTTGCTTCCGGTGAGGCCGGTCCGCTGGCGCGCATCGCCCAAGGGCGGGTCGAGCGGCTGCAGCCGTGGCCGGTGGTGCCAGCGGCACAGCCTTTGCCTGCCGAGTTCATGGCCTTTAGCCCGCCAGGTGGCGGGGGCCTTGCAAGGCCGTGGCCCTGGGTGGAGATCGTCGTTAGCAACGCAGGCGCCACGGGTGCGGCGGTTGACGCCCTGGTGGCCAGTGGCGTGCAAGGCTTGGTGGTCGCCGCCACCGGCAATGGCACGGTGCACCAAGCGCTGCAGTTGGCCTTGCAGCGCGCTCAGTTGGCAGGTGTGCCGGTCTTGCGCAGCAGCCGCTGCATCTGGGGAAATTTGGGAGATTTGGGGGATTGGGGGAGTTTGCAGCCGTCGGCGGGCGAGGTGCTGGAAGCCGCACCGGGCTTGTCGCCCGTCAAAGCGCGCATCGCCCTGATATTGCGTTTGATGCGCCTGCCGCCAGCAGCCCTGCGCCGGGCTGCCTGAGCGGCTTTACTTCAAGACGCCAAAGCAGCGAAAGCGCGGGCGGTGATGTCGTCTACGCTGCCCATGCCGCTGATGGCGCGGTACTGGGGCGCATGGGCCGGATCGACCTTGGCCCAGCGCGAGTAGTAGTCCACCAGCGGGCGGGTCTGGGCGCTGTAGACCTCCAGGCGTTTGCGTACGGTTTCTTCCTTGTCGTCTTCGCGCTGGATCAGCGCTTCGCCGGTCACGTCATCCTGGCCAGCCACCTTGGGTGGGTTGTACTTGACGTGGTAAGTCCGGCCCGAAGCCGCGTGGGAGCGGCGGCCGCTCATGCGTTCAATGATGGCCTCAAACGGCACATCGATTTCCAGCACGTAGTCGATCTTCACGCCGGCGGCCTTCATGGCGTCAGCCTGGGGAATGGTGCGCGGGAAACCGTCGAACAAAAAGCCCGACGCGCAGTCCGCTTGCGTGATGCGTTCTTTGACCAGGTTGATGATCAGGTCGTCACTGACCAAGCCGCCCGAGTCCATGACCTGCTTGGCTTGCAGGCCCAGCGGCGTGCCGGCCTTGACGGCGGCGCGCAGCATGTCGCCGGTGGAGATTTGCGGAATGCCGTATTTTTGGCAGATGAAGGTGGCTTGGGTGCCTTTGCCTGCGCCGGGAGCGCCCAACAAAATCAGTCTCATGGGTAACCTCGTTTTTTTATTGAATACGGTAGCGCTTTGGGGCTGCTGGATTGCATCGGGCAAGCGGCTTTTTGGGCTGCTTTGGGAGGCTGTTTTTTTAGCGGTTCAGCCAAGGGCGTTGCCGGGCCTGGGCAGGTTCAGCGGCGGGAATTTGAGGGCAAGGATAGCACGCAGCTTTTTGCCGTAACTTACAAAACGCCCTGCTGGATGAGCTCGCGAACCCGCTCCAAATCTGCTGGCGTATCCACCCCCGGCCCAGGGGCGTGCGCGCTGACATGGACAGCGATCCGATGGCCGTGCCAAAGCGCTCGCAGCTGCTCCAAGGACTCCAGGCGTTCCTGCGGTGCCTGGCTTAGCGTCGGAAATTGACGAAGGAAACTCACGCGGTAGCCGTAAAGGCCCACATGCCGCAAGGGCGCGGGCAAATCCGTCTTGCTGTCCAGCCACCAAGCCTGGCCGGCGGTATCGCGTGCAGCAGGAATCGGTGATCGGCTGAAATACAGCGCGGTATGGCGCGCGTCGAGCACGACTTTGACGACGTTGGGGTTGATGTAGTCATCCCAGGAGCCGATGGCATGGGCGGCGGTGCTCATGGCGCAGTCGGCCCGCTCGGCCAGCAAAGTCGCCACGGCATCGATTAGCGCCGGTTCGATCAGCGGCTCGTCCCCCTGCACATTGACCACCAACTCGTCGCCGTGAAGGCCCAAGATATCGCAGCCCTGGGCCAGCCGGTCGCTGCCGCTGGCATGGTTCACATCGGTCAAAACGGCCTCTACGCCAAAGTCTTGGCAGCGCGCGACGATCTCTGCACTGTCGGCGGCCACCACCACGCGTGTAGCCTGGCTTTGCGCCGCGCGCTGGGCCACGCGCACCACCATCGGCACGCCGGCAATGTCGGCCAGCGGTTTGTTGGGCAGCCGGGTCGAGGCCAGCCGCGCCGGAATCAAAACGGTAAAACTCATGCGGTGATCACAGGCCCAGCTCTTCGTCGGTGAGCACGCGCGCTTCGTTCTCCAGCATGACGGGCAGGCCGTCGCGCACCGGGTAGGCCAGTCGGGCGCTGCGCGAGATCAGCTCTTGCTTGTCGCGGTTGTATTCCAGCGGGCCTTTGGTGACCGGGCAGACCAGCAGTTCAAGAAGTTTGGTGTCCATGCGGGAATCGTAAGTGAGAAATTTGCAGTTGCGCATCCAGCGCCGCCCAGAAAGCCGGCTCCGGCGAAAAGACCAAGGGCACGGCCAAGAGGCGCAGCCCGGCATCGGGGAAAAGGGCGAACAGCTTGACCGCGTCTTTTTCTGTGCACAGCACGGTGATGGACGGATCGGGCACAGGGCCGTCCGCAAAGTCGTGGTGATCGCTCAGCGCCTGCGTGTGCGCCAGGGTTAAACCTTTGGCGCGGAGCATGGAAAAAAATTCTTCAGGTTTGGCAATGCCAGCCCAGGCGTGCAAGCCCTGGCCTCGCAAGCTGGCCAAGGCGACTTGCCGCCCATCGGCGCTTACCGCGTGGTCTGCCAACTGCCGTGTGGAGCGAAAGCCTGCAAAAGCAGGGTTCTGACCCGAGTGAAGCACCAGGTCCACGCCGCGCAGCGGGTCGGCAGCGGCGCGCGCGCGCGGTGGCCAAGCTTCCCGCAAAGGGCCGGCGGGCAGCAGCCAGCCATTGCCCGCGCCACGGTCGTCGAAAACGGCAATGTTCACGTCCCGTGCCAGGGCGTAATGCTGCAGCCCGTCGTCACACACCAGGACATCCGTGTCGGGGTGCTCGGCCATCACTGCCTTGGCCGCTTCAATGCGCCGAGCTGCTACCACCACAGGCACGCCGGTCTTGCGGACGATCAAGAGAGGTTCGTCGCCCACCTCATGCGCGCTGTGTGAGGGCTGCACTTTCAGGCAGTCTGAGCGTCGGCGACCATAGCCGCGCGAGATGACGCCAGGCCGCTTGCCCGCTGCCTGCAGGTGCGCCACGACGGCCATCACCAGGGGCGTTTTGCCAGCGCCACCCGCCACCACATTGCCGACCACCACCACCGGGCAGGGCAGGCTTTCCGTCTTGAAAACCCCCCATCGGTAAAACTGCCGACGCAAAGCGCTCAGCCCCGCATAGGCTTGGGCGACCGGCCACAGCAGGTGGGGCAACCAGCCGCGTGCCTGCCAAGCTTGCCGCAGCCTAGCGCCTAGCTCAGCCATGCCTGTGCCTGTTCTGTAGGCTCAAGGTGGCTCATTTGCGGCGGCCAACATTGGCCCAGCAAATGGATGAAGCAAAAGTAGAAGCAGCGGCTTGTATGATCAAAGAGCGAGTCCTGATGGGGGCGTTAGGCGCACTGTAGCGCTTGGCAATGGTCGGATTATCGCGTGAGGGTGCGCACCAAATCGGGGCCCAGTTTGGCCGATGTGAACTCTTTGCTGTCGGCCAAAACTCACAGAACTTGTGGATAACTTTGTGAGCAACTCAGGTGGCCAAGCCTGCGAGGCCCGCCAAATAGTGCTCTGAACAAAACGCTCAAATTTTCAGCACAAATTTTTACATGAATACCAGCGGCTTATTGTTTGATCTTCAGCTCGGTTTTGTGCAGGCTATTGGGTTGATCCGCTGGGATTTGTCCCATGTTTGACCCCACGCCTCGCACTCGGCCTTCAGCTGTGCGTGTTTGGTCCGTGGGTGCGCTGCTGCGCGGCATTGCGGACGCGCTCGAAGCGCGCTTCAACCCAATCGCGGTCCAGGGCGAGGTCAGCGGTTTTTCGCGTGCGACCAGCGGCCACTGCTATTTCACGCTCAAAGACGAGCAAGGCCAGGTGCGCTGCGCCATGTTCCGACGCGCCGCTCAGTTGGCCGACTTTTCGCCGCGCGACGGGCAAAAGGTGGAAGTGCGGGGCCGCCTGGGCGTGTACGAGCCTCGGGGTGAGCTTCAGCTGATCGTCGAGTCCATCCGCCAAGCGGGCGACGGCGATTGGTTTGAGCGCTTTGTGCGGCTCAAGGCCCAGTTGCAGACCGAAGGTTTGTTTGACGAAGACCGCAAGCGGCCGTTACCGGTCTTGCCCCGCGCCATAGGTGTGGTGACCTCCTTGGGCGCTGCCGCTTGGCACGACGTGATGACCACCTTGCAACGCCGGGTCCCACATTTGCCTGTGGTGCTGTACCCGGCCAGCGTGCAAGGCGCCCAGGCCCCGGCTGAACTTCAGCGCGCCTTGCGGCAAGCCTTTGACCGCCGGGAAGTGGACGTGCTGCTCTTGGTGCGCGGCGGCGGCGCCATGGAAGACCTGTGGGCTTTCAATGACGAGGCATTGGCCCGCCTGATCGTGCAGTCGCCCATGCCGGTGGTTTGCGGCGTCGGCCACGAGACCGACTTCACCATTGCCGATTTTTGTGCCGATCTGCGCGCCCCAACACCGACGGCCGCCGCCGAACTGTGTGCCCAACCTCAAAGCGTTTGGCTGGGCGCGCTGGACCTGCTGGCCGACCGTCTGTCTGAAGGTCTGCAGCGCCGCCTGGAGCAGAACGTTCAGCGCGTGGACCGGGCTGCTGCGCGTTTAGGCCAGCCCTCGCACCTGGTCACCCGCGAGCGTGCCATGCTGGACGTGCAGGCGCAGCGCTTGCGCCACGCGCTGGGCAATGCCGTGCAGGCGCGTGGCCATGCACTGTCCCGCCTTCAGCGCGACTTGCCGCGCGCCGTCAGCAGCACTTTGGCGTCACAGCAACGGGCTGTTCAGCAAGCACAAACCCGGCTGGAATTGCTCGACCCCAGCCTGGTGCTCAAACGCGGTTACGCTTGGCTGGAAAACGCGCAGGGCCAGGCCATCACCCGGGTTGGCCAGTCTGAGGCGGGTCAAACCGTGCGGGCCCGCCTGGCCGACGGTGCGCTCGAATTGACCGTCAATCCCCGGGCCTGAGCAAAGTTTTTACAATCGCGTCTGTTACTTTTCTATTCACTGTCAACCAACCCACGAGGACTTCATGGAACACACCCTGCCACCCCTGCCGTACGCGAACACCGCTTTGGTGCCCCATTACAGCCAGGAAGCTTTTGAGTACCACCACGGCAAGCACCACAACGCTTATGTGGTCAACCTGAACAACCTGCAAAAAGGCACCGAGTTCGAGTCCATGGGCTTGGAAGAGATCGTCAAGAAGTCCAGCGGAGGCGTCTACAACAACGCCGCCCAGGTGTGGAACCACACCTTCTTCTGGAACTGCATGAAGCCCGCCGGCGGCGGCGAGCCCAGCGGCGCGCTGGCCGCAGCCATCAACGCTAAGTTTGGCTCATACGCCGCTTTCAAAGAAGCTTTCGTCAAGTCGGCTGTGGGCAACTTCGGTTCCGGCTGGACCTGGCTGGTCAAGAAGCCCGACGGCTCAGTGGACATCGTCAACACCGGCCCGGCCGGCACCCCGCTGACCACGGCCGACAAAGCGCTGATGACCGTTGACGTGTGGGAACACGCGTACTACATCGACTACCGCAACCTGCGCCCCAAGTTCGTCGAGACCTTCTTGTCGAACCTGGTGAACTGGCAGTTTGCTGAAGCCAATTTCGCTTAAGCCGGTACAGTCCCGCCAAGCAAAAAGCCGACTCGCGAGTCGGCTTTTTGTTGTCTGGGTGCAGCTCGTTCGCTGCGGTTCGACCCTCGGCTCAGCGCTTTTTATCGAAAGGCTGGCCACTCAATCGCGAGCCCGCTTGCAGCCCTTTTCTGGTGAACCAGCCCTTGTTCATCTCCAGCACATAGCGCACAGGCTTGGCCGAGCAGTGCGAATCCAGGGTTTGCGGCTTCATGTCCACGAGGTTAACGATGGTGCCGTCGTCGGCCAAAAAAGCAGCGGTGAGCGGCAGCAGGGTGTTGCGCATCCAAAAACACTGCCTGGCGGACTCTTCAAAAACAAACAACATGCCTTCGTGCTGCGGCATGTCTTGGCGAAACATCAACCCGATTTCCCGGTGCAGCGGGGTTCGGGCCACTTGCACGTCTATTTGATGCATGCCTGCCGTCAGCGTGGTGCGCGGCAAATTGGTTTGCGGCGCGTCCTGTGCCAGGACGGGGCTGGTCAGAAGGGCCGATAGCAGCCCAGCCAATACCAGGGCTAAGGCGCTGGAGCGCAAGCGCAAAAAGGGCAGGAGTGTCATGGCGCAAATCATAAAGTGCCGTTGCGTTCGGTCTCAAAAGCGCAGGGGCAAAAAAAATGCCCGCCAAGGCGAGCATTTTTTAGCGAGAGCGAAGAATTACTTCTTGGCTTCTTCTTTCTTAGCAGCTGGCTTGGCTTCTTCTTTCTTAGCGGCAGCAGCGGCTGGCTTGGCTTCTTCTTTCTTAGCGGCAGCGGCTGGAGCAGCTTTGTCGTCTTTCTTAGCTGGGTCAGCAGCGTAAGCGCCAACAGCGAACAGACCGGCGATCAGGGCAGCGAGGATTTTGCTCATTTGAATGTTTCCTAAATAACGTTATTAAAGAGCCCCCGAAAAAATCCGAGGACACCACCGTAACGGCCTCACTTCACAAACGGTTGACAGCTGTGTTGCAAATTTTTGCGGGGGCGTCTTTTGGGACTAGAATTTACGGGTTTCACCTAGCCAGCCCAGGGTAAGCACGCAGTGCCGCCCACCATAACCGGAGATTCTTCTACATGTACCAGCACATCAAAGTGCCCGCTCAAGGCCAAAAAATCAGTGTCAATGCCGACAAGTCCTTGAACGTTCCCAACGAGCCGGTGATCCCCTTCATTGAAGGCGACGGTACGGGTGCCGACATCACGCCCGTGATGCTCAAGGTGGTGGACGCAGCGGTGGCCAAGGCCTACGGCGGTAAGAAGAAAATTCACTGGATGGAAGTTTTCGCTGGTGAAAAGGCTACCAAAGTCTACGGCCCTGATGTCTGGCTGCCTGAGGAAACCCTGCACGCCGTGCGCGACTACGTGGTGTCCATCAAAGGCCCGCTGACCACGCCCGTTGGCGGCGGTATTCGCAGCTTGAACGTGGCTTTGCGCCAAGAACTGGACTTGTACGTTTGCTTGCGCCCTATCCAGTACTTCACCGGCGTGCCTTCGCCTGTGAAAGAGCCAGAAAAGACCAACATGGTCATCTTCCGTGAGAACTCGGAAGATATTTACGCCGGTATCGAGTTCGAGGCCGAGAGCGACAAAGCCAAAAAACTCATCAAGTTCCTGCAAGACGAAATGGGCGTTAAAAAGATCCGTTTCCCCAACACGTCGGGCATCGGCATCAAGCCTGTATCGCGCGAAGGCACCGAGCGCCTGGTGCGCAAGGCCATGCAGTATGTGATCGACAACGACAAGCCCAGCCTGACCATCGTTCACAAGGGCAACATCATGAAGTTCACCGAAGGCGGCTTCCGTGATTGGGCTTACAACTTGGCTCAAAAAGAATTCGGCGCTGAGCTGATCGACGGCGGCCCATGGTGCAAATTCAAAAACCCAAAGACGGGCAAAGAAATCATCGTCAAGGACGTGATTGCCGACGCGTTTTTGCAGCAAATCTTGTTGCGTCCCGCCGAGTACAGCGTGATTGCCACGCTGAACCTGAACGGTGACTACGTGTCCGACGCTCTGGCTGCTCAGGTAGGCGGCATTGGTATTGCCCCAGGCGCCAACCTCAGCGACACCGTCGCCATGTTTGAAGCTACGCACGGCACGGCTCCCAAGTACGCTGGCAAAGACTACGTGAACCCGGGTTCCGAGATCTTGTCTGCCGAGATGATGCTGCGCCACATGGGCTGGACCGAAGCGGCTGACCTGATCATCAGCTCGATGGAGAAGTCGATTGCCTCCAAGAAGGTAACTTACGACTTTGCCCGTCTGATGGAAGGCGCGACGCAGGTGAGCTGCTCTGGCTTTGGCCAGGTCATGATCGACCATATGTAAAGCCCATTGGGCTCGCTGTTGGGCGAGTCCACCGGCTGTCGGCTCGTCAGGGCCGGCCCAACCGCTGAGACGCAAGCCTCAGCGGTTTTTTTTCGCCGCCCCAACTGTTGCGCCCGCCAGTAGGCTTGGGCCGAAGGGGCCAAGGCCCAGCGGATTCCCGCCTGCCGGCCTGCATCGCTAGAATGAATTCCATGGCCACGAAATCTCCCAAAGTTCCCGCGCCGCCGAATGCGCCCGTCGTCAAGCCCGACCGCCCCGATGGGGGCGACTCCGTGGTGCTTGAGCGCCGTCCCCAGAAGGTCAAACCGCCCCAGATGTACCAAGTGGTGTTGCTCAACGATGACTACACCCCCATGGAATTTGTGGTGGTGGTCATCCAGGAGTTTTTCAACAAAGACCGCGAAACGGCCACCCAGATCATGTTGAAGATCCACCTCGACGGCAAAGGCGTCTGCGGTGTTTTCTCCAAAGATGTGGCCGCCACCAAGGTCGATCAGGTCACCGAGGCCGCGCGCAAGAACGGCCATCCGCTGCAATGTGTCAGCGAGCCGGTTGAATTGTGAGAAACGCCCCCATCTCCCTTTCAACCCATACAGTAGATTCAGTAGCAAGCCGAAAGGAAAATCAATGATTGCCCAGGAATTAGAAGTCAGCTTGCACATGGCCTTCGTCGAAGCACGGCAGCAGCGCCACGAGTTCATCACCGTGGAACACCTGTTGCTGGCCTTGCTGGACAACCCTAGCGCGGCCGAAGTGCTGCGCGCCTGCTCGGCCAATGTGGAAGATTTGCGCAAGTCACTCGCCAACTTCATCAAAGACAACACCCCCCAGGTGGCTGGCAATGATGACGTGGATACCCAGCCCACCTTGGGTTTTCAGCGCGTCATTCAGCGCGCCATCATGCATGTGCAGTCCACCGGCAACGGCAAAAAAGAAGTTACTGGCGCCAACGTGCTGGTGGCAATTTTTGGTGAAAAAGACTCACACGCTGTGTACTACCTGCACCAGCAGGGCGTGACGCGCCTGGACGTGGTGAACTTTATTGCCCACGGCATCAAGAAGAGCGAACCGCCCGAGCCAACCAAGGCTGGCGAAAGCGCAGCTGAGAATGAAGAAAGTTCTGAGAAGAACGAGAAAGCATCCCCGCTGGAGCAGTTCACGCAGAACCTCAACCAGTTGGCCAAGGAAGGCAAGATCGACCCGCTGATCGGCCGCGACTACGAGGTCGAGCGGGTGATCCAGATTCTCTGCCGTCGCCGCAAGAACAACCCCTTGCTGGTCGGTGAGGCCGGCGTGGGCAAGACCGCCATTGCCGAAGGCCTGGCCTGGCGCATCACGCAAAAAGACGTGCCCGAGATCTTGGCTGAAGCCCAGGTGTATTCGCTGGACATGGGCGCCTTGCTGGCCGGCACCAAGTACCGGGGTGACTTTGAACAGCGCCTCAAAGGCGTGCTCAAGGCGCTGAAAGACAAGCCCAACGGCATCTTGTTCATCGACGAGATCCACACGCTGATCGGCGCCGGTGCGGCGTCGGGCGGCACGCTGGACGCATCGAACCTGCTCAAGCCCGCGCTCAGCTCGGGCCAGCTCAAGTGCATTGGCGCCACGACCTTCACCGAATACCGCGGTATTTTTGAAAAAGACGCGGCCCTGTCGCGCCGCTTCCAAAAGGTGGACGTGGTCGAGCCGAGCGTGCAGGAAACGGTGGACATTCTCAAAGGCCTGAAGTCGCGCTTTGAAGAGCACCATGGCGTCAAGTACGCCGTGGCGGCCCTGCAGGCTGCCGCCGAACTCAGCGCCAAGTACATCAACGACCGCCATTTGCCCGACAAGGCGATTGACGTGATTGACGAGGCCGGCGCTGCCCAGCGCATCTTGCCGCCGTCCAAGCGCAAGAAGACCATCAGCAAGACCGAGGTGGAGGAAATCGTGGCCAAGATCGCCCGCATTCCGCCTGCCAATGTGTCTAACGACGACCGCGGCAAGCTCAAGACCCTGGACCGCGACCTCAAAAGCGTGGTGTTTGGCCAAGACAAGGCGCTGGACGTGTTGGCTTCGGCCGTCAAGATGGCGCGCTCGGGCCTGGGCAAGGGCGACAAGCCGATTGGCTCCTTCTTGTTCTCCGGCCCCACGGGCGTGGGCAAGACCGAAGCGGCCAAGCAGCTGGCCTACATCATGGGCATCGAGCTGATCCGCTTTGACATGTCCGAGTACATGGAACGCCACGCCGTGAGCCGCCTGATTGGCGCGCCTCCGGGCTATGTGGGCTTTGACCAGGGCGGTTTGCTGACCGAGGCGGTGACCAAAAAGCCGCATTGCGTGCTGCTGCTCGACGAGATCGAAAAAGCCCACCCGGACATCTTCAACGTGCTGCTGCAGGTCATGGACCACGGCACGCTGACCGATAACAACGGGCGCAAGGCAGATTTTCGCAACGTCATCATCATCATGACGACCAACGCGGGTGCCGAGACCATGAACAAGGCGACGATAGGCTTTACCAACCCGCGCGAGGCGGGGGACGAAATGGCCGACATCAAGCGCCTCTTTACGCCGGAGTTCCGCAACCGCCTGGATGCGACAGTGAGCTTCAAAGCCCTGGACGAGACGGTCATCCTCCGTGTGGTCGACAAGTTCTTGCTGCAGCTGGAAACGCAGCTGGCCGAGAAGAAGGTGGAAGTCACCTTCACCGACGCCCTGCGCAAGTACCTGGGCAAGAAGGGTTTCGATCCGCTCATGGGCGCACGGCCCATGCAGCGCCTGATCCAGGACACGATCCGTCGCGCCTTGGCCGACGAGTTGTTGTTCGGGCGTTTGATGGACGGTGGTCGCTTGACGGTCGACATCAAGCTCACGACCGACGACAAGGGCGTGGAAACCGGCGACGTGCAACTTGACATCCAGCCGCTGCCCAAGAAAGAGGGCAAGCCCAAGCCGGAGTCTGAAGAGGCGACGGCCGGTTAGGACGGTCTAGCCACCGTGCCTGAAAAACCCGCTGAGCGATCAGCGGGTTTTTTTATGGCCGGCTGAGAGGGGGCGTTAGCTCAGCGAACCTTGCTCAGTCGGTGGGAACGCCACGCCTTCGGTGCCGCTCTGCCAAGCGGAGTACTTGTCCATCACGCGGGCAAAAAGGGGCGAGCTTTCAAACCTTTCCAGCCATGCAGTCAGCCGCAGCCAGGGCTGGCTGCTGAACCAGGTGGGGTCGGTATGGGCGAACTGCCGCACAAAAGGCGCTATGGCCATGTCTGCCAAGCTGCTGCGGCCAAACAGTCCGGGCTCGCTGTGCTGCAGCAAAGTGTCGAGCTGCAGCAGCCAGGCACTGGCGGCTTGCCGATGCTCAGTAGCCACAGCACCTGCGTGGCGGTTGGGGTATTTGTAGCGGTCCAGGTGCAACTTGAAGTCGCCGTCGCACTCAGCGACCAGGGCCTGCATATCAGCCACAGAGCCGCGCTCGGGGGCCAACCAATGGCCAGGGTCGTTTTGCGCCAAGGCCCACTGCATGATCTCCAGGCTCTGGTCAATTACCTGGCCGGTCGGCAACACCAAGACCGGCACGCTGGCCTTGGGCGAGGCTTGCAGTAACTCGGCGGGTTTGTTCTTGAGCACGACCTCGCGCAATTCGCAGGCTTGACCGCTGATGGCTAACGCCAGGCGAGCCCGCATGGCGTACGGGCAGCGCCTGAACGAATACAGCACCGGCAGGGCGCTTGGCATCAGCGCGGCGGCGCCTGTTCTTTGTCAAACGCTTCGGCCGGGGCTTCTGGTTTCACGCGGCCGCGCGGCACGCCGATGTGCGGCTCGTTGCGCGCCTTGGCCAGCGCCATTTGCCGGGCCCGCTCCATGAAGCTCTGGCGCTGCGTCTCGGTGATCTTGTCGTAACAAGCTGGGCAACTGACGCTTTCCACGTAATGCGGGGACAGCTTGTCTTCGTCGCTGATCGGGTTGCGGCAGGAGCGGCAGAGCTGGAAGTGGCCGGGCTGCAGGTCGTGGCCTACGGACACGCGCTCGTCAAACACAAAGCATTCGCCTTCCCACGTCGTCTCCTCCGGCGGCACCGTTTCCAGGTACTTGAGGATGCCGCCTTCGAGGTGGTAGACCTCGTCAAAGCCTTGCTGGCGCATGAAGGCGGTGGACTTTTCGCAGCGAATACCGCCGGTGCAGAACATGGCAACGCGCGGCTTCTGGCCGTTCTTGGCTTCCAGTCGGCCGCCAGGCGCCATTTCTTGCGCCACCCATTGCGGCAGTTCTGAAAAGCTGGTGGTTTGTGGGTCTATGGCGCCCTGGAAGGTGCCAATGCGCACCTCGTAGTCGTTGCGGGTGTCGATCAGCACCACGTCGGGGGACTGGATCAGCGCGTTCCAGTCTTGTGGTTTGACGTATTGACCCGCCAAGCGGTTGGGGTTGATGCCGTCCACGCCCAGGGTGACGATCTCCTTGCGCAGCTTGACCTTCATGCGGTAAAACGGCGCTTTCTCGCTCCAAGACTCCTTGTGCTCCAACTGGGCCAGGCGCGGGTCGCTGCGCAAACGGGCCAGCACGGCGCGCACACCGGCTTCGGGCCCGGCAATCGTGCCGTTGATGCCCTCGGCCGCCAGCAGGAGGGTGCCTTTGACCTCATTCGCTTGGCAGAACGTCAGCAAGGGCGCTTGCAGGTCGGCGAAGTCGGGCAGGTCAACGAACTTGTAGAGGGCGGCGGTCAAAAAGGCGGGCATGGGCGGTATTTTCGCATTGCCCTTTCGGCGCAGGCTTGACCGCCGTCAAGCAATGGCCGAGCTAGCCCGCTGGGTCAGCGCTTGCCGCCAAAAATGCCGCCCAGCACGCCGCGAATAATCTCCCGCCCGACCGTACTGCCCATGGTCCGAACCGCCGACTTGGCTAGGGTCTGCGCCAAGCCGTCGTGCTGGCCGCCGCGTGGGCCGGTCTTGCCAAACAAGATGTCGTTCAGCCCGCCCATCAAGCCGCCGCCCGAGTCAGCGGCTGGGTTGCCGGCCACGCTGGCCTGGGCTCGGGCCTGCAATTTCTCGTAAGCCGACTCCCGGTCTACCGCCGCTTCGTAAATACCGGCCACCAATGAGCTCTTCATCAATTCCTGCCGTTGGGCCGGGGTGATCGGCCCGAGCTGGCTGCCCGGCGGCAGCACATAGGCGCGTTCGGTCAGGCCGGGCCGGCCTTTGCTGTCCAGCAGGCTGACCAGGGCTTCGCCCACCGCCAGTTCGGTGATGGCCGACTCAATGTCTAGGCCTGGTTTAGGCCGCATGGTCTGGGCGGTGGCCTTGACGGCTTTTTGGTCGCGCGGTGTGTAGGCCCGCAGGGCGTGCTGCACGCGGTTGCCCAGCTGGGCGAGCACGGAGTCGGGAATGTCCATGGGGTTTTGCGTGACGAAATACACGCCCACGCCCTTGGAACGCACCAGCCGCACCACCAGCTCAATCCGCTCGACCAGCACCTTGGGCGCGTCGGTGAACAGCAAGTGCGCTTCGTCAAAAAAGAAGACCAGCTTGGGTTTGTCCGGGTCGCCGATCTCTGGCAATCGCTCAAACAACTCGGACAGCATCCACAGCAAGAAGGTGGCGTACAGGCGCGGCGAGTTCATCAGCTTGTCGGCCGCCAGGACGTTGACCATGCCCCGGCCACTGGCATCGGTCTGCATGAAATCGTCGATGTTGAGCATGGGCTCGCCAAAAAACTGGCTGCCGCCCTGGGTTTCCAGCTGCAACAAGCCGCGCTGAATAGCGCCGACGCTCGCCGCGCTGACGTTGCCGTAGCTGGTGGTGAAGGTGCTGGCGTTCTCGCCCACATGCTGGAGCATGGCGCGCAGGTCTTTGAGGTCCAGCAGCAAGAGGCCGTTGTCGTCGGCGATCTTGAAGACCAGGTTCAGCACGCCAGCCTGGGTCTCGTTCAGTTTGAGCATGCGGGCGATCAGCAGCGGCCCCATGTCCGAGATCGTGGCCCGCACGGGGTGGCCTTGCTCGCCAAACACGTCCCAGAGCTGGGTGGGGCAGGCTCTGGCCTCCGGCGTGGGCAGGCCGCGTTCTAGCAGCACGGCGGCCAGCTTGGGGCTGACGCTGCCCGCTTGGCTGATGCCGCTCAGGTCGCCCTTGACGTCGGCCATGAAGACCGGCACGCCGATGTTGGAAAAGTTCTCGGCCAGCGTCTGCAGCGTGACGGTCTTGCCGGTGCCGGTGGCGCCTGTGATCAAGCCGTGGCGGTTGGCCAGCTCGGGCAGTAGTTCGCAGCGGGCAGACTTGTTCTGGGCAATCAGCAGTGGCTCGGTCATGGGTGGGTGTCCGGTTTTTTACAAGCGGGGTGGCCTGTGTTGAGCGAAAAGTAAAATGCAGCGCTTAGGTTAAATCAATTCACCGCATCGACAAGGATTCTTCGTGGCCGGACACAGCAAATGGGCGAATATTCAGCACCGCAAAGGGCGGCAGGATGAAAAGCGCGGCAAGATCTGGACGCGGGTGATCCGCGAAATCACGGTGGCGGCCCGCCTGGGTGGCGGCGACCTGGACACCAACCCGCGCCTGCGCCTGGCGGTCGAAAAGGCCAAGGCCGCCAACATGCCGGCTGACACCGTCAAGCGCAACATCGACAAGGCCACCGGCAACCTCGAAGGCGTGAACTACGAGGAAATCCGCTACGAAGGCTACGGCATTGGCGGCGCGGCCATCATCGTGGACTGCATGACCGACAACCGCGTGCGCACTGTGGCCGATGTTCGCCACGCCTTTTCCAAGCACGGCGGCAACATGGGCACCGAAGGCTCGGTGGCCTTTCAGTTCAAGCACTGCGGCCAGCTGATCTTTGCCCCGGGTGTGAGCGAAGACAAGATCATGGAAGTCGCGCTGGAAGCCGGCGCTGACGATGTCATCACGGGCGACGATGGTGCCATTGAGGTCTTGACGCCGTACACGCAGTTGGAGGCTGTCAAGCAAGCGCTGGAAGCAGCCGGCCTCAAACCCGAAGTCGCCGAAGTCACCATGCGCGCCGACAACACCATTGAGTTGTCGGGGGACGACGCCGCGAAAATGCAAAAGCTGCTGGACGTGCTGGAAGACCTGGACGACACCCAAGACGTGTTCCACAACGCCGCGCTGTAAGCCCAATCCCCCTTTTGAAATCAACAGGGCGCTGAGCCCGAAAGTCAGGACATGAAAGTTTTAGTGGTGGGTGGCGGTGGGCGCGAACATGCGCTGGCCTGGAAGCTGGCCCAATCGCCCAAGGTGCAATCCGTTCACGTGGCACCCGGCAACGGTGGCACGGCCTTGGACACGACCTTGACCAATCTCGACATCACCGACGTGCAGGCACTTCGTGCCTGGGCTCAGGACAACAAAATCGGCCTGACCGTGGTCGGCCCCGAGCAGCCTTTGGCTGCTGGCATCGTGGACGAGTTCCGCGCCCATGGTCTGCGCGTGTTTGGCCCGACCCGTGCTGCCGCGCAGCTCGAAAGCTCCAAGGCTTTTTCCAAAGCGTTCATGAAGCGCCACGGCATTCCCACGGCGGAGTACGAGACGTTTTCTGACCCCTTCGCCGCCCATGCTTACGTGGACGCCAAGGGTGCGCCCATCGTAATCAAGGCTGACGGGCTGGCCGCAGGCAAGGGCGTGGTGGTGGCCATGAGCCTGGCCGAAGCGCACGAAGCGATTGACTTCATGCTCGCGCCCGACCCGGGCTATAACCCGCTGGGCGTCAAGCACAACGAGGGCGGCGCGCGAGTGGTGATCGAGGAGTTCTTGCAGGGCGAAGAAGCCAGCTTCATCGTGATGTGCGACGGCAAGAACGTGGCCGCGCTGGCCACCAGCCAAGACCACAAGCGCTTGCTCGACGCCGACCAAGGCCCCAACACCGGCGGCATGGGTGCGTATTCGCCCGCGCCCGTGGTCACGCCCGAGGTGCATGCCCGTACCATGCGCGAAGTGATCTTGCCGACCATCAAGGGCATGGAAAAAGACGGCATTCCCTTCACCGGCTTTTTGTACGCTGGGCTGATGATTGACCCGCAAGGCCGCATCAAGACCCTGGAGTTCAACTGCCGCATGGGCGACCCCGAGACGCAGCCGATCATGATGCGACTCAAGACAGACTTGGTAGATGTGATGCTGGCCGCCACCTCCGGCACGCTCGACCAGATCGAGATGGAGTGGGACCGCCGCCCTGCGCTAGGCGTGGTCATGGCCGCGCACGGCTACCCACTCAGTCCGCGCAAGGGCGACGTGATTCAGGGCCTGGAAGCGGCAGCCAAGGCCGGCGGCGACGACACGGTGGTGTTCCACGCGGGTACGGCCGCGCAAGGTCAGCAAACCTTCACTTCCGGCGGGCGCGTGTTGTGTGTCACGGCGCTGGGCAGCACCGTCAAAGACGCGCAGCAGCGCGCTTATGCGGTGGCCCAGCAGATCCAGTTCGACGGCGCGCAATACCGCCGCGACATTGGCTACCGCGCCATCAAGCCCTGAAGCATCTGATGGCTAACGATTACGCGCCACCGCAGCCGGTTCAGTTTCGCGGCAGTGTCATGGCGCAAACCATCTTGCGCTGGATGGGCTGGCGCCTGGATTTTCAGGGCTTGCCTGCGCTGCAAGGCGTGATCGTGGTCTATCCGCACACCTCCAACTGGGACTTGCCCGTGGGCCTGCTCCTCAAGTGGGCCATGGGCTTTGATGCCAAGTTCTGGGCCAAGGACAGCCTGTTTCGCATTCCCTTGTTCGGCCCCTGGCTGCGCTGGCTGGGCGGCGTGTCGGTCAACCGCAAGTCGGCGCAAGGTGTCGTGCCGCAGATGGTCGACTTGATCGTCCAAAAGAAACTGAGCCGCGACTATTTCTGGCTGGTGCTGGCACCTGAAGGCACGCGCAGCTACCGACCTGGCTGGCGCAGCGGTTTTTACCGCGTGGCCCTGGGCGCTGACGTGCCCGTGGCACTGGCCGCGCTGGACTATGGCCAGAAAATGCTGACGCTCACCCAGTTTGTCAGGCTGACCGGCGACCAGCCGCATGACATGCAGCGCATGGCGCTGGCGTTAGAAACCTGCCGGGGCTATCGCCCGGCGCTGGCCTCACCGGTGCGGCTGGATGTTGACAAGGAAGTTTCGTGAGCAAGATCGACACGGCCACCGGCCGCGCATTTTTTCTGGACCTGCAAGAACGCATCACCGCGGCTGTGGCGGCGGTGGACGGCGGCACCTTTGTGGCCGACTCCTGGGAAAAAGCGCCGGACGAGCCTTTGCAGGGCAATGGCCTGACCAAGATTTTGGAAAACGGCGCGGTGTTTGAGCGGGCAGGTTGCGGCTTTTCGCATGTGCGCGGCAGCCGCCTGCCACCCTCGGCCACGCAGCACCGGCCCGAGCTGGCGGGTGCGCCGTTTGAGGCCATGGGTGTGTCGCTGGTGTTCCACCCGCGCAACCCCTATGTGCCCACGGTGCACATGAACGTGCGCATGTTGACGGCCACGCCCGCCTCGGGTGAGCCGGCCAGCTGGTTTGGCGGCGGCATGGACTTGACGCCGTACTACCCCTTTGAAGAAGACGCGGTTCACTTTCACCGCAGCTGCCAGCAAGCGCTGGCGCCGTTTGGTGACGACAAGTACCCGCGCTTCAAGACCTGGTGCGACGAGTACTTCTTTTTGAAACACCGGGCCGAAGCGCGCGGCATTGGTGGCGTGTTTTTCGACGACTTTCAAGAGCTGGGCATGGAACGCAGCTTTGAGATGATGAAGTCGGTGGCCAACGGGTTGTTGCCTGCTTACATGCCCATCGTTGAGCAGCGCAAAGATATGCCTTACGGCGAGCGCGAGCGCGACTTTCAGCTGTACCGGCGCGGGCGTTACGTGGAGTTCAACCTGGTCTGGGACCGGGGCACGCACTTTGGCCTGCAGTCCGGTGGCCGCACAGAGTCGATCTTGATGTCCATGCCGCCGCTGAGCAGCTGGTCGTACCGACGCGAAGACCCGGCCGATTCGCCTGAGGGGCGGCTGACCCGTGAGTTCTTGGTGCCAAGGGACTGGGTTTGAGTTCAGGCCCCGCTGCTGGCAGGCCGCGTCGAATAGGCGTGTTGGGTGGTGCTTTTGACCCCCCGCACCTGGCCCATGTGGCACTGGCCCGTGCAGCGGTGGAGCAGCTTGAACTTGACGAGCTGCGCGTCGTTCCCACCGGTCAAGCCTGGCACAAAGCCCGGCCTTTGAGCGCGGTTGAACACCGGCTGGCGATGGCCCAACTTGCCTTTGGTGATCTGCCCGGGGCGGTGGTGGACTCGCGAGAGTTGCGCCGCCAGGGCGCCAGCTACACCATCGACACCCTGCACGAACTGGCCGCTGAGCACCCAGGCAGTTCGCTGTTTGTGCTGATGGGGGCGGACCAATATGGCGCTTTCAAGAGCTGGCATCGTTGGCAAGATATACTTCAAGCCGCTACGGTTTGCGTCGCAGACCGTCCTGTACAGCCTGATTCGCAGCCCGCTGGGGCTTCGCTTACCAGCCCAGAACACGCGCACTCAGCGCTCACCGGTCAAATTTCGGCCGATCTGATGCCCGGTGTTCAAAGACTGCAATTGCCCTTGATGGCCTTGAGTGCCACAGACATAAGGCGCCAATTGGCTGCCAGTCCGGACGCTCCGGCGTCCTGGCGCCACAGGGTGCCCGAGCCGGTGGCACGTTATATTTCAGAGCACCAGCTTTACAGCGCCCCTAACCCACGTTAACCATGGCTTTCACAGCCACCTCCGCATGACCGATACCTCCAGCGCCGCCAAAAAAGATGTCACCAAACTTCAACGAGCCATCGTCAGTGGCTTGGAAGATGTGAAGGCCCAGGACATCCAAGTCTTTGACACGGAGCACATCACGTCTTTGTTTGAGCGGGTGATCGTGGCCTCTGGCACGTCCAATCGCCAGACCAAGGCGCTGGCCGCCAGCGTGCGTGACGCCGTGCGCGACGCCGGTTTTGCCAAGCCCCGCATTGAAGGCGAAGAAAACGGCGAATGGATCATCGTGGACTGCGGCGCTGCGGTGGCGCACATCATGCAACCCACCATTCGCCAGTACTACCACCTGGAAGAGTTGTGGGGCGACAAGCCCGTCAAGCTCAAGCTGGGCGCTGCAGCTCCGCTGGTCAAGGCATCACGTGCAGCTGCCTTGGCTGCCGCCGAGAGCGACGCCAAGCAGCAACCGGCTGGCCGTACGGCGCAGCGCACCGTGGCTCGCAATGCCGCCAAGAAAGCGGCCAAGGCGTCTGACGATAGCGCACCAGCAGCAGCCAAGAAAGCACCGGCCAAAAAGGTGGTCGCCAAGAAAGCAGTGCCTGCTAAAAAAGCCGTTGCCGCCAAGACACCTGCAGCCAAGCGCGCACCCGCCAAAACTGCTGCGGCCAAGCCCGCCAGCAAAACCCCGGCGGCTAAAAAAGCAGCCCCTAAAGCCGCAGTTAAACCGGCTCCGAAGGCCGCCGCCAAGAAAACCAGCCGGAGCGCATGAAGCTCCAGATCGTGGCCGTCGGCCAGCGGGTGCCCGACTGGGCCCAGACCGCCTACGACGACTACGCCAAGCGCTTTCCGCCTGAGTTGCGGGTCGAGCTCAAGGCTGTCAAAACCGAGGCGAGAGCCTCTAAAACGCTGGAGAACCTGCTGGCCGC
Organism: Polaromonas sp.; assembly: GCA_040400935.1. GTDB lineage: Bacteria > Pseudomonadota > Gammaproteobacteria > Burkholderiales > Burkholderiaceae_C > Polaromonas. The sequence continues at coordinate 67,023 of JBBAPH010000022.1, forward strand.
CGAGCGCGGCCGCATTGAAGACGCCATCAGCAAAGGCACGCGCATCGTCGCACTCGACGAACGCGGCACTGCGGTGACCACCGTCGCCCTGGCCGACAAGCTCAAAGCTTGGCAACGCGAGGGGGACGATGTGGCTATCGTCATTGGTGGTCCAGACGGGCTGGACCCCGGCTTCAAACAGGCAGCGCACGAACGCATGCGCCTGTCAGACCTGACCCTCCCGCACGCCATGGTGCGCGTGCTGCTCATCGAGCAGCTTTACCGCGCCTGGAGCATCACGGTCAACCACCCCTACCACCGCGAATAAAAAGGCGAGCCCATGGCCGAGTTCATCTACCTCGCGTCCCAAAGCCCACGCCGGGCGCAGTTGCTCGAGCAGTTGGGAGTTCGGTTTGAACGCCTGCTGCCTTTGCCAGATGAAGACGAACATGCGCTGGAAGCGCTGGAAGCGGTGCAGGGCCGAGAGGCTCCTGCGCGCTATGTCAAACGCGTCACGGGTTTGAAGCTTGACGCCGCTGTGGCCCGCTTGCGCCTGAGTGGCCTGCCTGCCGCGCCGGTGCTGTGCTCTGACACCACGGTTGCCCTGGGCGCGCAAATCCTGGGCAAGCCCGAGAGCGCCGCCGACGCCGTGCGCATGCTCACCCAGCTGTCCGGCAAAACCCACCGGGTGCTGACCGCAGTGGCTATTCAAAATGGCCGTCAGCGGCATGAAGCGCTCAGCGTGTCCAGCGTGACCTTCGCCGCCATGAGCGCCGCGCAAATCAGGGCTTATGTGGCTACGGGCGAGCCTATGGGCAAGGCCGGCGCTTATGCGGTGCAGGGCAGGGCGGCCATGCACATCACGCGCATCAGCGGCAGCTATTCAGGCATCATGGGCTTGCCGCTGCATGAAACGGCCTTGCTGCTCCAAGCCGCCCACCTGAAAATTTAAAGCCTGCCATGCCCCAAGACATCTTGATCAACTGGTCACCCCAGGAAACCCGCGTGGCCGTGGTCGAACACGGTGCCGTGCAAGAACTGCACGTCGAGCGTTCGCTCGAACGAGGGCTGGTGGGCAATGTCTACCTGGGCAAAGTGGCACGGGTGTTGCCGGGCATGCAGTCCGCCTTCATCGACATTGGGCTCGAACGCGCCGGCTTCTTGCATGTGGCCGACTTGATGAGCTCCATTGCCAGCCGGCACGCCGATGACCCCGCCAAGGGCGAGGCCGCCGCACCGCCCCCCATTGAAAAGCAGGTCTTTGAAGGCCAGTCCATCATGGTGCAGGTGCTCAAAGACCCGATAGGCACCAAAGGTGCGCGGCTCACCGCGCAAATCAGCATTGCTGGCCGCTTGCTGGTGTTCTTGCCGCAAGACAACCACATCGGTGTGTCGCAAAAGATCCCGCCGCGCCAACGCGACGAACTGCGCCAGCGCCTGCAAGCCCTGGCGGGCGAGCAGGGCGGCGGCTTCATCTTGCGCACCAATGGCGAAGAAGCCAGCGATGCAGAGCTCGGTGAAGACATTGCCTACCTGCGCAAGACCTGGGCCCGCATCAAAGAAGGCTCGCTGAAAAAACCGCCAGCCTCCCTGCTGCACCAAGACCTCAACTTACTGCAACGCGTCTTGCGCGACGTGGCCAGCGAGACCACGCAGAACGTCCGCGTGGATTCACATGAACAGTGCGAACTGCTACGCGTATTTGCCGCGGAGTTCATGCCCGGCATGACGCCCAAGATCCAGCACTACAGCGGCGAGCGCCCGATCTTTGACCTGTTCAACATCGACGAGGAAATTGCCAAGGCCTTGGGCCGGCGGGTTGACTTGAAATCCGGCGGCTACCTCATCATCGACCAGACCGAGGCCCTGACCACGGTGGACGTGAACACTGGCGGCTTTGTGGGTGCACGCAACTTCGACGACACCATCTTCAAGACCAACCTCGAAGCCGCCCACGCCATTGCCCGCCAACTGCGCCTGCGCAACCTGGGCGGCATTGTGGTGGTCGACTTCATCGACATGCTGCGCGAGCATCACCGCGACGCCGTGTTGGCCGAGTTCAAAAAGCAGCTGGCCCGCGACCGCATCAAAACCACCGTCAACGGTTTCTCAGCCTTGGGCTTGCTGGAGATGACGCGCAAACGCACCCGCGAGTCGCTGTCCCATCAACTGTGCGAGCCCTGCCAGGCCTGCGCCGGCAAAGGCGTGGTCAAAACCGCACGCAGCGTGACCTACGACATCTTGCGAGAGATCCTCCGCGAAGCCCGCCAGTTCAACCCCCGCGAGTTCCGCGTGGTGGCCGCACCGCAAGTGATTGAGTTGTTCCTGGATGAAGAAAGCCAGCACTTGGCTGGCTTGTCAGACTTTATTGGCAAGCCGATCTCGCTGCAGGCAGAGGCGGCCATGGCGCAGGAGGCTTACGACATTGTGCTGATTTAATAGTATCGACTGTCTTTGCTCGTTCTATTCAGACCACGGATGGGCTTGCCAAGAACTCCATCATGCTGCAGTCGAAGGTCGGAATTCCAAGTGCCGCATTAACTTTTTTCCGCTCTGTGAAACTGTCGTCTATGAAAATAGAATCCAATATTTTTATGTAATTGCTTTTGCAGTCTTTTGTAGTTATGTTTATTATTTCGTCAAACAGAGATGTCAGACGATGCTTGCTAAAAGTTGCTGCCAAGTTAGGCCCCTCGTCATTCCGTGTGGAAATTGACTGAGAATTGGTAGTAGTAGAGCCCG
>JBBAPH010000023.1:0-68859 GCA_040400935.1 Polaromonas sp.
AGCGTGGGGGCACAAACTTCAAGCGTGGGGGCACAGGCCGCCAGCGAAGGGCCGCCCCGAGCCAGGCCAGCCCCCTCGGGGGGCAGCGCAGTACGCGAAGCGACAAGCGTGGGGGCATCAGTATGGTGGTGCAATCTGTCAGGAGGAACGGACTTCGCCGGCGCCTTCGTCGGCGGCAATCGCGAAATGCCTTTGCAGCCCGGCGTCATGCAGTGCCGCTTGCTGGGCTCGGCCGTCGAGGCCTGGAACGATCAGGGCGAGCCGGTCATTGGTGAAGTCGGCGAGCTGGTGTGTAGCCAGCCCATTCCGTCCATGCCGATTTATTTTTGGGGCGACTCGGGCAACAAGCGCTACCTCTCCAGCTACTTTGAAACCTATCCCGCCGGCCACGGCCGCAAGCCCGGTGGCGGCCACCTGGGGCCAGAGGCTGGCGCGGTCTGGCGGCATGGCGACTGGCTGCGCATCGGCGAGCCGGGCCAGGGCGGCGAAGGTTGCGTGATCTACGGCCGGTCTGACACCACCATCAACCGCCACGGCCTGCGCATGGGCACCAGCGAGTTGTACAGCGCGGTCGAAGCGCTACCCGAGGTGTTGGACTCGATGGTGGTGGACCTGGAATACCTGGGCCGCGAGAGCTACATGCCCCTCTTTGTCGTGCTGCGCCCTGGCCACGGGCTGGACGAGGCCATGAAGAGCCGCCTCAACCAAGCCATCCGTGACGCGCTGAGTCCGCGCTTTTTGCCCAACGAGATTTTCTTGGTGCCCGACATTCCGCGCACGCTCTCGGGCAAGAAGCAGGAACTGCCCATCAAGAAATTGCTGCTCGGCCAGCCGCTGGACAAGGTGCTGAACAAAGAAGCCATGGCGAACCCGGCTTGCCTGGACTGGTACGTGGCGCTGGCCGAGCGGCGCTTGGCCGCCGCGAAAGCTTAAACGCCGACCTGGCGAGCGGGCTTGCTCAGCGCGAGGTTTTGGGCACAGCTGCCGTCGGCCGCCGGTTCATCAAGAACAAGCCCACCGCCACCGTCCCCAAAGCCAGCAGCAAGCCCGGCGTCACGGGTTCGCCCAGCCACAGCGTGCCAAACAGCAGCGCAAACAGCGGCGTGAAAAAAACGAAGACAGATATCTTGGTGGCCGGGTAACGGCCCAGCATCCACATCCACGCGAGATAGCTGATGAAAGCGCCCAGCACGGTCTGCACGCCCAGCGACCACAACGCAAAGTGGCTGAACTGCCAGACCCAGGGCTCACCCAGTGCCAGCGACAGCGGCGGAAAGCACACCGCACTCACCGCCAGTTGATAAAACAGCAGCTTCTCGGCGCGAATGCGCGCCAGCCCCGACACGCGGATCACCAGCGTCGTCAAGCCCCACAGCAGCCCTGCTAAGAGGCCCAGCAAATCGCCGTGCAGGGCTTCAGGGCTGGCGTGGAGCAAGCCTTCGCGCAGCGCAAAGGCCACCGCCCCAAAGGCCGCCAAGAGGCCTATCCATTGCGGTGTGTGCAGCTTTTCTGACTTGATCCACAGCGGCACCAGCAGGGCCACCCAAAACGGCGAGGTGTACAAAAACACCGTCAGCCGCGAGGCGGTGGTGTTCTGCAGCCCCAGGTAAATGCAGGCGAACTCGGCAGCAAACAAAGCCCCGGCCAACAAGCCCGCCTTCAGCGAGCCGTCACGCTCAAACAGCGGCACGCCGCGCCACAGGCACCACAGCCACAGCAAAGCCGTGGCGCCCCACAGCCGCAGCGAGGCTTGAAACATCGGCGCCAACTCGGCCATGGTGGCCTTGATCAGTACCTGTTGCGCCCCCCAGAGCAGGCAGCAGGCCATCAGCAAGGAGACGGCCAGGCCGTCCAGGTGGGCTTTGCGTTCGGTCATGACGGAATCGTAGCCTGCGCGCCAAGCCGGGCTGCGGAGGGTCAGAGCGGATGCTCGGTGTAGAACTTCCCGCCGTGGTACAGCAGCGGGGCTGCCCCTGCGCGGTGGCTGCAGCGCTCCACCTCGCCGACAAAAATCACGTGGTCGCCTTCTTCATAGCGGCTGCGGTTGAAGCATTCGAAGCTCGCCACCGCGCCCGCCAGCAGCGGCGCGCCGCCCGCGCCGGCCGTGAACTCGACGCCTTCCCAGCGGTCTTCTCGGCGGCTGGCAAAGCGTTCGGCCAGCGCTTGCTGGTCGGCCGCCAAGATGTTGATCGCGTAGTGCGAGCCGGTGCGCAGCGTGGGCAGTGAGCCCGCCGCCTGGCTCAGGCTCCACAGCACCAAGGGTGGAGTGAGCGAGACCGAGTTGAAGGAGCTGGCCGTCAGCCCCACCAGCGCGCCGCTGTCTGAGCGGGCGGTGATGATGGTCACGCCGGTGGCGAACATGCCCAGCGCTGCGCGAAATTGAAGAGCAGAAAAATCAGGGGTGGCGGCTTGCGGCAAAGTGGTGGAGGGCATGGTTGGAATATCGGCGCACGCCAAAGTGGTGCCGCCGCATTGTGCGTCACGCGCGCCGCCGCCCTGTGAAAAAGCGGGACCGCTCAGGGCTTGCCCGGCCGCATGTCATGGTAGGTGCGGTCTACCTCCACGGCGCGCGTGGTGTCTTGCTTGCCTTCGGCCAGATCGGCACCGGCTTGCCGGATCATCGGGTCCACTTCGCCTGAAGTCATGGCCACATGCTGGTCGCGCTGGTGCGGCAGTTCTATGCTTTCTTTGACAGACGCGTCCAGCGGCGTGTGCGGCTCGCCGGTGGTGGTGCGTTCTGTTTGAGGCTCGTAGGCGGGCATGCCGCGGTGCTGGCCCGGCAAATCCGCGTGAGCATGCAGGCGCTCGGCCTGCGCGCGCTCCAGACTGTCGGCCGTGAGCTCGGGATGCGCTGCAGCCGGTTCTGCTGGGTTGGGTGGGCTGGGTGGGTTGGTCGGGGTGGGTGATGCGTTCATGCGCCGAACTTGCCGCGCTTAGCCGTGCGGCCGCGTCGGCGCATTTGCCAGCGCTGTGTAGGCGCTTGGAGCGCGGTCAGGCTGCGGCGGTCTTGCGGTGCCGCAAAAAGAAAGCCAGCATGGCCGCTGAAGCGCTGGGCCCTTGCGGGTCGGTGAACGACCCCGCCGCGTTGCCGCCTGACCAGGCGTGCGGACCGGTGTCCACTGACCAGCACTCCAGGTAGGGCTTGCCGTCTGCGGCCCGGTACACGGTTTGGTGGGTCGGCCGATGGGGCCTGTCGCCCGCGTGTTTAGGTGCGGGCGGCGTGACGTCTTGCTCGGTCTTGACCAGTTGCAGCCCGCTGCTCTGCAAGGCCTTGAGTGCTACCGCCACGATGTGCTCGCTGTTGTCGGGGTGCACCGTGTCGTCGGCCTGGCCATGAAAAACAATGGTCGGCATCACGCCGGCGCGGTGCCCGGCAAAGGGGCGCTGCATGCCGCCGCGGCGCATGGCGCTGAAAGCGGAAATCACGTCTGTTGCAGCGCCTGGCGGCAGGCCCGAATGCACCCCTACCGCGGCAAACACGTCGGGGTAGAGCGCTGCCACCACTGCCGCCATGGCGCCGCCGGCGGACAGGCCCGCGATGTAAATCCGCTCGGTGTCTGCCTTGCAGCGCTTGGCGATTTGCTGGGTCAGCTGCACCAAGAGTGCCGGCTCGCCGGTGTGGCCCTGGTGCGCCACGTCAAACCAGTTCCAGCAGCGCATCTGGTTGGCCTTGGCGTTTTGCTCGGGGTAAAGCACCATGCATTTGTGCTTCTCGGCCAAGGTGTTCATGGCCGTGCCCAACGCAAAGTCGGCCGCGTTTTGCTTGCAGCCGTGCAGCAGCACCACCAGGGGCAAGCCGGCCGCCAGGGCGCGGTCGGGCAGGCTGGGCAAGAAGAGGCGGTAAGCATGGCGCTCGCCGTGCAACTCAAAGTGGTGCTTGGTGAAGCTGGCGGGCCGGGGCTGGGCAAGGGGCCGCTCGGGCGTGTCGACGCTGGGTTCGACCTTTAAGAGCGGCGCGATGGGCCCAGTGATAACAGCGGCAGTGGCCGAGGCCTCACCCAAGACCGCGCTGGCCGGTTGCGCGGTGGGCGTTTGCCGCGCCTTGACCTTAGCGCCTGTGCCGCCTGTAACGCCTGTGCCGAATGCTCCGGATGGAGCGGCGACTGACACTGGCGATAGCGGCCCGCTGCGCTCGTCGTTCATCCACTGCAAGGTGTTTGCAAAAAAGCGTTTGGCCTGAACCAGGCCGCGCTTGGACGTGAAGCGAGCGAGCTTGGCGAGGGGGTTGGTAGATCTGCTCAAGGGACGGCCTCCAGTTCAGATTGCTGCAACGCAACAAGAATACGCCGATTGCGGTGCGCAAGCACGGTAGAGCCGACGCTAGCCCCGTCCTACATCAGGGCTTGACAGCTACCGACAGGTCTGCGCCAGCCGGCCCAAGAGAGTCATGGCCTTGATCTTCACCGGAGTTACAGATGCAAACGCAAATCACCGAATGGAGTACGGCGCTCATGACCTCCTTGGCCGCGGCCATGGGCTTGTTCTTCAGTGCCATTCCGAAAGTGCTGGGGTTCTTGGTCATCGTCATCGTCGGCTGGATGTTGGCCTCGCTGGTGGGCAAGGGCGTGGCCGCGTTGCTGCGCGCGGTCAAGTTCAACGAGTTGTCACAGCGCGCCGGGCTGACGGATTTCGTCAGCAAGATGGGCACGCAAACCGACGCGGCCGGGGTGGTGGCCGCCGTGTCGAAATGGTTCATCCGCCTGATCGCGCTGGTGGTGGCGTTCGATGCGCTGGGCTTGCCGGCCGTGTCCGACGTGCTGCGCCAGTTGCTGCTCTGGCTGCCCAACGTGGTGGTGGCACTGGTGGTGCTGGTGATTGGTGGCTTGGCCGCCGTGGCTTTGAGCCGGGTCGTGCGCGGGGCGGCGGCCAAGAGTGCGCTGGGCGATGCCGATCTGCTGGCCAAGGTGGCTTCAGGTCTGGTCTGGGCTTTTGCCATCGTCGTGGCGGTCAACCAGATTGGCATTGCCACCACGCTGGTGAACACGCTCTTCATGGCTGTGGTGGGCGCGATTGCCTTGGCGCTGGGACTGTCGTTCGGCTTGGGCGGGCGCGACACCGCCGCCGAGATCGTGCGCCACTGGTACAGCCAAGGTCGCGCCAACCAGGACCGTATCGTGCGCGCGGCTGAGTACGCCGGGCAAGAGGCAGGCCGGTACCGTGACGCGTAACGACGCGCCAACCTCTGTCCCGCCTTATGGCGCCACGGGCCTAGGTAACGGTGGCAGTCGGGGTGGCGCAGGCGGCAGTGGTCGGGGTTCAGGCGATGGCGCAGGCACCGGGGCGTGACGGGCCATCGCTCCTTCTTTTGAACGGCGCCTCAGGCGCCGTTTTCGTGCGCCACGGGATGCGCCACGGCTACAAGGCGGAAGCTGCATAGTCATCCTGCCAAAATAAGGCGACATGCATTGCTTCCTGCCTATCTTCTTTCCCCATTCCATTTCTGCGCCTGCTGCCGCGCATTGCCGCCCATGACGACGGCGCTCGCCCCCACCCAAGCAGCCGATGCCATGCTGGACAGCCTGGACCATGGCGTGCTGGCGCTGGATCTTCAAGGCCAGCTCGTGCGGGCCAATGTGGCGGCCCGTCGTTGGCTCGGATGGACTGCAGCAAACCAGGCGGATGCGCTAGCAGCCCTGGGCGAGGCGTTGGGCGAAGCGCTGGGCGAAGCGTTAGGCCAGGAGCTGCTGGCGCAATGGCCCGCCGTTTTGCGCGGCGAGTCTCCCCCCGCGCTGAACGCCCGCTTGAACAGCCAAGCGCTCAGCGCTCGCTGGCTGCCCTGGCGCGATGCCCAAGGTGAGCAAGTCGGTGCTTTGCTGCTGCTCATGCCGCAAGCCGCCGCACCGGCCGACAAGCTCGAAGAACTGGTGTTGCAGCGCACCGCCGAGTTGCGCCAGGCACGCGACGAGATGGAGGCTTTTTCGTATTCGGTCTCGCACGACTTGCGCACGCCGCTGAGCGCGGTGGACGGTTTTAGCAGCATGCTCGAACAAGAGCTGACCGATTTGCCCGCCGAGCAAGGCGCCACCAGCTTGAAGTACCTGGGCCGCATTCGTGCCGGCATTCAGCAGATGGGCGAGTTGATTGACGCGCTGCTATCGCTGGCACGCTTGTCGCGCGCGGCTTTGCACAAAGGTGAGGTGGACTTGAGCCGCTTGGCCACCCAAGTGCTGGACGCTTTGCACGAACGCGAGCCCAGCCGCGCGGCCCAGTGGACCGTGCAGCCCGGGCTGGTCGCCGAGGGCGACGCGCGTTTGCTCAAGCTGCTGCTGGACAACTTACTGGGCAATGCCTGGAAGTTCAGCCGCCGCAGCGCGCAAACGCAAATCGAGGTGGGCCGGTCGAGCGAAGCCGGCGGCGCCTACTTTGTGCGCGATCACGGCGCGGGCTTTGACATGGCCTATGCCGAGCGTTTGTTCAACCCCTTTCAGCGCCTGCATTCACCGGCTGAATTCGAAGGCACGGGCATTGGTTTGGCGACGGTGCAGCGCATCGTCACGCGCCATGGCGGACGGGTCTGGGCCACGTCGCAACCGAAGCACGGCGCCACGTTTTATTTCACGTTGGCGGCGGAGCCCAAGCCGGCTGCTTGAAGCTCAGACCTCGATCAGCAAGTCGGGTGCGTAGCTTTTTTGTTCGTCCTTGCGGGCGTACCCCAGCGGGTTGGCGACGATGCGGCAGCCCGATTGCACAGCGCGCACCGCGCAGTGCAAATGCCCGTGCAGCCACACATCCACCCCGGGCAGCAGCGCGTCCAGCGCATTGCAAAAACCAGCCGTGCCCGGCGTGATGCCGTAGCGCGGGTCTGCGCTGATCAGCGTGGGCGCGAAGTGCGTCACCACCACAGTGGGGCCGTCAAACGGCTGGGCCAAATGCTCGCGTAGCCACGCTTGGCAGACCAAGCCCTGGGCCTTCACTTGCTCGGCCAGCATCGGCTGGCCCTGCCAGGTCGTGCCGGTGGTGCGCAGGTAATAGTTGGCCGCGCGATAGGCTTTTTCTTGTTGCTTGGCTTTGGTGCCATCGGGCAGCGCTTCAAAGTCCGTCCACAAGGTGGTGCCTACAAAGCGCACGCCGCGCCACTGCCAGGTTTCCCGCTCCAGCCAGGTGATGCCCAGGCGCTCGCAGGTCTGGCGCAGGCGCTGATGGGCCTCGTCAAAGTCAAAGCTGTCGTACTCGTGGTTGCCCGGCACAAACAGCACGGGCGTGGGCCAGGCAGAGCCGCCCTGGGCCACCGGCAGCGGTGAAAAACGCACTAGCCCAAAGTCGTCTTCACCAGTTTCTAGCAGAGCCGAGCCAGCTTGGTACGAGCCAATGTCGCCGGCCAGCACCAGCAGGTCGGCACCGGGCAGCGGCACGGCTTGCCAGTGGGGATGGGTCTCCAAATGCAGGTCAGACAGCAGCTGAATTTTCACGGCAGGTTTGTCGTTGCTCAAACGGTGGGGGCTGACGCGGCGCCGCTCTGGAAGACCTTGTTCGCCACCCGCAGCACGCTTTGGCGCAGCCAATCATGGGCGCCGCGCAGTTGCGAGCGCCGGTGCCACACAGCGTCCACGTGCACCGGCGACACATCAAACGGCAAAGGGCACAGCGACAGTTGGTCGGCCATACCGGTCACGCGAACAAAGTGGCGCGGCAGCACCGTCAACAAGTTGGAGTTGGCCACCACGCGGCCGGCGGTGAAAAACTGGTTCACGGTCAAGACGACTTGGCGCTTGCGGCCGTGGGAAGCCAGCGACTCGTCCACAAAACCAAAGGGCCGGCCGGAAAAGCTCACCAGCATGTGGCGTGCTGCGCAAAACTGGTCCAGCGTGATCGGCGCACCGGCCAGCGGATGGTTCTTGCGCATCACACACACGTATTCCCCGTCATACAGGCGCTGGTGGGCAAACGGCAGCGGCTCGCCGCTTTGGCTGTGCGCCGTCAAGTCGGCCAGCACGGCGGGAAAGTAGCCGACGGCCAGGTCGCAGATTTCTTCGGCCAGCAGGCGGCGCGGGTCGCGCGTGGTCAGCGGCAACACACGCATGGACACGCCGGGCGCTTCTTGCTCCAGGATTTCGATCAGCCCGGGCATCAGCTCGGCGGCGGTGGCGTCGGCCATGGCCAGCACAAAGGTGTTGGTGGCCGTGGCGGCGGAGAACTCGTTGGGAATCAGCGACTGCTGCAGCTGCTGCAAGGCCTCGCGCACGGCGGGCCAGATGGCGCGGGCGCGTGGCGTGGGCGCCATGCCCTGGCCGCTGCGTTGCACCAACTCGTCGCCCAGGGTTTCGCGCAAGCGCCGCAGCGCATTGCTCACGGCCGGCTGCGTCAGCGCCAGGTTGCGGGCGGCGCGCGTCAGGCTGCGCTCGGCCATGACTTCGTCAAACACCCGCAAGAGGTTCAGGTCCAGGGTGCGAAAGTTGGGAATGGTCATGGATAGCTGGCTTGACTCATCATTATGGTGAATGAATTAAATCACAACTATAAAGTGGAGGCTCATGCGTAATTACCCTAATATTCGTCTCAACGCAGCTAGACCATCGCTAGCGCGACTTGAAAGGAAACCACCATGACCAGCTTTGTCCACACCAACTTCCCCACCGAACACCCTGGCGTTACCCGCGTTGAGCTGGCGCTGGAAAGCGCTAGCCGCCTGAGCTCCGGCATTTCTGGCTCACGCAGCCTGGCCGTGCTGCTGCTGTCGGCCGTGGCATCCGCCATTGTCGTGGCCGTCTATGAAGTCATGGACACCGTGGCTGAAGGCCACCTGCTGGTGCTGTGGACCAGCCTGTGGATCGCCGTGTTTGCCGTGCTGGCCCTGTTTGCCAGCAATGCCCGCCGTTTGGGCAGCAACCTGAAGTCGGTTCTCGACACCTGGTCCAGCGCCATCGCCCAAGGCCGTGCCGACCAGCGCCTGTGGGCTATTGCCAAGAGCGACCCGCGCGTCATGGCTGACCTGCAAACCGCTTTGCAGCGCAATGCCGATGCTGACGACGCCCTGGTTCGCAGCGCCAACCTGGCCGCGCTGTCCAAATTCGGCAGCCGCTGAAAACGGATCAGCTCAGCCTTTGGAAGGCTGAGCTTCAAAGACCGCTCGCGCGACCAGCCCGGGCGGTTTTTTTTATGGGCCGACTGAAAACAAAAAAGCCGCTGGGCGAACCCAACGGCTTTTCTTTTGGCGGGGAGCTTCTGCTTATGCCGCCAAGCGCTTTTCAATCGCCGCCTTGGTCTGGCCCAGCTCAGCCGGCAGGTGGTGCGCCAGCTGCTGGAACAACTCGGTGTGCAGTTCCAGCTCTTTCACCCACGCGGCTTTGTCGATGCTGGTGACCGTGTTGAACTGCTCGGCCGAAAAATCCAGGCCGGTCCAGTTCAGGTCTTCGTAGCTCGGGCTGATGCCGATCAGCTGCTCGTTGCCTTTGCCGCTGCCTTCAATGCGGTCGATCATCCACTTGAGCACGCGCATGTTCTCGCCGTAGCCTGGCCAGACAAATTTGCCGTCAGCACCCTTGCTGAACCAGTTGGTGGTGTAAATGCGTGGCAACGTGGCGCCAGCGGCTTTGAGTTTCTTGCCCATGTCCAGCCAGTGCTGGAAGTAGTCGCTCATGTTGTAGCCGGTAAAAGGCAGCATGGCGAACGGGTCGCGGCGCACCACCCCGGCTTGGCCGGTGGCGGCTGCCGTGGTCTCCGAGCCCATGGTCGCAGCCATGTAAATGCCTTCGACCCAGTCACGCGCCTCGGTCACCAGCGGCACCGTGGTGGAGCGGCGGCCGCCGAAGATGAAGGCGTCAATCGCCACGCCTTTCGGATCGTCCCAGGCGCTGTCGAGCGCCGGGTTGTTGATGGCGGCCACGGTGAAGCGGGCGTTCGGGTGGGCGGCCTTGGCACCGGTGGTTTTGGCGATTTCAGGCGTCCAGTCCTTGCCTTGCCAGTCGATCAGGTGAGCGGGCAGGGCCTTGCCGGGAGCGTCTTGCTCCATGCCTTCCCACCACACGTCGCCGTCGTCGGTCAGCGCGACGTTGGTGAAGATCACGTCTTTGTTCAAACTGGCCATGCAGTTCGGGTTGGTGTGGAAATTGGTGCCAGGGGCCACGCCAAAGTAGCCGGCCTCGGGGTTGATGGCGCGCAGCTTGCCGTCGGCCGTGGGCTTGATCCAGGCGATGTCGTCGCCAATCGTGGTGACTTTCCAGCCTTCAAAACCGGCCGGCGGCACCAGCATGGAGAAGTTGGTCTTGCCGCAGGCGCTGGGGAAAGCCGCTGCCACGTGGTATTTCTTGCCCTGGGGGTTGGTCACACCCAGGATCAGCATGTGCTCGGCCAGCCAACCTTCGTCGCGGCCCATGTTTGAAGCAATGCGCAGCGCAAAGCACTTCTTGCCCAAGAGCGCGTTGCCGCCGTAGCCCGAACCATATGACCAGATCTCGCGGGTCTCGGGGTAGTGCACGATGTACTTGGTCTTGTTGCAAGGCCACTTGACGTCTTTTTCGCCAGCGGCCAGCGGCGCGCCCACGGTGTGCACGCAAGGCACGAACTTGCCTTCAGCGCCCAGCACGTCAAACACGGCGTGGCCCATGCGCGTCATGATCTTCATGTTCACGGCGACATACGGGCTGTCCGAGAGTTCCACGCCAATGTGTGCAATCGGCGAGCCCAACGGGCCCATGGAGAACGGCACCACGTACATGGTGCGGCCCTTCATGCAGCCGTCAAAGAGAGGCTGCAAGGTGGCGCGCATTTCAGCGGGGGCGACCCAGTTGTTGGTCGGGCCGGCGTCTTCCTTCTTGGCCGAGCAGATGTAGGTGCGGTCCTCCACACGGGCCACATCGGTCGGGTCGCTCAGGGCCAAAAAGCTGTTCGGGCGCTTGGCGGGGTTGAGGGGGCGCATGGTGCCAGCGTCCACCAGTTGCTGGCACAGGCGCTGGTATTCGGCGTCGCTGCCGTCGCACCAGTAAATGGCGTCGGGCTTGCACAGCGCAGCCATGTCGGCCACCCACGCGATCAGCGGGGCGTTTTTTACGTAAGCCGGTGTGTTCAGGTCAATGCCTTGCATGGCGGGATGGTTCATGGGATAGCTCCAAAGTTAAAAACACGATTTCGGCAAGGCTCCCGGGTCGGGAGGAAGACTTGTCGAAATAGCGCCGCCACACAATGAAATTGAGCCCGCCAACCCTTGGCGTTGCCCGGCCAGAAGCCCACCTCAAGACACAAAAAGGGCCGCTGTCGCAGGGCCCTTGGTCGTTTTGAGCGGTTCCCAAGCCGTTTCTCATGACCGCAAGGTTGAGCTTGCACTGTCACGGGAAAGTCATTTTAAGAAGCTAGCCTGGGGTTACCAGATGGTTACGGCTGAAAGATATGCAAAACATGCATAAGGTTATGCCGGTCGATCTGACGAGTTTCAGAGGTGCCAAGTGCTCGCCAGCTGGACCCCCGGCGGGGCCACATAGTCCGCCATCAGCCAGATGCGGTCGGTATTCTCTTGGACTTGCTGGAGCTGGGCCAGCAAAAACTCAATTGATGGCCGATCCAGGGAGCTGAAGGGTTGGTCCAGCAAGGTCAACCGGGCGCCCCGCGCCAAGCTGGCGGCCATGAGCGCCTTGCGCCGCCCGCCCGTGGAGAGCTTGAACAGCGGCTTGTCCAGGTGCTCGACCAGCGACAAGCCGTCGATCAGTTCGCCAATCCGCGCTTGCCGCTCGGCCGAAGGGGGAAGTGCCGCCAAGAACTCGCGGGGCGACTGCTGGTCCAGCGCAGTGCTGGCCGGGTCGTGCCAAGCCACATCCGCGGGCTGCAGCGGACCGGCCGGGTGCAGCCATTCGCAGCGGCCTTGCTGAACTGTGATTTGGCCGCCCAGCCAGCGGAGCACGGTGGACTTGCCGCAGCTCTCGTCCCCGGTGAGCCAGTTCACGCCGGCTGGCAGATCTGCGCTGAGCTGGTTGAACAGGGGACCGGCTCCGGCAAAGGCATGGCTCAGGCCGGTGATGCGCAGCAGCGGGGTGGGCAGAGGGGGGATGGGTGATGACATGGGCAACAGGGTTTTCTTCAGGTCGAGGAACAAGCGCGAGCATGCCTTTAAAAGACGCGCATAAAAAATCCGCCCTGTTGGCGGATTCAGTGCATGCGCTGGCGCCGAAGCGCCACCATGCGTGAAAGCCTGGGCTGCCCGAGCCTTAGCCCGGCAGCCCTTCTCGGCTATCAGGCCATGTAAATGGCAATGAAGGCCAGCAAGAACATCAGCACGCCGCCAGCCAGGGGCAACACCATGGGGATGACCGGCAAGATGGCCTCCAGCGCGTCTTGCTCTTCAGCGGGCGCGGGGCTGTGGTGGGCGGCGTTGGTCGAGTGGTCGGCAGAAGACATGGCTAGTTCCTGAAGGGCTTTTAACAAGTAGCTGCGCATTTTAGCTGCTTGCTGGCCAGAACCCGCCCGGCCCTGGCCCTGCGGATAATCCGCTGCCTTATCTCTTCATCAGGCGCCTGGCCATGCAACTTCTCTCCATTCAGACCGGCATCGCCCGCCGCGTGCCCATGGGCGGGCGCACCATCCTCACGGCCATGGTCAAGCACACGGTGAGCGGCGCGGTGCCGGTGTTGCCCCTGGGCTTGATGGGCGACGAGCAGGCCGACCTGACTATGCATGGCGGGCTCAGCAAAGCGGTTTACGCCTATCCCGCCGAGCACTATGAGTTTTGGCGACAAGCCCGCCAGCAAGCCGGCCTGGGCTTGATCGACGACAGCTTGCCGCACGGCAGCCTGGGCGAAAACCTCACGCTACAGGGCCTTCTGGAAACCCAGGTGTGGGCCGGTGATGTGCTGCGCTTTCCCAACTGCGCCTTGCAGGTGCGCGAGCCGCGCGGCCCTTGCCACAAGTTCAACGCGGCTATGGGCTTTGCGGGCGCGGTCAAGGCCATGGTGCACAGCGGCTTTTGCGGTTTTTACCTCAGCGTGTTGGAGCCCGGCAGCCTGCAAGCCGGCGATGCGTTCGTGCTCGAGCCGGGCCGGCGCAGCGTGGGCATTCCCGAGATGTTCAAAGCCAAGCGCGGCAAGTACCTGCACGGGGAGTAACCGAAAAGTCGCGCTGCAGCCACGCTGTGGCTCAGCCCGCAACCAGCGCCAATGCGCCCTACACTTTGAGTGCCCTGCGGCCTATCCGGCCGCTAGGCAGCAGGGCCGTCCTACCCGGGCGGCTGAACACTCAAAAAGATGGAGACAAAGCATGAACGCCCCTTTGCCCGAGCACGTCCGGCGCGCGCTGGAAACCGTCACGCTCGACGACAAATATTCCCTGGACTACGGCTACGCCTTCATGAGCGGCGTGCAAGCGCTGGTTAAGCTGCCCATGCTGCAGCGCCTGCGCGACCAACGCCAGGGCAAGAACACCGCCGGCTTTATTTCCGGCTACCGCGGCTCGCCGTTGGGCGGTTACGACCAAGCCTTGTGGAAGGCCTCGCCGCACCTCAAGGCGCAGCACATCGTCTTCCAGCCCGGCGTCAACGAAGAGCTGGCCGCCACCGCCTGCTGGGGCACGCAGCAACTGGGTTTTGCGCCACCGGGCAGCAACAAGTACGACGGCGTCTTCAGCATCTGGTACGGCAAGGGGCCGGGCGTGGACCGCACATCCGACGTGTTCAAGCATGCCAACATGGCCGGCACCACGCCCTGGGGTGGCGTGCTGGCAGTGGCCGGCGACGACCACGTGGCCAAGAGTTCCACGGCCGCGCACCAGAGCGACCACATTTTCAAGGCCTGCGGCTTGCCGGTGTTTTTCCCGTCCAGCGTGCAGGAAATTTTGGACCTGGGCGTGCATGCCCTGGCCATGAGCCGCTATGCCGGCGTCTGGGCCAGCATGAAGACGATTCAGGAAATCGTGGAGTCCTCAGCCAGCACCCTCATCGACCCGGACCGCGTGCAGATCAAACTGCCGACTGACTTTGCCATGCCGGCTGGCGGCGTGCACATCCGCTGGCCCGACACCGCACTGGAGCAAGAGCAGCGCCTGTTCGAATACAAGTGGTACGCCGCACTCGCCTACATCCGCGCCAATCGGCTGAACTACAACGCCATCGAAGGGCCGAACGATCGCTTTGGCCTGATCGCCAGCGGCAAGGCCTACAACGACACCCGCCAGGCCCTGGTCGATTTGGGGCTGGACGACGCCACCTGCCAGCGCCTGGGCATTCGCTTGCACAAGGTCGGCGTGGTGTGGCCACTCGAAGCGCAGCTCACCCGCGAATTCGCCACGGGTCTGCAAGAGATTTTGGTGGTCGAAGAAAAGCGCCAGGTCATTGAATACCAGCTCAAGGAAGAGCTCTACAACTGGCGCGCCGACGTGCGCCCACACATCCTGGGTAAGTTCAACGAAGTCGAAGGTGACTTCAGCGGCGGCGAGTGGAGCATTCCCAATCCGTCGGCCCACACGCTGCTGCGCGCCAACGCCGATTTGTCGCCCGCGCTGATCGCCAAGGCGATTGCGGGCCGCTTGAAAAAACTGGGCGTGGACGCCGACACGCAGGCCCGGCTGGATGCCCGGCTGGCGCTGATGGCCGCCAAAGAAAGCGCCATGAACCCGACCGTGGTCAATACCGAACGCACGCCCTGGTTTTGCTCGGGCTGCCCGCACAACACCTCGACCAAAGTGCCCGAAGGCTCACGCGCCATGGCCGGCATTGGCTGCCATTTCATGACGCTGTGGATGGACCGCAGCACCGCAGGTTTCACGCAAATGGGCGGCGAGGGCGTGCCCTGGGTTGGCCAGCAACCCTTCACGCATGACGCGCACATCTTTGCCAACATTGGCGACGGCACTTACTTTCACAGCGGCATGCTGGCCATTCGCCAAAGCATTGCGGCGGGCGTGAACATCACCTACAAAATTTTGTACAACGATGCCGTGGCCATGACCGGCGGCCAGCAAATCGGCGAGCGGCCCGAAGGCCATTCGGTGCTGCAGATTGCGCACTCCATGCGGGCCGAAGGCGCGGTCAAGATCACCGTGGTGACCGACGAGCCTGAGAAATACGACGGCGCTGCCTTGCCCTCCGGTGTGGCTGTGCATCACCGCGATGAGCTGGACGCCGTGCAGCGCGAGTTCCGCGAGATCAAGGGTTGCAGCGTCATCATTTACGACCAGACCTGCGCCACCGAAAAGCGCCGCCGCCGCAAGCGCGGCACGCTGGTGGACCCGGCCCGCCGCGTGGTCATCAACGACCTGGTGTGCGAAGGCTGCGGCGATTGTTCAGACCAATCCAACTGCTTGTCGGTCGAGCCGCTGGAAACCGAGTTTGGCCGCAAGCGCCAGATCAACCAGAGCAGCTGCAACAAAGACATGAGCTGCGTCAAAGGCTTTTGCCCGAGCTTTGTCACCGTGGAAGGCGGCCAGCTTAAAAAGAAAAAGGCCGCAGCCTCGCGCGCCGTGGACCCGATGGATGCTTCCTTGGGCGTCTTGCCGGAGCCTGAAGTGCTGTCCTTGCAGGGTCGCAGCTCACCGGTCTGGGGCCTGGTGGTCGCGGGCGTGGGCGGCACGGGTGTCATCACCATCGGCCAATTGCTCGGCATGGCCGCGCACATCGAAGGCAAGGGCATCGTCACGCAAGACGCGGCGGGCCTGGCGCAAAAAGGCGGCAGCACCTGGAGCCATGTGCTCATCAGCGAACGGCCGCAAGACATTTGCACCACCCGCGTGGGCATGGCCAGTGCCGACCTGATCATTGGCTGCGATCCGATCGTGGCTGCGCACAAGGAAACTCTGCTGCGCATGGGCCAGGGCCGCACGCGCGTGGCACTCAACGCGCACAGCGCGCCCACCGCGGCCTTTGTAAAAAACGGCAGCTGGCAAAACCCCGGCGACGCCTGCCGCGCCGACATTGCCCAGGCCGTGGGCGCCGAACTGGCGGGTGCTTTTGACGCCGACACCGCCGCGGTGCAATTGATGGGCGACAGCATTTACGCCAATCCCATGCTGCTGGGTTACGCCTGGCAACGTGGCTGGGTGCCGTTGGGCCTGGCCGCGCTGATGCGCGCCATGGAACTCAACGCCGTGGCCGTGGCGCAAAACAAAGCCGCCTTCGCTTGGGGCCGCCGCGCCGCGCACGATTTGCCGGCGCTGCAAAAACTCTATGCGCCCGCGCAGGTCATTGCCATGCCCGCAGCGCGCCAGGGGCTGGCCGCGCTGGTCGAGCGCCGCGTGGAGTTTTTGACCGCCTACCAAAACGCCGACTACGCGAAGCGCTACGCCGACTTCGTGGCCCGCGTTCAGCAAGCCGAAGCCGCACTGCCTGCAGAAGCCGGCCGCGTGCGTGACGGGCTGAGCCAAGCCGTGGCCAAAGGACTGTTCAAGCTCATGGCCTACAAAGACGAATACGAGGTGGCGCGCTTGCACACCGACGGCGCTTTTCAGGGCAAGATTGCCAACCAATTTGAAGGCGATTACACGCTGCGCTTTCATCTGGCCCCGCCGCTGCTGGCCAAGACGAACGACAAAGGCGAGCTGCAAAAGCGCCCTTATGGCCCGTGGATGCTCAGCGCTTTCAAACTGCTGGCTCGCTTGAAGGGCTTGCGCGGCACAGCGCTGGATGTCTTTGGCTATTCAGCCGAGCGGCAAACCGAGCGGGCCTTGATTGACGAGTACCGCGCCAGCATGGAGGCCGTGCTGCTCAAGCTGAACGCCGACAACCACGCCGACGCTGTGGCGCTGGCGCGCATTCCTGAGCAGATCAAGGGCTATGGTCATGTGAAAGACAAGCACTTGAAGGCGGCGCGTGTGCAGTGGGCCGCATTGCAGCAGGCGTTTGAGCAGGCGCCGGTAGAGGCGCAGCGGCAAGCGGCTTGAGGGTTGCGGGCCCCCTTGGATTCTCAGGGTGAACGGTTCCTTGTGAAGCATGCGGCGGTGGGTGTCCGGCTTCTAAGGCCTGACCCATCGCCCTACCTGTCCCAGGCTGCTGGGCGGCTTAACGCCGGCGGCTGATTTCTCGTACCCGAGCATGAAGCCGCCGGCGCTAAGCCGTCCAGCAGCCGGGACACTGCGTCACCTCTGCGTCACCTGTATGCAGCCCGCTTCAACAGAGCTGCCCATCAGCCCTGCTCCATCGCCTCAAAGCCCTTGGCCCGCAGCGCCGCCAGCACCTCTTCAATATGCGGCCGCCCCCGCGTCTGCACCACCAACTCAATCTCAACACTCTGCACCGACAGGGAGGTGAAAGCCCGCTGGTGATGCACCTCTTCAATATTCGCGCCCGCCTCGGCGACCGTCGCCGTGATCTGCGCCAGTGAGCCTGGTACGTCGCGCGCGCCCACCCGCAAGCGTGCCAGCCGACCTGCCCGCACCATGCCGCGTTCAATGATGGCGGCCAGCACCAGCGGGTCGATGTTGCCGCCGCACAGCACCAGCCCGACTTTTTGCCCGGCAAAGCGCTCGGGGTACTTGAGCAATGCCGCGAGGCCTGCGGCGCCCGCCCCCTCCACCAGCGTCTTTTCAATTTCCAGCAGCATCACGATGGCTTGCTCGATGTCGCCCTCGTCCACCAGCAGCCAATCGTCCACCCGCTCTGCCACGATGGCGCGGGCCAGCGTGCCGGGCGTGCCGACCGCCATGCCGTCGGCAATCGTGGTTTGGCCTTGCGGGTGCTGCGTGTGCGTCACGGCGTTGACCATGGCCGGAAAGCGCACCGTCTGCACGCCGACCACGCGAATGCCGGGCTTGATGGCTTTGGCCGCCGTGGCCATGCCCGCGATCAAACCGCCACCGCCGACGGAGACCACCAAAGTGTCCAGCTCGGGCACGGCGCGCAGCATTTCCAGCGCGACGGTGCCTTGGCCGGCGATCACGGCCTCGTCGTCGTAGGGATGTACCAGCACCAGGCCTTGCGCCTCGGCCAGGCTCAGCGCGTGCTGACGGGCTTGGTCCAGGGTGTCGCCGTGCAGCACCACCTCGGCGCCAAAGCCTCGGGTACGGGCGATCTTCACGCCCGGGGTGAAGCGCGGCATGACGATCACCGCCCGAATGCCCAGGCGCTGCGCGTGGTACGCCACGCCTTGCGCATGGTTGCCCGCGCTCATGGCCACCACGCCGCGCGCCCGCTCGGCGGCGCTGAGTTGCGCTAACTTGTTACAGGCGCCGCGCTCTTTGAAGGAGGCGGTGTACTGCAAATTCTCGAACTTCAGGAACACCTCGGCGCCGGTCAGTTGCGACAGGGTCTTCGACGCCACGCAAGGCGTGTCCAACAGCTGACCTTGCAGCCGCAGGGCGGCGTTTTCAATGTCTTTGAGGGTCAACACGGCTGCTCCTTGGTAGCTAGCGAATGAAGGGCCATTGTGCGGGGTCGGGTCCGCTTGTTTTTGCACCCCGGATGAGCCTGTGGCGCCATTGACACGAAACACATCTGCTCACGAACAGGCGCCCCATCTTCCGTGATGCTCCAAGCTGCGCTATGGTGGAGCCTTGACGGGCAGTGGCTTCCACCATGGTTTCATAAGCTGGAGAAGTTCCTCATGAGCAAGCGTTCTTTAACTGACCTGCAAGGGTCTTTGCTGTTGTCGCCGGGGCTGCGGCAAGCGCCGGTGCTCGACTTGATGTGCTCGCAGTTTGTGCTCACCTTGGCGGCGCGCCAGGGCGCCAAGTTCAATGTGCGGCGCGACCTCAACAGCTTGCTGTCGCTCTCAGGCCGGCACTTGGTCTGGCCCTTGCCCGCGCTGCTGCGCTTGCGCGAATTTTTGGCCCGCCGCTGCAAGGACAACGATTTTTGGCGCGGCCATGAAGACTTGAGCCACGCCGACTTCCTGGCGCGCCACGGCACCTGGCGCGGCCCGTATGAAGAAGGCACGCTGTTTTTTTATTTGGACGAACACGCCAAGGACCAGCCCAAAGACTTGCTGAGCGTGCTGGCCGCCACCGGCGACTGGCTGACCCACGCGCTGAAAAAGCAGTCGACCTTGGTTGAAAAAAACATCGACGCACTGGCCACGCTCTTGCAGCTCAACCGGGCCGAACGCGCACTGCTGCTCTACGGCACGCTGGCGCGCTACCAGCGCGACTTGCGCTCGCTCTTGGTGGAGTTCAAGGTCAGCAATGCGCCCGAGGCCTATGCCGCCATTGCCGATGTAGCTGGCGTCAAAGCCCCCGAGGTAGCCGACGCTTTGCGCGCCGGCTCGCGCCTAGAACGCATCGGCATGGTTGAGAACCTGATCTCCGAACACAACATCACCGACCTGGCCGACCTGATGAAGGTCAGCGAAAAATTGCCGCCCGTGCTCATGCGCGAATACCGCGACCACCACGAACTGATGGCCGTCTTCACCCGGCCGGTGCAGGCCAGCCACTTGGGGTTGACGGATTTTTCTTTCGTGGCGCAAGACGCCGAGGTACTGGTCAGCTTGTTGCGCCAAGCCGTGGCGGGCAAAGAGGCGGGCGTCAACGTGCTGCTTTACGGCCCACCCGGCACCGGCAAAACCGAGCTGGCTAAGGTCGTGGCGCAAGCCGCAGGCCTGGACTTGTTTGAAGTGGAATACGCCGACCGCGACGGCAACTCGCTGAGTGGGCGGGACCGCTACCGCTCGCTGCAAATTGCCCAGGTGTTTTTAAAAGGCAGCGCCAACGCCGCCTTGCTGTTTGACGAAGTGGAAGACGTGTTCCCCACCATCTCCAGCGAAGCCGCCCAGTTGATGGCCCGCACCGACCAGCTGAGCCGGCCGCCCAGCGCGTCGGTCAACGGCAAAGCCTGGGTCAACCAGATCCTGGAAACCAACCCCGTGCCCACGCTGTGGGTGACGAACCGCATTGAGCAGATCGACCCAGCCTTCAGGCGGCGCTTTGCCTACCACCTGGAATTGCGCTCGCCACCCCCTGGCGCGCGCGAAGGGCTGGTGCGCAAGACCTTGCAAGACGTGCCCGTCAGCGCCGAGTTCGTGGCCCGCCTGACGGCCCGCAAAGGCCTCACGCCCGCGCAGATTCGCACCGCCATGCGCTTTGCGCAGCTGGCCTGCCCGGCCGGTGAAGCAGACACCGTGACGGCCAGCACCATGGAGTCGCTGATCGAGCGCCAACTGCAAAACGCCGACCGCGCCTTGGGCAAGCAAGAGCCCACGCCCGGCCGGCTCAACGTGACGACGTATGCGCTGTCCATGCTCAACGTCGAAAGCCGCTTTGAATTGCCCCGCATCATTGAAGCGCTCAAGGCCCGGGGCCACGGCAGCCTGTGCTTTTATGGCGCACCCGGAACGGGCAAGACCGCGCTGGCCGAACACCTAGCCGAGGCACTGGACCAGCCTCTCATGGTCAAGCAAGCCAGCGAACTGATGAGCAAGTTCGTCGGCGAGACCGAGCGCAACATGGCCGCCATGTTCCGCGAAGCCGAGGCTGAAAAAGCCGTGCTGCTGCTGGACGAAGCCGATAGCTTCTTGCGCGACCGGCGCGGCGCGCAGCGCAGCTACGAGGTGACCGAAGTCAATGAAATGCTGCAAGGCATGGAGCGCTACGCGGGCATATTTGTCTGCACCACCAATCTGCTCGACAGCCTGGACCAGGCCGCGCTGCGGCGCTTCACGTTCAAGATCAAGTTCAAGCCGCTGCTGCCCGCCCAGCGTGAGCAGATGTTCATCACCGAAGCACTGGGCGGTGAAGCTGCCGCCCTGACCGACGCCTTGCGCCAACGCTTGGCTCGCCTCACCCAACTCTGCCCCGGTGACTTTGCCTCGGTGCGGCGACAAGTAGAGATCCTGGCGGCCGAGTTGTCAGCCGAGGACTTTCTGACGCAGCTCGAAGCCGAACACCGCATCAAGCCCGAGGTGCGCGAAGCGCGGGACATGGGCTTCCTGGGCTGAGACCTCGGTTGTCAGGTCTCAGGTCTTCGCCTTGGCGTTTCTCAGTCCCTCTTTGAATCGTTCAGGCACCCGCTCGTCAAAGCCCAAAGCCACGCGCCGTACTTCTGGCGAGTCGGTGGGTGGATGGCCCACGCCCAGGGCGCCGGCGCGCGGGGCGGGGCTGGCCACCACGGTGCCGCTGATGCGGCCCAGGCCGGTGATCTCGCATTCCACCGTGTGGCCGGGGTCGACCGAGCGGGAGTGGCAAGGCGTGCCCATCAAGATCACGTCGCCTGGCAGCAGGGTGATGTGGCGGGCAATGTCGGCAATCACGTAGTGCGGACCCCAGATGGTCTCGTCGCCAATGTGCGCTTCTTGCACCAGCTGACCGTTCACATAAGTGCGCAGCGTTTGTTCAAACAGGTTGACGCCGCGCACGAGGCCCGGCCCGATGGGCAGCAAGGTGTCTGCGCCTTTGACACGCAGCATGCTGCCCTGGTCGGTGTCGCGAAAATCTTGCAGGCCCATGTCCAGCGCGGGGCAAAAGCCTTCGATGTAGTCCCAGGCTTCGTCGGGCGTGACATTGCGGCAGGTGCGGCTGATGACCACGGCGTATTCGCCTTCGTAGTTCAGGTAGGTGCAGTCCGCTGGCTTGACGATTTGCCCGCCGTGCCCGTTCAAGGCAGTCGTGGGCTTGGTGAAGTAGGTGGGCGTGGCCGTGGGCTTGGGCGTTTGCCGGGTTTCCATGCTGCGCGAGGTGTAGGAGATGTGCACCGCAATGATTTTGCTGGGCTGCACCGGCGGCAGGTAGGTGGCGCCGTCTGCGTCAACCATGCGCCCGTCGTCGAGTTGCAGGCGTCCGGCGTGCTCGCCGCTTTCCACCAGGGTGCCCCAAAAGGCGCTGCCGCCCAGCAGCACGCGGCGACGCTCGACGCGGGGGCCGCACATCACGGCGGGCAAGGCTTTCAGGGGAAATTCAAAGTTCATGGCGTGCTTTCGTGGCGTAGCGGTCGGGGTGCGGTGACGTATCAAGAATCAAACGGCGAGCAAGCGGCGGTCTCGAACCAGATGTGGATGTTGCCGGTGCCCCGGGCGTTTTCGTAAGCCGACAGCGGCTCGCCCTGGGCGCGGCACTGCGCCCCGCCCATGGCGCCCAGCATTTGCAGGTAGTGCGCGCCAAAAGCTTCCCAGGGCTTGTGGCGGTAGTCCTCGTCCCAGCGAGCCAGGATGGTGTCGTGCCGGCCTTGCTGCATGAGCTCAATCGCTTGCTTGTCGCTGGCGATGTTCTCGGGGCGCGAGACATTGCTCTCGTGAAAAATACGCGGGTGGTTGGGCTTCCAGTCGATGCCGTTGAACTTGTGGCTGAGCGCGCCCGACGCCAATATCAGCGCCCGCAGACCGCTGCGCTTCACCGCCTCGCCAATCGCTTCGCCCGATTTCACAAAATGGGGCCAGTCGCAGTTTTGGCAGGAGCTGAGCGACACGATGGGCACGTCCAGTTGTTCCAGCCGCAGCTGCTTGATGAGGTTGATGCTGGCGTAATGCCGGCCCAGGTCCGGGTGGCTGATGGCGCGGTTAAAGCCCCCTTGCTCGCGGGAGACGGTCTCTATGAGTTGCGCCAATTCCGGGTGGCCTCGGTAGCTGTAGGGCACGCCGTGCAGGTACCAGGGCATTTCGTCGGAAATGTAGGTGCCGCTGTATTGCGCGCCGCCGTCGGCCAGGTGGTAGCCGGTGGTGAACCAGTGGCTGTCCATGATCAGCACCACATCTGGCTGCACGCGCGCGATGTGCGCGCGCAGCTTGGCGTAACCAGGGATCAGGTCCGAGTCTTCACCGTGGCCCATGAGGCGGCGAAACTCTTCGCACTGCATCAGCCCCGGGTGGTGCGAGACCAGTGCGGCCCCAACGATCTGTCCGTTCATGTGTTGTCCTTGCAGGGTGATTTCAGCGTTGGCTGAAGCTGGCGCGGAAGGGTTTTTTAGGCACCACCACGTCCTTGATGTCGCAGAAAAATTCAAAGCTCCAGTTGCCGCCTTCACGGCCCACGCCCGAGCGCTTGATGCCGCCAAAGGGCGCGGCCAGATCTCGAATGCCAAAGCTGTTGACCCAGATAAAGCCGGTGCGCACTTGCTGCGCGACTTCGGTGGCGTGGTCGACCTGGCCGTAGCACACGCCGCCCAAGCCGTAGTCCGTGCCGTTGGCCAGGGCAATGGCTTCTTCGTCAGTACTGAAGGTCTGCAAGGTCAGCACAGGGCCAAAGACTTCGTTTTGCACGATCTCGTCGCTTTGCTGCAAGCCGGTGAGCAGGGTCGGCTCAAAGTACTGTGCGCCGTGGCTGTGCCGGTGGCCGCCCCACAAGAGCTGGGCACCGCTTTGCACAGCGCGCTGCACAAAGCCTTCCACCCGCTCGACCTGGCGCGGGTGGATGATGGGGCCGACTTCGGTGTGTTCATGGCGCGGGTCGCCCACGGTGAGCTTGTCCACGTAGCCGCGCATGGCCGCAATGAAGGCCGGCGCCACGCTGTCCTGAACCAAGAACCGCGTGCCGGCCAAACACACCTGGCCCGCGTTGCGGTACATCAGCGCGCCGGTGGCGGCAGCGTTGTCCAGGTCGGCGTCGGCCAAGACGATGAAAGGGCTTTTGCCGCCCAGCTCCAGGCTGCAGGGCACGAGGTTTGCACCCGCAGCTTGCGCAATCCACTTGGCCGTGGCCACGCTGCCGGTGAAAGAAACGCGTGCCAGCCGCGGGTCGCTCACCAGCTTGGCGCCGGTGTTGGCGCCGCTGCCCTGCACCACGTTGAACACGCCCGGCGGCAAGCCGGCCGCGTGCGCTGCATCGGCCAACAGCGAGCTGGTCAGTGGCGCCCACTCGGGCGGCTTCAAGATGCAGGTGTTGCCTGCCGCTAAGGCGGGACCGAGCTTCCAGGTCGAAAGCATCAGCGGCGCGTTCCACGGCGTGATGATGGCCACCACGCCGGCCGGGTCGTGGCGCACGATGTGATGGGCTTGCTCGGTGTCAATCGGGCGGTCTTGCAGGGTCAGCGCGTGCTCGGCAAACCAGGTGATGTTGAGCATGGCGCGCGGCACCACCCCGTGGCGCATGCGCGAGAGCAGCACGCCAGCGTCGGTGCTTTCGAGCAGGCAAAAGGCTTCGGCCCGCTGGCCAATCTCATGCGCAAAGCGGTCGAGGTAGGGCTTGCGCTCGGCGGCGGTCAAGGCACTCCAGGCCGCAAAGGCCGCTTGCGCGGCGGTGATGGCGGCATCGACCTGCGCTGCGTCCGCTTCAGCCACGCGGCCGAGCACCTGCTGGTCGATGGGCGAAGACAGCTCAAACGAGGTGGCCGAACCCGCGCGCGCGCCGCCAATGTAGTGGTCTGGCGAGACGTCAAACCCGGCCACGTTCAACGTGGGCAACACAGGTAAGCTCATTTCAAGACTCCGCCGTGAAGCCGATGGACTTGACGATCGGGCCCCAGCGCTCGGTGTCCTTCTTCAGCAAGGCTGCTAATTCGGCGGGCGTGGACGACTTGGCCTCCATGCCCATCAGGGCCAGGCTCTCGATGACGTCGGACGAGGCCAAGGCGCGCTGGATGCCGCTGGCAATGCGGGCCACCACATCAGCCGGGGTTCGGGCGGGCGCGAAGAAGGCGAACCACTCGTCAAACACCAGGTCCTTGTAGCCTTGCTCGACAAAAGTCGGCACGCTGGCGGCGAACTTGCTGCGCGCTGCACCGCTGGTGGCCAGCAAGCGCGCCTTGCCAGAGCTCAGGTGCTGAAAGAACTCACCGACCGGGCCACAGACGGCCGAAATCTGGCCACCCATCATGTCCAGAATCGCTGGCTGTGTGCCGCGGTACGACACGTGGCGGTAGTCAGCAATGCCAGCGGCTTTGCCAAACAGCTCGCCCACAAAATGCGGCACCGAGCCGGCAGCGGGCGAGCCAAAGCTGGCGTCTTTCGGGTTGCTCTTGCACCAGGCGGCGTAGTCCCCGGCCGTGCGCACGCTGGCGGGCACCATGGGGCCCACGGCCAAACCAAAGTCAAAACGCACGGCTTGTGACAGCGGGGCAAAGTCGGCCACGGGGTCATAGGCCAGCTTTTTGTAGGTGTGCGGGTAGATGCCCAGCATCGACATCGGCGTGACCGCGATCGTCAGCCCATCCGTCGGTGCGCCTTTGAGCGCAATCAAGGCGACCTGGCCGCCCGCGCCGGTGCGGTTTTCAACAAACACGGCCTTGGCCAGCACGTCGCGCAGCTTGTCGGCCACACGGCGGGCCGTCATATCGACCGTGCCGCCAGCGGCAAAGCCGGCAAATACTTTGGCGCTGTCGGCCACGGTCTGGGCGTGGGCCCAAGGCGCGGCCACGGGCAATGCGCAGGCGGTGCCAGCGGCGATGAAGGTGCGGCGGTTGAGGGTCATGGTTGTCTCCTGGGTGGGTTGGTGTTGAAAAGAAAAACGACTTGAAAAATCAAGCGGCTGCGGCGGCCGTTGCGCTTGCCGGCGAGGTGGCTGGGGACGCGAGCAACTTGCCGGGGTTCATGAGCTGCTGCGGGTCGAGCGCGGCCTTGATGCTTTGCATGAGCTGCGTTTCCAGCGGGGAGCGGTAGCGCACGGCTTCGTCGCGGCGCAACACGCCCAGGCCATGCTCGGCAGAAATCGAGCCGCCCAGGCGGTTCACCACGTCGTGCACCAGTCGGTTCATGGCCGCTTCCTGCGCCAAGAACTCGGCGGCCTGCTCTGGCGGGAAACCGGCCGGTGGCGAGACGTTGTAGTGCAAGTTGCCGTCGCCCAAATGGCCAAACACCACCAAGCGCGCCAGCGCAAATTCGGTGTTCAAGGCGGCGTTCGTCTCATCAATGAACTGCGCGATTTCCGAGATGGGCAGGGACACGTCGTGCTTGATGGTCTTGCCTTCGGCGCCCTGCGACTCGGAGATGTCTTCGCGCAGCGCCCAAAAGGCTTTGAACTGCGCCAGGTTGCTGGCCAGTGCCACGTCTGAAATCAGCCCGCCTTCCAAACCAATGGCCAGGAAGTCTTGCATCACTTGCTCGGTGGCGGTTTCGTTGTCGGCGCTGGACAGTTCGATTAACACGTACCAAGGTGAGCGGTCTTGCAGGGGCAAGCGCGCGCCGGGCACGTGCTTTTGCACCAGCTGCAAGCAGGTGTCGCTCATCAATTCAAATGCAGTCAGGCCGCTGGCTAAGTGTTGCTGCGCCAGCTGCAACAAGGCCACGGCGCTGTGCGGATCGGGCACGGCGGCAAAGGCGGCGGTGGTGCAAGTCGGGCGGGGAAACAGCTTCAAGGTCGCGCCGGTGATGACGCCCAGCGTGCCTTCGCTGCCAATGAACAGGTCGCGCAAGTCGTAACCGGTGTTGTCCTTGCGCAGGCCGCGCAAGCCGTTCCACAGCTCGCCTGCGGGCGTCACCACTTCCAGGCCCAGGCACAGCTCGCGCGCATTGCCGTAGCGCAAGACCTGCACACCACCGGCATTGGTGGCCAGGTTGCCGCCAATGGTGCAGCTGCCTTGTGCGGCCAAGCTGAGCGGGAACAGCAGGCCAGCGTTGGCGGCGGCTTCTTGCACGGCTTGCAAGGTCACGCCGGCGTCCACCGTGATGGTTTTGTTGATCGGGTCGATGCCGCGCACGTGGCGCAAGCGCGTGAGCGACAGCACCAGGGCTTGGCCGCTGGCGTCGGGGGTGGCCCCGCCAGACAAACCGGTGTTGCCACCCTGCGGCACCACCGGCACGCTGTGCGCGGCGCACCAGCGCACCACGCTGGCCACGTCTTCAGGGGAGTCCGGTTGGGCCACGGCCAGCGCTGAGCCGGTCCATTTGCCGCGCCAGTCCGTCAAGAAGGCGGCCGTGTCGGTAGGCTCGGTCAGCAAGCGCCCAGCGAAAGCGGCGCGCAACGAATCCAAGGCGGCCATGGTCAATAGCCTCAATAGCCGGACTTGGCCGGTGTGCTTTTGCCGCGGGCCGGGCGGCAAAAGCGCGCCGACAAGGCGCGTGCGGCTTGCGTGAGCAGCGTGGTGTCCACGCCCACGGCCACGAAGCGCGCACCCAGCGAGGCGTAGTGCTGGGCCAGTGCTTCGTCGGTGCACAAAATGCCAGGCGCCTTGCCGGCTTGCAAGATGGTGGCAATGGCCGCTTCAATGACAGCCCGCACGTCGGGGTGCGCCGGTTGCCCCAGCAAGCCCATGGACGCCGACAAATCCGACGGGCCGATGAAGACGCCGTCCACACCGGGCACCGCGCAAATCTCGACCAATTGGCCAATCGCCTCGATGGTCTCGACCTGCACCAGCAGACAGACCTGCGCGTTGGCCTCTTGCAGGTAGTTGGGTTGCGAACTCCAGCGCGACGAGCGGGCCAGGCCGCTGCCCACACCGCGCACGCCTTGCGGCGGGTACAGCATGGCGCGCGCCAGTTCGGTGGCTTGCGCGGCGGTCTCGACCATGGGCACCAAGATGGTGTTGGCGCCCAGTTCCAGCACTTGCTTGATGAGGGCGGTGTCGCCCACCGGAATGCGCACCACGGGCTGCGAAGGGTAAGGCGCCATGGCCTGCAAGCTGCCCAGCACCGAGCGCAGGTCGTTGGGCGCGTGTTCGCCGTCGATCAGCAGCCAGTCAAAGCCGCAGGTGGCGCAGGCTTCAGTGCAATAAGAATCGGCCAGGCCCAGCCACAGCCCGTACTGGGCGCGGCCCTCGCGCATGGCTTTTTTGAACAAGTTTTCGGGGGTGGCGCTCATCAGACAAACCTCACGGAAATGGAACCCAAGGTGCCGTAGTCGGCGTGGAACACATCGCCCACCTCGCAGGCGACGGGGCGGGTGAACGAGCCACCCAAGACGATCTCGCCGGCTTTGAGGCCCTGGCCGTGCGGGGCCAGGCGGTTGGCCAGCCAGGCCACGCCGTTGCCGGGGTGGTTGAGCACGGCCGCGCCCAGGCCGGACTCTTCAATCACGCCGTTTTTGAACAGCAAGGCACCGGCCCAGCGCCAGTCCACCGCGTCCACGCGCATGGGCCGGCCGCCCAAAATAATGCCGCCGTTGGCCGCGTTGTCGGCAATCGTGTCCAGCACCTTGCGCGGCGTTTGCGTGTGGCGGCAGACTTGCTCGATGCGCGCGTCGATCAGCTCGAGCGCGGGCACAACGTAGTCGGTGGCATTGAGCACATCGAATAGCGTGACGCCCGGGCCTTGCAGGTCGCGCGCCAGGATGAAGGCGAATTCCACCTCCAACCGGGGCTTGATGAAGCGCGCCGTGGGAATGTCCGAGCCGTCGCGCAGAACCATGTCGTCGAGCAAGGTGCCGTAGTCGGGCTCGGTGATTTGCGAGGCCAGCTGCATGGCGCGCGAGGTCAGGCCAATCTTGTGGCCCACCACCCGGCGCCCGTCGGCCAGGCAAATGTCCATCCACGCTTTTTGAATCGCGTAGCTGTCGGCCATGTCCATGTTGGGGTGGCGGCGCGAAAAGAGTTCGAGCTGTACGCGCGTGCGCTGCGACTGGTGCAACTCCTGCGCCAGTGCGATGTGTTGTGAGGCAGAAAGGTTCAAGGCGATACCCTGTGAAGTGAGTGTGCCGGGCATACCGGGCACGGGCGGCAAAGACAATGAAGAGCCTTTGCGCGGCCAGTCTAGAAGCGGCCTTGCCACCCCACAATCAATGCTTTTTGAGTCATCAGTAAGATAAGCTTACGAATCCCTTCAAAGCCCAAACCTCGCCATGGCCCTGACCCGCTACACCCTTCGCCAGTTCGAGGCCTTTGCCGCCGTGGCCGACACGCGCGGCTTTGCCACGGCGGGCCAGCGCCTGGGCCTGTCATCGTCAGCGGTGAGCCAGTTGATTGCTGAACTTGAAGCGACCTTGGCGTTTCGCTTGTTTGACCGCAACACCCGGCGGGTGGAGTTGTCCAGCGCGGGGCGGGAGTTTCAGTCGTCGGTGCAAACGGTGCTGCGCCACGTGCAGCTGGCCGATTCGGCGGCGTCCGACATTCGCCACCGCGCGTCAGGCATCGTGCGCATCGCCGCGCCCATGGTGCTGGCCAGTGCCGTGCTGCCGCAGGCGATTCAAGCTTTTTGCCAGGACCGTCCCAAGGTGGTGGTTCGGCTGCGCGACACCCCGGTGGAAGAACTGCTGGACCGCGTGATCGTTGGCGAAGTGGACCTGGCCGTGGGCCCCGACCGCCCTCGGGGGGCCGACGTACTGGCCACCCCCGTGTTTGACAGCCCGTGGGTGCTGTGGTGCACGCCCGACCATGTGCTGGCACGCAAGCGCACACTCAAATGGTCAGACCTGACGGCAGTGCCCTTGGTGGCCGCGGGGCGCGACCACGAACACAGCGTGGCCCAGATGCACCTGAACGCCCCAGAGGGCACGCGCATTCAGCCGGTCGAAGTGGTGGACCATGTCTCCACCGCCTTGGGCCTGGCCGCCACCGGCCGCGCCGCGACCTTGGCACCGGCTTATGTGGGCGTGATGGCGCGTCACTTGAACCTGGTCTGCAGACGAGTGATTGCGCCCGAGACCATTCGCCAGGTGTGCATCTACCAGTCCAAAACGCGGGCCGTCACGCCAGCAGCGCAGGCCGTGGCTGAGTTTTTGGGGGATTGGCTCAGGCAATGGAACGCGGCGTTGGGCACGCCGGGCCAGCGCACTAGGCCACGCTGATCCGGAGGGGTGCGGCACCTGACCGTCCAGGACTCAGTGCCCCAAGATCTTCGATAAAAAGCCCTGCGCCCGCTCGGTCTGCGGGCGGCTGAAGAACACCTCAGGCGGGGCTTGCTCGACGATCTGTCCTTCGTCCATGAAAACCACGCGGTCAGCCACGGCCTTGGCAAAGCCCATCTCGTGCGTGACGCAGAGCATGGTGATGCCTTGACCGGCGAGTTCGACCATCACGTCCAGCACTTCCTTGATCATCTCCGGGTCCAGCGCCGAGGTGGGTTCGTCGAACAGCATGATCTGCGGCTGCAGGCACAGGGCGCGGGCAATCGCCACGCGTTGCTGCTGCCCTCCTGAGAGTTGCAGCGGGAACTTGAGCGCTTGCTCGGCGATCTTGACGCGTTCGAGCTGGGCCATAGCGCGGGTTTCGGCTTCTTTCTTGCGGAGCTTGCCGACCCAGATCGGCGCCAGGGTCAGGTTGTCCAGCACGCTCAGGTGCGGAAACAAGTTGAATTGCTGAAACACCATCCCAACGCGTTGGCGCACGGCGTCAATGGCGCGCACATCGTCGGCCAGCTCGACGCCATCCACCACGATGCGGCCTTGCTGGTGTTCTTCCAGGCGGTTGATGCAGCGGATCAGGGTGGATTTGCCGGAGCCCGAGGGGCCGCAGATCACGATCCGCTCACCGCGCGCTACCGTGAGGTTGATGTCGCGCAGCACATGAAAGTGCGGGCCAAACCATTTGTTGACCTGCTCGAAGACGATGACGGAATCAGACATGGGTATGACCTGGTTGGACTTGCCGCTCGACCCAGCGGCTGTAGCGCGACATGGCGCCGCAAAAGGCAAAGTAAATCAGCGCAATGAACAAATAGCCTTCGACCTTGTAGGCCCGCCAGTCGGCGTCGGAGTTGAGCGCCAGGCCCAGTGCGCCGGTCAGTTCATAGAGGCTGACGATGGTCACCAGCGAGCTGTCTTTGAAGATACCAATGAAGTTGTTCACCAGGCCCGGCACCACCACGGCCAGCGCTTGCGGCAGCACCACTTGGCGCTGGGTTTGCCAGTAGGTCAGGCCCAGCGTGGCCGCGGCTTCTAGCTGGCCCCGGGGAATGGCCTGCAGGCCACCGCGAATTACTTCAGCCATGTAGGCGGCGGCAAACAGCGTGATGCCGGCCAGCACGCGCACCAGCACGTCCACCTTCACGCCCTGCGGCAGCAGCAGCGGGAACATGAACGAGGCCATGAACAGCACTGAGATCAGCGGCACCCCGCGCACCAGCTCCACATAGACCGTGCACAGGCTGCGGATGGCGGGCAGGTGTGACTGCCGGCCCAGTGCGACCAGGACTGCCAGCGGAAAGGCCAGTGCAATCGACAGTGTGGACAGCAGCAGCGTCAGCGGCAGGCCGCCCCAGCGGTCTGTGTCCACAGCGCTCAAGCCCAACAAACTGCCCTGCATCAGGCCAAAAAACAGAGTCAGTACCAGCACCCACAGCAGCGCCAACCAGGGCCGCCAAAAAGCACGCGTGCAACTGGCCACGAGCAAAGCCAAGAGCGCGAGCGTGGCCACCAGCGGGCGCCACTGTTCTTCAAACGGGTAGCGACCGAACAGGATGAAGCGGTACTTCTCGGCGACCACGCCCCAGCAGGCGCCCAGGCCGTCGGCGTGGCAGGCGTTCAGGTCCGGCCGCCACACAGCGCGCAGCACGGCCCAGTCCAGCAGCACGGGCAGCCACCACAGCAGCAAGCCGCCGAGCAACACCGTCGCTACCGTGGTCGGGCCGTCGCTGAAGAGATTCGCCTTGAGCCAGCGCAGCGCACCGCCCTCAGGCGCCGGGGCCGGGCGGGCGGGGATGAGCTGTTCGGTGGTTTGCGCCGTCACGGTGCTCAGCGCTCCCGAATCGCCGCACGGCGGTTGTAGCGGCTCATCACCCACGCCGTCAGCAGCGAGGTGCTGAGGTAAATCAGCATGATGATGGCAATGCATTCCACCGCCCGGCCGGTCTGGTTGAGCGCGGTGTTGGCAATCGACACCACGTCCGGGTAGCCAATGGCCACCGCCAGTGACGAGTTTTTGGTGAGGTTGAGGTATTGGTTGGTCAGCGGCGGAATGATCACGCGCAGCGCTTGCGGCAGTACCACCAAGCGCAGGGCCAAGCGGCGGCTCAAGCCCAGCGCGGCGGCGGCTTCAGACTGACCGCGCACGACTGACTGCACCCCGGCGCGCACCACCTCGGCCACAAAGGCGGCGGTGTAAAAAACCAGGCCCAGCAGCAGCGCCATGAACTCGGGCGTCAGGGCCGCGCCCCCTTCGACGGCAAACTCGCCTTGCCGCGGCCATTGCAGCAGCAGACCTGTTTCGCCCCACACCGGCAGCGGCATGCTCAAGCCGCCTTTGCTCAAATACCAGCCGCCACCCTGCCAGGGCGCCGTCGGGTCGGGCAGCAGTTCGGTGAACAGCAAGTACCACATGAGCAGTTGCAGCAGCAGCGGCAAGTTGCGAAAAGCCTCCACATAGGCGCGGCAAAAAGCCCGCACCAAGGCGCTGCGTGACAGGCTGCCTACCCCCACCAAAGTACCGAGCACGGTGGCCAGCAGCACGCCGGGCAAGGCCACGCGCAAGGTGTTGAGCACACCCGCTAAAAAGGCGCGCCAGTAGGGCTGGTTGGACTCATAGGCCAGCAGGCCTTCGCCAATGTCAAAGCCCGCCGTTGCCAGCAAAAAATCAAAACCGCTTTGAATACCGCGCTCGCGCATATTCGCCAGCGTGTTGTGTGCCAGCCAAGCCAGGGCGGCGGCAATCACGGCCAGCGCGAGTGCTTGGTACACCCAGCCGCGAAGGGCTTGGCTGCGCCAGGACCAGCGGCTTTGGGTGGAAGGCGGACGTGGGCGAGGCGCGCTGCTCATGGCGCTGACCTGCCCGCGCGTGCGGCGCGCATCAACGCAGCGGGTAGGCGTACATCAGGCCGCCCTTGTTCCACTGGTTGTTCACGCCGCGTGGTAAGCCCAGGGCCGACCTGGGGCCGACGTTGCGCTCAAAAATCTCGCCGTAGTTGCCCGTGGCTTTCAAGGCGCGAGCCATCCACTCTTTGTCCAGGCCCAGCAGCTTGCCGGTGTCTTCGGCCGTGCCCAACAGGCGCTGCACCACCGGGTCGGTGCTGCTGGTCTTGAGCGAATCCACCGTGGCTTGGGTCACGCCGTAGTCTTCGGCTTCAATCAAACCGTAGATCACCCACTTGACGATGGCAAACCACTCGTCGTCACCGCGGCGCACCAGCGGGCCCAGCGGCTCCTTGGAAATCAGCTCGGACAAGATCACATGCTCTGCCGGGTTCTTGGCTTCCTTGTTGCGCACCGAGGCCAGGCCCGAGGCGTCGGTGGTGTAAGCCACGCAGCGGCCGGCAAAGTAGGCGGCGTTGGCCGCTTCAAACTTTTCAAACACCACGGGCTTGATGCTCAGCTTGTTGGCGCGCGAAAAATCGCTCAGGTTTTTCTCGGTGGTGGTGCCGGACTGCACGCACACCGTTTGGCCCTTGAGCTGCTTGGCGCTCTTGATCTTGCTTTTCACGGGCACCATGAAACCTTGGCCGTCGTAATACGTCACCACCGTCTGGTGCAGGCCCAGCGAGGCGTCGCGCGTCAGGCTGAAGGTGGTGTTGCGCGACAGCACATCCACTTCGCCGGACTGCAGAGCCGCAAAGCGCTGCGGCGCGGCCAGCGGCACGTACTTCACCTTGTTGCCATCGCCCAGCGTGGCGGCGGCCACGGCCTTGCAAACGTCCACGTCCAGGCCAGACCAGTTGCCGCTGGAGTCCGCTGCGGAGAACCCCGCCACGCCGGTGCTCACGCCACACACCACTTGGCCGCGGGACTTGATGGCGTCCAGTGTTTTGCCGGCTTGCGCGGGCAGCGCGGTAAAGGCCAGTGCGGCGACGGTCCATGCCAGGAGGCGATGTGAAGGTTGGGTTGGTTTCATGGCGGGTTCCCGATGAGATGAAAAGAGGGGCGCTGCGGTTAGGGCGGCAGGCGTTTTGAGGATGCTAACTGAAGGGCGGTCCCGCTGAAACAAACGCTCGCCCTGAGCCAAAGAAGGCTTCGACAGGCTCAGCCCGAACGGTATCTTTAGCTACCCGTTTCCGTTTCCGTTTCCGTTTCCGTTCGCCCTGAGCCCGTCGAAGGGTCTTTGCCGAGCCTGGTGTTCATCAGAAAGGGAAGAGTTGACCGCTCAGGCCGCCGTGATCACCCGCAACACCTCTGCCCCATAAGCTTCCAGCTTTTTCACACCAATGCCGCTGATGCCTTCCAGGTCACGCAAGGTCTGCGGCTGGGTTTCGGCCACGGCGCGCAAGGTGGCGTCGGGGAAGATCAGGAAGGCCGGCAGGTTGTGTTCCCGGGCCACCTCGGCGCGCCAAGCTTTGAGCTTGCCCAGGCGCTCCAACGCGCCCGCATTGAGGCTGGCTTCGGCCAGGCCTTTGACGGATGTTTTGGTGGGCTTGCCGCTGCGTTTGCGCGGCGCGCTGCCCGCGGGAGCTTGCTCGCGCAGCATCACCGCCACCTCGCCACGCAACACGGCGCGCGCGTCGGGCAGCAGCACCAAGGTGTTGAAGGCTTCGCTGTCCACCCGCACCATGTTCTTGGCAATCAATTGGCGCAACACGCCGCGCCATTGCGACTCGCTCAGCGCCGCGCCAATGCCAAAGGTGCTCAGCTTGTCGTGCGCGTGCTGCAACACCTTTTCGGTGGCCTTGCCGCGCAGAATGTCCATCAAATGACCAGCACCAAAGCTGATGCCGCTGGCCTGCTGCACGCGGTAAATGCAGCTGAGCATTTTGCGGGCGGCATCGGTGGCGTCCCAAACTGCCGGGGGGTTCAGGCAGTTGTCGCAATTCCCACAAAAGAAGCTATGCGCCCCCACGCTTGCCACTGCATGTGCTTCGCTGCCCCCCGAGGGGGCGCTCCTTTCCTCGGGGCGGTCCGTCGGAAAGGTGGCTGCCCCGCTGGCCTCCCTCCCCCCCTGGGGGAGGGTCAGGGGTGGGGGCTCGTTGCCTGACGCTGTTGGCAGTTCCGCGTCACCCGCATCTTTGAGCTCTTCCCCAAAATACCGCAGCAAACCCGCCCGCCTGCAACCCGTGTCTTCAGCCAACGCCAGCAAAGCATCAAGCTTGCCGCGCATGACCTGCTTGAACTCTTCGCTCGCCACTTCGCTGGTGTCGATCATGCGGCGCTGGTTCACCACGTCTTGCAGGCCGTAAGTCATCCACGCATTGGCGGGCAGGCCGTCGCGGCCGCCTCGGCCTGTTTCCTGGTAATAGCCTTCGATGTTCTTGGGCATGTCCAGGTGCGCCACAAAACGCACGTCGGGCTTGTCGATGCCCATGCCAAAAGCGATGGTCGCGACCATGATCATGGCGTCGTCGCGCAAGAAACGGTCTTGCCGTTGTTGGCGCACCGACGCGTCCAGCCCGGCGTGATAGGCCATGGCGTTCAGCCCGGCGCCGGCCAGCATGTCGGCAATTTCTTCGACCCGCTTGCGCGACTGGCAATACACAATGCCCGCCTCCCCCGGGTGCTCGGTTTCTATAAAGCGCAGCAGCTGCCGCGTGGGGTCGGTTTTTTCAACAATCGTGTAGCGGATGTTGGGCCGGTCAAAGCTGCTGACGAACTGCCGCGCGTCTTCCAGCTTGAGCCGCTCGATCATGTCTTGGCGGGTCAGCGCGTCGGCCGTGGCCGTCAGCGCCATGCGCGGCACGTCGGGAAAGGTCTCGTGCAGCAGGCTCAGCGAGCGGTACTCGGGCCGAAAGTCGTGGCCCCACTGGCTCACGCAATGCGCCTCGTCAATCGCAAACAAACTCAGCAAGCCTCGCTCGTGCAGGGAGCTGAGCAAGCCCTTCATGCGGGGCGTGTTGATGCGTTCAGGCGCGGCGTACAAAAGCGTCAGCTCGTTGCGCAGCAACTGCTTTTCGAGCGCGCTGCTTTCTTCTTGGGTTTGCGTGGAGTTCAAAAATGCAGCGGACACGCCGGCTTCGTGCAGCGCACCCACCTGGTCGTGCATCAGCGCAATCAAGGGCGAGATGACCACCGTCACGCCGTGGCCGGCTTGCTGCCGTGCAATCGCCGGGATTTGGTAGCACAGGGACTTGCCGCCGCCAGTGGGCATCAGCACCAGCGCGTCGCCGCCTTGCACCACGTGGTCCACGATGGCAGCTTGCGGCCCCCGAAAGCTGCTGTAGCCAAACACCTCGCCCAGGATGTTCAGCGGGGACGGTGTGGAGGACAAGGCGGTGGGCGGCAAAGGGAGTCCGGATAAAAAGGATGCGAGGCCTGCAGCTGCTGACCCGAATGATGGCGCGAATGATCACCCATTGGCGCGCCTGCGGGCAGTGTTACATCTGTTCCCAGGGCAGGCCGTCAGCGCGCCAGCCCGAAATGCGCGAGCGGTGAAAGTTGTCGTCCAAGTCGCCTTCAAAACCGTGGACCACATGCGCCACGTCGGCAAAGCCCGCAGCTTCGAGCGCGGCGCCCGCGGCCACCGTGCGTTGGCCGGAGCGGCAGATCAGCAGCACCGGCTGGGTCTTGTCACGCGCTTCGCGCAGCACCTGCTCGGCAAAGCGCTCAGGGTCGGCCTGCATGTCGGGGTATTCGTACCAAGGCACATTGACCACGCCGGGCGGGCGGCCCACATACATGGACTCGATTTCCATGCGCACGTCCACAAACAGCACGTCGGGCTGGCTTTGCACGTACTGCCAGGCTTCTTGGGGGCGCAGGTTTTTCATCAGGGTCTGTGGGGGCGAAAAGGCGAAGCGCGTATTGTCGCGGATGACGGTGGCCGGCCTCTTCAGTTGCAACGCTACCGGCTGCATCGCAGGCACGCCCGTTCGAATTTCTGCAACTTTCAGAGTGCTTCTCCTCTTGGCCAGTCTCTCCCCTCTCGGACTGTCTCCCTCCCCCCTCTGGGGGAGGGCCGGGTCGGGGGCTCACTCAGCACCACCGCTTCCTGTTCGGCGCGTGAGGATGGCCAAGACAAGCCCCTCGTGATACATTAAATACAAGTATTCAGGAGGAGGATTCTGTATGGCAACTTCAATTCGCCTTTCTCCAGAGACTGAGCAAAGGCTCGACTATCTCGCTTCTCAGACTGGACGCACAAAAGCCTTTTACCTTCGCCAAATCATCGAGCAGGGCATCGAGGAAATGGAGGACTACTACCTTGCTGCCGATGTGGTTGAGCGTGTCCGTCAAGGGAAAGAACAGGTGCATTCCGCTGCGGACGTGAGAAAAGACCTTGGCCTGGACAATTGAATACGCCGACACGGCCAAAGGTCAGCTGCGTAAGCTTGACAAACTGATGGCGCGGCGGATCGTTGACTTTATGGATGAGCGCATCGTCGGACTGGAAAGCCCGCGCAATGCGGGCAAAGCATTGACCGGGCCGCACGGAGGATTCTGGCGCTACCGGGTGGGCGATTGCCGAGTGATTTGTGACATTCAGGACGGCGCTTTGTGCGTTCTGGTGATTCAGGTTGGCAATCGGCGTGAAATTTACCGATAGTGGTTAAGTAGATTGACCTTTGGCTGACCAAGACCCGACCCCCACCGCCTCAAGCCCTGTTCAAGATGCTGTTCAAAGTGAGTTACGCCATGTGCGTGCGCTCATGCAACTGGAGCAACAGGAAGACCAGGCGCAGTTCAAGCTCAAAAATGCCAGTGCCAGCATCAAAGAGCGCCGTCGGCGTGGCCTGACCTGGTACCCCGTCGCCATCACCCAAGAAGACATCGGTTTTGGCGGCAAGGTGGTGCTGGAGCTGGAGCGTCCGGCGCATCGGCAAGACCTGCATTTGTTTCAGGTGGGGGCTGCTGCGGCGCTGTTCAGCAGTGCGCCCGGCTACTCAGGGGCAGATCGGCCCGTGGTGAGTGGCGTGGTGACCCGCGTGCGGCGCAACAAGCTGGTGCTGGCCACCACCAAAGAAGCGCTGCCCGACTGGGTGCTGGACGGCAGCACCCTCAACGGCAGCACCCTCAACGGAAGCACGCTCGGCATTGACCTCACGTTTGACGAGGTGAGCTACCGCGAGATGAACCAGGCCCTGAGCGCCGTCAGGGCCGCACAAGGCAACCGCTTGGCCGAACTGCGCGACGTGCTTCTGGGTGCCCGGCAGGCAACTTTTCGCGAGCCCCAAGCCGACGACCTGTTTTACCCCAGTGCGCTCAACGACTCGCAGCTGGTGGCAGTGCGCCATGTGGTCACGGCGCAAGACGTGGCCATCATCCACGGCCCGCCCGGCACGGGCAAAACCACCACGCTGGTGCAAGCCATTCTTGAAACCATACGGCGCGAGCGGCGCGTGCTGGTGTGCGCCCCCTCCAACACCGCCGTGGACCTGCTGACCGAAAAGCTGGCCGAGCGCGGTGTCAACGTCATCCGCTTGGGCAACCCCAGCCGCGTGTCGGAGCTGCTGCTCAAACACACGCTCGACGCCGGGGTGATGGCCCACGCCAGCTACGCCAAGATGCACGCGATGCGTCAAACCGCTGAACAGCACCGCCAGACCGCCAGCGAACGCGTTCGCAACTTTGGTTTTGAGGAGCGAGAGCGCCGCCAATGGCTCAAAGATGAAGCGCGCACGCTGCGCCAAGCTGCCGACGATTTGGAGCGCTTCATGACCGAGGACGTGCTCGAATCGGTGCAAGTCATCACCTGCACGCTGGTGGGCGCCAGCCACCGCCACATTCGCCACCTGAGCTTTGAGACCGTCTTCATCGACGAAGCCGCTCAGGCCTTGGAGCCGGGTTGCTGGATTCCCATTGCCAAGGGCCAGCGCCTGGTGTTGGCGGGCGACCACCACCAGCTGCCGCCCACAGTCAAAAGCGAAAAAGCCGCCCGCGAAGGCCTGCGCGAAACCCTGTTTGAAAAGTGCATCCAGCGGCAACCGGGCACAGCACGCATGCTCACCACGCAATACCGCATGCACGCGCACATCATGGGCTTCAGCTCCGAGAAGTTTTATGGTGGCCAACTGGTGCCGCACCCCAGCGTGCGCCATGCCGACTTGGCTGCTTACGACCCGCGCTTTGCACCCGACTGGCCGGTGGAATTCATCGACACGGCAGGCTGCGGCTACCAAGAACTGGCCATCCCCGAAAGCCGTTCAACCGCCAACCCCGAAGAAGCCCACTTGCTGCTGGAGCGCCTGGCGCAGCTGCTGGCGCTGGGCGACCCCACCGACCCAGATCAGCGCCCGCTCAGCATCGGCGTCATCGCACCGTACCGCGCCCAAATCAACTATTTGAAAGACGCCATTGAAGACAGCGCCGTGCTGAACGACTTGCTGCTGCAACGCAGGCTCAGCGTGGGTACCGTCGATTCGTTTCAGGGCCAAGAGCGCGACATCATTGCCATCACCTTGACACGCAGCAACCCCCAAGGCGAGATCGGCTTTTTGTCTGACATCCGCCGCATGAACGTGGGCATGACCCGCGCGCGGCGCAAGCTGCTGCTGGTGGGCGACTCGTCCACGCTTTGCAGGCATCCGTTTTTTGGGGAGTTGTTGGCTTATGTGAAGGGCGTGGGGGGTTACCGCACGGCTAGTGAGGTGGCCTAAGTTGGTGCCCGCTCGCGCGCTGTTTGCCATCTGAAGCCCCAGTATCAACCCGTGACAAAACGTCACGGGTAAGACCACCAAACGCCACCAGTCCCAATTCGGGACTAAAATGCAACCATGCGAGTCATTGCCGTATCCACCCTCAAGACATTTTGGGAAAAGCCCGGGCGCGGGGACTCAGAAGAACCTTTGAAAACTTGGCACGGTGAGGCGTGTCGCGCCGAATGGAAATCCCCAGGCGATGTCAAATTGCAATACGCAAGCGCCAGCATTGTTGGCAACAACCGCATCGTGTTCAACATTGCAGGCAACAAGTACCGGCTCATCGTCGCCTTTGCCTACCGGATGCAAATCGCCTACATCAAGTTTGTCGGCACGCATGCCGAATACGACAAGGTCGATGCGGCCTCAGTGGATCAGTCGTGAGCGTCAAGGAGAACATCATGGAAATCACCCCCATCCGCACAGAAAAAGATTACCGTGCTGCACTGCGCGTGGTGTCAACGCTGGTGGATCAAGACCCATCGCCTGACACGCCCGATGGCGAACGCCTGGATGTGCTCTCGACCTTGATTGAGGCCTATGAGCGCAAGCACCATCCGATTGATCTGCCAGACCCCGTGGAAGCCATCAAATTCCGCATGGACCAAGCGGGGCTATCGATCAAAGACCTTGAGCCGATGATCGGTCAGCCCAACCGGGTCTATGAAGTGCTCAGCCACAAACGCCCCCTCACGCTGCGCATGATCCGAAACTTGAACAAAGGCTTGGGTATCTCTGCGCAAGTGCTCATCACAGAGAACACGCACACTTACGGCCCGCCATCGGCGTGATGGCCCTGTACCGCTCTCAGCGTGGGCACCGTCGATTCGTTTCAAGGC
Organism: Polaromonas sp.; assembly: GCA_040400935.1. Classification (GTDB taxonomy): domain Bacteria; phylum Pseudomonadota; class Gammaproteobacteria; order Burkholderiales; family Burkholderiaceae_C; genus Polaromonas. The sequence goes on from JBBAPH010000023.1 coordinate 39,905, forward strand.
CAAGAGCGCGACATCATTGCCATCACCTTGACACGCAGCAACCCCCAAGGCGAGATCGGTTTTGTCTGACATACGCCGCATGAACGTGGGCATGACCCGCGCACGATACGATTTTCATTCCATTCAAATCATATATTGATATGATTAAGCCATGAAATCATATCAACGTTGGATTTGGCAGCTGCCAGAGTGGCCAGCATTGGCGTTCGACGCGCAGCGAATCCAGGCGCCATTGGCGGCCGCAAGAACATCCCAAGGATTTCTTCTTGGCAAAGCGGAGGCGATTGGCCTGGAAGGGCTGCAGCCCCACATCCGCGACTCGCTGACGCAAGAGGCATTGACCACCTCTGCGATTGAAGGCGAAAAGCTGGACCCTGAAAGTGTTCGCTCCTCCGTGGCCCGGCGCTTGGGCCTCGACACCTCTGGGGTCCCCGTGCGCGAAGGCGGGCGCAACATCGAGGGGCTGATCGATGTGTTGCAAGACGCCACCCTCAACACTGACGCACCCTTGACGCTGGAGAGGCTGTGCAGTTGGCACGGGGCGCTTTTCCCCACGGGTTTTTCGGGCATGCAGCGCATCGATGTGGGCGCTTTGCGTTCTGTGCCCATGGAGATCGTCAGTGGGGCCGTGGGCCACAGCAAGGTGCATTACGCCGCGCCACCCGCCGAAGGTCTGGCCGAGCAGATGGACGCTTTTTTGAATTGGTTCAAGCAAACCCAGCCCAAAGTCGGGCCGCAGCCCATGGACGGCTTGGTGCGTGCCGCTGTCTCGCATCTATGGTTCGAGACGCTGCACCCGTTTGACGATGGCAACGGGCGACTAGGCCGGGCCATCTTGCAACTGGCACTGGGCCAAGACATGGGCCAGCCTGGGCGAATCGTGACACTGTCGCGGCAAATCGAGTCGTGCAAAGACCAGTACTACCGCGAGCTAGAGCGGGCACAACGCTCCAAAAGCATGGACGTGACGGCATGGGTCGAATGGATGCTGGCGCAAATTGATCTGGCCAACCAATTCGCCAACCGCACCATCGATTCCGCCATTCAACGTATTCGGTTTCAGGCCCAAATGTCATCGGTCTCTCTCAATGAGCGTCAGCAAAAAACAATGAAGAAGCTTCTGGATGCCGGCCCCAAAGGTTACGAAGGCGGCATGACCACGCGCAAGCACGAGCGGATTGCGCAAACCTCCACACCCACCGCAGCCCGAGACCTCATCGATCTGGAAAGGCTTGGGCTGCTCACCCGATACGGTGACGGCCGTTCGACACGGTATTACCCTGCGATAGAAGGTTGGGCCGAGGACGATGCCAAATTGGGAAAATCCAGCGGGACTTGAGGCGCAAGCGCCCGAGTTTGAGCTGGCCCGTGAACTGATTGCAGCGCGTATGAAAGCGGGCCCGACGCAAGGCGATGTGGCCGCACGCATGGGCACGACCCAAAGCGTGGTGGTACGCATCGAAAGTGGCAGGGGCACGCCATCCATTCAAACAGTCCAAGGTTTTGCCAGTGCCGTGGGAGCGCTTGCCGTGGTGCGCATGGAGCCTTGACGGTTGCATGACCAGTTGCTGCAACTCAGGCTCAGCGTGGGCACTGTCGATTCGTTTCAGGGCCAAGAGCGCGACATCATTGCCATCACCTTGACGCGCAGCAACCCCCAAGGCGAGATCGGCTTCCTGTCTGACATCCGCCGCATGAACGTGGGCATGACCCGCGCACGGCGCAAGCTGCTGCTGGTGGGCGACTCGTCCACGCTGTGCAGGCATCCGTTTTTTGGGGAGTTGTTGGCTTATGTGAAGGCAGAGGGGGACTACCGCTCAGCGCATGAGATGGGCAGACAGAACTGAATCGGTGATGGGCATTTCGGCGAAGGGGCACGGGTGCCTGTCTTGAACGTCTTGATGGATTACCCGATACGGTGACGGACTCTTGCAGCGTATGGTTCACCGACGCTGCGCGGCTTTATCGCGAAGCGTCCGGTGTACTGCCAAGTTATTCCCCGGTCTTAGCATCGTCCGGCTTTGATGTTTTATCAACATTGCGAATGTTGTTGTAACTAATTCGACCATCAGGAAGTCTTGCGATGATTTTCGCGATCCGCGCACTAGCTTTCATTTCAACGAAAAATAATCCTAGCGACTCTAGATATTGCTCGTTATTTGTCTTTGGAATAAGTGCTAATAGTTCACACCCTACCGTCGTGAAATTCCATATCGGAAGCTGAATCTCGGTCTTAATTTCCCCTCGATTAACTAACAAAATGAGATCCCCAGCGTCAAAAATTTCTTCCTGCGTCGAGTCATCACGAAATATTCTCAGGCTCAGATCTGTCGGGTACATCGCACCCATTTCGCTCAAGGAAAAGTGATGTTCAGCATAGACTCGCAAATGCTGTTGAAGCCATTTTTGGTCGTGAGTAGCAATGAAAGTTCTGTTTCCATATTTAAGCGAAATCTTACCTAGATGTTCTAATGCGGCAGCATCTGCTTTTGTTACGTTCCTCAAGAATTCGAGTGTCTTTAACGAATAACTCCCTGGCTTCTTGATTTCTCCAGCAAGTACCCTGCCCCAGAGATCTTGCATCTGCTCAGAAGATATGTCTTTGGCTGAACTAAAGAAGCGAGTGATCCAATCCTCGTCAGGTTTTTCGTCCGCTATGTCGTCAACCTTTGAAAGTTCGGCCGCAGCTGCAGAGGTAATGCTCTCAATATTCTTTTGTAGCTTCCGCTCCTGATAATCAAGTCGAAGTGCACTCCGCTCTTCGGCTGGGAGTGCATCAAAAGCCAATGTTCGATCTTCTGGCTTCTGCCAAACCTCAATTGCGCCTGCCTTGTAAACGACCGGAAGATGATGTTGTTCCGCAACATCTTTAAGGGCTGCGGATATAACGCGAATTTCATGTGCTTTAGCTTCTGAGTTTTGCTTTGCAAGATATGACCGCGATACCGCGCCGACGCCCTCAGAAATTACTTCGATAAGTCGCGTCAATGGTTTGCTGAGGCCAGCCAAGTCCTTAATTTCGATCATTCCGATTCTTCTTGTGATTTCATGTCAGCGGCGGGGAACAATCTTCTCCTCGCACTGCAAAAAGAGTATTCGCGCAAATTTTTCCGCTTTCGTGAATGGGTCAATTCGGTCATATCTATTAGCTTTCCGTGGATTTGGAATTGGATTTGGATTTGGATTTAAGTGTCTTCTTTGCGGATGCCGCAGGCAGCAGGTTGGTGATGCGTTGGTACAGCTCGAACAGGAAGGCCACGCGTTCGGCGTCGGAGGAGTAGGTCCTTTTGCCGCCGCTGGGTTGGTAGGCGGCGTCTACGGCGGTGTCTAGTTTTTGGTGGGCCTTGAGCAGGGCCGGGGGCATGGTCAGCGGGTCGTAGAGGTCGGCCAGTGATGAGCTGGCAAATTGGGCGCGGGCATCGAGCACGCTTTGGGCGGCTTGTTCGATGGCGGTGCGGTGTTTGTCGCTGAGTGCCTCGCCAACGAAGCCGGGCCAGGGGTAGTTGTTGTAGACGATGGTGTTGGAGTATCGGAAATCACTTTTCAGTCGCCCGCAGGTGAAACGCATGAATGCGTTGTGCATGGTGCTGGTCATAACGCCGAAATGAAGCAGCGATGCAGACGGAATAATCAAGGTCGCATCGCTAGCGATGGTGAAATGGTCAATAAATCCGATTGGTATGTGTGCTCGTTTTTCAGATGACACGCGGGGTATCAACAAATAGCTCCCGCATTCAGGCTGTCGAATTTCGCCAAACAAGGATGGTGTTCCGGCCAAGTCTTGAGTGGCTTTTCTTGTGCTGGCAGAACGCAGTGTCTTTACTTTTTGAACGCGATCCATGATCGGCGGCATCCTGCGCAACACTGCAGGCGGACAATCTTTGAGCCACAGACACCAGCGCGGAATGTTGTTGATGAATTCTTCGGCACCAAGGAAAGGTCGTATCCAATTTGATGCTTCAGTGCACGCGCTCAGCAAATCTTCTTTCTCTTGGTCAGTTAAGAAAAAGTTTCCTCCATCATTGGCCATGGAACCAAAGATGATCGGCGCAACATTACAGATGGGCGTGCGGCGAGATGGGAGCACCACGTCTGGTGCATCAACTAGATAGGGGTTGATATTTTTTGCGGCAACAGCCAAAGGCTCTCCGTTTACCACTTCATATTCATAAATGGTTTTCAGTGCGGCATTAGCGTATGAGAATCCAATGATGATGCAGTGCACAGCGGCATTGCCGGACGCTTCATTGCTCCATTTGAAGGTGCGGTGAGCAAAGTTGATCTTGATCCCTTGAGCGATCAGCCAGCTCCAGAGGACGCCAACCTGCTCACCTTGAACAATGCTGTTGGTGGACACAAAGCCGATGCTGAGCGTAGGGTTTGCCTTGGCATAGGTGGCTGCTTTGATGTACCAAGCGGCAACGAAGTCCAAAACGCCACCACCTTCAACCGCTTGATAAATCGGTGCGACATCGGCCTTCTGATCTGGTGTCTGGTATTGCTTTCCAAGGAACGGCGGATTGCCCAACACATAACTGCACCGCTCCGCAGGCAGAACCTCGTTCCAGTCCAGCCGCAGCGCGTTGGCGTGGCGTATTTGCGGTGAGCTCTTGAGCGGGATGCGGGCAAAGTACAGGCCAAACTCCACGCTCACGCGCAGGTTCATTTGGTGGTCTAGCAGCCACAGGGCCACTTGGGCAATTTGCGCCGGAAACTCTTCGATCTCGATGCCAAAGAATTGGTCCACGTTCACGCCGATCAGGCCGTGCACGTCCACCCCCAGCTGGCCTTTGTGGGGGCTCAGTTCGTGGTCGGCGCGTAGCACCTTCAGCTCCAGCTCGCGCAGTTCGCGGTAGCTGATCACCAAGAAGTTGCCGCACCCACAGGCCGGGTCAAAAAACGTCAGCTGGCGCAGCTTTTTGTGAAACTCAAACAGTTTGTTGCGGTGGCCTTTGACGCGCTCGAACTCGGCGTGCAGTTCGTCCAGAAACAGGGGCTTGATGAGCTTGAGGATGTTGGCCTCAGACGTGTAGTGCGCGCCCAGGTTGCGGCGGGCTTTTTCGTCCATGATGCTTTGGAACAAGCTGCCAAAGATGGCCGGGCTGATGGCCGACCAGTCCAGGCCGCAGGCGTCCAGCAGGGCTTCACGCATGGCGGTGCTGAAGTCGGCCATGGGCAGGGTTTCTTCAAACAGGCGGCCGTTGATGTAGGCAAATTGGCCCAGCTGTTCGTCGATGTTTTTGCTGCGTTGGCTCTCGTGTGTGTTGAGCACCTGAAACAGTTGCCCCAGGCGCGGCCCCAAGTCCGAGCCGTCGGGCGCGGTGCGTTCTTCGACAAAGTCGCGAAACGATTGCGCGGGCTGAAAGATGCCCGTGTCGTCGGCAAACAAGCAAAACAGCAGGCGCACCAGCAGCACTTCGAGTGCGTGGCCGCTGTAGCCTGAGGCTTTCAGGGCGTCGTGCAGGCGGCCCATGCGTTCGGCGGCCTTGATGTTGACCGGGTCTTCCGAGCGGATGTCTTGCACCTTGTAGCCCGCCAGCAGGCCAAAGAGCTTGATGTGTTTGTGCAGGTGCTTGAGCTCAAACTCGACGGTCTCGCCCGTGGCCAGGAGGCGCACCCGAAAGCGGGCAAAGTCGCAGACCACCACCAGCTGGGGCAGGTCGCGCTCGCTGAGGTTGTGCAGGTAGCCAATGGCCTGGTCCACCGCGTCGTCCAGGTTTTTGCCGCGGGACTTGTGCTCGACCAGCAGCACGCCGGGCCAAAACAAGTCCACAAAGCCTTGGGCGCCGCCGAGTTTTTTGACGTTCAGTTCAAAGGTGGCGACGCGTTTGTTGGTGATGCCAAAGATTTCAAAGAAGTCGATCCAAAAGGGCTTGGCTTGGCTGTCTTCGTTGCTGGCGTCGGCCCAGGTCTTACTGAAAAGCAATGACCGGCTCTTGATTTCATTCCAATTAATAGCCATAAAGTGCTCGTTACAGAAGCACGGATACTAACCTTTGGAATTATTTTTAGACAGCCGTTGCCGCCACAGCTGCTTGAGTCAGGTCAGCAGACGCAAAGCAGCCCACCCAAGCGCTGCCTACAACGGGCAAGGCAAGGGATGGGTTTGGGGGCGCTTGGGGTGTTGAGGCGGATGGCGTTGCCGATGAACGGGTTTCTACAATGGCGCCATGACGCTTCCTACCTACACCCGTGCCCAAGCCCTGCCCGCCAGCCTGAAACAGCGCATCGCCATCCTCGATGGCGCCATGGGCACCATGATCCAGCGCTTCAAGCTCTCTGAAGAGCAGTACCGGGGCGAGCGTTTCAAGGACTTTCACAAGGACATCAAGGGCAACAACGAGCTCTTGAGCCTGACCCGCCCGGACGTGATCCAGTCCATTCACGAAGGCTACCTGGCTGCCGGTGCGGATTTGATCGAGACCAACACCTTTGGCGCCACCACCGTCGCCCAGGCCGACTACGACATGCAGCACCTGGCTGTGGAGATGAACTACGAGTCCGCCCGGCTGGCCCGCGCCGCCTGCGACAAGTTTTCTACCCCCGACAAACCGCGCTACGTGGTCGGCGCCCTCGGCCCCACGCCCAAGACCGCCAGCATCAGCCCCGACGTGAACGACCCCGGCGCGCGCAACACCAATTTTGAAGAGCTGCGCCAGGCGTACTACGAACAGACCGAAGCGTTGGTGAAGGGCGGCAGCGACGTGATCTTGGTCGAAACGATTTTTGACACCCTCAACGCCAAGGCTGCGCTGTTCGCCATTGACGAATACTTCGACCACTCGGGCGAGCGCCTGCCCCTCATCATCAGCGGCACCGTGACTGACGCCTCGGGCCGCATCTTGAGTGGGCAGACCGTCACTGCGTTTTGGCACAGCGTGCGCCACGCCCAGCCGCTGGCCGTGGGCCTGAACTGCGCTTTAGGCGCCACGCTCATGCGACCCTACATCCAGGAGCTGGCCAAGGTCGCGGGCGAAACCTTCATCAGCTGCTACCCCAATGCCGGCCTGCCCAACCCCATGAGCGAAACCGGCTTTGACGAAACGCCGGAAGTCACCAGCCGCCTGCTGCGCGAGTTCGCGGCCGAAGGCCTGGTCAACATCGTCGGCGGCTGCTGCGGCACCACACCCGAACACATAGGCGCCATTCACCAAGCCGTGGCCCCGCTGGGTCCGCGTACCTTGGGGGCTGGGCCTTTTTACAAAGAAGCGGCTTGACGGGTCTGCTGCGACGAAGTGGGCGCGGGTTTTTCCTGGCGCTCAGCGTCGCTGCCGCCTTGAGCTTGGTCGCCTGCGGCCAACAACCACCCTCCTGGGATTCATTGCTCGCCGGCAAGATCAACGGGCAATACCCGGACTACCGCGTCAGCGTCACGCAACCGGGTCAGCTGCTGGTCGAACGCCCGGGCATGCCGAGTCAAACCGTGGACGTGCCGCCGATTGCTCTGCACTGCACGCGCGGCCCGCGCGATTGCAGTCATGCGGTCGAGCAGCTGCTGCTGAGCCTGCGCGACCCCTGACGCGATTTGAGCCGCATCCAACTTCAGAGGCCTAAAGCCATGAGCCACAACCCCGACAGCCTGAGCCCCGAACAAACCGCGCTGGCCTTGCCCTACGACGCATTGGCGCAAAGCATCCGTGCGGTGCTGACTGATCCGTCGGTGTCCGTGCCGCCGCGCATCGTGCAGCCCTTGGCCAGTGGCGGCAGCTTGTTTGTCATGCCAGCGTCTGACGCGCAGGTGGCGATCACTAAGCTCATCACCTTCGTGGCGGACAACGCAGTTCGCGGTTTGCCGGCGATTCAAGGTGATGTGGTGGTGTTTGACGCGCGGGATGGCTGCCGCGTGGCCGTGCTGCACGGCCCGACCGTCACCGCCCGGCGAACGGCCGCTGTTTCTTTGCTGGCTGCGCAGCAACTGGCGCCCGCGCCGGGTGGCAAGCTCTTGATCGTCGGCGCGGGTGTGCAGGGCCGCTCGCACTTGGAAGCGTTTGTCGACGGCCTGGGCGTGCGCCAGGTGTTGGTGGCTTCGCGTACCCGCGCCAGCGCCGATGCCTTGGTGGCGCATGCGCGCAGCCTGGGCGTGCAAGCCGAGCGCTGCGACGACCCGAACGCCGCCCTCAGCGACTGCTCCTTGGTGGTCAGCTGCACCAGCGCGCAAGAAGTCGCGCTCAAGGTCCAGCCGCGGACCGATGCTTTTGTGGCCGCCGTGGGCGCCTTCACGCCGCGCATGGTCGAGTGGGCGCCCGAGGTGTGCCGCTACTTTGCCGAGCACGGCCGGGTGGTGGTCGACACGCGGGACGCCGACCATGAAGCCGGTGACTTGCTGCAAGCCGGGCTGGACGTGGCGGCCTTTCCCAGCCTGGCCGATATCGTCAACCAGCGCCCCTCCCTCTGGAGCGCTGCTCAGTCGCAGGGGCCGGTGTTTTTCAAAAGCTGCGGCTGGGCCGGCTGGGACTTGGCCGCCGCGCGTTGCGTCAACGCGGGCTTTTCAAGCTAGCCGCCGGGCTGGGCCTGTCTACGCCGCGCCCATCGCTTAAAATCCAGCCTTCCCAAGGAGCGTTGCAGCTTCGCCTCCGCGCGAAGTCAGGCTTGGGAATCGTTTTTGCAACGACGCTCACCTTTGTCCCAAGGTGAGTCCGTGTCTTCTTCCTCTCTTTCCTCTTCCGTTCCTTCCATGAAGCTCTCTGGCCTCGAGCCAGTCAGCATTGGCGCGGGCAATCTCTTCGTCAACATCGGCGAGCGCACCAACGTCACCGGCTCCAAGGCGTTTGCCCGGATGATCCTGAACGGCGACTACGAGCAGGCGCTGGTGGTAGCCCGGCAGCAGGTGGAAAACGGCGCGCAGATCATCGACATCAACATGGACGAGGCCATGCTCGACAGCCAGGCCGCGATGGTCCGGTTTTTGAACCTGATTGCGTCTGAGCCCGACATTGCTCGCGTGCCCATCATGATCGACTCGTCCAAATGGAGCGTCATTGAAGCGGGCCTGCGCTGCATCCAGGGCAAGGGCATCGTCAACTCGATTTCCATGAAGGAAGGGCTAGAGCCCTTCAAGCACCAAGCTAAGTTGCTCAAGCGCTACGGGGCTGCGGCTGTGGTCATGGCCTTTGACGAACAAGGCCAGGCCGACACCTACCAGCGCAAGATTGAGATTTGCGAGCGGGCCTACCGCGTGCTGGTCGACGAAGTGGGTTTCCCGCCTGAAGACATCATCTTTGACCCGAACATTTTTGCCATTGCCACCGGCATTGAAGAGCACAACAACTACGCGGTGGACTTCATCGAAGCCACGCGCTGGATCAAGGCCAACCTGCCCGGCGCCAAGGTCTCAGGCGGCGTGTCGAATGTGTCCTTCAGCTTTCGCGGCAACGACCCGGTGCGCGAAGCGATTCACACCGTATTTTTGTACCACGCGATCCAGGCTGGCATGGACATGGGCATCGTCAACGCGGGGATGGTCGGCGTGTACGACGACCTGGAGCCAACGCTGCGCGAACGGGTGGAAGACGTGGTGCTGAACCGCCGGCCTGATTCCGGCGAGCGTTTGATTGAAGTGGCCGAAACCGCCAAGAGTGGCGCCAAGGACGACAGCAAAAAGAACGAATGGCGCGCGCTGCCAGTGCGTGAGCGCTTGAGCCACGCGCTGGTGCACGGCATGAACGAGTTCATCACCGAAGACACCGAAGAAATGTGGCAAGCCATCCAGGCCGACGGCGGTCGGCCGTTGCACGTGATTGAAGGCCCGTTGATGGACGGCATGAACGTGGTCGGTGACTTGTTCGGCCAGGGCAAGATGTTCCTGCCGCAGGTGGTCAAGAGCGCCCGCGTGATGAAGCAGGCCGTGGCGCATTTGCTGCCCTACATTGAGGCTGAAAAGCTGCTTTTAGAGGCCGCAGGCGGCGACGTGAAAACCAAGGGCAAGATCATCATCGCCACCGTCAAGGGCGACGTGCACGACATTGGCAAGAACATCGTCACCGTGGTCTTGCAGTGCAACAACTTTGAAGTGGTGAACATGGGCGTGATGGTGCCCTGCCACGAGATTTTGGCGCGGGCCAAGGTCGAAGGCGCGGACATTGTGGGCCTCTCGGGCCTGATCACCCCCAGCCTGGAAGAGATGCAGTACGTCGCGGCCGAGATGCAAAAAGACGACCACTTCCGCATCAAGAAAATCCCGCTCTTGATTGGCGGCGCCACCACCAGCCGCGTGCACACGGCCGTGAAAATTTCGCCGCACTACGAAGGCCCCGTGGTCTATGTGCCCGATGCGTCCCGCAGCGTGAGCGTGGCGCAAAGCCTGCTGTCCGACCAGGCTGGCAAGTACATCGACGACCTGAACGCCGACTACGTCAAAGTGCGCGAGCAGCACGCCAACAAAAAGCAGACGCCCATGTGGCCGATTGCCAAGGCCCGGGCCAACGCGACGCATCTGGACTGGGTGCATTACCACCCGCCCGTGCCCAAGTTCATTGGCCGGCGCGTCTTCAAGAACTTTGACTTGGCCGAGCTGGAACCCTACATCGACTGGGGCCCGTTCTTCCAGACCTGGGACTTGGCCGGCCCCTACCCCGCGATCTTGAAAGACGAGGTGGTGGGCACCGAGGCCGTGCGCGTGTATGCAGACGCCAAGCGCATGCTCAAGCGCCTGATCGACGGCCGCTGGTTGACAGCCAACGGCGTGATCGCGCTGTATCCGGCCAACAGCGTGGGCGACGACATCGAGATCTACACCGACGAAACCCGCAGCGAAGTGGCCATGACCTGGCACGGCCTGCGCCAGCAAGCTGAAAAGACGGCCGTGCCCGACGCCGACGGCAAGTTGGTCATGCGGCCCAGCCGCTGCCTGTCGGACTTCATCGCGCCCAAGGTTTTGCCGCCCGACGTGGCCGCCGCCCGTGCCGGTGCAGCCGGTGCCGAAGGCAGCGACAACTTCCATGTGCAAGACCACATTGGCCTGTTTGCGGTGACCACCGGCATTGGCGCGGAGAAAAAGGAAAGGTACTTTGTGGATGACCACGACGACTACTCGTCCATCATGCTCAAGGCGCTGGCTGACCGCCTGGCCGAAGCCTTTGCCGAAGCCATGCACAAGCGCGTGCGCCAAGACCTGTGGGGCTACGCGCCGGCCGAGTCGCTCAGCACCGAGGACTTGATCGCCGAGAAATACCAGGGCATTCGCCCCGCGCCGGGCTACCCGGCCTGCCCAGACCACAGCGTCAAGCAAGCCATGTTCGACCTCTTGAGAGCCGACGAGATCGGCATGGCTCTCACTGAAAGCCTGGCCATGACGCCCGCAGCCAGCGTCAGCGGTTTTTACTTGAGCCATCCGGACAGCGTTTACTTCAATGTGGGCAAGGTCGGCGACGACCAGGTGCACGACCTGGCCAAGCGCCGCGGCGTGGCAGTGCAAGACCTGGAGCGCTTGCTCGCGCCTAATCTCTAAGCCGGCATGGTCGCCAACCCTCAGTTCGACGTCATCACTGTCGGCGAAGCCATGGTGCTGTTTGCCGCGCAGCAGCCCGGTCCGCTGGAGCAAGTCGAGGCCTTTGCCCGCAGCGCCGCCGGGGCCGAACTGAACGTCGCCATTGGCTTGGCGCGGCTGGGTATGAAGGTTGGTTATTTCTCGGCGTTGGGGCAAGACGCCTTTGGCGGCTATTTGTCGAGCCTGATGGACCGTGAAGGCATAGACCGCCAGCATGTGAGTCTGGATGCCACGCGCTTCACCGGCTTCATGCTGAAAACGCGCAACGACGACGGAAGCGACCCGCAGACCGAGTACTTTCGCAAAGGCTCAGCCGCCAGCGCCTTGCAGCCAAGCGACGTGCCGCCCGGCTACGGCGCATCAGCCCGGCACTTGCACCTGACTGGTATTTTTGTGGGCGTGTCGCCCACGGCGCGCGAGCTGGTGTTTGCCCTGGCCGCACAAGCCCGGCAAGCCGGCCTATCCATTTCCTTTGACCCGAACTTGCGTCCCGCGCTGTGGCCGTCGCAAGGAGCTATGGCCCTGTGCCTGAACGAACTCGCCGCCATGAGTGACTGGGTGCTGCCCGGCTTGGCCGAAGGCCAACTGCTGACGGGGCGGGACAGCGCCGAAGGTATTGCGGATTTTTATTTGGAGCGCGGCGCACGCGGCGTGGTGGTCAAGCTCGGCGCAGCGGGTGCGTACTTCGCCACGGCCAGTGAACGCGGCCAAGTGCCCGGCTTTCCCGTGGCCAAGCTGAGGGACACCGTAGGCGCGGGCGACGGCTTTGCAGTCGGCGTGATCTCCGGCCTGCTCGAAGGCTTGTCATTGCACGAAGCCAGCCGGCGCGGCACTGCCATTGGCGCACGCGTGGTGCAGTTCCCCGGCGATTCCGAAGGCCTGCCGACTCGCGCCGAACTCAACGCCCTGCTTGCACCATGAGCCGCCTGGGCCTGACCCGCGACAAGATCTACAAAACCATTGCCCGGCAACTGCACGGGCAAGTGCCCTGCTGGGTGTGTGGCGAGCATGTGTTGCCCGCAGCCGCCACGCTGGAGCACATCCAGCCGCTGAGTGAAGGCGGCAACTCGCACCAGACCAACCTGGCCATCAGCCATGAAGTGTGCAACGGCCAGCGCCATGCCAAGGGCGTGGTTAAAAGCGATGCGGGCGCGCCGGGGCAAGTCGCCAAGCGCACGTAACGGGGCTGGCTCAGCCCTGCGCCACTGCGCCCAAGCCCCGCCGGTACTGAATCGCCTCGGCCACATGCGCTGATGCAATCAAATCTTGACCCGCTAAATCAGCAATCGTGCGGGCCACGCGCAATACGCGGTGGTAGCTGCGGGCCGACCAGCCCAGGCGGTCCATGGCGGTGCGCAGCAAAGCCAAAGCCTCGGGGCTGGCCGGCGCGAACTGGGCCAGGTCGGGCACGCCCAGGGCCTGGTTGGGCTGGCCTTGGCGTTCGGTCTGGCGTTGGCGGGCGGCTTCGACCCGTGCGCGAATGGCGGCGCTGTTTTCACCTTCGGCGGCGTGCACCAGGTCTTGGTGCGTCAAGGCGGGCACGGTGATTTGCAAATCAATGCGGTCCAGCAGGGGGCCGGAGATCTTGCCTTGGTACTTGGCGACTTGGTCGGGTGTGCAGCGGCAGGGTTTGCTGGGGTGGCCCAGGTAGCCACAGGGGCAGGGGTTCATGGCGGCAACCAGTTGGAACGATGCTTCAAAGTCAACTTGCCGAGCTGCGCGTGAGATGGTGATGCGGCCGGACTCCAGAGGCTCGCGCAATACCTCCAGCACCTTGCGGCCGAACTCGGGCAGCTCGTCCAAAAACAAAATGCCTTCATGGGCCAGGCTGATCTCACCGGGGCGCGGGCTGCTACCGCCGCCGACCAGGGCCACCGCGCTCGCACTGTGGTGCGGGGATCTGAAGGGTCGGCATTTCCAGCTGGCCAAATCAAAACCCGCGCTGCCCAGCGACTGCACGGCCGCTGCGCCCAGCGCTTCGTCGTCGGTCATGGGCGGCAGCACGCCGGGCAGGCGAGCGGCCAGCATGGACTTGCCTGAGCCGGGCGGGCCCACCATCAATAAAGAGTGTTTGCCGGCCGCGCAAATCTCCAGGGCGCGGCGCGCCTGGCTTTGCCCGCGCACATCGGCCATGTCGGGGTAGGTCGGCACGCGGCTTTGGGCGCTGTGCTGGTGCAGCGGCAGTCGGTCATCGGCCTGGCCTTCGGGCATGCTCGCGCGCAAGTGCGCACACACGGCCTGCAAGCTCGCAGCTTGGTGCACCGCCAACTCACCGACCAAAGCGGCTTCGCTGGCGCTGTTAGGCGGCAGCACCAAGGTGCGTTGTGGTTGCGCGCCTTGTTGCGAGACCGCATAAGCCATGGCCAGGGCACCACGCACGGGCCGCAGATCGCCCGACAGCGACAACTCCCCCGCCAGCTCGTACTTGTCCAATTCGTTCAGTGGCAACAAACCGCTGGCTGCCAAGATGCCGACCGCAATGGGCAAGTCAAACCGGCCCGACTCCTTGGGCAGGTCGGCCGGTGCCAGGTTGACCGTGATGCGCTTGTTGCCGGGAAATTCATAGCCGCTGTTTTGAATGGCGGCGCGCACCCGGTCTTTGCTTTCTTTGACCTCGGTGTCTGGCAAACCCACGATGGTGAAGGACGGCAGGCCGTTGGCCAGGTGCACCTCGACGAGTACTTCGGGGGCTTGCATGCCGGCCAGGGCCCGGCTGCGCACGGTGGCTAGGGTCATGCGCGGCCTGGATGTGGACGGCGCAGGGACTGGGCGTGCAGTCCGTGTCTGTTGAAGAGGCAGTTCATGAGGCAGTGATGAGAAAAGTGATGAAGGCCGTTGAGGGGCGCGACGGGCGCCCAGCAAGGCGACAAACACAAGTGTGTAGCACTATAAGACTATGCAACAGGCATAGAAGAGCTACTTATAGCGCTCTCTCAAAATTGAGGCTGGGCTCGCCCAGGACCCCCACCCGCAACCGGAGCAACCGCGTAGTGCCCAAATTCGTGCGGCTTTTTGCGCCACATTGGTGCATGTACTCCGTTTTGCCGTGCGCCAAAGCAAGGCATGAACGGCTCAGCTGCCCGTTTTAGCGCATCAGCTGCCCGCCACGCAGGCCGGGGCTTTGGCACGGTACTTGCTAAGTCAGGCTGTCCTCATCGCTTTTCTCACTTTTTCTCTTTGATCACTTTGAACTGGAGTCTTTATATGAAGTTCGCACCTGCCCACATCGCTATTGTTGCTGCACTCGCCCTGAGCGGCGCCGCCATGGCCCAGACCGCTGCGCCTGCCGCGCCCGCCGCAGCGGCTTCGCCTTTCACCTACAACCTGACCTTGGCAAGCAACTACAAGTTCCGCGGCCAGGACCAGAACCAGACCAAGACCACGGCCTTCAAGCCAGCCCTGCAGGGCGGCGTGGATTGGGCGCATGAGAGCGGCTTTTATTTGGGTAACTGGAACTCGACCATCGACTGGACGAAGTACCTCCCATCCAAAAACGACTCGTCGGTGGAAGTCGACGTGTACGGCGGCTATAAGTTCAAGGCGGGTGCTTTTGACATGGACGTGGGTGCACTGGCTTATGTCTACCCGGGGGCTTCGGATGCCAACACGACCGAAGTCTATGTGGGCGCTACCTACGGCATCGTCACGGCCAAGTACTCCAGCACGGTGTCTAAAGGCTATTTCGGTTTTGGCGCAACCCCCAACAGCGGCAAAGGTCGCGGCACGGGTTACCTGAATATTTCCTTGGCACAAGAGATCATGCCCAAGGTGACTTTCAAGGCCGCACTGGGCAGCACCATGATGACGGCTGAAACCCGCAAGCTGGGCGCTGAATCCTTCATGGACTTCAACATTGGCGCGGCGTATGACCTGGGCGATGGCCTGAGCGCAACGGCCGCACTGGTGGGCGCCACCAAGAAAAAGCCCTTTTACACCTTCCCTGCCGCAGTGGACCCCTCTGGCACCAAGTCCGTCAACCAGAACATGGTTGTCGTGATGCTGACCAAGACGCTGTAAACCCCACAAAGGAGCGGCTTAGCAACAGCTAAAAGCCGCTCCGCCCCTTTCATCCTGAAGGAACCCAGAACATGAAACTCGTCACGGCCATCATCAAACCGTTCAAGCTCGATGAGGTGCGCGAAGCCCTCTCGGCCATGGGCGTGCAAGGCATCACGGTCACCGAAGTCAAAGGCTTTGGCCGTCAAAAGGGTCACACCGAGCTGTACCGCGGCGCTGAATACGTCGTCGACTTTTTGCCCAAGGTCAAGATCGAAGCCGCTGTGGCCGACGACCTGGTCGAGCGCGTGATCGAAGCCGTCGAAGGCGCTGCCCGCACCGGCAAGATCGGTGACGGCAAGATTTTTGTCTATAACCTCGAGCAGGTGGTGCGCATCCGCACCGGCGAAACCGGCAAAGAAGCGCTCTAAGGTCCCGATTAAGGCCCCGATTCGAATTTCGAAAGACACATGCCATGAAAAAACTACTTGCCTCCCTCGCCCTTGGATTGAGTCTGCTGACCAGCGGCGCATCCTTGATGGCCCAAACCCCTGCCGCGCCAGCCGCCGCCGTGGCCGCCCCCGCTGCTGCCGAAGCCAAAGCCGCTGACGCCGCCGCCCCCGCTGCTGCCGTGGCCGCCGCTGCCCCTGGCGCACCAGCTGCGGCTGATGCCCCCAAAGCCGCCGACCCCGTGCCCAATAAAGGCGACACCGGCTGGATGATGGTGTCCACCATCCTCGTGATCTTGATGGTTGTGCCCGGTCTGGCCCTGTTTTATGGCGGCTTGGTGCGCAGCAAGAACATGCTGTCCGTGCTGATGCAAGTCATGGTCACGTTCTCGATGATCGTAGTGCTGTGGCTGATCTACGGCTACAGCCTGGCCTTCACCGAAGGCGGTGCTTTCTTTGGCGGTATGGACCGGCTCTTCATGAAGGGCATCTGGGACAACGCCGCAGGCACCTTCGCCAATGCCGCCACTTTCAGCAAGGGCGTGGTCATTCCTGAGATCGTGTTTGCAGCCTTCCAGGCCACGTTTGCTGGCATCACCTGCGCGCTGATCGTGGGCGCGTTTGCCGAGCGCATCAAGTTCTCCGCTGTGCTGGCTTTCATGGTGCTGTGGTTCACCTTCAGCTACCTGCCCGTGGCGCACATGGTCTGGTTCTGGATGGGCCCTGACGCCTACACCGGCAAAGAAGTCGTGGACGCCATGAACGCCAAAGCCGGTTTCATCTGGCAGATGGGCGCGCTCGACTTTGCCGGCGGCACCGTCGTGCACATCAACGCGGCTGTCGCCGGTCTGGTCGGCGCCTACATGGTGGGCAAGCGCATTGGCTACGGCAAAGAAGCCATGGCCCCGCACAGCCTGACGCTGACCATGGTCGGTGCCTCCTTGCTGTGGGTGGGCTGGTTCGGTTTCAACGCGGGCTCTGCTCTGGAAGCCAATGGTTTTGCGGCGCTGGCCTTCATCAACACCCTGGGCGCCACGGCGGCTGCGGTGCTGGCCTGGTGCGTGGGTGAAGCGCTGATGCGCGGCAAGGCCTCCATGCTGGGTGCAGCGTCGGGTGCGGTCGCTGGCTTGGTCGCCATCACGCCTGCCGCTGGCAACGTCGGCATCGGCGGTGGCCTGGTGATTGGTCTGGTGGCTGGCTTCGCCTGCCTCTGGGGTGTGAGCGGCCTGAAGAAAATGCTGGGCGCTGATGACTCACTGGACGTCTTTGGTGTGCACGGCATTGGCGGCATCGTCGGTGCCTTGCTGACCGGCGTGTTCAATTCGCCAAGCTTGGGCGGCCCTGGTTTTGTGGCCGACTGGGTCACGGCCACCGGCATCACCGCTGCGGACTACTCCATCGGCGCCCAAGTGCTGGTGCAGGCCAAGGCCGTGTTGATCACCATCGTGTGGTCGGCCGTGGTGTCCTTCATTGCTTACAAAGTGGTTGACCTGACGATCGGTCTGCGCGTCTCGGAAGAAGACGAGCGCGAAGGCCTGGACATCAGCGCCCACGGCGAAACAGCCTACAACCGTTGATCACTTGCTGATCTTCGGATTGCCCAAGGGCTGCCCTTGATATGGCAGGGCAGCCCCGGTTTTTGAGAGAGTCTCCTTTGGATGTTCAGCCCGCCGGCGCAAGTCGGCGGGCTTTTTTCATTAAGCTTGTCGCATGACCTGGCACATCCTGAACCCCGACAGCCCAAACCACCTGGGTGAATCGCCTTTTTGGCATCTCGATGAGCAGCGCCTGTACTGGGTCGATATTGCGGGGCGGCAGGTTCATCGCTCTGCGCTTGACGGTGGCGCATGGCAGAGCTGGGCCTTGCCGCAAGAGCCCGGCTGCATCGCGCCCGCTCGTCAGCAAGGCCAAAGCCGGGGTTGGGTGCTTGCGCTGCGCGACGGCTTTTACCGGGCCTTTGCTTGGGGTGCTGAGTTAGAACTGCTCGCCGCTGCGCCGCACGACCCGGCGACCACGCGTTTTAACGACGGTAAGGCCGATCCCCTCGGGCGTTTTTGGGCGGGTGGTATTTACGAGCCGCGCACGGCACCTCTGGCTGAGTTGGTGGCGCTGAGCTGGCAGGCAAAAGGCACGTCATTCGAGCCTGTTGTCACGCACTTGCAAGGCGGCGCGACGGTAGCCAACGGCCTGGCTTGGTCGCCCGATGCGCGCACTGTTTATTGGACCGACACCACGCGCCACCTGATTCGCGCTTGGGACTGGGACGCTGCCCGCAACCGCATGAGCCATGAGCGCGTGTTCGCGCAGTGGCCGGCCAAGCCCGCTGGCTGGCAACCGAGCGAGCCGGGTTACGGCGGACGGCCGGATGGCGCAGCGGTGGACGTGCAAGGCAACTACTGGGTCGCGATGTATGAGGGCGGGCGCGTGTTGCAACTCTCGCCAACCGGCCAGGTGCTACGAGACATCGCTGTGCCGGCGCTGTGCCCGACCATGCCCTGCCTGGGCGGGCCGGACTTGAAAACCTTGTTCGTCACCACGGCGCGCCATGGGCGCAGCGCTGCTGAATTGCAGCGCTTTCCTAATTCAGGTTGCGTGTTTTCCATGCGGGTGGACGTGCCCGGGCTGCCGGTCAATTTTTTTATGGATCCGCGCCCGCTGGCTTAGGGGAGGCCGGCGTTCTTCAAAAGCGCCACACCATTTTTGGTGCCGGCCCCTCACCCCAGCCATCTCCCCAAAGGGGCGAGGGAGCAAGTCAGTGCTGACGGGCTAGGGACTGTTGGTGAATCCGCAAAAGCTGCACGGCGCCTGTTCAAAAAATTCAAACTCCCCCTCGGGCCGCCCGCTTACCATGCAGGGCATGTCTGATCACACTGACCTTATTCACGCCCTCGCGGAACAAGTGCGCCTGGCCGCCGCCCAAGGCAGCAGCCTGCGCCTGCGCGGCGGCGGTAGCAAAGACTTTTATGGCCAGCCTTTGAAGGGCGACTTGCTGGACCTGTCAGCCTGTGCCGGCGTGGTCAGCTACGAGCCCAGCGAATTGGTCGTCACGGCCCGCGCCGGCACGCCCCTGGCCGAGCTGGAAGCGCTGCTGGCCGCCCAAGGCCAATGCCTGCCTTTTGAGCCGCCGCACTTTGGCGGCCGTGCCACGGTGGGCGGCATGGTCGCCAGCGGCCTGAGTGGCCCGGCCCGCGCCAGTGTGGGCGCCGTGCGCGACTACGTGTTGGGCGCGCAGATCATCAACGGCAAAGGCGAGTTGCTCACCTTTGGCGGCCAGGTCATGAAAAACGTGGCGGGTTACGACGTGTCGCGGCTGATGGCCGGCTCGCTCGGCACGCTGGGCGTGTTGCTCGAGGTGTCACTCAAGGTCCTGCCCATCGCGCCGGCCGAAGCCACGCTCATGTGCGCTGGCATTGGTCAGCAAAGCGCGTTGGACTTGCTCAACCGCTGGGGCGGCCAGCCCCTGCCCCTGAATGCCAGCTGCTGGGTGCACGACGCCACGGCCAGCCCAGCGCAAGACTATTTGTTCATTCGCCTGCGCGGCGCGGTGGCCGCGGTAGACGCGGCCATTCCCCGCATGAGCGCAGACTTGCAAGCCGCAGGCGGGCAAGTCATGCGCATGGACAACGCCCAAGCCGCCGCCGACTGGGCCGCCTGCCGCGACCAGACCTTGCCGTTTTTTGACGCACCCGCGCCCGATCTGTGCCTGTGGCGCCTGAGCCTGCCGCAAACCGCGCCCGCGCTCGACTTGCCTTACGCCCCCTTCATTGAATGGCACGGCGGCCTGCGCTGGCTGTGGGCGCCTGCCTCGGCAGCGGCTGCCTTGCGCGCCGCAGCGGCCCAAGCGGGCGGCCACGCCACCTTGTTCCGCACCAGCGCGCTGCATGGTGACAACGACAAATCCGTCGGCGTTTTTACCCCGCTGGTGCCGGTTCAGCAGCGCATTCAGCGCGAGCTGCAAAAGCAGTTTGACCCGGCGGGGGTTTTCAACACGGGACGCCTGGGCGTCTGAGTCGATCGCACACCACACATGCAAACCAAGCTCTCCCCCGAATTCCAAGGCACGGCCGACGGCCAGGCTGCTGAAGCCATCTTGCGCAAGTGCGTGCACTGCGGTTTTTGCACGGCCACCTGCCCGACTTACCAACTGCTGGGCGACGAACTCGACGGCCCACGTGGCCGCATCTACCTCATCAAGCAAGTGCTCGAAGGCGAAGCGCCCACGCGCAAAACACAGCTGCATTTGGACCGCTGCCTAACCTGCCGCAACTGCGAAAGCACCTGCCCCAGCGGCGTGCAATACGGGCATTTGGTGGACATTGGCCGCAAGCTGGTCGACGAGCGTGTGGAACGCCCGGCGGGTGAAAAAGCCCTGCGCTGGATGCTCAAGGAAGGTCTGCCTTCGCCGCTGTTCAAGCCTGCCATGAAGCTCGGCCAAAGCGTGCGCGCGCTGCTGCCGCAAAGCCTGAAGAACAAAGTACCCGCCGCACAAGACGCCGGCCACTGGCCGCAGCGCCGGCGCGAGCGCCGCATGCTCATGCTCGAAGGCTGCGTGCAACCGGCCATGATGCCCAACATCAACAGCGCCACCGCCCGCGTGCTGGACGCCGCTGGCGTGCAAGTGGTGGTCGCGCCCAAGGCGGGCTGCTGCGGCGCCGTCAAGTTCCACCTCAATGACCACGACGGCGGCAAAGCCGAGATGCGCCGCAACATCGACGCCTGGTGGCCACTGGTCGAAAGCGGTGTGGAAGCCATCGTCATGAATGCCTCGGGCTGCGGCGTCATGGTCAAAGACTACGGACACCTGCTGCAGGGCGACCCGGCTTATGCAGACAAGGCCGCCCGCATCAGCGCCCTCACGCGCGACCTCAGTGAGTTGCTGCCCGACCTGGTGCCAGCCTTGCGCACCAAGCTGTCCAACTCGCCAGGCAAAGAGGCCCTGACATTTCATCCGCCCTGCACCCTGCAACACGGCCAGCAGCTGCGCGGCGGGGTGGAAAAACACCTGGGTGATTTGGGTTTCAAGATCAACGTCGCCCGCTGCGAAGCCCACCTGTGCTGCGGCTCAGCCGGCACGTATTCGGTACTGCAGCCCGAGATTGCTTATGAACTGCGCGACCGCAAACTCGCCAACCTGGGCGAGATGAAGCCCGACACCATCGTCTCAGCCAACATCGGCTGCATCACCCACCTGCAAAGCGGCACATCCACACCGGTGCGGCATTGGGTCGAGGTGTTGGACGATGCGCTCAAGCCGGCTTAATGCCAAGCTGAGAAGGTTGTGCTTGGCGTAAGGCGGTCCAGACGGCTTGGGCTGCCGGCCTCAAGCTCGGGTACGAGAAATCAGCCGGCAACCCAAGCCGTCTTCCCCGCTGCGCGCTACGGTGGGGTTGTCCCGCCTTCCCTGGCTTTCGGCTTTGCGCTCAAGCCGCCAACGCCGCTTCCACATCCCCCGTCAGCCCCGCCGGCTTGTCCAGCGGCGCATAGCGTTTGATGACTTGCCCGTCTTTGCCCACCAGGAACTTGGTGAAGTTCCATTTGATGGCCTCGGTGCCCAAGATGCCGGGCGCCTCGTGGGTGAGCCATTGGTAGAGCGGGTGCGCGGTCGGGCCTTTGACGTCGATCTTGCGCATCATGGGAAAGCTCACGCCGTAGTTCTTTTGGCAGAACGCGCCAATTTCTTCGTTGCTGCCGGGGTCTTGCGCGCCGAACTGGTTGCAGGGAAAGCCCAGCACCACCAAGCCGCGGCTGCCGTACTGTTGGTGCAGCGCCTCCAGCCCGGCAAACTGCGGCGTGAAGCCGCAGGCGCTGGCGGTGTTGACGATGAGCAGTACCTGCCCTTTGAAGCGCGACAGCGGCACCTCTTGGCCGTCGAGTTGCTGGGCCTGGAAGTCGTAGAGAGTGGTCATGGTTTTTGAGAGGCGTTGGTTGAGGGCCGCACGTTTAGCAGCCCAGGGCGATCAATCGAGCTTAACGCCCAAGTCCACTGCGATCTTGACCCAGATCGGCACCACGCGGTCCCACTCCTTGCGGGTTTCGGCCAAGCCGACGGGCTTGTTGGGAATAGCGAAGGTTTCACGGATCTTGGCGGCGCGCTCGGACTCGGCGCCTTCCACCACCACTTTGGACAAGATGCGTAGCACCGCCTCGGGCGTGCCGGCCGGCGCCATGAGGGGCAAGCCGCCTTCAAGCGACACCAAGTTGCCTTGAACGCCTTGCTCGACCAGCGTCGGCACGTCAGGCAACTTGGGCGAGCGGTACATGCCCGTCACGCCGATCGGCCGCACGCCGCGCGCGGCCACCGTGGCAAAGGCCTGGTAGCTGCCAATGGCGATCTGCAACTGGCCCGAGGCCACGTCCACCCACATGGGTGCTTCACCGCGGTAATGGGCGGTGACGATCTTGGTGCCTTCTGTGCGGTTGGTCTGGTCGGCCACCATGTGCGGGTAGGCGCCGGGCGCGTAGCTGCCCATGGTCGTCACATTGTTCTTGGCGAACTCGATGAACTCTTTCATGGTCTTGGCCGGCACTTTCTCAGACACGCCGACTACCAGCGGGCCCGACGGGAAGTTGGCAATCGGCGTCAGGTCTTTGTCGAGGTTGTAGGGCAGCTTGGTGTACAGCACCCGGTTTTGCCAGACCGTGCCGGAGGTGGTCATGAGCAAGGTGTAGCCGTCTGCCGGGGCCTTGGCCACGGCGTCAATGCCGATGATGGAGCCACCGCCGGGGCGGTTCTCGACCATCGCCGGCACGCCCAGCTTGGCCGTCAGCTGCTCGGCGTACATGCGCGCATAGGTGTCGGTCAGCCCGCCGGGCGCGAAGGCCACGATGATCTTGATCGGCTTGGCAGGCCACTTGGCGGCGGCGCCGCTGTTGTGGTTGTTGGCCCACGCGGGCAGCAGGGCGCTGGCGCCCACAGCGGCGGTGCTGGCCAGGAATTGGCGGCGTGAATCTGGGGTCATGTCTGTGCTCCTTGGGTTGTCGAACTGTTCCCAAAAATTGAAGCATGAAAGCCGCTGTTTGCCACTGGCAAAAGCCCTGTGCTGGCCTTGATTTGTCTGGCTTTTGGTCCCGCGCGTGACTGCGGCGGGCCGCCGCCCACCTGGGCGTCAGTGCCTGGCGTCGTCCGCTGGTGCCAAGGCAGCGAGCAGCGCCGCCAGCACGATCAAGCCGCCGCCCACCAGCGTGCGCAGGTTGAAGTCGGCTGCGTCCATCAGTGCAGATGAGACGCTGGCAAACAAAATTTCTGTGAGCATCACCAGCGCCGTCGTGCTGGCGGCCAAGCGTGCCGCGCCGTACTGCAGCGCCAAGTTGCTGGCTAAAAACGCCAGGCACAAGCCCAGCGCCACCGGCCAGCCCGCCAGGTCAAAAGCCGCAGGCGTGACCACGCCGGCCACCGCACCAGCCCAGCCGGCGCTGGCGGCCATCAGCGCGCCGCCGCCAAACATGGCCAGCATGCGGCCTTCGCTCGGGGTGTTGCCGAGCTTGCGCAGCAGCACGTTGGTCAGGGCAAAGCACAGGCCACCGGCCAGCGCCAACCAGTCTGCGCCGCTGTGCGGAATCGGCCAGGGCGACTCGGGTGACTTGAGCACCACCACCACACCGGCCAGCGCCAGCAGCAAGCGCAGCAGCGAGGCTCGGGTGGGCCGCTCGCCCAGCAGCGCCCAGGCAATCAGCACCGACCACGCGGGCATGAGATAAAACAGCAGCACCACGCGCACCACATCGCCCACCGTCACGGCCCAGTTGAAGCCGACGTTGGTCAGGCCTGCTGCCACCAGCAACCACCACAAGGCCGGGTGTTGCAGCAGGGCGCGCCAGGCGGCGGGCCGCCACAGCAGCACCAGCGCGGCTGCCACGCCATAGACCAGCGTGGTCGACCACAGGGGGTGCAGGCCGTAGCCTTGCAGTTCCCTGAACGGCCACCAGGACACGCCCCAGACCAAAGCGTTGATGACCAATGCGCCAGCGGCCAGTCGGGTGTTGGGAGGGGAAGTGGACATTCAAACGCTGGGGTGAGCCCACGCCCTCAGCCAGTCGGCGCAGTGGCCGTGGCTGGGGGTGCAGGAGGGATCAGTGCGACTTGTCGCTGCGGGCCAGCCGCAGCAGATCGTCCACCTGGTCTTTGTACTTGACCAGGTTGCTTTGGTGCCAGCGCTGGATCAGCCACATGAAGCCGGCGACCACGATGCCAAAAGCCGTGATCGCGCCAAAGGCAGACAGGCCCATGCCCGTGGACATGCTGTAGAAAGCGCCCAGGCCCAAGATGCAGGCCTGCTCGTTGAAGTTCTGCACGGCGATCGAGCGGCCGGCGCCCATCAGGTTGTGGCCGCGGTGTTGCAGCAGCGCATTCATGGGCACCACCAAAAAGCCGCCCAGGCCGCCCAGCAAAATCAGGAATGGCGCGGCCACCCAGACGTTGTCAATGAAGTTCATCAAGATCACCAACAGGCCCATGCCAATGCCCAGTGGCATCACGCTGGTGGCTTGGTCCAGGCGCATGCGCACCGAAGCCAGCACGGCGCCCACCGCCGTGCCAATGGCGACCACGCCCACCAGCGACGAGGCTTGCGTGGTGCTGTAGCCCAGCGCGGCGGCGCTCCACGCCAGCACGATGTAGCGCAGATTGCCCGACACGCCCCAGAACAAGGTGGTGGTGGCCAGCGAAATCTGGCCCAGCTTGTCGCGCCACAGCGCGGAGTTGCATTGCCAAAAGTCGGGCAGCAGCTGCAGCTTGTTGGCGGGCATGGGGCGCATTTCAACGCCCGTGCTGGGAATGCGGGTGTTGAACCAGGCCGCCAGCAGGTACAAAAAGATCAGGCAGCTGATCGCCGCTTCAGGCGCGGTGTCCACGCCCGTGTTGATCAGCGGAAAGTCCAGCGACAGCAGGCTCGACGAAATGGTGACGCCTACCAACTGGCCACCGAGCAGCACGCCAAAAATGATGGAGGCAATGGTCAGCCCTTCAATCCAACCGTTGGCCTTGACCAACTGCGACGCTGGCAGCAACTCGGTGAGGATGCCGTACTTGGCGGGTGAATACGCCGCGGCCCCCAGACCGACGATGGCGTACGACATGAGCGGGTGCGAGCCAAACAGCATCATCAAGCAGCCCACCACCTTGATGGCGTTGCTCATGAACATGACCTTGCCTTTGGGCCGCGCGTCCGCAAACGCGCCGACGAAGGGCGCGAGCACCACATAAAAGAGCGCAAACATCGGCACCAAAGCAGCCGGCTGCCACTTGGGCGCGCCAGCGGTGCGCAGCAGTTCAACGGCCACCACGAACAGCGCGTTATCAGCCAGCGAGCTGAAAAACTGCGCGGCCATGATGGTGTAAAAACCGCGCTTCATAGGACGCAATGGCTCATGGCGAGTGGGGCGGCTAACTGTGAACGAAAGGCAAAAATTTTGGGGACTCCGAAGGGTATCGGTTTATAGCACGCAAGCCCAATGCCAAAATGGGCCGGATGCCCCGCCCGATTCTTGCCACCATCCACGCCCATGCCCTGCGCCACAACCTCGCCCGCGTGCAGCGCGCCGCCGGCGACGCGCGGGTTTGGGCCGTGGTCAAAGCCAATGCCTATGGCCATGGCATTGAGCGGGTCTTTGCGGGTTTGCGCGCTGCCGACGGCTTTGCCTTGCTGGACCTGACCGAGGCGCAGCGCCTGCGCGCCCTGGATTGGCGCGGCCCGATCTTGCTGCTCGAAGGTTGCTTTGACTTGCGCGACCTCGAACTCGTCTCGCGCCTGGGCCTGTGGCATGTGGTGCATTGCAACGAGCAGATCGACATGCTGGCCGCGCATAAAACCCAGGTGCCGCAGCGGGTCTTTCTCAAGATGAACTCCGGCATGAACCGCCTGGGCTTCAAGCCCGACCGTTTCCGCGCGGCCTGGACGCGGCTGAACGCACTGCCGCAGGTCGACGAAATCTCGCTCATGACGCACTTCAGCAACGCCGACGGACCCGCCGGCATTGCCGCGCCAATGGCCGAGTTCGAACGCGTCACGCACGACCTGCCCGGCGAACGCAGCTTGAGCAACAGCGCCGCTGCCTTGCGCCACGGCCCGGCCGTGGCCGGCAGCGACTGGGCCCGCCCCGGCATTGCGTTGTATGGCAGCGCGCCTGACTTTCCCTTGCACAACGCCAGCGACTGGGACTTGCAACCGGCCATGACGCTGAGTTCCCGCCTGATCGGCCTGCAAGACTTGCAAGCGGGCGACAGCGTGGGCTATGGCTCGCGCTTTGTGGCCGACGCGCCGCTGCGCATGGGCGTGGTCGCCTGCGGTTACGCCGACGGCTACCCCCGCCACTGCGACACCGGCACGCCGGTGCTGGTCAACGGCGTGCGCACCCGATTGCTCGGCCGCGTCAGCATGGACATGGTGGCGGTCGATTTGTCCCCTGTGCCAGACGCCGGCATGGGCAGCGAAGTCACGCTCTGGGGCCGCGCCAGCAACGGCGCCCTGCTCAGCATTGACGAAGTCGCCCAAGCCGCCGGCACCGTAGGCTATGAGTTGATGTGCGCGGTGTCGGCGCGCGTGCCGGTGGTCAGTGACGAAGACGGCATCTGAGTCTGTCCCCGAGCATTCATGCGTTTTTGCTATAGCTGGCAGTCTGGAATTGCTCTTGCTGGGGAGCCTGAAGCCGGTAAAAGTTCTGCGTTCGGTTTCGCGGCGCCGCCATCGCTGATGCGCCGTCGCTCAAGTCGATCCTCTTTTTTTCGCTCCTTGACCCATTCACCTCACGGGATCTTTTGATGAACTTCAAGCACACCTTTTCTTTGTCCCGCCTGTTCTTGGGCCTGGCTGCCGCCGCGTTGATGGTGCCGCTGGCCAATGCACAAAACTTTCCCAGCAAACCCCTGCGCATCGTCGTGCCTTTTGGCGCGGGCGGCGTGGCGGATTTGACGGCACGCACCGTCGCGCAAAAGCTCAGCGAGTCGCTGGGCCAGCCGGTGGTGGTTGAGAACAAGCCCGGCGCTGGCGGCGTGGGCGCGGGCGACGCCGTGGCCAAGGCCGAGCCGGACGGTCACACGCTGCTGCTCATGTCCAACGGCACGGCCGTGAGCGCCGGGATTTTCAAGACGCTGCCGTTTGACACGGTGCGCGACTTTGCGCCAATTTCCACGCTCGGCTTTTTCGACATCGCCATCATCACACCGGCCGAGTCGCGCTTTAAAAACCTGGCCGACTTGCTGGCCTACGCCAAAGCCAACCCCGGCAAGCTGAACCTGGGCAGCATCAACATCGGCAGCACGCAGAACCTGGCGGCCGAGCTCTTTAAAACCTCGGCTGGCGTGGACATGCAGATCGTCCCTTTCAACGGCACGCCCGCCGTGATCACCGCCTTGCGCGGCGGCCAGATCGACGCCGCTGTGGAAATCTTGGCGCCCGTGCTGCCGCAAATCAACGCCAAGGCCCTGCGCGCCTTGGCCGTGACCGGTGCCAAGCGCGCCTCCGTCTTGCCCGACGTGCCGACCGCCAAAGAAAGCGGCCTGCCCAACTTCACGGCCGCCAGCTGGAACGCGCTGGCCGCACCCGGCAAAACACCCAAGCCCGTGATTGCGCGCCTGAACAAAGACATTGCCGCCGCGCTCAATTCGCCTGACGTGAAGAAGAAGCTGGCTGAACTCAACGTGGAAGCCCAGGCCAGCACGCCCGAGCAAACCGCCGAGTTGCTCGCCAGCGAGATCAAGCGCTGGGGCGACGTGATCGTGCGCGCCAAGATTCCGCAGCAGTGAATCAGCCAACAAGAGACACCGGAGAACAGATTTGAATTTTCAGCACCTGGGCCTGATTGGTTACGGCGAAGTCGGCAAAGTTTTCAGCGCGGGTTTGAAGCCGCACATGGCCGCGGTGTCGGTGTGGGACCTGCATTTGGCTGATCCCGCCAAGGCCGCACCCATGCAAGCCCATGCGCAAGCGGCAGGGCTCAGCGCCGCCGCTTCGGCCCAGGCCTTGTGCCAGTCCTGCGACTTCTTGATCTCGGCGGTCACCGCGTCCAACACCCTGGCCGTGGCCCAAGGTGTGGCGCCGTTCATCCGCCCTGGCACTGTGTTCCTCGATCTCAATTCCGCCTCGCCCGGCACCAAGCAGCAGGCGGCAGCGCTCATCAACGCCGCAGGCGGGCATTACGTGGAAGCCGGTGTCATGACCTCGGTGCCGCCGTATGGCATTCGCGTGCCCATGCTCTTGGGTGGTGAGCGTGCCGCCGAGCTAGCCGCTTTGTTCAAAGGCTGGGGGCTGGACGCCACCGCCGTGTCCGACCAACTGGGCGTGGCCAGCGCCATCAAGATGTGCCGCAGCGTGATGATCAAGGGCCTGGAAGCCTTGGTGATTGAAAGCTACTCCACCGCCCGTGCTTACGGTGTGGAAGACCATGTGCTGCCCACCTTGGTGGAGACTTTTCCCAGCATCGACTGGAGCCGCCAAGGCGCTTACTTTTTCAGCCGCGTGGTGCAACACGGCCAACGCCGCGCCGAAGAAATGCGCGAAGCCGCTCGCACGGTGCAAGAAGCCGGCTTCGAGCCTTTCATGGCCAGCGCGATTGCCGACAAACAGCAGTGGGTCGCCGACCAGGCCAAGGCCGGCCTCTTCAAAGACCTGCCCAAAGACGCGCCGTGGCAAGACTACGCAGACCGTTTGCGCGAGAAGTTTCCGCGCGAAGCCTGAGCGTTTGAGTTAGCGGGGCGGCGGTTCCGGTTTTGCTCGCTCTCCCTCTGGGAGAGGGCAGGGGTGAGGGCTCTTTGCGCTCTCTCTTCGCCTCGTTCTGCGCGCTTTGCACCCAGGCGGCCCCAGGGCCAGCGCCCTCATGCCGGGGTACCGGAAATCGGTCGCCGGCCCTGAGCCCGCCTGGGTGCTTTCGAGGTGCTCATTCGCCGCGACGAGCCCCCATCCCTGCCTTCCCCCAGAGGGGGAAGGAGTAGGTTCAGCGCCGCATCGCGTGATGTCGCGCTCCTCGTCCTCGTCCCCGTCCCCGTCCCCGTCCCCGTCCCCGTCCCCGTCCCCGTCCCCGTCCCCGTCCCC
>JBBAPH010000024.1:0-22467 GCA_040400935.1 Polaromonas sp.
GCGCCCCGGCACCTGGAGCCGGGCGTTGTGGATCGGCTGGACGGTGGCGGCCTGTACCGCCGCCGCGCGATTGAAGCCGTGGGCTATCTCTCCAACCGCAACCTGCACAGCTACGAGGAGTTTGACTTGGCGCTGCGCCTGCGCGCCCAAGGCTGGGTGTTGTGGCGCCTGCCCGACATCGCCGTGAGCCACCGCGGCCATGACGCGCCGCCTTACGCCTTGCTGCTGCGTCGCTGGCGCAGCGGCTATGTGTGGGGCCTGGGCGAGTTGCTGCGCGATGCGCTGGGCCAAGCGCGCCTGCGGCACCTGTGGCGAGCCCTGCCCGAGTTGCGTTTGTATGCGCTGGTGCTGATCTGGTGGAGCCTGATGCTGGGCGTGCTGACCGGCTGGCTGGTGCCTGACGGCTGGACTCGGGGCCCACGCTTGGGCGGCACAGCAGCCTTGCTGGTCGCGCCTGTGCTGTTGATGGCTTGGCGCAAGCGCTCTGTGGCGCGCGGCGTTTACGCCGTGGTGTCTTGGTGCTTTCATGCGGCAGGCTTGGTCCGCGGCTTGCTGCGCCGGCCCGTGCCGCCGCTGGCCCCGATTGCCAGCCATGTGCTGCAGGAAGCGCCGGTGCTGCGCGCGCCGCTGGCCGCTACCTCCAACACAGCCAACACTTACACCGCCCGCGCTGCAGACCCACAAGGCACGGACGAGCGCCACACCAGCACGGTCAGCGTGCCAGGGAACCAGGGCGATCCCGATCTCGGGCCATTGCGGCCTCAGGGTCGAAACGACCCGCAGCGTCTGCGGGTGTTGGTATGAGGGAGTCGCTGGTCGGTATTCAGGTGCTGCGCTTTGTGGCGGCCATGCTGGTGGTGGTCATGCATCTGACGCAGGCATATTCCCTGCACATCCTGGGCGAAGACGGCCGGCTGTACTGGAGCCAGGGTTCGGCGGGCGTGGACATTTTCTTTGTGATCAGCGGCTTGGTGATGGGCCTGAGCACGCCGCCACCGGCTCCCACGGCGGCCCAGCGTTGGCGGCAGGCGCGCATCTTCATGGGTCGGCGCTTGTTGCGCGTGGTGCCGCTGTATTGGTTTTACACCTTGCTCAAAGCCGCCTTGCTGCTGGCCTTGCCCAGCTTGGCGCTGCGTTACAGCATGGCGCCGCAGCACCTGCTGGACTCGCTGTTATTTGTGCCCGCCATCAGCCCCTGGGGCCGGGTGGAGCCGACCCTGCCCGTGGGCTGGACGCTGAATTTTGAAATGCTGTTCTACGCCATCTTTGCCGCAGCGGTGGCGCTGGGCGCACCGCGCCTGTTGTTTGCGCTGGCGGCGTTTGGTCTGGTCTTTTTGGCGCAGGCTTGGCAGCCCGACTCCGTGGTGCTGGGCTTTTGGGGCCAGTCGCTGGTGTTTGAATTCATCCTCGGCTTGGGCATTGCCAAGGCACACCAGCGACTCAAGCAGAACGTCCCGGAAGCAGGCTTGCTCGCGCTGGCGCTGGGCGTGGTGCTGATGTTCGGCCTGCCCTGGCAGCCGG
This sequence comes from Polaromonas sp., assembly GCA_040400935.1. GTDB lineage: Bacteria > Pseudomonadota > Gammaproteobacteria > Burkholderiales > Burkholderiaceae_C > Polaromonas. Next base: position 1,522 of record JBBAPH010000024.1, read on the forward strand.
ACGACGACCGCCTGGGCAGTTGGGGCTTGGCCGCCGCGCTGATCGTGGCCGGCGCGGTGTGGCTGGAGCCGTGGACGCAGCGCTTGAGGCTGGGCCAATTCTTTTTACCCAAAGATATCCAGTTCTCTGCGCCTGAGGGCGTGCCACCTCCCGCTGCGCTGCGCGCTGGAGCAAGAGCGCGCAGCTGGACCTTGCTGGGCGTATTGGTTTTCCTGGGCGACGCGTCGTATTCCATCTACCTCTCGCACACCTTTGTCGTGCCCGCCGCCATGCAGGCCGCGCGGCGTCTGGGCGGGGTCGACGGTGCTTGGCTGATGCCTGCCGTGGCGCTGCTGGTGGTGGCCGTGGGTTGCTTGTCGCACCTGTGGCTGGAGCGCCCACTCACGCGCGTCCTTAAAAACCTGCTGACCCCCAGCGCCCCTTCGTCCCCCAAGCCCGAAAGCTCCCATGCCAAGCCCTGACCCCGAGAGGCACGCGCCAGCGCCGCGCCGCTACATCTTCCTGGCCTGCCCTTGGACGCCCAAGGGCGGCGGCATGTTCAAGGTGGCGGACTACCTGATCCAGAGCCAGGCCGGCAGCGCCGGGGACGACGCCGTGCTGCGCCCGCTGGACACGCGCGGCTCGGGCTCGGCCCTGGGTTCGCTGGCCGTGCTGGTGCAGGCCCTGGGACGCCTGCTGCAAGGGCGCTTGCGCGGCGAGGTGGCGGGCGTGCATGTGAACATGGCCGAGCGGCTGAGCCTGTTCAGGAAAAGCGTGCTGGTGCTGTGGTGCCGCTTGCTGGGCTTGCCGGTACTGCTGCATTTGCATGCGGCGCAACTGCACCACTTCTACGCGGGCCTGCCCGCGCCCTTGCAATGGCTGACACGCTGGATTTTTTCGCTGCCGCAAGCGGCGGTGGTGCTGGGCCAAGCCAGCCACAGCTTCGTCACGCAAACGCTGTGCGTGCCGCCCGCGCGCGTGAGCGTACTGATGAACGGCGTGCCCGAACCCACACCGCCGCGCCGCGCCCCGCCGGGTGATGGCGTGCGGCGGATTTTGTTTGTGGGCAACTTGTCGGAGCGCAAGGGCGTGTCGGACCTGCTGGCCGCATTGCTCATGCCCGGCTTTGACCGCCAGCGCACCGAGGTGTGCTTTGCCGGTGGCGGGGACTTGGCGGCTTACCGCGCCCGCGTGCACAGCCTGGGCCTGGACGGCTGGGTTCACTTGGCGGGATGGGCCGAGCAATCGCAGGTGGCCGAGCTGATGGCGCGCGCCGACGTGCTGGTGCTGCCCTCTTATGACGAAGGCTTGCCGCTGGTGATCCTGGAAGCACTGGCGCGGGGCTTGGCCGTGGTCTGCACGCCAGTGGGCGAAATCCCGTCGGTGTTGCACCACGGCGTGCACGCGCTGTTTGTGCAGCCCGGCGATGTGCGGGGCCTCGCCCAGACCCTGCAGCAAGTGCTGGGCGACGCGGCCCTGCGGCAGCGCCTGGGGGCCAATGGCCGCTCGCTCTACGAGGCGGAGATGTCGATGCAGCATTTTTTTGCAAGCGTGGCGCAGCTGCACCAACGCTACTTCGGCCTGGCCGCCACCAGCCGGGCACCGTCCTGCGCCGTGGAGCCCAGCGACAGGCCCAAGCCAGACGCCGCCCTGCCCGCCCTGCCCGCCCGGCCCTCGCTTCAAGGCGCGCAGCCATGATCGAAGACATCAACCACCTGTCGCAAGGCGCGCGCCTGCAAACCGATGTGTGCATCGTGGGCGCCGGGCCGGCTGGCATCAGCCTGGCGCTGGACTTGAGCGAGCGCGGCCTGTCCGTGGTCTTGCTGGAGTCGGGGCGGCTGGCCACCGACCCGGCCACGCAGGCGCTGAGCGAAGGCTCGGTCAGCGACGAAGCCCTGCACAGCCCGCCCGACAAATACCGGTTGCGCCAGTTGGGCGGCGCTTCGGCGATCTGGGGCGGCCGCTGCATGCCGCTGGACCCCTTGGACTTTGAGAAGCGGCCGCAGATCGCTTTGAGCGGCTGGCCCATCAGCTATGCCGATCTGCTGCCCTTTTACCCGGCCGCCAACGCACTGGCCGAAGCCGGCCGCTTTGCCTACAACGCCACCGACGCCCTGGGTGCCGACGCCCTGCCCCTGATCCGCGGCTTTGCCAGCGCGCGTGTCAGCACCGAAGGGCTGGAGCGCTTTTCCTGCCCCACGAATTTTGGCCAGCGCTATGCCCGGCGCCTGGCGCTGGCGCCGCGCCTGCAGGTGCTGCTGGGCGCCAACTGCACCGGCTTGCGCTTGAGCGACGACGGCCGCAGCCTCAGCCATGTGACTGTGGCCAGCCTGCAGGGCCGGCGCCTGAGCGTGCACGCACGCGCCACCGTGTTGGCCGCGGGCGGGCTGGAAACAGCGCGGCTGTTGTTGGCCTCACGCGATGTGGCGCCCGCTGGCGTGGGCAACCAGCACGACGTGGTGGGCCGCTACTACATGTGCCACTTGGCGGGCAACGTGGGCCAGCTGGAAGTGCGCGGCGCAACGAGCGACGTACGCCACGGTTATGAAATTTCACCCGACGGCATTTACTGCCGCCGCCGCCTGGCCGTGGTGCCTGCCGAGCAAGCCCGCCTGGGCTTGGCCAACGCGGTGGCGCGGCTGCACTTTGCCCGCATCACCGACCCGGCCCATGGCAGCGGCGTGCTGTCGGCGCTGTACTTGGCGCGCCACTTCATCAGCTACGAGTACGCCAAGCGTTTGTCGGGGCCGAGTGCGGGCCGAGGCGACGGGTTGCGGCATGCGCTGAACGTGCTCAAAGGCCCGCTGGAGACCAGCCGCTTTGCCGCGCACTGGCTGACGCGGCGCACCTTGGCCGCCCGGAAATTCCCCTCCGTGATCTTGCAGAACCGAAGCAATCGCTTCAGCCTGGAACTGCATGGCGAGCAGCGGCCCTTAGCACACAGCCGCGTGAGCCTGAGCGACAGGCGCGATGCGCTGGGCATGCCCCAGTTGCGCGTGGACTGGCGCTACAGCCCAGACGACATCGATTCCTTGCGCCGCACCCTGGGCGTGATGGCCGAAGAGTTCGAGGCCAGCGGCGCAGCGCGCCTGTTCATCAACCAGGCCACGCTAGAGGAAGACCTGCTGCGCTTTGGCGCCTACGGCGGCCACCACATCGGCACGGCCCGCATGGGCTGCGACCCGCGCGTGAGCGTGGTCAATGCCGACGGTCAGGTGCACGGCGTGAACCATTTGTTCGTGACTGGCAGCGCGGTGTTTCCCACCTCCAGCCAGGCCAACCCCACGCTCACGCTGACCGCCTTGGCCCTGCGCTTGGGCGCTGCGCTGGGCACGCGGCTGAGCCAAGTGCCGCTGGTGCTGAGCAGCCAAGCGCGGCCCGTGAGTTCAGCCGCTGCCCAGCCCGTCGGCCTGGCGGTTCAAGCCAGCATGCTGCCGATGTCCAACCCCGTGAAAGCAACCCCGTGAAAGCAGCTCCATGAAAGCAGCCCCATGAAAGCAGCCCCATGAAAGTCCCCAAGGTCTTGGTGCTGGGCGCATCCGGCCACATTGGCCAGCGCTGGCGCGCACTGCAAGTGGGCAACCCGCTGCTGCAGGTCAGTGGCGCTTCGCGCCACCCGCCGCCCGGCTCAGGCCTGCTGGCGCTGGACACCCGCAACCTGCCCGCGCTCACGCGGGCGCTGGAAGGGATGGACGCCGTCATCAACTGCGTGGCTGGCAGCGCTGCCGCCATTGCCGAAGGCACGGCCCAGCTGTGCCAAGCCGCGCACGCGGCCGGTCGGGTGCGCGTGCTGCACCTGAGCACGCAGTCGGTCTACGGCGCGTTTGAAGGCGAGGCCCACGAGTCGATGCCGCTGGACCCGGGTCTCGGCTGGTACGGCCGTGCCAAATGCCAGGCCGAACTCAGCCTGCGCGACTGGGTGCAACACGGCGGCGGCCAAGCCGTGATTTTGCGGCCGGGCTGCGTGTATGGGCCGGGCAGCCAGCTGTGGGTGGGCCGCATCGGGCGCTGGTTGCAAGCCGGGCGCTTGGGTGATCTGGGCGCGGCCGGCGACGGCTGGTCCAACTTGGTTCATGTGGACGATGTGTGCCAAGCCTTGAGCACCGCGCTGCGGCTGCCGCTGGCGCCCGGCGAGTTGCCGGTTTTTAATCTGGCCGCGCCGGACAGCCCGCGCTGGAACAGCTACTGGGTGGACCTGGCCTTGGCCATTGGCGCCGTGCCCGCGCGCCGCATCAGCACCCGGCAATTGCAGCTCGACGCCTGGCTGACCGGCGCGCCGCTCAAGCTGGGGCAGCGACTGTTGCAACTGGCCGGTAAGCGCAGAACCCGTTGGCCCGACCCTTTACCGCCCGGCCTGCCGCGCCTGTGGCAGCAGCAGATTCATTTGGATGCGCAGGCCGCCAGCACACGGCTGGACCTGCAGTGGACGCCTTACGCCAGCAGCGTGGCGCAGTCGGCGGCGTGGTTTCTCCAAGAGCGAGCGGCTTTAGGCCACGGCCGCTACGCCTGCGCGCGCGGCCATGCATGAGCCCATGCCTGAGCCTATGCATGAGCCGATACCACCGGCCAACGACATCGGCGACGCCGAGCCCAGCACACTGGCAATGCAAGCGCGCCACGCCCAGAAGCCCGCCATCGTTGGCGACACCCACCGGTTGTATGGCCGCTTCAGTGTGGGGCTGCTGCTGCGCGGCGCTTTGATGCAACCGAGCTTTCGCGTGGTCGCCACACTGCGGCTGTGCCAGGCAAGCCATCGGCTGCCGCGCGGTTTGCGGCTGTTGACGCTGCTGCCCGCCAAGGTGTTGCATCACCTGGCCTGTTGGGTGGCAGGCATCGAGCTGCCCTGGCGCACCCAAGTGGGCACCGGGCTGGCGCTGACGCACGGGCGCGGCATGGTGGTCAGCGAAGGCGCGCGCATCGGCCGCAACGTCACCTTGTTTCACGGCGTCACGATCGGACGGCAAGACGGGCCCGGCCCGGACGGTGAGCGCGCACCGGGCTACCCGGTGCTGGAAGACGAGGTCTGGGTCGGCCCCAACGCCATCATCGTGGGCGGCGTCACGATCGGGCGCGGCAGCCGCATAGCAGGCGGCGCCTTTGTGAATGTCGATGTGCCGCCAGCTTGTGTGGTGCTGGGTAATCCGGGGCGGGTGGTCAAGACCGGCTGCGCGGCGGATGTGCAGCACCGGTATCCGGGGTGGGAGGAGTGATGGCGGCATCGCAGTTGCTGAACGGCGGAGCGCGCTTCAACAGCAGTGCTTGTCGACGAGCCCCCATCCCTGCCTTCCCCCAGCGGGGGAAGGAGCCCTACAAAAGGCGGGACTCAATCCCCCTCCCCCCGATTTTTCTCCAACACCCGCAGCCGCCACGTCCGCACCAGGAACACCGGATTGCCCACCACATAACGCCGGGCCAGGCGGCGCGGCTCCTGGGCCAGGCGGTACAGCCATTCCTGCCCGAGCTGGCGCAACCAGCCCGGCGCGCGCGGGGTTTTTCCACCCCAAAAATCGAGGATCGCGCCGCCGCACACCAAGAGGCAAGGCTGGCTCAGGCGCCGCAAATGGGCCCGCAACTCGGCCGCCACCAACTCCTGGCGCGGCATGCCCATGCCGAGCACGATCAGCGCTGGCCTTTCGGCCATGGCCAGCGCCAGGTACTCGCCGCTGGGGCGAAAACCGTCGGCGACGCTGACCACGCTGTCCGGTGCCCACTGGCGCAGCACGGCTTGGCGGGCGCGCGACAAATACGGCTCGCGCGTGCCCCACAGCGCAATGGTGCGACCGTTGAAGCCCGCAACCAGCGGACCGATCAAGTCCGTGCCATTGAGGTTCAAACCCGGCGCGCGGCCCAGGGCGCGCAGCAAGATCACCATGCCCGAGCCGTCGCGCAGCAGCACATCGGCAGCGAGCAAGGCCTGGAAAAAACGCGTGCCTTCTGCCGACCGGCCGGCAGCGCAGTTCATGGCGTGCGCATTCACAAAAGCCAGCACCTGGGCTGCTTCGGGCTGGTTCAGGCGGCGCAGCAGCACGCCGCGCTCGGCCGTGGTGTGCAGCAAGGTCAGGCGCGCCAGCAAATGGCGCCAGCGCGCTGGCCAAGGCCAGACGCTGGCCGCATCCAGCAGCGTCGGGCTTGGCGCCGGGCCAGGACTGTCAAGCCCCTCGGGCTCCCCCTGCCCTTGCGTCGAATCAACGTCCAAGCGCTGTCCCTCCTGGCCCGGCACCCAGCGCCCGGACGGCCCGGGCTGCGCTCCTTGCTCCCCTTTTCCTTAAACCCCTTTTTTTACTCAGCACTGTGAATGGACTTTCATGCACCCCGCTCCGCCTGCGACTGCCCGACCCGTCATCGACCCCACACTGCCCCTGCTGTGGCGCATGCTGGCGCTGATTTTTTTGCTGCTGATGGCTGTCGGCTTGTACCGAGGCGGCGCCTTGCCGATCGCAGTTGGCCTGTTCACCCCGCCCTGGGACAAGCTCGCCCACGCGCTGACCTTTGCGCTGATCGGGGCGGCCAGCGCCTTGGCCAGCGGCGAGCGCGGTATGGCCTTGCTGGCCAGCGCCGTGCTGGGCGCCGTGCTGGTGGGTGCCATGGACGAGTGGCACCAACGCTTCTTGCCGGGGCGCAGCGCGGGCTGGGACGACTTGCTGGCGGATGCAGCCGGCGGCTTGTTGGGCGCGGCTGTGGCACAACTCTTTTATCGGCTCAGGCAACGAGCCATGCAAGCCTGAGCTGCGAACTGCTGTGAAAGCCGGGGTAACTGGCGCCTCACAGGCCAAAGCCAAGCTGGCCTCAAATTTCATTGAGCACCGAGCCCAGCACGCCCACGCCAAATTCGCGCAGGCCGTGCGTCAGCTGCGCCAGTTGCGGCAGCGAGCTGCTGCCCCGGCGCGCCACCAGCAGGGCCGCCCCGGCGCGCACCGCCACGGTGTGGGCGTCGGCGTAGTTCGCGGCGGCGGGGGTGTCCAAAATAATCACGTCGAAGTTCTCGCCCAGAGACTGCAAGAGCCTTGAGAAATGCTGTCGGCCCAGCAGTTCTTGCGGATTGGGCGGCAAGGCGCCGGCGGGCAGCACGGACAAATCGCGCAAGGCTTCGATGCCGACCACCGCCTCCGGCCCGGCGCGGCCGGCCAGCATGTCAGACAGACCGGCTTGGCGGCCCAGGTTGAACAGCTGGTGCTGGCGCGGCGTGCGCAAGTCAGCGTCAATCAGCAAGGTGCGTTCGCCCAACTGCGAAAACACAATCGCCAGGTTGGCCGCCAGGTAGCTGCGGCCATCACCGCGAGCGGCACTGGTGATCGCCAAGCCTTTGCGGTCTGCTCCGGTAGAAAACCAGCGCAGCATCAGCTGGCTGCGCAGCGCCCGCAACTCTTCCACCTGCCGGGCGTTGGGCTGGTGCGCTGCCACCAGCTCGCGGCTCAGGCCGCTACCCGTCGTGAGGTAGGGGTAGTCGAACTGCACCGACAGGGCAAAGCGAACATCGTCGTCGGTGAGCAAACCCAGCGCGCGGCCGGCCTCGCCAAAGCGGGCGCGGCTGTCTTGCTGGAAATCCAGGATGCGGTCCACGTCCGGCCCGGCCAAGCGCTGCGCATCGACCAAGATTTGCCCGATGGGGCGACCCGAGCCTTCGGCCGGCTTGCTGGGCACCGTGAGCGGCACCGAACGAATAAATGGCGGGTTGTTGAGGTTCATGCGGGCCGCCCGTGTCCGCTGTGTCCCATATCACCCATGTGTCCCAGGGCCAAGCGGCTGGGACCAGAGAGCAAATCGGGCCCACCCGAGCCACCGCCATCGCCGCGCCCGGCGCTGAGCCGGCCCAGCACCGGCAGGTCCAGCCCCAGCACCAGGTCTTCGGCCGAGCGCACGCGGCGGTTGGCCAATTCCAGCAGCAAGGCGCAGCCAATGCCCAGCAAAGTACCGCCAAAAGCGGCCACCAGCAGGTTCAGCCGCAGGCGCGGGCTGGAAGGCTCGAGCGGGGCCACGGCGTTGTTCAGGCGCACGATGTTGGTCTGGTTGGTCAGGCTTTGCAGGCGGGTCTGCGAGGCGTTCTTGCTGATCTCTTCATAGGCGCGCTGCGCGGCTTCCACATCGCGGCGGTACACATTGAGTTCATCGCGCTGCTTGTTGAATTGCATCACGCGCGCTTTTTGCGCGGCCACCGCACCTTGCAGTTCGCGCTCACGGCCTTTGCCCACCGAATAAGCGGTGTCGATCGAGGCGCTGATGCGGTTGGTCTCGCTGTTCAGGCGCGAGCGCAGCGACGCCAGCTCGGACTGCATGCGCTGCATCTGCGGGTGGTTAGGGCCGAGGTTGACGCTGGCTTCCTGCACCTTGGCTTCGAGCCGGCCAATGTCGGCTTTCAGGCCATTGATCAGCGGGCTTTCCATCACTTCAGACACCGTGTCGCGGCGCACGCCGCGCTTGCTTTGGCTCTCCGTGGTGTCGCCCTGCACCGTGGTGAGCTGCGCCGAAATTTCAGCCAGGCGCGTGGTTTCGTAGTCCAGCCGTTCATCGGCCGAGACCAGGCCGGCTTGCTGCTGGTAGTTCGACAAGCGGGTCTGCGCTTCTTCGAGCCGGGCGCGTGAACTCTTGGCCTGCTCGTCAAACCATTCGGCGTAAATGCGGGCAGGTTCGGTTTTCAGCGCGAGGTTGGTGTCCAGGTAGGCTTGGGCAAAAGCGTTGGCAATGTTGGCAGCAGATTCCGCGTCACGGCCCTTGAAGGCGATGTTGATGACGTTGCTCTCACGCGCTGGCCGCACGTCCAGCGACTGCTGCAAGGACTTGGCCAGCCAGTCCATCAAGGTGCCGCGCCCGCTGGTGGCCTTGAGCCAGTCGCGGCGGGTCTCGGCGTCTTCGTCGAGCTTGAGGGCCTTGACCACGCGCTGGGCCACGCGGTCGCCCGAGATGATGTCGATCTGCGTGGCCATGTAGCTCGGCGCCACCACCCCCTGCATGACGTTGGCGCCTATCACCGGGTCGGGCGTGCGCACGTCTACCAGCACGGCCGTCTGCGCGGTGTAGCGCTTGGGCACCAGGAGGCTGAGCGCCAGCGCCGCCAGCAGCGTCAGCCCGGCCACCAGCAGCGCCACCCGGTAGCGGGCGCGCAGGATGAGGAGGAATTGGTAAAGCGTCATGGGGTATTTGGTGGGTTGAGGGGTTGAGGCGCTGAGGCCTTGATGGGGGCTTCAGTTCAGTTCAAGGCCCCGATGCCCCCACCCCTGCCCTCCCCCAGTGGGGGAGGGAGTAAGAGGTTCTCCGGGCTGGCATGGCGGGAGTGGCGGGAGACATTCAGAAAATACTTTCGCGCACATAGATCACGTCGTCCGCGCGCACCAGGTCGGTCAGCTCGGGCGTGGTTTCGATCACCTTGCCATTGACGTCACGGCGGTGCAGGCGCAGCCGGTTCTGGCTGCCGCGCGCCGTGGGTCCGCCGCCTTGGGCCAGGGCCTGCATGACGGTCATGCCGCGCTCGATGCGGTAGGGGCCGGGCTTTTGCGCTTCGCCGTAGATATAAAACACCGGGGCCTTGTTGACGTACAGCGTGTCGCCGCCGGCCACCAGCACGTCGTCGGCCGAGTTCTGGTTCAGGAACAAACCGGGGATGTCGATCACCCGGCGAAATGGCTTGCCCTCGCGCTGGCCGGAGAGGATCAGCACATCGTCGCCGGTGGGGTTCACGCCGCCGGCAGCGGCCAGCATGTCACTCACCCGGGTGTTGAAGGTTTCGAGCGGGAAGCGCCCCGGCTTGCTGACTTGGCCGAGCACCGCCACCTGGTTACCGCGTACCTGGCGCAGCACGATGTTGACTTGCGGCTGGCGCACAAAGCCGCCGCTTTTCAGCGCATCGGCAATTTTCTTTTCCGCCTCGGGCAGGGTCAGGCCGCCGAGCTGCACGGTGCCGATCAGCGGGTAAGTGATGACGCCGCTTTCAGACACCCGAGCGTCAACCGACAAGTCGGGGCTTTGGTAGACCTGCACACCAATGCCGTCTCCGGGGCCGAGCCGGTAGTCCTGGCTGACGGCGGGCGAGGCGCTTGCAGCAGCAACTGCCACCGGGGCGGGCGCTGCAGCTCGTCGGGCCGTCTGCGCCCAGACGCTGGCGGTCATCAACAGCGCCAACAACAAAAAGGAAAAGCGGGTGAGAAAAGTAGTCATGGTTGCAGGGCGATACAGGGGGTGTTGAAAGGTCATAAATAAGCGCATCGGAAGGGCTCCTTAAAAACTGGCCAGGGCGGCCACGCTGTAAATCGTCGCCTTGTAGTCCAGGCCGGCCTGGTCCGAGCGGCGCTGGTCGCGCTGCCAGGAACCCACCAGCCGCAGGGCGCGGATGGGTGACCATTCCACCGCCAGGGTGGCGACATCTTGGCGGTCCTGCCGATCGGGCACGATGCCCTTGAACTGACGCTGGCCGTGGTCGTAACGCAGGCGCACCACGATCTTTTCAGTCGCTTTCCAGACCGGGCCGACGAACAAGCGGTAGCCGTCGTAGTGGCCCACGCCGTAGCTGCCCAGTTCATTGACCAGGCCGCCCACCAGGCTGGTCTTGCCGGTGATGTCCCAGTTGGCGTTGATGCGGCCGCGCCAGCCGCTGAAGTCGCGCTGGGCCGCGCCATCGTGCGTGCGGTCCACATAGGCCAGTCGGCCGTTGACACGGGTCCTGCCAGTCGGCGCCCACTGGAGTTCTACTTCGTGCTCACGGTCACGGAAGTCGGGGAAGCTCTCGACCACGCCTAGCGCGTCCACCCGGCTGTCGTAGCTGCCGTTGCCTTGGCGAAAGCGGTAAGCCACCGAGTTTCCCGAGGCCAGCACATAACGCGCGCCGACCTCGCCGCCGCGCACGGTGGAATTGGGCTCCAGGGTGAAGGACTCGCTGTTGGTGATGCTGCGCTCGAACACACCGCCCAGCGCATGCACGGCAGCCGCCAGCTCGTATTCGGCGTCGAACCCGGTCTGCCTCTCGACCCGGCGGTTCAGTGCGCCAACCGCCGTGGGCGCCAGGCGGTCCAGGTAGTCGCGCCGGTCGGCTACTAGGTTGCCGTAAAGGGCTGGCGTGACGCTCCAGCGCAGCGCACCGGTGTAGTTCACCGCGTTGAAGTTGAGCTGCGAAAAATCGCGGTAACGGTAGGCGTCGGTGCTCAGGTCCAGCTCCAGGCGCTGCAGGCTGTAGCGCTTGTCGATCTTCACGCCCAGCGTGGTCACGCCGATGGTGTCGGACACGCGGGCGCTGTCTGGCGTTCTGAAGACGTTGTTGTCGTTTTGCACGCTCTGGCCAGCGCGCCACTGCAAGGTGTCCAGCTCGTCGGCGTGCGCACTGCCCGGGGCCCAGCAGGCCAAGAGCGCTGCCGCGGTCAACACGGCCAGAGCCAAGTGGCGCGGCGGCGCTAGCGTGGCGTTTTTGATGGGGCGGGCCAGCGGGGTATCAACCAGGGCAGAGTGCATAAAAAGCCTTTGTTGTTGTGGTGGAAAAAATGAAGGTCAATACTCAATACGCCGCGCTGTCTTTGAAGACCAGCCGCACAGTTTTGAAAATGATGTACAGGTCCAGCTGCAAGGACCAGTTGCGCAGGTAGTCCAGGTCAAAGTCGATGCGCGCCTGCATCTTGTCCAGCGTGTCGGTCTCACCGCGCTGGCCGTTGACCTGGGCCCAGCCGGTGATGCCCGGCCGCACCTTGTGGCGCACCATGTAGCCCTTGATCAGCGTGCGGTACAGCTCGTTGTGGGCGACGGCGTGCGGGCGCGGCCCGACGATGCTCATGCGGCCCTGCAGCACGTTGATGAACTGCGGCAATTCGTCCAGCGAGGTCTTGCGTAAAAAGGCGCCCAGCGGCGTGATGCGCGCGTCCCCCCGCTTGGCCTGAGGAATGTCCGGGCCGTCTTGCGTCACCGCCATGGAACGAAATTTGTAGACCCAGATCTGCTCGCCGTCCAGGCCATAGCGGCGTTGCCTGAAAATCACCGGCCCGGGCGAGCCGAGCTTGACCAATGCAGCGATCACCAGCATCACCGGGGCGATCAGCAGCAAGATCAAGAGCGCCAAGGCGATGTCGCTGGCGCGTTTGACGAAACCGTTGAAGCCCCGAAACGGCGTATCACACACCGAGATCACCGTGACGCCGCAGACCGAATCGCTGCGGCCCTGGATCAGGTCGGTGACGAACATGTCGGGCACAAAATAAATCGACGCCGTGGTGTCTTTGAGTCCGTCCAGCACTTCCAAAATCCGCGGGCGCGAAGCCATGGGCAAGGACAAATAAATCGACTGCACCCGGTGCTGTTTGACGTAGGCCGCCAAGTCGCCGAGCTTGCCCAGCAAGCGCTGCGGCGTGGCACTGCTGCGCCGTTCATCGCCCCGGTCGTCAAAAAACCCGAGTAACTCCATGCCCGCATAAGCGGAGCCACTGATGCGGTCGGCCAGCGCCGCGCCCTGCGGGTTCATGCCCACAATCACCGCGCGCCGGGGCGTGCCTTGCAAGCGCAGCAGCTGCGGCGCCGCTTGGCGCAGCGCCAGGTGCGCCAGCGCCTGCGACACAGGCGCCAGCCACAGCCAGTGGCCGATCACCCGACCCGACAGGCTGTCCAGCGACTGCGTGGCGTAACCCACCAGCAAGAGCAGGCCCGCCGTCCAGCTCCAGCGCAGCGCGATATTGAAGAACAACTTGGGCGCTGACACCCGCAGCTGCGAGGTACCGGGAAAGGACAGCGAAAACGCCACCACGGCCGAGATGAGGTAAGCCGGCGCCAGCGTACCCTCGATATAAAAAGCCAAAGCCCACAAGGTGAGCACCAGCACCAGCGGGTCCAGCGCGGCCTCGATCACCGTGAAGATTTGGCTGCTGCCCAGCCCGAGCGAACGCGGCTCGCGCTGCTGCTGCCAATCGGCCGCGGCCGAGATCACACGGGGCGTGCTGGGCAGGTCCGCTGTCACGGACGGCCCGGCCTTGGCCGCGGCAGCGAGTCGGGCACTCAAGGAGAGGTCAGTCGGTGACGGATGAGGTGACATCAAGCACACAAAAATGAGATCGGCCAGTTGGCGCCGCCAGAAACCACGAGCGCCATTCCTTACTTCGCACTTGCACACGCGCCGCAGGCTGTAGCCAGTCTGAGCTGCGCCGTTCAGGCAAACAAGCACCCGCGCCGCCGAGCGCCCGTAGGAAAGCGGGCGCAGCCCCTGTCAGTCGAGTCACACCCGGCAGTAGCCGGGCCCATGGCCGCGCGGTGTCACCCAGGTTGAGGTCTGCTCGCGTGCAGGTTCTTGGCTGCGGCTAGACTGACCGGCCGCAGCGCAACCGGGCGCTGCCAGCTCACCAGACTTCTGCGAAAAATCAAAGGAACAGCCCATGAAGATCGTCATCACCGGCGGCGCCGGCTTTTTAGGCGCGCGCCTGGCGCGCGAGTTGCTGGCCCGCCGCCAGCTGTCCCTGGCCGGCGCAGCCGCCCAGCCGATCAGCCGCATCACCTTGGTGGACCGCGCGCCGCCGCCCGCCGACCTGGCTGCCGACCCGCGTGTGCGGGCCGTGACCGGCGACCTCAACGAGTTGCTGGCGCCCGGCCAACAGCGCGTGGTGGCCGCTGATGACGTGCTGGTGTTTCACCTCGCCGCCGCCGTGAGCGGCGAATGCGAAGCCGACTTTGACTTGGGGCTACGCAGCAACCTCGCGGCCACCCACGCGCTGCTGGAAGCCTGCCGCGCCCTGAAAACCGCGCCCACTGTGGTGTTTGCCAGCTCGCTGGCAGTCTTCGGCGGCGCGCCCGGCCAACCCCTGCCTGAAGTGATTGCAGACAACACCCTGCCCACACCGCAGACCAGCTATGGCATCCAGAAATTCATGGGCGAGCAACTGGTGGCGGACTACGGCCGCAAGGGCTTTGTGCGCGGCCGCAATGTGCGGCTTATGACCGTGAGCGTGCGCCCTGGCAAGCCCAACGGCGCAGCGTCCAGTTTTTTGAGCGGCATGATCCGCGAGCCGCTCTCCGGCGTGCCCGGCGCTTGCCCCGTGCCGCCCGAAACCGCCGTGGCCTTGTCGTCCCCCAGCCGCACCATCGCCGGGCTGCTGCGCGCGGCTGAGGCCACAGACAACGACTGGGGCCCGCGCACTGCGCTGAACCTGCCAGCGCTGCGCACCACCGCCGGCGAGATGGCGGCAGCCCTGGAACGCATTGCTGGCGCGCCAGTGGCCCAGCGCATTGACTGGACGCCAGACGCCAACATCCTGCGCATCGTGCGCGGCTGGCCCGCCCAGATTGATGCAGAGCGCGCCCGTGGCCTGGGCCTGTTACCCGACGCCAACTTTGACGCCCTGATTGAGGAATACCTCGCCGAGAACCCGCAGTTCCGCACCTCTCCGGCTGCTTCCTGAGCCCTGGCTAAGGAGCCGCAAACGATCGGTTGGTTTTACAGGGGAATTCCCTGAAAAGCCCTGGGCTAGAATCTCCTACTTGTCAGGAGAGCGCTTCCCCAGGGAAGCCGCCGAAGGCGCAGGCCCACCCTTTCTGGTGGGCCGAACGCTCAGGCACCAAGGACTGACAAGCGCCGCTTTGAAGCCCTGCTTGAAAGCGGCGTACCCGACTGGAGAGAGGCCGCCACAGCAGGCGGCCCACCGAAGGAGCAAGCCCGCATCGCCGGGCGAATCTCTCAGGTAAAGAGGACAGAAGGGGCCGCACCATGGCGCGTTTTAGCGCTGCCATGGACCGTGCCCTTGCCCCGGAGAATTGCCTCGTGTCCAGCCCCGCCGCCCCCTCACCCGCCCCGCTGCTCAAAACGCCTTTGCACGACCTGCATGCGGAACTGGGCGCGCGCATGGTGCCCTTTGCCGGCTACAGCATGCCGGTGCAGTACCCGGCCGGGGTGATGGCCGAGCACCTGCACACCCGCAATGCCGCAGGGCTGTTTGACGTGTCCCACATGGGCCAATTGCGCTTGAGTGGCGAAGGTGCCGCGCAAGCGCTGGAGAGCCTGATCCCCATGGACGTGCAAGGCCTGGGCGTGGGCAAGCAACGCTACGGCCTCTTGCTCAACGAGGCGGGCGGCATCATCGACGACCTGATGTTCGTCAACCGTGACGTGGCCAATGTGGCCGGCGGCGGCGACTTGTTCCTCATCGTCAATGGCGCGTGCAAAGCGGGCGATATCGCGCACATTCAGCAGCACATCGGCAGCCGCTGCCAAGTCACGCCCATGCCGGAGATGGCGCTCCTGGCCTTGCAAGGCCCGGCCGCCGTGACAGCGCTGGCCCGCCTGGCGCCTGGCGTGAGCGCACTGGTCTTCATGACCGGCTTGCGCTTTGACGTGGCCGGTTGCGACTGCTTCATCACCCGCAGCGGCTACACCGGCGAAGATGGATTCGAGATCTCGGTCCACGCCGACCAGGCAGGAACACTGGCCCGCGCCCTGCTGGCCCAACCCGAGGTCATGCCGATTGGCCTGGGCGCGCGCAATTCGCTGCGCCTGGAAGCCGGCTTGTGCCTGTACGGGCAAGATCTGGACACGACCACCACGCCGGTGGAAGCCGGCCTGACCTGGGCGATTCAAAAAGTGCGGCGTACTGGTGGCGACCGTGCGGGTGGCTTTTTGGGTGCGGCTACGGTGCTGGCGCAACTCGACAATCCGGCCACGCTGGCTCGCAAGCGCGTCGGCCTGGTGGCGCTTGAGCGCGTGCCCGTGCGCGAGCACACTGAACTGCAAACCCTGCAAGGCGAGCGCGTAGGCGAAGTCACCAGCGGCTTGCTCGGCCCCACCGCCAACCAACCGATTGCCATGGCTTACCTCACACCAGAGCACGCTGCGATAGACACCCGCTTGAACGCCATCGTGCGCGGCAAGCCTGTGCCCATGCAGGTGGCTGCCATGCCCTTTTCACCCACCCATTACCACCGGGGCTGAAGCCCAGCGCCCTTCCCTCTTTACCCCCCGTTCGGGCTGAGCTTGTCGAAGCCTTCCGCCAACCCCCCACCGAAGGAAAAACCATGACCATCAAATACACCGAAGACCACGAATGGCTGAGCATTGACGGCGACATCGCCACCGTCGGCATCACCGTCCACGCACAAGACGCGCTAGGCGACGTCGTGTTTGTGGACCTGCCTGAAGTCGGCGCGACGCTGGACCAGAAGGCCACGGCCGGTGTGGTCGAGTCCGTCAAGGCCGCGGCCGATGTGTATATGCCGGTGACTGGCGAAGTGTTGGAAGTCAATGAAGCGCTACGCGCCGACCCGTCGCTGGCCAACACCGACCCGCTGGGCACGGGCTGGTTCTTCAAGGTCAAGCTGGCCGACAAGGGCCAACTCGACGCCTTGATGGACGAGACCTCTTACAAAGCCTTCTCTGGCTGATCAGCTGATCGCCTGAGCGCGATCGCTACGCCTTCTTTTTAATTTGTCTGGACCTTCGCCATGCTGATGCAAGCCGCCAAACCCCTTCGTGACCTGGAAAACGCCTCTGAGTTCGTCGCCCGCCACATCGGCATCAGCGAAGCTGATGAAGCGCACATGCTCAGCGTGGTCGGTTCGGCCTCGCGCCGGGCCTTGATTGAAGGCATCGTCCCGCGCTCCATTGCGCGCAGCACCGGCATGGCGATTCCAGCGGCCATTACCGAAGCGGCGGCCTTGGCAGAGCTCAAGGCGATTGCCAGCAAGAACAAGCTTTTGAAAAGCTTCATCGGCCAGGGCTATTACGACACGCACACCCCCGGCGTGATCCTGCGCAACATCCTGGAGAACCCGGCCTGGTACACGGCCTATACGCCTTATCAGGCCGAGATTTCGCAGGGCCGCATGGAAGCGCTGATCAACTTCCAGACCATGATCACCGACCTCACGGGCATGGACATTGCGAACGCGTCCATGCTGGACGAGGCCACTGCCGCCGCCGAGGCCATGACGCTGGCCATGCGCTCGGTCAAGAGCAAGAGCCGCGTCTTCATCGTCTCGCGCGCCTGCCACCCGCAGACGCTTGAAGTCATTCAGACGCGCGCCCGTCCGCTGGGCATTGAGGTGCTGGTGCCGCCCAGCGCTGACGCTTTTACCGCCGCCCTGAACGGCGAACACTTTGCCGCGCTGGTGCAGTATCCCAACAGCACCGGCCTGGTGGAAGACATCAGTGGCTATGCCGCGCAAACCCACGCGCAGTCAGGCGCCCTCATCGTGGCAGCCGACCTGCTGGCCTTGACGCTGTTGAAAGAACCCGGCGCCATGGGCGCCGACATCGTGGTGGGCACGACCCAGCGCTTTGGCATGCCCATGGGCAACGGTGGCCCGCACGCCGCGTATATGGCTTGCCGTGAGGCTTTCAAGCGTTCGCTGCCCGGCCGCCTGGTGGGCGTGAGCGTGGATGCGCATGGCAACCCGACCTACCGCCTGGCGCTGCAAACCCGCGAGCAGCACATTCGCCGCGAAAAAGCGACGTCCAACATCTGCACCGCGCAGGTGCTGCCGGCCGTGGTGGCCAGCATGTTTGCCGTGTACCACGGCCCCGAGGGTTTGAAGCGCATGGCCCAGCGCGTGGCCAGCTACACCGCCATCCTGGCGCGCGGCCTGAAAGACATGGGCCACAAGCTGCGCAAAGACACCGCCTTTGACACCATCTGGGTGCTGACCAAAGAAGCCACGCCGACGATCTTGCAGCGCGCCAAGGGCGCCGGCATGAACCTGCGCCAAGCCTGCGAGCAAAGCATTGCCATCTCAATCGACGAAACCACGACGCGCCAAGACATCGAAGCCTTGTGGGGCGTATTTGCCAACAATGGGCAAACGCTGTCGAACATGGATGCCTTTGAAAAAGGCATGGAGCCGATGATTCCGGCCGAGCTGCGCCGCACCAGCGCTTTCATGACGCACCCGGTCTTCAACACGCACCACTCTGAAACCGCCATGCTGCGCTACATCCGCCGCCTGAGCGACAAAGATTTGGCGCTGGACCGCAGCATGATCCCGCTGGGCAGCTGCACCATGAAGCTGAACGCCACCAGCGAGATGATCCCCATCACCTGGCCCGAGTTTGCGAGCCTGCACCCCTTTGCACCGCACGACCAGCTCGAAGGCTATGCCCAGCTGGACCGCCAACTGCGCGACTGGCTGTGCGAAGCCACGGGTTATGCCGGCATCAGCCTGCAGCCCAACGCCGGCTCGCAAGGCGAGTACGCGGGCCTCTTGGTCATCAAGGCTTATCACGAGGCCCACGGCCAAGGCCACCGCAACATCTGCGTGATCCCATCGTCAGCCCACGGCACCAACCCGGCCAGCGCGCAAATGGTCGGCATGACCGTGGTGGTGACGCAGTGCGACGACCAAGGCAACGTGGACATGGCTGACCTCAAGGCCAAGTGCGAGCAGCACAGCGCCAACCTGGCGGCCGTGATGATCACCTACCCCAGCACGCACGGCGTGTTTGAAACCAGCGTGAAAGAACTCTGCGCGCTGGTGCACCAGCACGGCGGGCGCGTGTACGTGGACGGCGCCAACATGAACGCGCTGGTGGGCGTGGCCGCACCGGGCGAGTTTGGCGGCGACGTGAGCCATTTGAATTTGCACAAGACTTTTTGCATTCCACACGGCGGTGGCGGCCCGGGCGTTGGCCCGGTCTGCGTGGTGGCTGACCTGGTGCCTTTCTTGCCTGGTCATGCGTCGTCAGGCCACCCGGTCAACGGCGTGGGCGCTGTGTCGGCCGCGCCGCTGGGCAATGCGGCTGTGCTGCCCATCAGCTGGATGTACTGCCGCATGATGGGCCCCGAAGGTTTGAAGTCGGCGACCGAGATTGCAATTCTCAGCGCCAACTACATCAGCGCGCGGCTAAAAGGCCACTTCCCTACGCTGTACGCCAGCGAAGGACTTGATGGCAAGCCAGGCCATGTGGCGCACGAATGCATTTTGGATGTGCGCCAACTCAAAGACAGCTGCGGCGTGAGCGCCGAAGACGTGGCCAAGCGCTTGATGGACTACGGTTTTCATGCGCCTACGCTGAGCTTCCCCGTGGCCGGCACCTTGATGATTGAGCCGACCGAAAGCGAAGACCTGGCCGAGATCGAGCGCTTCATTGCCGCCATGATTTCGATTCGCCAAGAGATTGCGCAGATTGAAAACGGAGTCTGGCCGCAAGACAACAACCCGCTCAAACACGCACCGCACACCGCCGCCAGCCTGCTCGGCAGCGACTGGGATCGCCCGTACTCACGCGAGGTCGGCGCCTTCCCGCTGGCCAGCCTCAAGCACAACAAATACTGGCCGTCGGTGGGCCGGGTGGACAACGTCTACGGCGACCGCAACCTGTTTTGCAGCTGCGTGCCAGTGGCCGATTACGCCTGAGGCCTGAGCGGGCAAGGCACCCAGGCGAAAAAAAACTGCCGCACCGTGAGGTGGGGCAGTTAGCCAGGGCGATGAGCCTATAAATCAGGGCGTTGCAGGCGGCTGGGCACCGGCATCGGGTTCGCTGGTACCGCCTTCGCCCGAGCCTTCGTCGTCACCTGGCTCGTCGGGCTTACCTTCGGCTTTGCGCTTGAGCTTGTCTTCTTTCTTGCGTTTTTTGGCCAGCTCTTTTTGGCGTTTTTCGTAGGAATAATTGGGAGTGGCCACAAAGCTCTTTCAGTTAATTGATACCTGACTGTAATGCATCAACCGGCCATCAAGGCCAACGCCTGGGCCAGGTCTTCCTGCAAATCCACCCCCGCCTCCAGCCCAATCGAAAAACGCACCAAACCGCCCCGCTGCCCCCAAGCTGCACCGCGCAAGGCGGGCATGTCATAGGGCACACACAAACTCATCGGGCCGGCCCAGCTGTAGCCCAATTTAAAGAGCTTGAGGCTGTCGCAAAAACGGTCGATCTGGGCCGGCGTGAAGCCCGGCTGAAATACCGCGCTGAACAAGCAAGCAGCACCAGTGCAGTCGCGCTTGAAGGCTTCATGGCCGGGCGAGCCCAGCAGGGCCGGATGCCGCACCTCTGCCACCTGCGGCTGCTGCTGCATCCAGGCTGCCAGCGCGCGCGTAGCCTGGTCTTGGGCCTTGTAGCGCAGCGCCAGGCTGGGAAGACCGCGCAACACCAACTCAGCATCGTTGCCAGCCACGCCGTAGCCGGTGCGCATGTGGCAAAAATGAACAGCATGGTGCAGGGTTTCATCCCGCGTGACGACTGAGCCCATCAACACGTCACCGCCGCCGCTGGGGTACTTGGTCAGCGCTTGGACAGAGATGTCCACGCCCCACTCAAAGACGTTGAAGGCCACGCCTGCCCCCCAGGTATTGTCCAGAGCCGTGACCACGCCTTGCGGATGCCCGGCCTTCGCCTTGACCACCGCCAGCAGGGCCGGCACATCGGGGAACTCCAGCGTGATGGAGCCAGCCGCTTCCAGCCAGACCAGGCGCGTCTTGCTGCTCATCTTGGCTTGCAGGTCGCTGGGGTCCATGGCGTCGTAATAAGCCGTGCTGACACCCCAGGCCTTGAGCTCATGCTCTGCAAAGGTCTTGTTGGGGCCGTAGACGTTGTCGGGGATCAGCACCTCGTCACCAGCGCGCAAAAACGCCATGTTCACGAGGACCAACGCGGCCAGGCCACTGGGCAGCAGCGTGCAAAAACGCCCGCCTTCCAATGTAGCGATGCGCTCTTCCAGCAAGAAGGTGGTGGGCGTGCCGTGCAGGCCGTAGGTGTAGCCGGTTTTGTGCTTCCAGTCGCGGGCACGCAGGGCGGCGACACTGGGAAAGATGATGGTCGAGGCTTTGTGCACAGGCGTGGTGACGGCCTCGAAACCAGCCGGCGGCCGGTAGGGGTGGTGGATCAGGTCGGTGGAGAGTTCGGACATGTCTGCATGGTACAGACCTGGTACTCGCTTCGAAAGCGGTAAGCCGGGGAGTAGCCGGCTGACTTCTGCCCGACCCCTAAAGCTTTCAGCCCGGTGGGGTTGGCGGCTGACTCCTGCCCGATCCCCAAAGCATCAAGCCCGGTGGGGTTGGCGGCTGACTCCTGCCCGATCCCCAAAGCATCAAGCCCGG
>JBBAPH010000024.1:22567-58726 GCA_040400935.1 Polaromonas sp.
AGCCCGGTGGGGTTGGCGGCTGACTCCTGCCCGATCCCCAAAGCATCAAGCCCGGTGGGGTCGGCGGCTGATTTCTGGGTACTCCCAGCATGAAGCCGCTGGCGCCACCGGGCTGGATGCTTTGTCCCCGTTCCC
The DNA here is from genome assembly GCA_040400935.1 of Polaromonas sp. Classification (GTDB taxonomy): domain Bacteria; phylum Pseudomonadota; class Gammaproteobacteria; order Burkholderiales; family Burkholderiaceae_C; genus Polaromonas. Next base: position 22,703 of record JBBAPH010000024.1, read on the forward strand.
GCTCCCGAACCCGCGCCCGGGAGACCGCAACCCTCAGACCTTCCACTTCTCCATCAACTGCTGCGGACGCAAGGCGTCGTAGCTTTCAAAAGGCTGGTGGATCCAGGGGTTGGTGGGCAAGAAGTCCACCGAGTAATCCGGCTTGAAGGTCGACACACCCTTGGTCCAGATCACGGCGCTGCGCAAATCGGTGATGGGGGCATAGTTGTTGCGCAGCTGGTTGATCACAGCGTTGAGCGTGTGGCCGGTGTCGGCCAGATCGTCCACCAGCAACACCCGGCCGGCGATCTCGCCCTTGGGGGTGGTGATGTAGCGCGCAATGTCCAGGTTACCTTGCACCGTGCCGGCATCAGCGCGGTAGGAACTGGTGGACATGATGGCCAATGGCTTGTCGAAAATACGCGAAAGGATGTCCCCGGGCCGCATACCGCCACGCGCCAGGCACAAGATGGTGTCGAACTCCCAGCCCGACTGGTGCACGCGAATAGCGAGCTTTTCAATCAGGTTGTGGTACTCGTCGTAGCTCACATACAGGTGCTTGCCGTCTTCGGTCAACATGTCAGGTTCCTTGGGATGAAAGGGTTCAAACCGCGTACGGGTTGCGCAGCAAGATGGTGTGGTCGCGGTCCGGGCTGGTCGACACCATGTGGATCGGCACGCCGGTGACTTCTTCAATGCGCTGCAAATAGCGCTGGGCAGCGGCGGGCAGCTTGGCGTAGTCGGTCACGCCCACCGTGCTCTGCGTCCAGCCCGGCAGGCTTTCGTAAATCGGCTTGCAGCGGGCAATGTCGTCAGCGCCCATCGGCAAGATATCGGTGACTTGCCCGTCGAGTTCGTAGCCGGTGCACAGCTCCAGCGTCTCAATGCCGTCCAGCACGTCGAGCTTGGTGATGCACAGGCCCGACAAACCGTTGACCTGGGCTGAGCGCTTCAACAGCGCAGCGTCAAACCAACCGCAGCGGCGGCTGCGCCCAGTGGTCACGCCTTTTTCAGCGCCCACGGTGGAGAGGTGGTACCCCACGGTGCCAGGCTTTTCCCAGTCCAGCTCAGTCGGGAACGGGCCGCCGCCCACGCGGGTGCAGTAAGCCTTGGTGATGCCCAGGATGTAGTGCAGCATGCCCGGGCCCACGCCCGCACCGGCGGCGGCATTGCCCGCCACGCAGTTGCTGGAGGTCACAAACGGATACGTGCCGTGATCGACGTCGAGCAGCGTGCCTTGCGCGCCTTCAAACAGCAAGTTGGCACCCGCCTTGTGCGCATCATTGAGTTCACGCGAGACGTCGGCCATCATGGGCTTGAGCAGCTCGGCGTGGCGCATGGACTCGGCGTACACCGTGTCAAAGTCAATCGCAGGCGCGTGCAGGTAGTTGGTCAGCACGAAGTTGTGCAGGTCCAGCAGTTCACGCAGCTTGGTGGCAAAACGCTCGGGGTATTTGAGGTCCTGCACGCGCAAGGCGCGGCGGGCGATCTTATCTTCATAGGCAGGGCCAATGCCGCGGCCGGTAGTGCCGATCTTGGCGGTGCCGGCTTTTTCCTTGGCGGCCTCGCGGGCGATGTCGATAGCCGCGTGAAAAGGCAGGATCAACGGGCAAGCCTCGCTGATGCGCAGGCGCGAACGCACTTCCACGCCGGCTTTTTCCAGGCCTTCAATTTCTTCAAACAGCTTGGCGGCCGACAGCACCACGCCGTTGCCGATGTAGCACTTCACGCCAGGGCGCATGATGCCGCTGGGGATCAGGTGCAGCGCGGTCTTCACTCCGTTGATCACCAGCGTGTGGCCGGCATTGTGGCCGCCTTGAAAGCGCACCACGCCTTGCGACATTTCGGTGAGCCAGTCCACCAGCTTGCCTTTGCCTTCGTCGCCCCACTGGGTTCCTACGACCACGACGTTGCGTCCGGCCACTGCGGCTTGTTGAGTTGTCATCTTGTTTTCGCTGAAAAAGTTAAAAAGCGCCGCAGGCTCACGCCCGGCTCAAGCCTGGATGGCCCGCACGACCCACTGGCCAGCCACGGGGGCCAGTTCGCGGTCGCAATCGAATTCGTTGACTTCATGCTCGTGGCCGGGCAACACGCAGACCACGGTGTCGCCTGCTGCACGCAAGCCGGCAATGGCTTGGCGCAAGGAGGCGTCAGCACCCCAGGGAGCACGGATGGCGGCGCGCAAAGGGCGCGGCGCCAGCACGCTGACGAGTTCCTTCAAGTCCAGGCTGAAGCCAACCGCTGGGCGGTTGCGGCCAAACACCGCGCCGACTTCGTCGTAACGCCCGCCGCGCACCAGCTCCGCGCCTTGGCCGTAAATGGCAAAGCGCGTGCCGCTGTAATAGGCGTAGCCACGAAGGTCGGCCAAGTCAAAACTGAGCGCGGCCTCGTGGCCCAACGCTTGCAGCTGTTCAGCCAGCCAAGCCATGTCTTTCAGGGCAGCTTGGGCACCAGCGACGCCTTTGAGGGCTTGCTGGGCTTCGGCCAGCACGCGCTGGTCGCCATAGAGCTGAACCAGGGCTTGCAGGCCTTGAGCGGCGGCGGCGCTGACGCCGGGCGCAGCCTTGAGCAAGGCAGCGAGTTCCACGCCGTCCTTGGCGGCCAATGCCGCATGAATGCGGGCCAATGCCGCAGCGCTCAGGCCGGAACCGGCAAGCAAGCTGCTGACGATGCGGGCATCAGCCATGTCGACCAGCACGTCTTTGACACCAGAGGCGCGCAAGCCTTCTAGCGCCAGCGACTGGGCTTCGAGGTCGGCTTCCAAGCCGGCATGGCCATAAATTTCCGCGCCAAATTGCAGAGGCTCGCGGGTGGCGTGTGGGCGGGCAGCGCGGGTGTGCAGCACCGGGCCGCAGTAGCAAAGACGCGCCACGCCCTCGCGGTTGAGCAAATGCGCGTCGATGCGTGCCACCTGCGGCGTGCTGTCGGCGCGCAGGCCCAGCGTGCGGCCGGACAGCTGGTCAACCAGTTTGAAGGTCTGCAGGTCCAGCGCTTCGCCGGTGCCGGTCAGCAGCGACTCAAGGTGTTCCAGCAGCGGCGGCATGACCAGCTCGTAGCCATAGCTGCGAGCGGTATCCAGAAACAGGCGACGGAGTTCTTCGATATGACGCGCCTCGGAGGGCAAGACATCGGCAATTTGATCCGGCAATTGCCATGATGACGACCAGGCGGGCATTCGGTATTCAGATGAGCTAAAAGCGAGATTTTACCGGGCTTAAAGGCCGTTTCGAGAAAACGGTCCAGCCGAAAGTGGTCAGCCTGGGGCCGCTGAGCTTCAGCCGCCGGATGGGCCGGCGTCAGGACTGAGGTCTGGGGGCTGAGCGGGTCTGCCCTGAACGGGCAGACCCAGGAACGAGGCAGCGGTATTTACCGCTGCCTGCCCTTTATTTTTTAGCCGGTGCCGCGCCAGCGCCGCCCGAGCTGCGCATGGCCTTGAAGAAGTCCGACGACGGGTCGATGACCATCACGTCGGCTTTCTTATTAAAGCTGGCTTTGTAGGCGTCCAGGCTGCGGTAGAACTGGGCGAACTGCGGATCACGGCCAAAGGCATCGTTGTACAGGCGAGCGGCCTGGGCGTCGCCCTCACCCTTGATTTTCTGCGCGTCGCGGTAAGCGTTGGCAATCGTCACCTCGCGTTGGCGGTCGGCATCAGCGCGGATTTTTTCGCCTTCGGCAGCGCCTGTTGAACGCAGCTCATTGGCCACGCGCTTGCGCTCGGCTTCCATGCGGCGGTAGACCGATTCGGTGATGGCTTCCACGTAGTCCACGCGCGTGATGCGCACGTCCACCACATCGACACCCCAGGGCTTGCTGCCGCGCACGACGGCCAGCACCTCGGCCTTGACGTCGGCCATCAGCGCTTCGCGCTTGAGCGACAGCAAATCTTTGACGGTGCGCTTGTTGATTTCTTCCTGGAAGGCGTTGCGCACCACACGGCTGAGCTGGTTGGCGCCAGCGCGCTCGTCCAAGCCCACATTGCGGATGTAGTCTGACGGCTGGGTGATGCGCCAACGCACGTACCAGTCGATCACCACGCGCTGCTTTTCAGCGGTCAGCATCGGCTCGGGGTCGGTGCTGTCCAGTGTCAACAGGCGCTTGTCGATATACGAGACGTTTTGAAAAGGCGGCGGCAACTTGAAGTTCAGACCGGGCTCGGTGATGACTTCCTTGATCTGGCCCAGGGCGTAGATCACGCCGAACTGGCGTTGGTCCACCACAAACAACATGGAGCTGAGGAGCGCCAGCAAGACCAGCGCGGACGAGGCAATGAATCCAATTCTGTTCACGGTAAATCCTTAGCGGGTGTCGCGGTCACGGGTGCGGTTGGCGTCGCGGGTGCGAGCGTCAGGCACGGCAGCGGCGGGCGCCGGCGCCGGGGCAGCGCCTGCGGCAGCACCGCCCGACTCCAGCGCAGGGGCGCCGGGGGCGGTGGCCTGCATCAGCTTGTCCAGCGGCAGGTACAGCAAGTTCGAGCCTTGCTTGGACTCGACCAAGACCTTAGTGACGTTGGTGTAGACCTGCTGCATGGTGTCGGTGTACATGCGGTCACGCGTGACTTGCGGGGCTTTTTGGTACTCGGTCAACACCGAGCGAAAGCGCTCGGCGTCACCCTGGGCCTGGGCCACGATGCGCGACTTGTAGGCTTCGGACTCTTCCTTCAGGCGCGAGGCCGAACCCACTGCGCGGGGGATCACGTCGTTGGCGTAAGCCTGGGCTTCGTTCTTGGCGCGCTCGCGCTCCTGGCCAGCTTTAAGCACGTCGTCAAAAGACGCTTGGACTTGCTCGGGCGGACGCACACCGCTTTGCTGCAAATTGATGCCGACGACTTCCACGCCGACCTTGTAGCGGTCCAGGATGGTTTGCATCAGGGTACGTACGCGGGGGCCGATCTGGTCGCGCTCTTCGGACAAGGCACTGTCCATCTTCATCTTGCCGACCACCTCGCGCACCGCCGTTTCAGCCGCCTGCACCACGGTGCCAGCGGGATCCTTGCTTTCGAACAGGTAGGCGCGTGCGTCGCTCAGGCGGTACTGCACAGCAAACTTGATCTCGACGATGTTTTCGTCTTCGGTCAACATGGCCGACTCGCGCAACCCTGTAGCCTTGATGACGGTGTCGCGCCCCACATCGACCGAGCGAATTTGCGTGACCACCACCAACTCGTGGCGCTGGATCGGGTAAGGCAGGCGCCAGTTGAAACCCGCGCCCACGGTGGACTTGTAACGACCAAACTGCGTGATGACGGCCTGCTGGCCCTCTTGCACGATGAAAAAGCCGGTGCCCAGCCAGATCAGCAAAGCCACTGCAGCGATCAAGCCGACACCCAGGCCGGCGTTCTTCATGTCAGGCGGCTGAAAACCACCACCACCGCCGGAGTTGGGGGGACGACCGCCGCCCTTGTTGCCACCAAACAGGTTGCCTAGCTTGCGGTTGAAGTCACGCCACAACTCGTCCAGATCAGGCGGTCCCTGGTTAGGGCCTTGAGCCTTGGGGCGGTTGGCAGCAGGGGGTGGCACCGGCGCGGCGGGGCGCTCGCCCTGCCCGTCGGGCTTGTGATCGTCAGACGAGGTCTTGCCGTCATCGTCCCGGCCCCAGCGCGGATCGTTGAGGTTGAACATGCCTCGGGCGCGACCTTTCAGGCGGGCCGGCAAGGCCAGGATCGTCTGTAGCACGGGGTTCTGAGTCATGGGATCGATTTCTCTTGTTTTTGATGACACCGACATTGTGCCTAATCAGGCAACAGCCTCATCCACTGCCGGGCTATTGGGTGTATCGGGTGTATCGGGTGTATCGGGGGTGTCCGGGTTATCCGCGCTATCCGCGCTATCTGCGTTGCTGCCTTCGCAGTCAGCCTCACCCGGCAAGGCGCCCGCAGCCACCAGCCTGGAAAGCAACTCGCGCAAAGTCGGCAAGCCCTCGCCCGACTGGGCACTGACAAACACCCGCTCGAGCCGCTTGCCAGCGCCGGTCAGCGGGTCGGGCACTTCGCAGCTGTCCACCATTTGCAGGGGCCAGCGGCTTTTTTCAATGGCGTCGAGCTTGTTGAAAACCAGCACCTGCGGCACGTCACCGGCGCCAATCTCAGCCAGCACCCGCTGCACTTCGGCCAGCTGCTCCAGGTGCTCGGGGTTGGCGCCATCGACCACATGCAGCAACAAATCGGCTTCAGCGGCCTCTTGCAGCGTGGCTTCAAAGGCGTCAATCAGGCCGTGCGGCAGGTCGCGGATAAAGCCCACCGTGTCGGACAGCGATACCGAACGGCCGGCCTCGCCCAGATAAAGCTGGCGCGTGGTGGTGTCGAGCGTGGCGAAGAGCTGGTCGGCCGCATAGGCCCGGGCCTTGACCAAGGCATTGAACAAGGTGCTCTTGCCCGCATTGGTGTAGCCCACCAAAGAAATGGTGAAAGAGTTGCGCCTATCGCGTTGGCGGCGCTGGGTCTGGCGCTGGCGCTTGACCTTGACCAAGCGCTCTTTGGTGCGCTTGATCGAGTCGCCAATCATGCGTTTGTCCAACTCGATCTGCTTTTCGCCCGGGCCGCCGCGCACACCGGCGCCGCCGGTCTGGCGCTCCAAGTGCGACCAGCGCCGGACCAGCCGGGTCGAGAGGTACTGCAGGCGGGCGAGTTCAACCTGCAACTTGCCTTCATGGCTGCGCGCACGCTGGGCGAAGATTTCCAAAATCAGGAGCGTGCGGTCATTGACCGGCATGTCCAGATTGCGCTCTAAGTTGCGCTGCTGCGCCGGACTGAGCGACTGGTCGAACAAGACTTCCGTGGCGCCAGCTTCGCGGGCCAGCATCTTGATCTCGTCGGCCTTGCCGCTGCCGACAAACAGCGCCGCATCCGGGGCGCGGCGCTTGCAGGTGACGCGCGCCACTGGCTGCAAACCGGCGGTCTGCGCCAGCAGGCCCAACTCTTCCAGGCCCGCGTCGAAATGGGGATTGCCGAAGTCCACCCCCACCAACAGCACCGACGGCGCTTTGCTCAGGGGGGACGCTTTCTCACCGCTCAGGGGGCGGCGCTTTCTTCGGATTCGGCCACCGCAAAATTCACGGCGCGGCCGGGCACGATGGTGGAAATCGCGTGCTTGTAAACCATCTGGGTGACGGTGTTGCGAAGGAGAACGACGTATTGGTCAAAAGACTCGATCTGGCCCTGCAATTTGATGCCATTGACGAGGTAAATCGACACGGGCACATGCTCGCGGCGCAGGGTGTTGAGGAAAGGGTCCTGCAACAGCTGACCTTTGTTATTGCTCACGATATTCTCCGTGTTCAAGAGTTGTTATGAAGTCGTTGACCTTACCACAGGGCTCTGGCGCGAGCCTGTAGTCTTAGGTCGATTCCTTGTCTTTGAAAGGGTTCTGCGAGGTCTTGAGCTGAATCCGCAAAGGCGTGCCGACCAAGCCGAATTCTTTTCGGAAACGCCCTTCCAGATAGCGCTTGTAAGACTCGCTCACGTGCTCCAGCGAATTGCCGTGGATCACGATGATCGGTGGGTTCATACCGCCTTGGTGCGCGTAGCGCATCTTGGGGCGGAACATGCCCGAACGCTGGGGCTGCTGGAACTGCACGGCTTCCAGCAAGACCCGGGTCAGCACCGGCGTGGACATTTTGCAGATCGCCGATTGGTGCGCCTGGATGATGGACTTCCAGACCGGCGCCAAGCCCTGGCGCTTGAGCACCGAAATGTTGTGGATGGTGGCGAATTTCAGAAAGCTCAGCCGCAGCTCGACCGAACGCTCCAGCAGCTGGCGCTGGTAGCTGTCCACGGCGTCCCATTTGTTGACGGCCAGCACCACAGCGCGCCCACTTTCCAAAATGTAGCCCGCAATGTGCGCGTCCTGGTCGGTCACGCCCTGGGTGGCGTCCAGCAAGAGCAGCACCACGTTGGCGCTTTCAATGGCTTGCAGGGTTTTAACGACGGAGAACTTTTCGATCGCCTCAAACACCTTGCCTTTGCGGCGCAGGCCGGCGGTGTCGATCAGCTCAAAGCGCTGGCCATTTTTCTCGAAAGGCACAGAAATCGCGTCACGCGTAGTGCCCGGCATGTCAAAAGCCACCAGCCGGTCCTCGCCCAGCCAGGCATTGATGAGCGTGGACTTGCCAACGTTGGGGCGGCCGGCGACGGCCAATTTGATGACGCCGGGGTCGGCCTCTTCTTCGCCGTCTTCTGCGTCGGGGAGGTGCAGCGGCGCCAGCGCCATCTCCACCAGCGAACGCATGCCTTGGCCGTGCGAAGCCGAGATCGGCAACACCTCACCTAAGCCGAGTTCAAAGAACTCGGAAAGCTGCATGCCCTCTTTCATGCCTTCAGCCTTGTTGGCCGCCAGCAGCGTCGGCTTGCCGAGCTTGCGCAAATAAGTCGCAATGTCGTGGTCTTGCGCGCTCACGCCGCCACGGGCGTCCAGCACAAAAATCACCACATCGGCTTCGGCCACTGCTTGCCGCGTCTGCTTGGCCATCTCCTTGTAAATGCCAGACGTCGCGTCGGGCTCAAAGCCACCGGTGTCGATGACGATGAACTCCTGCGCCCCCAGGCGGGCGTTGCCGTAGTGGCGGTCACGCGTGAGGCCGGCAAAATCCGCCACGATCGCGTCACGCGACTTGGTCAGCCGGTTGAACAGCGTTGACTTGCCCACATTGGGGCGGCCCACGAGGGCAATGACAGGTTTCATCTGATTTTTCAGGCGGCGCGAGAAGCGCCGCCCCACTTCACAAGTAGTCTGAGTTATTGCGGCGCAAAGCCGAAGACGCCGCCCGAGCGGGTCACCACCACCAAGGTGTTGCCAGCCAGCACCGGTGCCGCGGCAATGGCCGAGCCGTCGGTGCTCAAACGGTTGAGCACCGTGCCGTCGGCACGGGAGAGCAAATGCACCAGGCCGGCGAAATCGCCAATGGCAATGGAGCGGCCCACCACGGCAGGTGCCGTGGGTTCACGAAAGCGCAGGCGCTCGCTGGTCCAGGCGCGCTCGCCGTCGTTGCGGCGCCAGGCCTGCACCGTGCCGTCGGCATCGGTGCCAAACACCAGGCGGTCATCCAGGGTCAGGCCCACCATGCCGTCGGCTGGCCGAGTCCACAGCACGTTGCCTTTGTCCGCATTGACGCAGCCCACGCTGGCTTGAAAAGCCCGGGCGCAGACCAGTTGGCCGTCGCGTGCAGCAGGCCCGACCAAGTCGACCAAGCGCTCCACATCGTTCACGCCGCGTGGCGTGGCCAGTGGCGCTTCAAAGCGGATGCTGCCGTTCAAGGGATTCAGGCCGAGCAAGCGCCCGCCCAGGCCGGTCACCAGCGTGTCGCCCACAGCCAGCAGCACGCCGCCCTGGCGCAGCACCAGCGGATCGCCTGGGCGCTGCTGGGTCCACAAACGGGCACCGTTTTCGCCGTCAAAAGCGCTGACCGAGCGGTCGGCCGCTTGCACAAACACACGGCCACCAGCCACCAAGGGGGCGGTGTAGGCCTGGGCCTTGAGGCCCTGGCGCCAGAGCACTTTGCCTTCGCGCAATACGACCAGCTCGTTGGACTGGGTGACCACGGCGGCGCTGCGGCCGTCGCTGCCCACACCAGCCGCCAGCGGCGTGGCCAACTGAGCCCGCCACAAGTCGCGGCCTGTAGCGGCGTCCAGGGCGGCGACCGTGCCATCACCGCCAGCCACCACCACGGCGCTGGCCGTAGCGTGCACGGAGAGCGAAAAACCAACCGGCGCCACACGGGCGCTCCAAATTTGCTTGGCCGCTACGGTCGCCGTGACAGGCGCCAATCCGGCCGGTTTAGGCTTGGCACCGCCGCCCGCGCAAGCAGCCAGCAACACCGGCAAGGCCAGCGCCAGAACTGGCCAGACCCGGCGAGCTACGGGCTTCATTTCTTGACCTCGGCCGAAGCCACCTTGGCAGCGTCCACACCCAGGGCGTTGAGCTTGACTTCCACCAAGCGGCGGTATTCAGTGCGCTCGTCCAGCCCTTGGTAGGCCTTCAGGTACTCGGCCTTGGCTTCGGCTTTTTTGCCTTGAGCGGCCAGCACGTCACCGCGCCGATCGGCGGCCAGCGGCGCGAACTCAGCCGGGAACTTGCTAGACAGTTGTTGCAGGGCTTCGTCGTAGGCTTTTGCGTCCAGCAGCAAACCGGCCAGGCGCAGCTTGGCCAGGGCTTGGTAGCCCTCATCGGAGGCTTGGCCGGCCACCCAGGTCAGCGCGGCCTTGGCGCTGTCGGGTTTGTCTTTTTCGTAATAGACGCGGGCGGCCAGCAAAGCCGCTTGCTGCGCGTAGGTGGTGCGGGCGTAGCGATCCTTGATGTCGGCCAATGCGCGGTCCACCTTGGCCAAGTCGCCAGCCTGGGCGGCACGTTCGACCTCGTCGTACAGCACCGAGGCTTGGGCCGCCTGGCTGCGTTGCCAGTACTGGTAGCCGTTCCAGGCCGCCACGGCGCCAAACACAACGATCAGCACCGAGCTGATGAGGTTGCCGTATTGCTTCCAGAAATGTTTGAGCTCGTCGAGTTGTTCCTGCTCTTCGAGGTCCAGATGTTTTGCCATGGTGTCTTTGGGCGTCCTTCAGGACGAATGCGGTGAATCGACGATTGTAGGGGTGGGGGTGGCTCAAGCCCGCAGGCTGGTGGCCCAGGCGGCCACATCAGCCAGAGGCTGCAAGACCTGGGCGCTGTCCTCTTTGCTACCGCGCAAAGGCTTGACGGCCACGCAGCCTTGGTCCAGTTCGGCCTGGCCAAAAATCAGGGCAAAGCGGGCGCCACTGCCGTCAGCGCGTTTGAACTGGGACTTCATGCTGCCCATGCCTTCGGCGGCCAGGCCAGTCTGGGCATGCATTTGCACGCTCACGCCCTGCTCGCGCAGTGCCTGCAACACGCGCAAGGCCTGCGGCAAGGCGCTGCTTTCCGGAATCACGGCATAAGCGTCCAGCGCCTGAGCACCAGCGCCCTGCCCTTCTTCTTTGAGCAGATCGAGCACGCGCTCTACACCCAGCGCCCAGCCCACGGCAGGGGCGGGCTTGCCGCCCATCTGCTCGATCAGGTAGTCGTAGCGGCCACCCGCGCAAATCGTGCCTTGGGCACCGAGCCGGTCAGTGACGAACTCGAACACCGTCAGGTTGTAATAGTCCAGGCCGCGCACCAAGCGGGGGTTGAGCGTCCAAGGCACGCCGTTGGCATCGAGGATGGCTTTGAGGCCTTCAAAATGCGCCAGCGATTGCGGGCCCAAAAAGTCGATCAGGCGAGGCGCGCTGTTGACCACGGCCTGCATGGCCGGGTTCTTGGTGTCCAAAATGCGCAGCGGGTTGCTGTGCAGGCGGCGCTTGGCCTCTTCGTCCAGCACATCGGCGTGCGCCTCGAGGTGCGCAATGAGTTGCGCCCGGTGCTGGGCCCGCTCTTCGGGCTGACCCAAGCTGTTGATTTCCAGGCGCCAGTCCGTGAGGCCCAGTTCTTTCCACAGGCCTGCGGCCAGCAAGATCAACTCGGCGTCCACTTCCGGGCCACCAAAGCCCAGCGCCTCGGCACCAATCTGGTGGAACTGGCGGTAGCGGCCACGCTGAGGGCGCTCGCGCCGGAACATGGGGCCCATGTAGTACAGGCGCTTGCCGCCCTCGTACAGCAGGTTGTGTTCGGTCACGGCGCGCACCACGCTGGCCGTGTTTTCGGGACGCATGGTCAGGTGTTCGGCATCGCCGTGCTTGTCGGCCCGGTCTTCAAAGGAGTACATCTCCTTTTCAACGATGTCGGTCACCTCGCCAATGCTGCGCACAAACAGCCGCGTGTGCTCCAGGATGGGCGTGCGGATGTTGCGGTAGGCGTAGCGAGCCATCAGGCCACGCACTTTGCCCTCCAGCCATTCCCAGCGCGCCGACTCCGGCGGCAAGATGTCGTTCATGCCTTTGACGGCAGTTAATTTCTCAGCCATTTTTCTTCATTTTTTTTCTTACGCGGGCGTGGCCACCGGCTGGTTGCCAAAGCGGTTTTCAATGTAGTTCTCAACAATCACCTGGAACTCTTGCGCGATCTGGTCGCCGCGCAGGGTCAGGCGCTTTTCCCCGTCGATGAAGACGGGCGCGGCCGGTGCCTCGCCCGAGCCCGGCAGGCTGATGCCAATGTCAGCATGCTTGCTTTCACCGGGGCCGTTCACGATGCAGCCCATGACGGCCACCTTGAGTTTTTCAACGCCGGGGTATTGCACACGCCAGACCGGCATTTGCGCGCGCAAGAAGTCGTCGATTTGCTTGGCCAGTTCTTGGAAGGTGGTGCTGGTGGTCCGCCCGCATCCGGGGCAGGCCGTGACGCTGGGTACAAAGCTGCGCAAGCCCAGGGCCTGCAAAATCTCCGAGGCAATCACCACTTCTTGCGTGCGCGACTCGCCCGGCTGCGGCGTGAGCGACACGCGAATCGTGTCGCCAATGCCTTCTTGCAACAGAATAGACAAAGCCGTGGCCGACGCCACCGTGCCTTTGGTGCCCATGCCCGCTTCGGTCAGGCCGAGGTGCAGGGCATGGTCAGTGCGCTTGGACAGTTCGCGGTAGACCGAGATCAAGTCCTGCACGCCGCTGACCTTGCAAGACAAAATGATTTGCTCGCGCACCAGGCCCATGGATTCAGCCAGCTTGGCGGAAGTCAGCGCCGATTCAATCAGCGCCTCGTACATCACCTGCCGCGCTTCCCAGGGTTGGGCGCGCGTGCTGTTCTGGTCCATCAGGCTGGCCAGCAGTTCCTGGTCCAGGCTGCCCCAGTTCACGCCAATGCGCACGGCCTTGTTCCAGCGCACGGCCGCTTCAATCATCTGACCGAACTGGCGGTCGTGCTTGTCGCCCTTGCCCACGTTGCCGGGGTTGATGCGGTACTTGGACAGCGCTTCGGCGCAGGCCGGGTACTCGGTCAGCAAGCGGTGGCCGTTGTAGTGAAAGTCGCCCACGAGGGGAGTGTCAATGCCCATGCGGTCGAGCTGGTCGCGCACATGCGGCACGGCTTCGGCGGCTTCGGGCGTGTTCACGGTGATGCGGACCACCTCCGAACCCGCGATCGCGAGTTCCTTGACCTGGATCGCCGTGCCGATCACGTCCACGGTGTCGGTATTGGTCATGGACTGCACACGCACCGGGGCGTCACCGCCCACGGTGACGACGCGCGAGCCCCAGACCACGCGGGCTTGCAAAGAGCGGCGCGCCGAGGGCGCGGCGGCTTGAATAGGCAGACAGTCTTGCATCACTTCACCTCAAAACGGGCCACGTTGTCTTTACTCACAGGCGCCAAGTCCATGGCTTGGCCACGCACCTGCACACTCAGGGCGTCGGCGCGGCCGACCACCACCTTGAGCGGGGTCACGCCGCTGATGCCGGCCACTTCACCAGCGGCCAGTTGGCGGCGCAACACCACGGTGCCGCGCCCGTCCATCACTTCGACCCAGCTGGGTTTGCTGGCGCTGAAACTCACCAAATCCGACGAAGCTGCCGGCTTAGCCGATGCCGGCGCGGCCACAGGCGTCACTGAAGTCACCGCGGCCGGGGCGGGCGGCGTCAGGCCGGACGACACAGTGGTCACTGGCATCACCGAGCCTGTCGGCAAGTCTGCAGGCGCTAAAGCGGTTTGGGGTGCGGGCGCCGGTGCTTCGGCTAATGGGGCTGGTGAGACGGGAGTCACCACCGACACGTCGGCCTCTTCTTTTTTATCCTGCGCCTTGGGCAGCAAAAACAGCAGGGCGGCGCCCACCACAAAAGCCAGGCCGGCGATGACCGCTGGCCGAGACACCTGGGTCCAAGCAGGCGCCCGACTGCCCACGCCCGAAGAGCGAAACGGCGTGTTCAAGCCGGTGCCTTGGTAGGCCGGCAGACGCGGCAAGCCCGACTGCGGCAGCAGGGGCAAGATCAGCTGCGGATCGATCTTGAGGTGGCGGCAAATGCTGCCGGTCAGGCCCCGCGCAAATACCGCGTCGGGCAGCAGGTCCAGGCGGTCTGCTTCCAGGGCTTCAATTTTCTTGACCGGCACTTTCAAGGCCACGGCCAAGGCCGCAATGTGCAGCCCCGACGCTTCTCGGGCCTGGCGCAGCAGCGAGCCCGCCGTGGCTGCGCCGGCTGCTGGCGCGCTGTTCACACCGGGGTCAAAAAATTCAGTCATGGAGCAAACCTCTTTTGTAAGCCAGGGGCCAGTTCGAGCAGTGAAGCCAGATTATCCAGCCTGTGCTCGCACCGCCAGAGTGGCACGGCAGGCAGGCAATCGTCTGGCCGCGGGGTCGGCTCGTCGGATGCAGTCAGCCGCAGCCGGCAGTCTGGCTCATGCATCGTTCCCTCGTGCCGTGACGACCGGGATGTTGCCGATCATGGCTTGCCGCTGGATGGCCATGCGTGCCTCCACGCCAGTGCGGTCTTGCACGTCGCCGGCGAGTTGACCGCAGGCGGCGTCGATGTCGTCGCCCCGGGTTTTGCGCACGGTGGTGACCAGCCCCGCGTCCCGCAAGATCTTGGCAAAGGCCATCACCTGCGGCAGGGGCGAACGCGTCAGGCCTGACGCTGGGAACGGGTTGAACGGAATCAGGTTGAACTTGACGGACAGGCCGCTTTTTTGATGCTCACGCACCAGGGCCACCAATTCCCGCGCATGCTCAGGCTGGTCGTTCACGCCGTCGAGCATGCAGTATTCAAAAGTGATGAAGTCGCGCGGCGCAAAGGCTTGGTAGCGGGTGCAGGCCGCCAGCAATTCGGCAATCGGGTACTTGCGGTTGAGCGGCACTAGGTTGTCGCGCAGTGGGTCGTTGGGCGCGTGCAGTGACACCGCCAGGGCCACCGGGCAGTCCTGCCCGAGCCGGTCCATCATGGGCACCACGCCCGACGTGGACACCGTCACGCGGCGGCGCGACAGGCCGTAGGCATGGTCGTCCAGCATCACGCGCAAGGCCGGCACCAGCTGGCTGTAGTTTTGCAGCGGCTCGCCCATGCCCATCATGACGACGTTGGAAATCACGCGCTCATCGCGGCCCAGGTGCTGGCGCAAAAAGTGCTCGGCAAACCAGAGCTGGGCCAGTATTTCGGCAGTGCTCAAGTTACGGCTAAAACCTTGGTGCCCGGTCGAGCAAAAACGGCAGCCCACGGCGCAACCGGCTTGCGAAGAAATGCACAGCGTGCCGCGATCAGACTCGGGGATGAAGACGGTTTCAATCACGTCGCCCGCACCCACGTCAAACAGCCACTTGACGGTGCCGTCGGCCGAGTCGTGACGCGAGATCACTTGCAAGGGCTGCACCGACGCCACGCCCGCGAGTTTGTCGCGCAGCGATTTGGCCAGGTCGGTCATTTGCGTGAACTCGCTGGCGCCGCGCTGGTGAATCCAGCGGAACAATTGGGTCGCGCGAAAACGCTTTTCCCCCAGCTGCTCACAAAAGGCAGCCAGACCGTCGAGGTCGAATTCCAGCAGGTTGGTGGTCATGGGCGCTCCTGGTCAGCAGGAGGCGCAGGGCCGCAGGCCCTGCAAAATTTGTGGGCCTCTAGGCAGGGGCCGCCCCGCGCCAGCCAGCGCCTGGCGCAGCAGGCAGGCAAGCAAGGGGCTGGGCATGTCAGCGCGAGTAGACGTTCATGCCGGCAAAGAAGAAGCCGATTTCCTGCTGAGCGGTTTCAGCAGCGTCAGAACCGTGCACGGCGTTGGCGTCGATGCTGTCAGCAAAGTCAGCGCGGATGGTGCCTGGAGCAGCCTTCTTCGGGTCGGTGGCGCCCATCAGGTCGCGGTGCTTGAGGATGGCGTTCTCGCCTTCGAGGGCCTGGATCATCACGGGGCCGGAGATCATGAAGTCGACCAGGTCCTTGAAGAAAGGACGGGCGGCGTGCACAGAGTAGAACGCTTCGGCTTCGCCACGCGAGAGGTGCGTGAACTTGGCAGCCACGATCTTCAGGCCGGCCGCTTCAAAGCGTGCGTAGATCTGGCCAATGACGTTCTTGGCAACGGCGTCGGGCTTGATGATAGAGAGAGTGCGTTCGATGGCCATGACAGTTCCTTGTTCTGAAAATAAATAACTCATTCGCTCTATTGAGCAAAGCTAGTGATTTTAGCCTGAGCATATGTAACTACCGCGCAGCAAGGTCTAGGCCGCCAGCTATCAGCTGAGATGGGCTCAATCTGCTGGAGCAGCTGCGAGGAGCCGCTCCTTGGAAAACCGTCAATCAGCCGCGATTACCGCCCCGATTGCCACCGCCACCACCGCCACCTCGGCGCGGTCCACCGCCGCCAAAGTTGCCGCCACCGCCGAAGTTGCCACCGCCGCCCTTGCCCCCAGAACCGCCGCGGCGTTGGCCTTGGGCTTGGCGCTGGCGGGTGAAGGTATCAGCGCCGATGTAGCCGAACGAGGTCTTCATCGGGTCGGGCTGGCCACCGCCACCTGCGCCACCCGTGGGCTCGCTGCGCGGGCCGCGGTCGTCACGGCGTTTTTTGCCGGGGCCACCGCCGGGGTTGGGGCCACGCGGCGGACGCGGGCCGCCGAAGTTGCCACCGCCCTGCTTGCGCCCACCCGGTGGGCCAGCACGGCGGCTCAGGTCACGTCCCGCTTCGTTGCGGTTGGGTGGCGGTTGCAAATCGTACGGCTCTGGCGCCTCGCCGCTGTCGTCGTCCAGGCCCAGCGGCGCGGCGCTGTCGGCCCCCATGCGGGGCTGCGCATCGCGCGGGCCGCGGCCTGGGCGCGGACGCTCGCGACGGGGACCGCGCTCGGGACGGCCTTCGACACGGCTCAAGGCCTGGGTCAGCAGGGCAATGTCGCGACCGTCCAATTCCACAAACGCGCCGCGCTTGAGGCCGCGCGGCAGCAGGAAGGCGCCGTAGCGGATGCGGATCAGGCGGCTGACGGCGTGGCCCACGGCTTCAAACATGCGGCGCACCTCGCGGTTACGGCCTTCGGAAATCGTCACGCGGTACCAGCAGTTGGCGCCTTCGCCGCCACCAGCTTCGATGGTGCCGAACTGGGCCATGCCGTCGTCGAGCTGCACGCCGTCGAGCAGGCGTTTTTTCTCGTCGTTGTTCAAGGCGCCCAGCACGCGCACGGCGTATTCACGCTCCAGGCCAAAGCGCGGGTGCATCAATTGGTTGGCCAACTCGCCAGAGCTGGTGAGCAGCAACAAGCCTTCGGTGTTCAGGTCCAGCCGGCCGACCGACTGCCATTTGCCTTGAAAGAGCTTGGGCAGGCGGCGGAACACCGTGGGCCGGTTCTGCGGATCGTCGTGCGTGACCACTTCGCCGCTGGGCTTGTGGTACGCGATCACCCGCGGCGGCAAGGGGTCGACACGCACGCGGATCGGCTTGCCGTTGACCTTGACCTGGTCGCCGAACTGGATGCGCTGGCCAATGTGCGCTGGCTCCCCGTTGACCGAGATACGGCCTTCCAGGATCAACTGCTCCATCTCCAGGCGCGAGCCCAGGCCGGCTTGCGCCAGCACCTTGTGCAGCTTGGGGCTTTCGGGCTGGGGCGCGAGCACGCGCTTGGGCAACTCCACACTGGCGTCTTCTTCGTCGGCATCCAACTGGCCGGCGACCACGTCTTCAAAACGGTAAGCCTGCACCCCAGGGGCTGGGGCCGCGCCTTGACGCGGGCCGCGCGGACCCGCTTCGCGCGGACCGCCTTCACGTGGGCCTTTGCGGCGAGGCGGACGGCGCGGGCCTTCGCCAGGCTGAGATGGGACGTCACCTTCATGCGCTGGGCCTACCGCCGGACCTGCGGCCCCATCGACGGCCTGCGCTGAAGGTGCGGTCGCCGCTGGAGCGGCCTCTGCAACCGGGTCATGGGGAGTGGCGTGCTCGGACGGTGAAGGCGTATCGGTGGGGTTCATTGTTTAAGCGGTTGGGTCAGCCGGGTCAGGCTGGACAACAGAAGTGTCGGGAAGCGAGGCGTCGGCGGAGGGCTGGGCGAGGGAAGGTGGGGAGGTTTCGATGACTTCTGCCACTTCAGCGGTTTCGAGCAGGGCAACGGATTCGGCCTCATCCGACGACTGGGTGGCTGCCTCAGCGGCTGGCTGGGAAGCATTTGCCACATGGCCATCAGACAGGCCAAATTCGATTTGTTCGATCTGCTGGAGCATGGCGTCTTCGCCACTGCCCAGGCCGAGCACCGGCAACTGGTCCAGCGACTCCACGCCCAGGTCATCCAGAAACTGGCGGGTGGTGGCATACAGCGCGGGGCGGCCGACGGTTTCACGGTGGCCGATCACCTCGACCCAGCCGCGGTCTTCGAGCTGCTTGAGCAGCAGGCTGTTGATGGTGACGCCGCGAATGTCTTCCATGTCGCCGCGCGTGACCGGCTGGCGGTAGGCAATGATGGCCAGGGTTTCCAGCGTGGCCCGGGTGTAGCGCGGCGGTTTTTCAGGGTGCAGCCGGTCCAGGTACTGCCGCATTTCGGGTCGGCTTTGAAAGCGCCAGCCCGAAGCCACATGCACCAGTTCGACCCCGCGACCCGCCCAGTCGTCCTGCAATTGCTGCAGCAGCGACTTCAGGGTGTCTGCACCCAGGCCGCCTTCGAACAGCACGTCCATCTCGCGCACGTGCAGGGGCTGCGGCGCGCAGATAAGGGCTGTCTCGAGGACGCGTTTGGCATCCGTCGTATTCATGATGAGTCAGTTCCGAAAAAAGCTGGGAAAGCGGCCTGGAAACGGGCAAAGGGCCTGGCCGCGGGATTCTCAGGGGAGCGAGCCCCCGTCAGAAATGGGGCGGCTGCGTTCGGCAAGTAGCAGACTGCTACGAGTTTTCATTGTAGCGCAGGCCCAACTCGTCCAAGGCGGCAGCCATGTCAGCCGGGGGCTCGGATTTCAAGCGCAAAGCTTCACCGGTCACCGGGTGCACAAAACCCAGCCGCCAGGCGTGCAAGGCTTGGCGCGTGAGCCCGGCCAGCGGCTTGCCGCCGTATATCTCGTCAGCCAACAAGGGATGGCCCAAAAACGCCATGTGCACGCGGATCTGGTGCGTGCGGCCGGTATGCAGCTTGCAGCGCACCAAGCTGACCGGTGTCTCGTCCGTGCCGTCCAGCAGCGTGAAGTCCGTGACCGCGGATTTGCCCGAGTGGCGCTCCAGGTCCACCACGGCCATGCGGGTGCGGTGGCGCGGGTCGCGGCCCAGGGCCTGGTCGACACGGCGCTGGCGTGGGCCGTCCCACTCGCCATGCGCCAGCGCCACGTATTCGCGGCTGACAGTGCGCTCGGCAATCATGGCGACCAGCGCGTCCATGGTTTCGCGGGTCTTGGCCACCACCATCAGGCCGCTGGTGTCTTTGTCCAGGCGGTGCACGATGCCCGCGCGCGGCAAAAAGCGAGCTTGCGCGTGGTGGGCCAACAGGCCATTGAGCAGCGTGCCGCTCCAGTTGCCAGGCGCAGGGTGCACCACCAAGCCGGCAGGCTTGTTGACGACCAGCAGGTGAGCGTCTTCATGCACCACCTCCAGGGCCATGGCCTCGGGCTTGAAAGCCTGGCTTTGCGGGGTCGGCCGCAACTCGATCTGCATGAGCTGCCCGGCCTTGACTTTGGCCGATGGCTTGCCCGCGGGCTGGCCGTTGAGCCGCACAGCGCCGCCCTCAATGAGTTGCTGCAAATAAGTGCGCGAGAACTCGGGCACCAGTGCGGCCAGGGCCAGATCCAGCCGCTCGGCGTGGTGGCTGACCGGGACCGGACCTTCGCGCCATTCGCCGTCGAGCTCGGCCTCGGCCCCGCTGCTGTCTAGGTCGTCCGACTCGCCTTCAGGCAGGCCTGCCGCAGGGCCGGCCGATATAATTTCTTCAGGACCGGACTCGGTCATCACAAGGTCGCTCGCATGTTTCATTCCAAATTATCGGTTGCCGCCAACCGTGTTTCTTCCGCTGCGGCGCTGATTGCTCTGGCCCTGTTGGCCAGCGGCTGCGCAGGGCCGGTCAAAGACCCGACCCTGGGCTGGAGCACGGACAAGCTGTACAGCGAAGCGCGCGACGAATTGCAGTCCGGCGCTTACGAGAAATCCATTCCGCTGTTTGAAAAGCTCGAAGGTCGCGCCGCCGGCACGCCTTTGGCACAGCAAGCTCAGCTCGAAAAAGCCTACGCCCAGTACCGCAACGCCGACCTGGTTCAGGCCACGGCCACGCTGGACCGGTTCATGAAGCTGCACCCCGCCAGCCCCGCGTTGGATTATGCGTTGTACCTCAAAGGCTTGATCAACTTCAACGACAACCTGGGCATCTTTGGCGCACTGGCGCGCAAGGATTTGTCGGAAAGCGACCAGAAGGCGGCCAAGGAGGCCTTCCAGGACTTCAAAGATTTGGTCACCCGTTTTCCCCAGTCGCGCTATGCGCCAGACGCGCGCCAGCGCATGAGCTACATCGTCAACTCGCTGGCCAAGTCGGAAGTCAACGTGGCGCGCTACTACTATTCGCGCGGTGCCTACGTGGCGGCCGTGAATCGGGCGCAAGCGGCGATCACCGAGTTTCGTGACGTGCCGGCCATTGAAGAAGCGGTGTACCTGCTGTACCGCTCTTACGACGCCCTGGGCATGACGGCTTTGCGCGACGACGCCAAGCGCGTCATGCAGACCAGCTACCCCAACAGCCCCTACCTGTCGCAAGGCCTCAATCCGGCCAAGGCGCCGTGGTACAAGTTTTGGTGAGCTGATCCAGCCGCTCCAGCAGCTCGGCCTCGCTGGCCAGGCGCTGCATGGGCGGCAGGGCTTTGAGCAAGCGCTTGCCGTAGCCCATTTGCACCAAGCGCGTATCGCACACCACCAGCACGCCCTGGTCGGTTTCGCGGCGAATCAAGCGCCCTGCCCCTTGCTTTAAGGCAACGGCCGCCTCGGGCAAAAAATAATCATTGAAGGCACTGCGCCCTTGCGACTCGATGTGGCGCGAGCGGGCCTCCGCCATCGGGTCGTTGGGCGGCGGGAACGGCAGCTTGTCGATGATGACCATCTGCAGCGCATCACCCGCCACGTCAATGCCTTCCCAGAACGAAGCCGACGCCACCAGCACGCAGCCGGGCTCGCCCAGTGAACTGCCGCGCCGAAAGCGCTCGATCAGCTCGCGCTTGGTCATCTGGCCCTGCACCAGAATTTCCAGCTCGCCCGAGCCTTGAAAGCGCGCCTGCAAGACCTCGGCAATGCCGCGCAGCGCCCGCAGCGTGGTGGTCAGCACCATCGTGCGCCCGCCCAGGCGGCTGGCCCAAAGCCCGGCGGCTTCGGCCACACGGGTCATATGGGCTGGATCCGATGGCTTGGGGAAATCGCGCGGCACATACACCGCCGCTTGGTTCGGGTAATCGAATGGACTCCCCACCCGCAGCAATTCGGCGTCACCCAGGCCGCAGGGCTCGGTGAACCAACTCAGCTTGTCGTCGTCGCCCAGGGTCGCTGAGGTGAAAACCCAAGTCTTGGCTGGCGCATCGGCCGGGCCCAGCACGCGGGTCTGCACGGCTTGGGCGATGTCCAGTGGCGACTCCACCAGCCGAATTTGCGTGCCGACTTCCAACCAGCGCACCGCACCGGTGGCGCAAGGGCCAGCGAAGTACTGCAGCCGCTCGGACAGACTCACCGCGCGCTCGAGCAAGCGGTTGAAGTCGGGGGAAATTTCGCTGACCGTGTCCAGCGCCTCAGCCGCTTCGTCGCAGGCCTGCCGGGTTCGCTGCAAGGCATCGAGCCAAGGCTCGACGGCCACGCCTTCGGGGCTGTCATCGGTCCAGCGCAGCTTGGCGCTGGCCGGTGCTTTGCCCACCACCAGGCGCAGCTCGCGCGTTTGCCGCTCCAGTGCACCGGCCAGGCCTTGCCAATCGGCCAGGCCCCGCGCCAGTTGCAAGCCGGTGCCCAGCATGTCGCGCACAAAGTCCAACAGCTGCGATGAGCTGAGTTGCTTGCCCAGGAACTGCACGCCGGTTTCGTTGAGCTGGTGGGCTTCGTCAAAAATCGCGATGCGCACGCTGGGCAGCAGCTCGGCCATGCCGGATTCGCGTACCGCCAAATCAGCAAAAAACAAATGGTGGTTGATCACCACCACGTCAGCGGCCAGCGCCTCACGCCGCGCCAGATTCACGTGGCAAGCCTTGAAGCGCGGGCACATGGAGCCCAGGCAGTTTTCGCGCGTGGAAGTCACCAGAGGGATTAAGGGCGACCGTTCGTCCAGCCCCGGCAACTCGGCCAAGTCACCCGTGCGGGTGGACTGCGCCCATTGCTCCACCCGCGCCAGCGAGCCCGTGGTCACGCGGTCCGGCAAGCTGCCCAACTGGCGTGCCTGCTCCATGCGGTGCAGGCACAAATAACTGCCGCGCCCTTTGAGCAAGGCAGTGGACACCGGCAGCCCGAGCGCTTGCACCAGCCGCGGCAAATCGCGTCCGAACAACTGGTCCTGCAAGGCCTTGGTGGCAGTCGACAGCAACACGCGCTCGCCGCTGAGCAAAGCCGGCACGAGATATGAAAAAGTTTTGCCCACGCCCGTGCTGGCTTCGACCACCAGCGCGTGCGCGCCTTCAATGGCACGCGCAACGGCCACAGCCATCTCGGTCTGGCCGGCGCGTGGCACGAACTGGTCCGCAGCCTGCGACAGCACGCCGTCAGGGCCAAAGGCGTGCAGAACGTCTTGTTCGAGTGACATCAGGCCTTTTCGTTGGGACTCAGCGTGTTTTCCAGTCGGGCGATCTGGTCACGCAGACCCAGACGGCGCTTTTTCAGACGCCGCAGCAGCAACTCATCCACAGGAACCAGTTGCGCCGACAGGTCGACCAAGGCGTCCAGGTCAGCATGCTCCATCTTCAGCTCGATGAGTTGGCGTTCGGCAGAGTGGAAATTAAAGTCCAAAAAGAAAAGCTCCGGCAGTGAAAAGGGAATGCAGGTGGCCAGCGCTCAGGGCGACGCGGTAGGCACAGGCAGCGGCGGCAGAGCCGGTTTGGTCTGCTTGGCTTGCTGCTGCTGGCGGTGGCGCTCGGCCTGGGCTTGGCGCTCTTGCTGGCTCTGCGCGCGCTGCGCAGCTTCTTGCTCGCGGCCGGCAGCCTCGGTTTTTTTAGCAGCTTGCTTGGCATCGCGCTGGGCCTGGCGCTGGCGCGCCTGCTCGGCGGATTCCGGAGATTTGCTTGGCTTGGATGGCTCAGTCGCTGGCGGTGCGGCTTCAGCAGCGGCTTGGCGGCTGGCGTCGTGCGCCTCTTTCTTCTGTGCGCTGCGTTCTTGCTGGGCCACCGTTTTGCGTTCACGCTCGGCGCGGTCCAAGGCAATTTCTTGTTGGCGCAGGGGTGCCAGCTCGCTCCTGTGGCGCGCCTCGGCATCACGCAGACAGGGCGAGACCACAAAGCGGCTGCGGCAATCGGCTTGCTCGGCTTTCAAACGCTCTTGCGCTTGCAGGCGCTGCTGCGCCAGGGCTTGGCGCTGAGCAGCCAGCTGGGCCGCTGCCTCAACTGCCTCAGCCTGGCCCGCAGAGGGCTCCTGGGCTTGCACCAGCAGGGACAGTGCAGCCAGGGCCAAGGCCAGAGCCGTGCGGATCACGTCAGGCCCGTGTCGACAGTGCGGCGTTCTAGCGCCAGGAACTCGGCCGATTGCATTTCGTTCAGGCGCGAGGCGGTGCGCGGGAACTCGTGCGCCAGCGGGCCTTGGGTGTAAAGCGCCTCGGGCTGGGTTTCGGCCGACATGATGAGCTTGACACGGCGGTCGTACAGCACGTCCACCAGCCAGGTGAAGCGCCGCGCTTCAGACGCTTTATTGACCGGCATGTGAGGCACGTCACTGAGCAAGACCGTGTGAAACTGGTTGGCAATTTCCAAATAGTCGTTTTGCGAGCGCGGCCCGCCGCACAGGGACTTGAAGTCGAACCAGACCACGCCGCCCGCTTTGCGCCGTGCGTGGATCTGGCGCGCTTCGATGTGCAGCACCGGGTCTTCGTCGTGCGTTTCGGCCAGCCGAGTGAATGCTTCACGCATGGCGGCATCCGCCTCGGCACCCAGCGGGCAGTGGTAGAGCTTGAGCTGCTCCAGCGTGCGGCGGCGGTAGTCGGTGCCGTTGTCGACGTTGACCACCACCAGCTTGGACTTGAGCAATTCAATCGCCGGCAAGATCCGATCGCGGTGCAAGCCACCGGGGTACAGGCCATCGGGCTCGAAGTTGGAGGTGGTGACAAAGCCCACGCCGTTGTCGAACAAGGCCGCCAGCAGGCGGTGCAAGATCATGGCGTCGGTGATGTCCGCGACGTGGAATTCGTCAAAGCAGATCAGCCGGTAGCGCTTGGCCATGCGCCGGCCCAGCTCGTCCAGCGGGTTGACCGTGCCTTGCATGTCGCGCAACTCGCGGTGCACTTCGCGCATGAACTCGTGAAAGTGAAGGCGCGTCTTGCGCTTGAGCGGGACGGCGTTGAAAAAGCAATCCATCAGAAAGCTCTTGCCGCGCCCCACCCCGCCAAACATGTAAACGCCGCGCGGAATCTCCGGCCGATTGATCAGCTTTTTCAGGCCATTGGAACGCTTGGCCTTGAAGGCAATCCACTCGTTGGCGCAGCGCTCCAACTCGTCGACGGCGCGCAGCTGCGCAGGATCACTGGCGTAACCCCGCGACTGGAGTTCGGCCTCGTAGGCCGCTCTGACGGACATGAACTAAGTACGACGCGTCAGAAATTGAGCGTGCGCTTGTCCACGGCCAGCGCGGCTTCCTTGGTCGCCTCGCTCAAGCTGGGGTGCGCGTGGCAGATGCGGGCGATGTCTTCAGCCGAGGCTTTGAACTCCATGGCCACCACGGCTTCGGAGATCAACTCACTGACCGATGGCCCGACCATGTGCACGCCCAAGATCTCGTCGGTCGTGGCGTCGGCCAGGAACTTGACCATGCCCGTGGTGTCACCCAAGGCGCGCGCGCGGCCGTTGGCCAAGAAGGGGAAAGTACCCGCCTTGTAAGCCACGCCATCGGCCTTGAGTTGCTGCTCGGTGCGGCCGACCCAGGCGATCTCGGGGCTGGTGTAGATCACCCAGGGGATGGTGTTGAAGTTGACATGGCCGTGCTGGCCGGCCATGCGCTCGGCCACGGCCACGCCCTCTTCTTCCGCCTTGTGCGCCAGCATGGGGCCGCGCACCACATCGCCCACCGCCCAGACACCCGGCAGGTTGGTCTTGCAGTCACCGTCCACCACGATCGCGCCGCGCTCGTCCAATTGCAGGCCAACCGCTTCTGGGGCCAAGCCGATGGTGTTGGGCACGCGGCCAATCGAGATGATCAGCTTGTCAGCGTCCAGCACCAGGGCTTCGCCCTTGGCGTTGGTATAGGCGACAGACACGCCTTTTTTTCCGTTCTTGATCTCGCCGACTTTCACGCCGAGCTCGATCTTCAGGCCCTGCTTGTCAAAAGCCTTCTTGGCTTCCTTGGCGATTTGCTCGTCCACCGCGCCCAGGAATGTCGGCAGACCTTCGAGGATGGTCACGTCCGAACCCAAGCGGCGCCAGACCGAGCCCATTTCCAGGCCAATCACGCCGGAACCAATTAGCACCAGCTTCTTAGGTACCGCGCCCAGGCGCAGCGCGCCGTCGTTGGACAGCACGTTGACTTCGTCAAACGGCGTGCCGGGCAAGGCGCGGGCGTTGGAGCCGGTGGCAATCACGACTTGCTTGCCGGTGAGAACTTCTTCGGTTTTGCCGGCGACCTTGATCTCATAACCAGCGTCCGACTTGCCCACAAAAGAGCCACGGCCGTGGAAGAAGGCGATCTTGTTCTTTTTGAACAAATACAAGATGCCGTCGTTGTTTTGCTTGACGACGGTGTCCTTGCGGCCAAGCATCTTGGCCACGTCCATGCTGACGTTGCTGGCGCTGATGCCGTGGTCGGCGAAGTGGTGGTTGGCATGGTCAAAGTGCTCGCTGGACTGCAGCAAGGCCTTGGACGGAATGCAACCGACGTTGGTGCAAGTGCCGCCGGGGGCGGGGCCGCCGGCCGCGTTTTTCCACTCGTCGATGCAGGCCACGTTCATGCCCAGTTGGGCCGCGCGAATGGCGGCAATGTAGCCACCGGGGCCGCCGCCGATGACGATGACGTCGAATTGTTTGCTCATGGGGATTTTCTTAATCAGTGGGGGACAGAGCAACAACATCGCTGCGCGATGGTTGGTCTGTCCCGCCAGGTTTTACAAATCGAACAGCAACCGCGCTGGATCTTCCATCGCCTCTTTCATCGCCACCAAGCCCAACACAGCTTCGCGGCCGTCGATGATGCGGTGGTCGTACGACATGGCGAAGTAGTTCATGGGGCGCACCACGACCTGGCCGTTTTCGACCACGGCGCGGTCCTTGGTGGCGTGCACGCCCAGGATGGCCGACTGCGGTGGGTTGATGATGGGCGTGGACAGCATGGAGCCGAAGGTGCCGCCGTTGGAAATCGAGAAGGTGCCGCCGGTCATGTCTTCAATGCCCAGCTTGCCGTCGCGTGCCTTGGCACCGTATTCAGCGATCTTCTTTTCAATGTCGGCAAAGCTCATCTGGTCGGCGTTACGCAAGATCGGCACCACCAGGCCACGGGGCGAGCCCACCGCAATACCGATGTCGAAGTAGCCGTGGTAGACGATGTCGTTGCCGTCCACCGAGGCGTTGAGCACCGGGTATTTTTTCAGCGCGTGAACGGCGGCCTTGACGAAAAAGCTCATGAAGCCGAGCTTGATGCCGTGCTCTTTCTCGAACTTGTCCTGGAACTTCTTGCGCATCTCCATGACCGGGGCCATGTTGATCTCGTTGAAGGTGGTCAAGATGGCATTGGTCGACTGGGACTGCAGCAGACGCTCTGCCACACGGGCGCGCAGACGGCTCATGGGCACGCGCTGCTCGGGACGCTCGCCCAGGTTCACGGAAGGCGCAGCCACTTGCGGCAGCGACGAGGTCGGTGCACCGGTCGGAATCACAGCGGCGGTGGATTTGACGCCACCAGCCACGGCCGACAGCACGTCGCCCTTGGTGACGCGGCCGTCTTTGCCGGTGCCGGGCACGGAGCCGGCAGCCAGGGCGTTGTCGGCCATCAATTTGGCGGCGGCGGGCATGGCCACGCCGGCTTTGCTGGTGGAGGTTGCGGCGGCAGCAGCAGCAGCAGCAGCAGCAGCAGCAGCAGCAGCAGGAGCCGATGCGGCAGGTGCAGCGGCAGCGGCAGCAGGTGCGCCAGCGGCGACTTTGCCGTCGGTGTCGATGCGGGCAATCAGCTGCTCGGCGGCAACGGTGCTGCCGTCACCCATGATGATCTCGGCCAACACACCGGCAGCCGGTGCGGGCACTTCCAGCACGACCTTGTCGGTCTCGATGTCGATCAGGATTTCATCGGCGGCGACCACGTCGCCCACTTTCTTTTTCCACTGCAGCATGGTGGCTTCGGCCACGGACTCGGACAGCTGGGGGACTTTGACTTCAACGATAGCCATTGTTTTTTCTTTCGGAAATTAGATCTGTCGGGGCTCTTTAGCGCCGCTTATTTGGCGAGGACAAAGCCCTTGAGCTTGGCAAACGCGCCTTCGACCAGCGCTTTTTGCTGCTCCTGGTGCAGGTGCGAATAACCCACGGCTGGCGAGGCGGATGCCGCGCGGCCGGAGTAGCCCAGGCGCTGGCCAGCGCTCATGTTTTCGTGGATGTAGTGCTGCACGAAGAACCAGGCGCCCTGGTTCTGTGGCTCGTCCTGCGTCCAGACCAATTCGGTGGCGTTGGGGTACTTCTTGAGCTCGGCCGCAAAAGCCTTGTGCGGGAAGGGGTAGAGCTGCTCGACGCGCAAGATCGCCACGTCCATCGCGCCCATTTCCTCGCGCTTTTTCACCAGGTCGTAATAGACCTTGCCCGAGCAAGCCAGGATGCGCTTGACCTTGTCGGCCTTGATGTCCTTGGTCTCCGGGATCACGGTCTGGAAAGCGCCCTTGGTGAACTCGGACACTGGCGAGGTGGCGTCCTTGTTGCGCAGCAGCGACTTGGGCGTGAAGATGATCAGTGGCTTGCGCAAGTTGCGCACCATCTGGCGACGCAGCACATGAAAGATCTGGCTGGCCGTGGTCGGCTGCACGATCTGCATGTTGGTGTCAGCGGCGAGTTGCATGAAGCGTTCCAGGCGCGCCGAGCTGTGCTCAGGGCCCTGGCCTTCGTAGCCGTGCGGCAGCATCAAGGTGATGCCGTTGACGCGGCCCCACTTGACTTCGCCCGAGGCGATGAACTGGTCGATCACCACTTGCGCGCCGTTGGCAAAGTCGCCGAACTGGGCTTCCCAGATCACCATGGTGCCGGGATCGTTCGAGGCGTAGCCGTACTCAAAGCCCAACACGGCTTCTTCGGACAAGATCGAGTCGATGACCACAAACGGCGCCTGGTTCTCGGTGACGTTTTGCAGGGCAACGTAGGTACCGGTGTCCCACTTCTCGCGCTTTTGGTCGTGAATGACGGCGTGGCGGTGCGTGAAGGTGCCCCGGCCCGAATCTTCACCCGACAGACGCACGGGGTAGCCGCTGGCCACCAGCGAGGCGAAAGCCATGTGCTCGCCCATGCCCCAGTCCACCGGAATATCGCCCCGGCCCATGGCGGCGCGGTCGTCGTAGACCTTTTTCACCAACTGGTGCGGCGACACCGACTCAGGAATGGTCGTGATGCGCTCAGCCAAGCGCTTCCACTCGGCCATCGGAATGGCCGTGTCGCCCGCGTCGGTCCACTTCTTGCCCAAGTAGGGCGCCCAGTCCACGGTGAACTTGGTCTTGAAGTTGGTCAGCACCGGATCGACCGTGTGCTTGCCTGCATCCAACGCTGCGCGATAGGCCTTGACCATGTCATCGCCCAGCGACTCGCCCAGGCCTTGCGTGGCCAGCTTGTCGGCAAACAGCTTGCGCGTGCCGGGGTGGGCCACGATCTTTTTGTACATCAACGGCTGGGTCAGGCTAGGCGTGTCCTGCTCGTTGTGGCCGAGTTTCCGGAAGCACACGATGTCCAGCACCACGTCTTTGCGGAACGCCATGCGGTATTCCAGCGCGAGCTGGGTGGCCAGCACCACGGTCTCTGGATCATCACCGTTGACGTGCAGCACCGGCGCTTCGACCATCTTGACGATGTCCGTGCAGAACACGCTGGAGCGCATGTCACGGGGGTCCGAGGTGGTGAAACCGATCTGGTTGTTGATGATGATGTGCACCGTGCCGCCGGTGGAATAACCACGGGTCTGGGCCAATGCAAAAGTCTCTTGGTTGACGCCTTGGCCGCCAAAAGCCGCGTCGCCGTGCACTAGCACCGGCAGCACCTGGCTGCCGGTGGGGTCGCCACGGCGGTCCATGCGGGCACGCACCGAGCCTTCGACCACGGGGTTGACGATCTCCAGGTGCGAGGGGTTGAAGGCCAGGCTCAGGTGAACCGGACCGCCAGGCGTGGGCACGTCGGAGCTGAAACCCTGGTGGTATTTCACGTCGCCTGCGGGCAATTCTTCAGGGGCGGTGTGGTCAAACTCGGCGAACAAATCGGCCGGCAGCTTGCCCATGGTGTTGACCAGCACGTTCAGGCGGCCGCGGTGGGCCATGCCGATCACGATCTCTTGCACGCCTTGGGTGCCAGCGTCCTGGATCAGCTGGTCCATGGCGGCGATGAAGCTCTCACCACCTTCGAGCGAGAAGCGCTTTTGGCCCACGTACTTGGTGTGCAGGAAGCGCTCAAGGCCTTCGGCGGCCGTCAGGCGGTCCAGGATGGCTTTTTTCTTGTCGGCCGTGAAGTTGGGCTTGCTGCGAATGCTTTCCAGCTTTTGCTGCCACCAGCGCTTTTCGCCCTGGTCGGTGGCGTACATGTACTCGGCACCCAGCGTGCCGCAATAGGTTTCGCGCAGCGCGTTGAGCAGTTCGCGCAGCGACATGGTCTCGCGGCCGAAGAAGGTGTTGCTGGTGTTGAACACCACTTCCTGGTCGGCGTCGGTGAAGCCGTAGAAAGAAGGGTCCAGATCCGGAATGGCGGGGCGCTCTGTGCGCTTCAAAGGGTCCAGGTCAGCCCAGCGCTGGCCCACGTTGCGGTAGGCGGCGATCAGCTGCTGCACCGCGGTGCGCTTGCGGCCCATTTCGGCGTCGGCGCTGGCCATGACGACCTTGGTGCCGCCGGCTTTGGCGCGCTCGGCAAAGGCGTTAATGACGGGCTGGTGCGGCACGTCTTTGGCGTTGGAGCCGTCAGCGGCGGGGACGTTTTGCAGGGCGTCGAAATACTGGCGCCAGCTGTCGGGCACGCTGCCGGGGTTGGCCAGGTAGTTTTCGTACATCTCTTCGACATAAGGCGCGTTGCCGCCGAAGAGGTAGGTGTTGCCTTGGTAGGCGGTGTAGACGGACGCGGCTGCTTGCGCAGGAGTCTGCGGGTTGGAACTCATAGAAGCGCTGACCTCCGTTTCCCTTGGGGAAACATTAGCTGGTTAAAGCTGATTAATTAACCTTCCGCAGCACGGCTGAACCGTTTAGCGGATGCGACAGTGGCAGGAAGGGCCGTAAAAGCTGTGATTGTAGCGACCCAAGCGTTACGCGGAATTGACAAAAAGGGCTCAGAGGCCCGCCTGCTCAAAAAATCGCGTTGGCCGGCAACTCGCCGTCGATGACGATCTGAAGACAGACCGTGCGGCACAGCTGGGCCACCCGGTCGTCAATGATGCGGTAGTAAATTTGTACGCCTTCACGGCGTTTACCCAGCACGCCCGCCTGGTAGAGCGTGTTCAGGTGCTGAGACATATTGGGCTGGGTGGTGCGTATTTCGGCCAGCAGTTCGCTGACATTTTTCTCGCTTTGGCACAGGCTGCTGATGATTTTCAGCCGCATGGGGGCCGACATGACCCGAAACACCTCGGCGGCGGTTTCAAACACGGCGTCGGTGGGCTCGCCCTCGACGGTCTTTTCGCCCTCGACGGTCTTTTCGCCCTCGACGCTCTTGTCGCCCTCAGCACTCTGGCTGCGGGCGGCGGTTTTTTGCAGCGCGCGCCTCACCATCTTCAGCCTTTGGCCGTGGGCGCGGCATAGCCCGGGTTGGGCGCAACGCCAACCAGCTCAGGCGTGTTGAGCCGGCGCGGGGCGATCTTGCCCAAGCCCGCTTTGCCGCCCTTGGCTTTGAACCAGGTTTCCACCACGTCCCAAACCTGCGGCAGGTTCTGGCTGCGGGCTTCTTCAGCCACCGGCGCCCAGCCAGCCACCTTGTATTTTTTGTCGGCTTCAATGAGCTTGCCGTTCAGGCGCATGCCACCAATGCGCTGGCCCATGGCCGCGCCCGGTGTGCAGCTGTACTGCAAGCCGCCAACCCGCACCATGTCCCCGCCCTGCTGGTAGTACGGGTCGGGGTTGAACAGGTTGTCGGCCACGTCTTCCAGCACGGTCTTGATGGTCTGGCCGGTCATTTCGGTGACGGTGGCGTATGAATAGGTGGTGGCCGTCATGTCCATCAACCATTCGCGGGTAATGGCCTGGCCTGGCAGCAGCGTGGTACCCCAGCGGAACCCCGGCGAAAAAGCGATCTCGGCGCCCTGCACGTCCATCAGCGCGTCGATCAGCAACTGATCGCCGGTGCCGTTGAAATTGCCGCGGCGGTAGAGCGTGCCTTCCGTGACGGCCAGCTTTTCGGCCAGCTTGGACTCATAAGGCGCGCGCACGCGGTTGATCAGCGCGTCCATTTCTTTGTCGGCGGGCAGCAGGTTGGCAAACACCGGCAGCAGCTTGTAGCGGAAATCGGTGACTTTCTTGTCCTTGACCTCCAGGTCCAGCACGCCCAAGAACTTGCTGTTGGAGCCAGCATTCGTCACGATGGTCTTGCCGCCCGCGTTGGCCACCAGCGTGGCCACGGGCATGCCGTCGTGCGTGTGACCGCCCAGGATCGCGTCGATGCCGGTGACGCGCGTGGCCATCTTCAAGTCCACATCCATGCCGTTGTGGCTGAGCAGCACCACGACTTGCGCGCCCTTGGCCCGCACTTCGTTGACCATCTGCTGCATGTTCTCGTCCTGAATGCCAAAGGCCCAGTCCGCCACCATGTAGCGTGGATTAGCAATCGGCGTGTACGGAAAAGCCTGGCCGATGATGGCGCAAGGCACGCCGTTGATCTCGCGCATGACGTAGGGCTTGAAGACCGGGTCGCCAAAGTCTTGCGTCTTGACGTTCTGGGCGATGAAGTCGACCTTGCCCGCAAAGTCTTTGTCGATGATTTCCTTGACCCGCTCCATACCCAGCGTGAACTCCCAGTGGCCGGTCATGATGTCCACGCCCAGGAGCTTGGCGGCTTCCACCATGTCTTGCCCACGCGTCCACAGCGCCGTGCCCGAGCCCTGCCAGGTGTCGCCACCGTCGAGCAGCAGCGCGCCGGGGCGGCTGGCTTTCATGCGCTTGACGAGAGTCGCCAGATGCGCAAAACCGCCCACCTTGCCGTAGCGGCGGGCGGCGTTGTCGTAGTCCAGGTAGCTCAGCGCATAGGCCTCGGCCGTGCCGGGGCGCAGCTTGGCCGCTTGCAGCAAGTACTCGCCCACCAGGTGCGGCAAGCGGCCTTTCATGGACCCTATGCCGATGTTGATGCTGGGCTCGCGAAAGTAAATCGGCTTGAGCTGCGCGTGGCAGTCGGTCATGTGCAAAAACGAGACTTGGCCAAACTTCTGAATGTCGTAGAGCTTGTTGCCCACCGTGGCGGCGTCGGCGCTGGCATGCCGGCCCAGCGTCATGCCAGCGGCAGCGCCTGCGCCCAAGACCTGCAAGAGTTCGCGTTTACTTAGATTCATAGATTCGCAAGGACTGAAGTATTTGGGCCGAAAAAACCCGGAGCAAGGTCCGGGTTCTTGAGGGCTTGGGTTTTTTGCGGGTCAGCGGTTGACTGGCGACTTGGGGTCCAGCAGCAAGCCCACCACATCGCGCACTTGGGCTTCGGTCAAGATGCCCGAATGGCCGGCGCGCGGCATGTTGGAGCAGGCGTTGTAGGCCTTGGAGTTCCAGATCTTGCCCCAGGTGTATTCCACGATCGGCTTGGCTTCAGGGCTGGCTGGGTCGGTCACGCCGCGCAGCTTGCCGTAGTTGTACAAACTCGGCCCGATGGTGCCGAAGGAAATCTCTTCCTTGCTGATCTGGTGGCAGTTGTAGCAATTGCCGCCGTTGGCCATCTTCGGGTCGTCGGTCCAGGTCAGGCCGCGGCCGCTCTGGGCGATTTTTTCGCCCTCTTTCCAGTCGCCCAAAAACTTGCCATCGCTGGGCCATTTCACGGCCTTGAGGTTGGCGGCTTCCAGCGCAGCGGCGACTTTGGCGTCCAAGGGCTTGCCAGCGGCATCGGCTTCGCTGCAAGCGCGGCTGGTTGCGTCGGTGTCCAGCACGCTGGCCTTGACCGGACCTTCATCGCGGAACGAGGCTTTGACGATTTTGGCGGTCAAGGCGTCCAGTTCGGCGCTGCCGGGCAGGCTGGCACAACCGGCGACCAAAGCGGCGGCGGCCAATAAGGAGAGGGTGACTTTGAATTGTTTTTTCATGGCTTGATGCTCCGCTTCTTAGCGTTTGATGGCCGGCGCCACCGAGGCAGAACCCTGGCTGTTCACGCCTAAATAGACGCCCAGGGCGACGGTGGCGTCGCTGGCGAAGCCGGGGAAGGGAAAGCGCTGCTGGCGGTAGCAGTCGTTCAGGCGCTGCTGCATGCCCCACATCTGCCCGTTGGACACGCGGTAGGCCGGCCAGGCGGCAAAGCCGATGCCGTCGCCGGGGTTCTTGGTCAGGTTGGGCAGGTCTTGCAGGCGGATGCGCTTGCCGTCTTCACCGTGGCAAGAGGCGCAGGCAAAGTCGTGCGGGCCACCGCGCTGGAAGAACAAACGCTTGCCGACTTCATAAAACACTTTTTCCTGCTGCTGGCTTTGCGGCAGGTTGAACTTCATGCCGCGCGACTCGGCGGCCACGTAAGTGGCCAAAGCCGTCATGTTGATTTGCTCACCGCGGCCAAACGGGGTCTTGGCAATCTCGGCAGCGTTCAGGCCTTGCAGCTTTTCCATGCAGGTCAGAAGGCGCGACTCCAGGTCTTGCACGCGCTGGGTGTCGGCAAAGTAGCGCGGCAGCTCGACAAAGGCGCCCTTGACCACGCCCGGGCCTTTACCCAGATCGCACTTTTCCAGCGACGCATTGAGCGGGCCGCGCTTGGTGGTCCACAGGCCTTCGCCCTTGGCTTCAAACAAGTCCGCGGGGTTGCCGTCTTGCAGCATGGCCCGGTACTCTTCAATGGATTGGGTGGCGGTTTTTTGCGCCCAGACGCTGCTGGTGCCAGCCAGTGCCGCCGCTGCCAGCGCGAGCGATGTGATGATTTTCATGCGTAGCCTGTGAGATAAGGAAAAAAGGCTGGCACGGCCAGCCTTTGAGCAGAGGCAGGTCAGGAAACCGTCGCCTCGTCGGTGCGGGTATCGCCCCGGTTGTCTTTCCAGTTCACGGCGATCTTGTCGCCGGCCTTGGCGCCCTTGACGACAAACTGCAAGAACGGGTTCTTGGCCACAGCGGGGCCCCATTCGGCGGTCAGCACGGGCTTGCCGTTGTGGGTGGCGGTGACTTCCTGAATGAACCAGGCGGGGATGACCTTGCCGGCCGGGTCACGGCGCTGGCCGCTTTCCATTTCATGCGCCATCAGCACGCGAACGGTTGCCTTGTCACCTGCTGCCTGGGCGCGAATGCGCATCGGATCTGCCATGTTGAACTCCTGAAATCTGTGATGAATATGAAGCGTTAAAAAGGGCGCGGGCTTAACCGCCGCAGCCGCCCAGCGTGACCTTGACTTCTTTCTTGGCGAACAGCACCTTGCCGTCGCCCATGACCGCCACGGCGTACACGTCGGACGATTGGCCGAGCTTGGCGCGGGTGGAAAAAGCAGCATCGACGCTGTCGGTCACGTTGAACATGCCGACCAGAGCGCTCGGGTTCTTTTCCACCAAGAGCATCAGGCGCTTGACGCCTGGCAAAGCAGTCGACACGCCCAGGGGCACCACGGCGCCGTTTTCGGCGATGTCGGGCGCGGTGATGGTGACGTCTTTGCTTTCGGTCAGCGCGCCACCGCCGTAGGCCTTGATGGCGTCAGGAATGGATTTGGCGTCAAAGGCGCCTTTGTTGAAAGCCCAGGCGTGCTGGGGAAACAAGCCTGTGGCGGCCAACAGACCGGCCAGGGTGGCGGTCTGTTTGAGGGTGTCTCGGCGTGTCTGCATCTGTCTCTCCTAAGTGTGTATGAATGCTAAATGAACCGGGGCCTGATGCCAGCAGAGGATTCCCTGACACCTTGAAGAACTGTTGGCAGACCGCTTGCCTGCGCACCGCGCCAAGCACAGGTGCCGGGGCAAGATTCTATTTCGGAGCGCCCGCTGCCAGCCAGGCGGCAATGACTTTGGCCTCGCTTTCAGGCAGGGATTGCGCTGGCATGGGAATACCGCCCCACACGCCAGAGCCGCCTGCGCGGATTTTCCCGCTCAGGTACTCGGCCTTGCCCGCGTGCTTTTTGGCAATGTCAGCAAAGGACGGGCCGACGAGTTTCTTGTCCATGCCGTGGCAAGCCGTGCAGCTGTATTTTTGGGCCAGGCTCATCGCTTGTTTGCTGGCTGAGGTGGGCGCCGCAGCCGGGGCCGCAGCGGCCACACTGGCCACTGTTGGGCGACGCGCGCCCTGCCCCTCCGGCCGCGTGGTGTCGACGCCGAGCTGCGCGCCCACGGCGCGGTTTTGCTCAGCCAGGTTGCCGTGCGCATTGCGCGCAAAAGCCGGCAGCAAAGAGGCCACACGCGGCTCAGGCGTGCAGTTCGTCATGCAGGCGGTGTTGCGTACATCGGGCTGGCGCGTGCCATTGAACTCATTGCCCGGCCACATGGCGTGGCGGGTCGTCATGCCCTTGCGGTTGGGCATGCGGGCCTGCACCTCGGCGATGTTTTTGTCAGACAGCGTGAAGTCGTCCGGCACCACGCCCGCCAGGTTGAGCAAGAAGGCGCTGACGGCGTACACCTCTTCGGTGCTGAGCGACTTGGGCTGGGTCCAGGGCATGGCGCGGTTGATGTAGTCCCACAAAGTGGATACCGTGGCCAGCTTCATGAAGGTGGTGCGGCCAGACGTGGGATCCAGCAGGCGGGCCACGCGGCCGGACTTGATGTCGTCTGCCGTGGTGCCGCCCACGATGGGGCTGAAGACTTCGTTGGACTCGCCAAAAAT
>JBBAPH010000024.1:58826-62668 GCA_040400935.1 Polaromonas sp.
TCGTCGGTGGCGCGGCTTTGGATGATGGCCGGCTTGCCGTCCCAGACCCAGTCCAGATTAAAGCGCGTGAGGGCCTTGGACAGCACCGGCGTTTCCAGCCGGGCAGCCCGCCAGTTGCGGCCACCGTCTACCGACACATCAACTTTTTTCACCTTGCCGCGGCCCGACCAGGCCAGGCCCGTGATGTTGTAAAAGCCCTTGTCCAGCAGCACCTGCCCGCCCGAAGGCGTGGTGACCACGCTCTTGCATTCCTGCAAGCTGGCGTACTGCCGCTGCAGGCCGTCGGGCTGCAAATCGAGGTAGTGAATCGCTTCGTCCTTGGCGGCCCAAGGCTGGTCGCCCAGCTCGACGCGGCGCAGGTACTTGATCCAGCTCACCCCCTGCACGCCCGGTACCACCAGGCGCAGCGGGTAGCCGTTCTCGGGCCGGAGCATTTCGCCGTTTTGCCCATAGGCCACAAGCACTTCACCCGACTTGATGAGCGACAGCGGGATGGTGCGCGTCATGGATGAGCCCTCGCCGCCTTCGGCCAGCACGAACTTGCCGCGCTTCCAGTCCGCCCCAGCCATTTCCAGCAGGGTGATCAGCGGCACACCCGTGAACTCGCTGCACGACAGCATGCCGTGGGTGTACTGGCAAGTGGGCACAGCCACATTGCCCCATTCGGCGGCCGTGTTGGCACCGCATTCAATGACGTGAAAGCGTGACACTGACGGCAGCCGCATGATCTCGTCCATGGTGAAGACCATGGGCTTGGACACCAGGCCGTTGACCATGAAGCGGTGCTTGGACGGGTCAATGTCCCACCAGCCCTGGTGGTGGCGCTCAAAGTGCAGGCCGCTGGGCGTGACGATGCCAAACAGCGACTGCAAAGGCGCAAACGAGACCGAGGCCTGCGCGGTCTGCGTCAGCCCCGGGCTTTGCCGACGCTGCACATTGCGCTCGAACTGCGAGGGCTTGCCGTAACCGTCGGTCACCACGCCCTGGCCCAAGCCAGTGGCATGCGCGGGCAGGTTCAGGATGTTGGGGTCGCCGCCGCTGGGCGGGACGGGGTTGCCCTGGGCCAGCGCCGGCCGCGTCAGGCCGGCGGCGGCCGTGGCCGTGAAAGCCGAGGCAAAAGCTGTGCGGATGAAATCGCGGCGGCCATCGCGGGCCTCGGCCTGCACGGTTTGCACGGCGTTGCGGTCCAGAAAATTCTCGGGCGCTTTGCGCAAGCGGCCCGACAGACCAATAAGGCCAGTAAGGCCAGCAGGACTCGCCGGGCGTTCGTCGGTAGGGGTCAAGCGGCCACCTCTTAAATTCTTAATATTCGGATGCACTGATATTAAAAGTAAAAAAACGTCTGTCGCTAGGGGCTTACGCCAACATGCGCTCGACTTTTGCAGCCGATTGCTCGGCCATCGGCTTCATTTCTTGAAGCGGTAATGGTCGCGGTTGAGCACGGCGCTGATGGCCGTCACCTCGTCCGGAAACAACGTGAGGT
Organism: Polaromonas sp.; assembly: GCA_040400935.1. Lineage (GTDB taxonomy): Bacteria > Pseudomonadota > Gammaproteobacteria > Burkholderiales > Burkholderiaceae_C > Polaromonas. Next base: position 60,310 of record JBBAPH010000024.1, read on the forward strand.
TGAGCTCCAGGTTGCAATGCTCCACCATGCCGCGCAGCGCGCCGGGGTTGTTGATGCGCCCTGCCGGCTGGTAAATCGCCGAGCCGTCACCACCCACCCGCCGCACATGGCAGGCCGCGCATTGGTGCTGCACCATGAGTTGCCGACCCAAGGGAAGGTCCGCGTCTTTGAAAATCGCCGGTACGTTGGATGCGCTCGCACTCCCCTGCGCCCCGGCCAAACCCAGGCCGAGCCCCGCCCCCAGCCAGAGGGCCAAGCCTGTCAGCAAGCCCTTGGCGGGCGACAACACCACTGAGGCGCGAATCAAGCAGCTGTTCATTTGACTTCCCGCTCCATCAGCAAATAGGTGTTGTAGGCGTTCATGCGGTTGACCATGCCGAACAAGGGCAGGTGCTCAAACCGGCTCCAGTCGGCAGCGCCATAGGCCGCGTCGAAGGGTTCCATGTTACGAGCGGCCTCGCCCATGGTCGTGCGCAGGTGCTGCAGGTACTCGCGGGTCTGGCGCATGTCCGCGCCCGCATCGGCCGACATCGGGCCGTGGCCGGGCACGATGGTGCGGGCGCCAAAAGCCAGCAAGTCGTCGAGCGCGGCAATCCAATGGCCACTGTCGGCCTGCCCCACAAAGGGAATGCGGCTCCTGAAGACCAGGTCACCGGCAAACAGCACTTGCTCGCCCGGCAGGTAGACCACCAGATCTTCCGGCGTGTGCGACGGGCCGACCGGCTGCAGCACCAGGCGCATGCCGCCCAGGTTGAGCTCAGTCCGTTTGTCCACCCACTGGTCGGGCGTGATGAGCCGGGTTTGCGCGTTGATCCACGGCGCCAACTCCTGGCGCGAAGCCGCCAGCCGCAGCTGGGCTGTGTCCGATGTCAGGTAATCCGCTGCCGCCCGCTGCGCCAGCACTTTGGCGCCTTGGGCCTTGAAGGTTTGCAGGCCGTAAATATGGTCCGCGTGGTAATGCGTGACGATCACATGCGTGACCGGCAAGGGAGTCACGCGGCGAATCTCCACCAGCAGCCGCTCGGCCAGCGCAGGCGAGCCCAGCGCGTCGATCACCACCACGCCTTGCGGGGTGACGATGAAGCCGGCATTGGAAATGAAGTTCTGGTTGGCCGGCGTGCCCATGGCCGACAAGCCTTCGACGTACCAGGCTGAGGGTGAGACCTGCTGCGCTCGCATGGGCGCGTCGGCCCAGGCACTGCCCAGGCCCAGCAACTGCCAGGCCGTTAAAACCAGACCCAGCCAGCGCGCCAGCAACATCAGCTCGCCATCTTGTCTTTGATTTGCTGCAAAGCGGCCGGGTCGTCCATGGTGGTCAGGTCGCCAGCATCGCGGCCTTCGCACACCGCCTGGATGGCGCGGCGCAGCAGCTTGCCGCTGCGGGTCTTCGGCAGGGCTGTGACGAATCGCACGCGGGCCGGGCGGGCCACCGCGCCCAAGTCGCCGTCCACGCGCTTCATGATCTCGCCTTCGAGCTTGAGTGCCCCCGCCGGGTCTTGCGCCATGGTTGCGTCCTTGAGCACGGCAAAGGCCATGGCCACCTGGCCTTTGAGGTTGTCGGCCACGCCAACCACGGCCACTTCAGCGACTTGCGGATGGCCGGAAATGCTTTCTTCAATCTCGCGGGTGCCCAGGCGGTGGCCGGCCACGTTGATCACGTCATCGGTGCGGCCCAGGATGAAGTAGTAACCGTCCTCGTCGCGAATGCCCCAGTCGAAGGTGTTGTAGACCAGCTTGCCGGGGATGCTTTTCCAGTAGGTATTGACGAAGCGGGCATCGTCTTTCCAGATGGTCTGCATGAAGCCGGGGGGCGTGGGGCCTTCCACCACGACCACCCCTTTTTCGTTGGCCTGGGTGAGTTCTTCGCCGGTGCTTTCGTGCAGCAGCTTGACGTTGTAGCCGTACATGGGCACGCCGGGGCTGCCGAACTTGCTGGGTGTGGCTTGCACGCCGTTGGCCACCGTCAAGAGCGGCCAGCCGGTTTCGGTCTGCCAGTAGTTGTCGATGATGGGGACGTTCAGGCCTTCGCTGATCCAGCGGGCGGTGGGCTCATCCAAAGGCTCGCCCGCCAAATACAAGGCGCGCAGGCTGGACAGGTCGTATTTCTTCAAGAGTGCAGGGTCTTGCTTTTTGAGTACGCGCACGGCCGTCGGCGCGCTGAACATGCCGGTGACCTTGTACTTTTCCACCAAGCGCCACCAGATGCCACCGTCCGGCTGGCCGTCCATGCCTTGCGTGGGCAGGCCTTCGTACATGATGGTCGCCATCCCGGCGATCAGCGGGCCGTAGACGATGTAGCTGTGACCCACCACCCAGCCAATGTCGCTGGTCGAGAAAAAGGTTTCGCCGGGCTGGCCGT
>JBBAPH010000025.1:0-42348 GCA_040400935.1 Polaromonas sp.
CGGGCGCAGGCCAGCATGGCAAAAGCGGCCTCGGCGATCATGGGCATGTAGATCAAGACGCGGTCGCCTTTTTGCACGCCCAGGCCCTGGAGGGAGGCTGCCATGCGCATGACCTCGGTGTGCAGGTCAGCAAAGGTGTAGGTTTTTTCGGTGAGCGTTTCGGTTGAGATCGCAATCAGCGCGGGCTGATTGGCGCGGTCTTTCAAATGCCGGTCCACCGCGTTGTGGCACAGATTGGTTTTGCCGCCTTCGTACCAGCGTGCAAACGGCGGGTTGTCGTAATTGCAGACGCGTTCAAAAGGCTTGAACCAGTCGATCAGCTTGGCCTGCTCGGCCCAAAAAGCGTCGGGCTGGTCAATCGACTGGCGGTAAAAGTCGGCGTAGCTCTGGGTGGCGGGGGCTTTGCTCATGAGGGCTCCAAGTTTTTTAAGGCGCTAACAACGTCAATTCAAATCTTCACGACCACGCGGCCGCGCACCTGCCCGGCCATCAGGGCGGCGGCTTGTGCGGGGGCCTCTTGAAGCGGCACTTCGTGCACCATGGCTTCCAGCTTGGCGGGGTCCAGATCACGCGCCAGGCGTTGCCAGGCCAGTTGCCGCTTGGCCAGAGGCGCCATCACGCTGTCGATACCGGCCAGCGTGACGCCGCGCAGAATAAAGGGCATGACCGTGGCCGGGAAATCAGCGCCTTGGGCCAAGCCGCAAGCGGCCACCACGCCGCCGTAACGGGTTTGCGCGCAGGCATTGGCCAAGGTGTGCGAACCCACCGCGTCGACTACGCCCGCCCAGCGTTCTTTTTGCAAAGGCTTGCCGGGTGCAGACAAGGTGGCGCGGTCCAAGATGCTGCTCGCGCCGAGCTGGCGCAAGTAGGCTTCTTCGCTGGCTTTACCGGTGGCGGCCACGACGTTGAAACCCAGCTTGCTCAGGAGCGCAATCGCGGTGCTGCCCACACCGCCCGAGGCGCCCGTGACCAGCACCTCGCCGTGTTCAGGCGTAACGCCGTGATGTTCCAGGGCCAGTACGCAGAGCATGGCGGTGTAACCCGCCGTGCCAATGGCCATGGCTTGGCGGGTGGTGAAAGCAGTCGGGAGTTTGACCAGCCAGTCGCCTTGCAGGCTGGCGCGCTCGGCCATCAGGCCCCAGCGCGTTTCGCCCAGGCCCCAGCCGTTATGGATGAATTTATCGCCGACTTTCCAGCCCGCATGGGTGGACGACAGCACCGTGCCGGCGCCGTCAATGCCCGCGACCATGGGCCACTGGCGCACCACCGGGCCTTTGTTGGCAATCGCCAAGCCGTCCTTGAAGTTCAGGCACGAATACTCGACCTGCACCTGCACGTCGCCCTCTGGCAATGAGGCTTCGTCGAGCATGACGACGTCGGCGGAAAAGCCTTCCTCGGTTTTTTGAAGCTGCAGTGCCTTGAACATGGTTGTGTCTTCCTTCGCAGCACCCCGGCATGCGACAAGCGGACCGACACTGCAAGCTGTCATTATTGGTAACAGACTTGCTTTACGCTGACACCCCTGGCAGGGTGCTGGCCCGCCAAGCCAGCCGCAAGCCTTAGTCCAGCGGGCGGATTTTGAGGCGCAGCGGTTTGAAGCGGCTGTAGAGCCACAGACCCAGCACCATGAGCGAACCCATGACGGCCGTGAAAGCCAGGGTCACCCACAGCCCCGCTAGCAAACCCACGATCAGCCCGGCCGGGCCGGTGACCGGCAGGCCCTGCCAGTACAGCGTGTCAAAGCCAATCCAGGCCAGCGCGCCGGACAGCAAGCCGAGCGGAATCATGGACGCCAGCAGGCCCACAAAGACCAGCTTGTAGACAGAGCCGGTGCTCAGGCGGCGGATGGATAAGAGCGTGTTGTCGGGAGTGGGCGTGTCCATGGCGAGGCAGTGAAAAAGAACGAGCCGATTGTCGCTGCGTTAACGATGAGCTCCGCCCGACAAATACCCGCAGGCAGGTTTACTTGATCAGGCCCTGCACGTCCTTGAAGGCCGGGTGATCGGCGCTGCGCAGCCATTCAAAGGCCACCATTTCCGTGGTCACCAACTCGGCGCCGCTGCCGGCCAGGCGGTCAAAGGCGGCGTCGCGGTTGCGGTCGCTGCGGGAAGCACAGGCGTCGGTCACCACCCAGACCTCGAACTCTTCGTCCAGCAAGTCCAGCGCGGTTTGCAAGAGGCAGATGTGCGCCTCGCAACCGGCCAGCACCACGGTGCCGCGGCCTTCTTCGGGCGCAGGCTCGGCTTTTTGCAGGTGCTTGGGCAGGCTGCGGGCATTGCCGCCCTGCTTGCGGACGGGTGGGCGCAGCCACTCGCCCAGGCCTTCGGCGGCGGCACTGAAATGCGTCTTGGGCATCACACGGCCCTGGCTGGCGGCAATGGCAGCTTGCAAGGCGGCCTCGGTAGCGCCCAGCTTGTCGGGGTTTTGCTCGGTGGCAAACACCGGCACCTCCAGCCACTGCGCCATGCGCGCCAAGCGCACGGCGTTGGCCAGCACGTCAGCGCTGCTGGCCATGGCGGGCATCAGGCGGGTTTGGTAGTCGACCAGCACCAGCTGGCAATCGTCGGCGTCAAGAAGCATGGGGGAACTTTCGCAGCATGGCTGAAGGGCCGCGCCCGTTATGAGGCGCGGTGAGTAGCGCCGCACTATAAGTCCAAAGCCAACCCATAGCGGCCAGCCGGTCAGCGGCCTATGTCGTGAATGGCGTCAATCACCATGCCTGTGCCCACCGCAATCAGCAAGATGTCGGCGGCCACACGCACATAGCGGTAGCCCGCAGGCGGCAGGCCGATCTGCACCGACACCGAGGCTGGCACGTCGTGGTAAATCACCGCCGGCGGCAAGGGCTGACCCAGCGCATAAGCGCGCGCTTGGCCCGGTGGCTGGCAACCGTTGTGCTTGCGCGCCAAGCCCGGTGGGCAGCGTCCCGCTTGGAAGGCCGGCCCATAAACCTGGTAGACCGTCTGGCGCTGCGGCTCGGCAAAGTAGCTGCCAATGTTGATCTGCACGCGCGGGCCAGAGGTGACGTAGCCGCCGCGCCGCGCCTGATCGCGGCTGTCACCGTCGTCATCACGACCATCACGGCCTTCACGACCGTCACGGCGCTCCTTTTTGTCGTCCTTGCGTTCGTGGTGCTTGCCCTGCCCGGCCCAGTCGGGCTTGTCGGCCCAACTCGGCAGCACGGCCAGCAACAAGATGCCGAGACTCAAGGAACGCCCAAGGGCTTGAGCAGCCTGGGTGAAATAGGGAGATAGCGCAAAGTTCATGCAGCCATGCTAGACGCCTAAGGCCGCGCTGGCTGTAGGCCAACAGGCCATCCTGTCGAGTCCAGCTTCTGGCTCGACCTGCCAATACTGCGGGCAGCTCAACCCTCGAGGGTCATCATGTGCTGCACCACATCGTCCATGGCCATGCGCAAAGCGGTCACATCAATCAGCGCCAAACAGGCCTGCCGCTCGGAAGAGCCTGGCGGTGTGTAGGCACGGGCGCGCACCGAGGCATACACAGGAAAGACCGGCCCGCTCAACTCCAACTCCTGGGTATGAAATTCACCATGGCCCGCAAAGGCGTGGATCAGCAAGGCCTGCAGCTTGGCGATGAAGTCGGGCGTCATGAAATTCTGGATGGACTGGCCCAGCAAGCTGTGCTCGGTCGCGCTGCTGCGGCCCAACATCGCCACCGCCCTGCGGTTGAGCTTGCTGATGACGCCGTCCGGGCGAACAGCCACATACGCCACGGGCGCCGTGTCGTACAAGTCCAGGTACTTGGCTTTGTAGTTCTCGGCCTCGTGAAGGGCCTCACGCAAAGCTTGGTTTTGCATGTGCAACTCCACCTGATGGACCTGCAACTCATGCACCAGGCGGGCGTTGTTGGACGGATCAAGAACCGGGGCCTGCGTGAGCCCCGAGGCCAAGCTGGCCTCTGCTTGCTCGCGCAACCAGCTTTTCCACAAATCTGCTGTCATGCCGTCCCTTTGATTGTTATCTTTTTGAACACTGCTCCAACAATGCGACAAAGTTTAACTTTCATTACTTGGTGAAAACCCGCGGGTTCGTCAGCTTTGTAATTATTTGTAGGAATGCATTTGTCCCGCGTTTCCCCCCGAAGGCTCGCCTCCATACTGACTTCGTAAACCTACCAAACAGGGAGCTTTTCATGACCATACACCGCGCCTTACCCGGCGGCATGCACCCCGGCGACGACGCCCCACCCGGCTCACCCAGCGCGGGTGAAGACATCTGCCCCGACTGCGGCGGCAGTGGTCAGCTGGACGGCAAAGCCTGCGAGAACTGCGACGGCACCGGCAAGGTGGTGCGGGCTATTGGCGGCGCCTGAGCGGCGCCAAGAGGTGACCCAGGCCGTTGTGGTCCAGCTCCAGCATGAGCGCTAACAGACGGCCAATTTCGCCCTTGGGAAAGCCCTCACGCGCAAACCAGGCCAAGTAGTTACCGGGCAGGTCAGCGATCAAACGGCCTTTGTATTTACCGTAGGGCATTTGCCGCGTGACCAGCAGTTCCAGGTCTTCGGGCTGCATGGCTCAACCGCCGGCTTGGCGCACGGTCCAGCCGCGCCCGGCCAGGGCTTGCAGCAAGGTGGCGACGTGGTCGCCCTGCACCTCGATCACGCCGTCTTTGACCGTGCCGCCCGCGCCGCAAGCGCTGCGCAAGTCTTTGCCCAGTTGCACCAAGGCCAGTGCGTCGAGCGGCACGCCCTTGACCAAGGTGACGGTCTTGCCGCCCCGCCCTTTGGACTGGCGCTGCACGCGCACCACACCGTCGCCTACGGGCGCTGCCGCCTTGGCCTTGCAGGTGCAAGCCGCCTGCGCTTGCCGGCAGACCGGGCACATGCGCCCGCTGTCGGTGGAATAGACCAGCCCGCCGGTTTTGTTTTTCATCATGCTCACTGAGGGCGCCCTTAGAAACTGCTTGCCTAGAATGACCGAATTATCTTGCTAGCAAAGGACACGGCCCCATGATTGTTGAACGCATCTGGACAGGCAACAGCCTGCGCAACTTCAACTACCTCATTGCCTGCCCCGACACGGGCGAGGCCCTGGCCATCGACCCGCTGGACCACGAAAAATGCCTGGCCACGGCCAAGGCGCGCGGCTGGGAGATCACGCAGATCTTGAACACGCACGAGCACCATGACCACATTGGCGGCAACGCGGCCGTGGTGGCGGCCACCGGCGCCAAGGTGATTGCGCACCACAAAGCCGGCGGCAAGATACCCGACGTGGACCGAGGCGTGGGCGCGGGCGACGTGATCAAGGTCGGGAAGCACATTGAACTGGAATGCCTGGACACGCCCGGCCACACCCTGTGCCACATCTGCCTGTGCGCGCATGCCGAGCAACCGGCGCTGTTTTCGGGCGACACGCTGTTCAATGCCGGCGCGGGCAATGTGCACAACGGTGGCGACGTGCACGCGCTGTACGACACCTTTGCCCGGCAATTGGCCCGGCTGCCCGGCAACACGCGTTTATTCCCTGGTCACGACTACCTGGAAACCAACCTGAAGTTCACCCTGGCCCGCGAGCCCGGCAACGCCGCCGCCCAGGCCCTGCTGCCGCAGGTCACCGGCCACGACCCGGCGCAAGCCGTGGTCACCACGCTGGCCGATGAAAAAGCCCACAACACCTTCATGCGCCTGGACAGCCCAGCCGTGATCGCCCAGCTGCGCGAACAGTTCCCCGACCTGCCCGCCGAGCCTGATGCGCAGACGGTGTTCATGCGGCTGCGGGAGCTGCGCAACAAGTGGTGAGGTGAGAGCGGTGAGGTGAGAGGCCAGCGCCATGCGCGCTTGACCCAGATCAACAACGCACCCGGACCATCGCCGCACACTGGCCGCATGTTCCAACACATCTTGCTGGCCACCGACGGCTCCGAAGCGTCCAGCCAAGCCATGCGCTTGGCAACCACGCTGGCGCGCGAGCAAGGCGCGCGGCTGACCGCTGTGTTTGTGGTGGACCCTTATCCCTTCATCGGCATTGGCCAGGTCAACCCCATGGGCTTTCAGGCCTACATGACGGCCGCGCAAGAGCACGCCGCCCTCGCCCATGCGGAGGTGGAAAAACTGTGCGAAGCGGACGGAGGCACGCCGATTGATCTGCAGCTGCGCATGGTGGAAGACGCCACGCCCGCCAACGGCATTGTGCAAACCGCCTTGGCCAACGGCTGTGACTTGCTGGTACTGGGCTCGCATGGCGGGAGCGGCATGGCGCGGCTGATGCTGGGCAGCGTGGCCGCGCAAGTGCTGGCGCACTCGCCCGTGCCGGTGTTGATCGCTAAATCCGCATGAGTGCTTCGCCCGACGCCAGCCCGGCACCGCGCGTGTGGTGGGTGCGCGGCCTTTATATGCTGTTGATGGCGCTGGCCTTTCAGCTGGCCACCTCAGTGTTGCTGGTGGTGGCCCTGGTGCAATGGGTTTTGTTTGCCGCCACGGACAGCGCGCAGCCCCGGCTGGCGCGCTTTGGTCAAAGCTTGGCGCTGTATTTGGCGCAGGTGGACGCGTTTGAGAGCTTTGCCACGGAGGTCTTGCCGTTTCCGTTCAGCGACTGGCCGACCCTTGATCCCGTCGCCTGATGCCCCGCTTCAGCAAAAAATCAGCGCCAGCAAAGCGGGATCGTCCACCGTGGTGAACAAGCCCGAGTTGCTGACCCGACAAGCGACCCAAAGCAAAACTTCTTGCCAGTTCTGCGGCTGCGTTGCCAGGCCCAGCTCACCGGCCAGCGGTGATGCATTCAGTGGGCTGGGCAAGTCGCTCAAGCCTTGCTCGCCGCCAGGGCTTGGCCCAGGCGGGCCACGCCTTCTTCGATCTTCGCCACGTCAGCCGTGGCAAAGCTCAGACGGAAAGTCGAGGTGTCCGGGTCGCGCGCAAAGAACGGCGCACCCGGCACAAAAGCCACGCCCTGCGCAATCGCTCTCTTGGCGAACTCGCCCGCGTCGGCCAGCTGACCGCGTGCACCGGTGAGCCTCGCCCAAAAGAACAAGCCGCCTTGCGGCTGGCTGAACGCCACCGCATCACCCAGGGTGCGGGTCAGCGCTGCGCCCATGGCCTGGGCGCGCTCGGCATAGACCTGGCGCACATGGGCCAGCGTGGCAGGCATGCGGCCGGCCTTCAGGTAGTGAGCAGCCGTGGCTTGCGCGAAGGTGCTGGTGTGGGCGTCGCTGAACTGCTTGCACATGGTGGCGCGCGCCAGCAGCTCGGGCTGGGCAATCAACCAGCCCACGCGCAAACCGGGGCTGAGCACCTTGCTCATGCTGCCGCAGTGCGCCACCAGCTCGCGGCTGCCGGGCACCTCGGCCGACAGGGCCAGCAAGCTGGGGGGAGGCTCGTCATGAAAGTACAAATCGCCATACGGGTCGTCTTCCACAATCAGGGTCTGGTGCTGGACGGCCAGCGCCAACACTTGGCGGCGCCGCTCCAGGCTGAGCAAGGCGCCGCTGGGGTTGCCAAAGGTCGGGATCAAATAAACAAACTTCGGTTGGTGCTCGGCAATCAGCTCAGCCAGCACGTCCACCCGAACGCCATGCTCGTCCACCGGGGCTGAGATCAGCTCCGCGCCATACAGGCGAAAGCACTGGATGGTGGCCAAGAACGTCGGGCCTTCGACGATCACCTTGTCGCCCGGCGAGATCATGGTCTTGCCGATCAAGTCCAGCGCCTGCTGGCTGCCGGTGGTGACGATCAATTCTTCGGCTTTGACGCTGGCGCCCTTGGCTGCCATGAACTGGGCGAGTTGCTCGCGCAAGGGGTTGTGGCCCTCGGTGGCGCCGTATTGCAAGGCCGCGCCGGCGTCTTGGCTCAGGGCCTGGTTGGCGGCTTCGCGGATGCCGTCCACGTCAAACATGGCGCTGTCCGGAAAACCCCCGGCAAAGCTGATGATGCCGGGCTTGCCCAGCAGCTTGAAGAGTTCACGGATGGCGGAGGTTTCGACCTGCTGGAGGCGGTCGGCAAATTGCAAGGGCATGGCGAAGTCTCGTGAGGGGAAATAGGGGCTGCTGGCCAGGGTTCACCACCGGCCGGGCTGACCCTGAATGTTACCGCCCCGCTTTGGCCTGCGCCCCGCCTCCTGTGCCCAGCCTCAGGCCAGGGCGACTTCCCGCTGCGCGGTGTCACGCACCACGCGCTGCAGCGCCGCCACGTCGATGATCAGCGCCACGTTGCCGTCGCCCAGGATCGTCGCAGCCGATATGCCGGGCACGCGGCGGTAGTTGGTTTCCAGGTTTTTGACGACGACCTGGTGTTGGCCAACGAGCTGATCCACCAGCAGGGCAAAGCGCGCGCCTTCGGCCTGCACGATGACGACGATCCCGTCGGTCGGCTGTTGCACTGCGCCGTCCACGCCAAAGACTTTGTGCAGCTCAACCAGCGCCAGGTATTCGCCGCGCACGTTGATGACTTGGTCGCGGCTGGTGATGGCGTGCACGTCTTTGGCCAGGGGTTGCAAGGACTCGATCACGTAGTTCAGCGGCAGGATGTAGACCTCTTGCCCAACTTGCACGGACATGCCGTTCAAGATGGCGAGCGTCAGCGGCAGCACGATGCGGATGGTGGTGCCCTGCCCGGCGCGGGACGTGATTTCCACATGGCCACCCATGTCTTGAATATTGCGGCGGACCACGTCCATGCCCACGCCCCGGCCGGACACGTCGGTGATGGTTTCGGCGGTGGAAAAGCCAGCGGCAAAAATTAGTTGCCAGACTTCGTCGTCGCTCATGGCGGGGTTCACCGCCAGGCCGTTCTAGGTGGCTTTGGCGAGGATCTTGTCGCGTACCAGGCCAGCGCCGTCGTCGCGCACTTCAATCACGATGCTGCCGCCTTGGTGTTGGGCCGACAGCGTGAGTCGGCCCTGCGGGTCTTTGCCAGCGCGGCGGCGCACCTCAGGCCCTTCAATGCCGTGGTCCAGGCTGTTGCGCACCAGGTGGGTGATGGGGTCGATGATGCGTTCGATCAGGCCTTTGTCCAGCTCGGTCTCTTTGCCTTCGGTGACCAGCTGCACCTGCTTGCCGAGCTTGGCCGAGAGGTCGCGGATCAGGCGGGGGAAGCGGTTGAACACGTAGTCCATGGGCATCATACGGATTGACATGACGGACTGCTGCAAATCGCGTGCGTTGCGCTCCAGATGGCCCATGCCGCTGAACAGGCGGGCGTGCAGCACCGGATCCAGGCTGGTGGCGGTTTGCGTGAGCATGGACTGGGTGATGACCAACTCGCCCACGAGGTTGATGATCTGGTCGACCTTGTCCACGTCGACGCGGATGGAGCTGGACTCTTTGGCCTGCGCGGTGGCGCTGGGCGCTGCGTTGTTCGCTACTGCTGCGGTAGGCACAGGGGCCGGCTCGGGTGCGGCCAACGCAGCGGGCGCATCAACCACCGGCGCAGCGGCGCCCTGCCCTGCTTCGGCGCTGATGCGAATCTGCTCCGGCTCAACCACAAAGCAACACACGGCCAGCAGGTCGTCTTCGGTGCACGCGGTGTCCAGCCACACGGTCAGGGTGCTGTCGGTTTCGGTTTGTGCCTTGACCTGCCCGAGCTGCGCCAGCTCGCCTTGCAGAAGTTGCTGGTCTTTGGGGTTCACGCCGCTGAAGTGAACCTTGAGTTTTTGCGAGCCTCCTGAGACGGGCACTTCCAAGGGCGCAACAGGCGCGGCTACCACGACGGGGGCAACAGGCACCACCCCGCCCGACTCCAAAGCCAATTGGCGCAGCACGCCGCAGATATGGGCCACGCGCTCGGCGTCGGGTTCGGTGCCAGCGCGGTAGGCACTGAGTTGTTGGTCCAGCACGTCTTTGGTCTCCAGAAAAGCGTCCATCAGGGGGGCGGTCAGGGTCAGGTCGTTGTGGCGGGCGCGGTCCAGCAGGTTTTCCAGCAGGTGCGTGGTGTCGGTCAGCGCGGTAAAGCCAAAGGTGGCAGCGCCGCCTTTGATGGAATGCGCTGCCCGAAAAATCGCATTCAGCTCTTAGGTGCGGGCGCGGCCAGGTCCAGGCCGAGCAGCAGCAGTTCCATGTCGGCGAGCAGTTCGTCGGCTTCTTCAAAAAACGTTTGGTAGAACTGGGTGATGTCCATAGCGGTCTTTCAAAGCTCAGGCCGAGGCGCTGTCGGCACGCTCGGTCTTTTCCGTCAGGCAGGCCACCACATCCAGCAAGGTATTAGGCTCCAGCGGCTTGCACAGCCAGCCGTTGGCGCCGGCGGCGCGGGCTTCGGTCTTGCTGGCCTCGCTGCTCAGGGTGCTGAGCACCAGCACCGGCACGCCGGCGCACGCTGGCAAGCGGCGCAGTTGGCGAATCAGCTCGCCGCCGTCCATGGGCATCATGGTCCAGTCGGTGATCACCAAGTCCAGCGGCTCGCTGGCGGCTTGCGTCAGCGCGGCGGGGCCGCCATCGGCTACCAACACCCGGTATTCGGTCAGGTCAAACACGGCGGCGATCATTTGCCGCATGACGGCGGAGTCGTCCACCACCAGCAGGGTTTTGGGTCGGGTTGTCGATGTCATGAAAGGGGGTCCTCAGGGTGTGGGCGGCCGATCAGCGGCGCTGAGCGGCGGGGAGAAATTCGGCAAATTTGGTGAGGTCAATGCCGCAGCGGGCGGCGCGGGCACGGGAGCCTCTGGTGTACTTTGCCCGCCTTCCCCTCCTTGCCCTGCTAGCCCGCTCTGAGCCGACGCACTGTTAGCCGTTTCAATATCGGCCTGCGCTCGCTTGTTGAGCACCACGATGCTGATGCGCCGATTCATGGCGGCATGCGGCTGGCGCGGGTTCAGGTGCATGCTGGCGGACACACCCATCACGCGCAGCACCCGGCCTTCGGCCAGGCCACCGGCCACCAGTTCGCGGCGCGAGGCGTTGGCCCGGTCGGCCGAGAGTTCCCAATTGCTGTAGGCCTTGTCACCCTGGGCGTACATGGTGGCGTCGGTGTGGCCCGAGAGCGTGAGCTTGTTGGGCTGGGCGTTGAGCACCGGGGCAATTTCGCGCAGGATCTGCGCCAGCGCCGGCACCACCACCGCACTCGACCGCTCGAACATGGGCCGCTGCTGGCTGTCGATGATTTGCAGGCGCAAGCCCTCGGGGGTGATGTCGATCAAAAGCTGCGGGCGAAACTGCTTGAGCACCGGGCTGGACTCGATCAGCGCGTCGAGCTTTTGCTTGAGCTCACCCAGGCTGCTGGCGTCGGGGCTGGGCGCCTGCGCCGGGCTGGGGGCGTTGACCGACTCGCCGCTGCTGTGAATGGGACTGGGCCCGCCGCCGGGGATCACGCTGCTGCTCAAGCTGGCCGAGGGGCCGCCTGAGATGGCGACTTTCAGAGGCGTTTTGAAGTGTTCGGCAATGCCGGCGAGCTGCTTGGGGGTGGAAATCGAAAGCAGCCACATGACCAAAAAAAAAGTCATCATGGCGGTCATGAAGTCGGCGTAAGCGATCTTCCAGCCGCCGCCGTGGTGCGGCGTGGCCTTGCCGAGCCGCTTGATGATGAAGATAGGCCGAGGGCCTGCTGCGCTCATGGCAGAGGCTCAGCGGCTCTTGACGTCGCGCACGTGGCCGTCCAGCTCAGAGAACGTGGGGCGTTCACTGGAGAACAAAATCTTGCGGCCAAACTCCACGGCCAGTTGCGGTGCATAACCGTTCAAACTGGCCTGCAAGGTGACCTTGACGCACTGGTAGACCTTGAGTGACTCGGTGACTTTGTGCTCGATCAGCGAGGCCAGCGGCGAGACAAATCCATAGGCCAGCAACACGCCCAAAAACGTGCCGACCATGGCGTGCGCAATCAGCTCGCCCATGACCGAGGGCGGTAAGTCGGCCGAGGCCAGCGCATGCACCACGCCCAGCACGGCCGCCACGATGCCCAGCGCGGGCAAGGCGTCGCCCACGCGGGCGAGGCTATGGGCCGGGACTTCGGCTTCGTGCTTGTAGGTTTCGAGCTCATGCTCCATGAGCTGGTCGATCTCGTGCGGGTCGGTGTTGCCGCTGACCATCAGGCGCAGGTAGTCGGTCAAAAACTCCATCAGCCGGGCGTCGGCCAGCAGCACCGGGTAGCGGGCAAACACGGCGCTGTCCTGCGGGGCGTCCACATCGGCCTCCAGGGCCAGCATGCCGTCGCGCCGGGCCTTGGACAGCAGCTCGTACATGAGCGCCAGCAGTTCCATGTACAGCGCTTTGTCGTGGCGCTTGGTATTCTTAAAAAGGCGGGGCAATTCGCGCAGCGTGGCGCGTATGGTCTTGCCGTCGTTGCCGGCCATGAAGGCCCCAATGGCCGAGCCACCGATCATGAGCAGCTCCAGCGGCTGAAACAGCGCGCCGAAGTGACCGCCCATGAGCGCGTAACCGCCAAAGACCGACAGCAAGACCACGGCATAACCGGCCAGCACCAGCATCAGTCGCTCCTGCGCGAATGCAGCGGAGCGTTCATGCCCGGGCGCCTTGCATCACGGTGGCGAGCCACTGCGAGGCACTCAAGGCAGCGGGTTCACGCGGTTCCCGGGTGCTGGGCATGGCCGCGGCATGACCGACAGACGTTGGAACAGCAACTGCGACAGCCGGGCTGGCCTTGCGCGTTTTGCCAGCGCGCGAGGGCGGGCGGCACAGCACGCACACGTACCCGGCCTTGTTGTCATGCGCATGGGCCACAAAGCTGCCGGTACAGCGCGTGCATGAGCTCAGCTGCAGCAAGTCGGCGTCAAAAAAGCGCACCAGCGTCCAGGCGCGGGTGAAGTCCAGCACCGGCTCGGCGCCCTGCTGGGCGACTTGCTCCAGGTACAGCTGGTAGGCCTTGATCAAGCCCGTGATGCGCGTGGTGCCGCCTTGGTGGACCATGAAGCGGTACAGGTTGGAGCTTGATCAGCCGATCCCGGCTGAGCGCAGTCTCTGACTCCAGAAACTGCAGGCGCGCGCCGAGCTTGATGAGCTCGATGGCCAGGTGGATCTCACGGGCTTCGTGGATCAGGCTTTTGAAAGACATAGCGTCTGCCGGTTGTTGTCAGCGATCAAGCCGCCAGGGCCGCCTGGCTGGACATCAGAATGGCGGCATGGGCCTGCTGCATGGCCAGGTTTTTGCTGTCGTCGGTCACCACGGCGAGGCCCGGGTGGTCGTCAAAGCGAAAGCGGCACAGCAGCAAGTTGGACGAGGCGAGCTTGACGATCTGGCTGAGCGACAAATTGCCGAGCAGGTCACTCATCTCCCGGCTCAGGCCCAGGCGCAGCATGGCCGTGACGGAGTCTTCCTTGACCAGGCGCAGCGCCAGCAGCAGGTAAGACAGGTTGAGGTTGCCAATTTCGTTGACGTTGCCGGCTTCAGCCATGATGGGGTTCCTTCTCAGCGTGACAAAAATTTCGAATGACTCCGGCAGTTCTTCGGGCTGTTGTCCTACACAACTGGCTTGGAAGTTCTGAGCCGATGCGTGGATTTTTCCCCCATACCTCATCCACCGGTTGAGAAACTACATCTCCTTTGCTTTGCTTACAGCGGGTTGCAATGCACGCTTTTTCAGTCGCGGTTTTCGCCGTCCCTGCGCCGCTTAGTAGTCCTGCATTAGTTGCCTGCCTCGCGGGAGCGGCGGCTTGACCTGCATCAAGCCAATTGCACGACTTGTTTGCAGTGCACTTGATCTAGATCAAGTCCGCAGCCACCCGTCATCAGCGCTCATCCGTCACTTTTTCGGCCCCAGGCCAGTACGCTGGAGAGCAGTGCAGCTTTTACGCAACAGCTTTTAGGGGTGCTGCTGGCGCCGGGCGCCGTGCCTGCCCTGCAACGCCGGGGAACATCACATCAAGGTATGCCTCGGCTGGCCGGGTTGGTAATAGGCGCTGCTCAAATTGGTTTGCCATTCCAGGCTGCGCAACACGGCTTTGAGGTGCGCCACCTTGGGCGCCACCAGTTCGCACACGGCCAGGTGGCGGCCCTGGATGCGGGTGAGCAGCAAGCGGGTGCGGTCGCGCTGGGCCTCGTCCAAGGTCTGGCTGTCGCCGCAGGCGTTCAGCGCTTTGAGGTGTTCTATCCAGCCGCTGTAGCTGGCTTCCAGCTCGGGCAGTCCAGACCAATGGTCGGTGCGGGCCAGTACCAGCATGCGCTCGGTGATCACGGCCATTTGCTCGTAGCAATGCATGACTTCGCTGTGGGTGCTCATGACTGGCCTTCGCTATGGCCGACGGCGCGCCAAGCGCTGCTGACGTTGTCCAACAGGCGCTCGGCCTCATCAATCAGGGCCGGGTCGTTGCGGCGGTTGGCCAGCATCAGGCGCTGCACCACGTAGTCATACAAAGAAGCGAGTTGGCCGACCAGCACCGCGCCTTGGGCGCCACCGGCGTTTTCGTCCAGGCTGGCTTTCAGACCGTTGTCGATGATGTTGATGGCCTTGGACAGCGCGTTGCCCTTGGCCACGGTGTCGCCCTGGGCCATGTGGTGACGCGCCATCAGCGTGGCGGTTTTCACGCCGTCAAACAGCATGCAAATCAGCTGGTGCGGCGTGGCCGCCATGGCCGCGCCTTGCTGGCCCATGCGGACATAGGCCCCGGCGCCGTAGGCGGGGAGTGCGCCGCTGCTGTTGGCCTGGGCGTTGATGTCCGCAGCGGCAGGCAGCGGCGCCACAGGCTCGGGCCAGCCGCTGGGCCAGGCTGCGGGGGAGTTGAAACTAGAAGCGCTGTACATGGCGAGTTTCTCCAAGGTCATTCAAAAACTGAAAAAAGGAACGGGGGTTACTTCTGCCCGTTCATGGCGGCAAATTGCTGAGAGAGGTAGCTGGTGGTCGAGTTCATGCGGGCCATCACGCCGTCGAGCTGGGTGAACTGGGCGCGAAAGCGCGAGACCTTGGTCTGCACGCCCTGTTCGGTGGCGGCGTATCGGGCGTCGAGCGACTTGAGCGTGCTGTTCACGCCGTTGGTGGCCGCGGCCAGCAGGCCCTGGCTGCCGGTGAAACTTTCCACCAGCGCGCCCAGCTGCCCGGCCAGGCCTTGGCCCGGCGTGCTGCCAGCCAACAGCTCCGACACGCCGGCCGGGTCTTGCGCCAGTGCCTTGGTCAGGGTGGCGGTGTCCAGGCTGAGCGTGCCGTCTTTTTGAAAGCTCACGCCAAGGCGCGAGATGAGTTGCAAATTGCCGGGCAGCGGACTGTTCAGCGCCACGCGGATCTTGTTTTGTACGGCGCGCAGCGTGGTGTCACCCACCAGGGCGGCGGCGCTCTGCTTTTTGGTGTCGTAACGGGTCAGCACGGTGGCCGTGCCCAGCAGGTTGTTGTAGGCGTTCACAAAAGCGGTGACAGCCGTTTGCACGCCAGCGGCGTCGCGTGTGACGGCCACGGTGGCGCTGCCGGTTTTGGCCAGCGTGAGTGACACGCCTTGGACTGCATCGGCCACGGTGTTGCTGGCCGAGCTGACGGCTATGCCTTGCACCTTGAGCTGCGCGTTGCCAGCGGCCGTGGTTTGTTGCAGGGCTTGGGCGGTGTCCAGCCCTTGCGGGTCGTGCGCCAGCAAGGCCGACAAGCTGGCGTCACCCGTCACGCCCAGGCGCAGGCTGCTGGCCTCGCCCGTCTGGCGGGAAGTGAGCACCAGTCGGTACGGGCTGGCGCTGCCGTCATTGACCAGGCTGGCTGACACGCCCAGCTCGGTGCGGGCGTTGATGGCGTCGCGCAGGCCTTCGAGGCTGTTGCAACTGGCGTCCACCACCAGCGTCTGACTGCGGGCAGCGTCTGGTGTGTAGCTTGCGCCGCTGTAGTGGCCCGTGGTCGGGTTCAGCGTGCCGCCGCTGACGGCGCCCCAGTCAAAGGTCAGCGTGCCCAGGCCAATGGCGGCCTTGGCGTCTGGCACGCCGTGCGCGGCCAAGGACTGGGCCGTGGCCAACTGACTCACGTCCACGGTGTAGCTGCCCGCCACGGCGTTGGTGGTGGTGCTTACGGCCAGCACATCGGCGGCGCTGCTGCGCGCTTCAAAAGTCTGGAATAAGGCGCTGCCCGACAGCTTGGCCGTGGCCGACTGAAAGGTGCTCAAGGCGCCGCGCAAGGTGCCGTAGGCCGAGAGCTTGGCGGTGTAGCTGGTCTGCTGCTTTTGCAGGGCCACCAAGGGCTGGCTTTCGGCGGCGGCAAGCCGGTCAAGCAGGCCGTTGAGGTCCAGGTTGGAGCCAACACCGAGGCTTGAAATCAAAGACATGGCAGTCCTTTCAAAGTAGTAGTGAACTTGTCGCCAGGCACTCACGCCTGAAGCCTTGAAGGCCCCAAGCGGGACTGCGCGGCGCAGTCGGCAGGGCTGCCGACTGAGGACCACCACAGCCCGGCGTTTAAGCGCCGGGCTGATCTGCGCCCTTTAACGCAGCAAGGACAGCACCCCTTGCGTGGTCTGGTTGGCCTGGGCCAGCACCGAGGTGCCAGCTTGTTGCAGGATCTGCGCGCGGCTCATGTTGGAGACTTCCGTGGCGTAGTCCGCGTCTTCAATGCGTGAGCGCGAAGACGACAGGTTGTTGATGGTCGTGCCCAGGTTGGAGATCACCGAGTCAAAGCGGTTTTGCACCGCGCCCAGCGAGCCGCGCAGGTCGTCTACCTTTTTCAGGGCGGCGTCCACCACAGCCAGCGGCGTGGCGATGCCTGCGCTGCCGGCAGCGGCGTCGGCGTCGTAGGCAGCCTTGGCGGTGGCCATCGCGGTGGTGCTGGCAAAGATGGTGGTGTTGGCCACCACACCCGTGGAAGCGGTGAGGTCGCCACTGGTCAGCTTGTAGGAATTGCCCGATGCGTCGGTCACGGCGTAGTTGGCATAGGTGTCGCTCGAAGCCGTGTAGGTGCCGTAGCCCTGCATGGTCAGGCCACCCGTGGGCTTGGATGCACCGGTCACGCCGGCCAGGTTCACGGCCACGGTGGTGGTTACGTTGCCGCTGGTGGTGGTGATGGCCGTTTTGTCGACCGAGCCGCTCACGTTAAAGCCGGTCAGGCCCAGGGCGGCGCTGTCCATTTTCTTGAGCGCAATACCGATGGACTCGCCGCCACGGGCACCGATCTGGATGTTCAGCGACTGGTTCGAAGCCAGCACTTTGACGCCGTTGAAGTCGGTCTGGCTGGCGGTGCGGTCGATCTCGGCCAGGCGCTGGGTGATCTCCGCCTGGATGGAAGCCTTGTCAGCCGCCGAGTTGCTGCCGTTGCTGGACTGCACCGACAACTCACGCACGCGCTGCAGGTTGTTGTTGACTTCGGTCAGTGCGCCTTCGGTGGTTTGCGCCAGCGAGATGCCGTCGTTGGCGTTGCGCTGGGCTTGTGACAGGCCCTTGATGTTGGCCGTGAAGCGGTTGGCAATGGCCTGGCCGGCGGCGTCGTCTTTGGCGCTGTTGATGCGCATGCCGGAGGACAAACGCTCAATCGCGTTGTTCAGGGCGCCTTGCGACTTGTTCAGGTTGTTTTGCGTGAGCAGTGAAAGCGAATTGGTGTTGATGACTTGTGCCATGACGGACTCCTGATGATCAAAGTGGGTTGAACTCCGGCTGATCGCCGTGACGTTGGCCTTGTTTGCCTTGCGGTTTGCAAGCCCCCGTTGTTTGAGTTAACGGCCCGCTGTTTTGAAAGTTGAAGGGTCCGGCGGAAAAAAATTTTCAAGCCTGCATGTTCATGATGTCTTGGTAGGCCTGCACCACGCGGTTGCGCACTTGCAGGCCCATCTGAAAACCAATGCTGGCTTTTTGCATGTCGACCATCACGTCGTTCAGGGCCACGCCGGGGGCGCCCAACTCAAACGCCTCGGCTTGGCGGTAGGCGCTTTCTTGCGCGCCGCTGATGCGCTCGATTGACTTCTTCAGCTCGCCGGCAAAGCCGCCTTGGTGTGCGTTGGCAGCCGCTTCGGGGCCGGCCAAGTCATCAGCGGCGCCAGCACCGCGCAGGGCGGTGCTGTGGGTCTGGCTGACGACTCGCATTTGCTGCAAGACCGATTCAATGGCGCTGATGGACATGGTGGTGACGGGGAAGGCCCAAAGTAGGAAAGGCGCCAAGCGTAGCCAGCCAAAGCCCTCTGGAAAGGCGGCAAGAGACGGCAAAAACCCCGGCTATTCCACCGATCACGCCCGGGGTGCGACTTTCACAATTGCCACATGAGTTCCGTCATGAGTTCGGCTGTTGCCCCTGCCCCGCCCGCTGCTTTGCCGCCTTCCAGCGCACCGCAGTGGCTGCAGCAATGGCGCGCCAACCCGCGCCTGCCGCTGATGATTGGGGCAGCCGCTTTGCTGGCCGCTGGCACGGCAGCTTGGCTGTGGAGTCGGCAACCGGACTTTGGCGTGCTGTACACCAACTTGTCGGACCGCGACGGCGGCGCCATCGTCGGCTCGCTGCAGCAGATGAACATTCCCTACAAGTTCGCCGCTGGCGGTGGCGCGCTGCTGGTGCCGGCCGACAAGGTGCCCGAGGCCCGCCTGAAGCTGGCCCAGCAAGGCCTGCCCAAGGGCGGCAACGTCGGCTTTGAGCTGATGGACGCGCAAAAATTTGGCACCAGCCAGTTTGCCGAGCAAGTCAATTACCAAAGAGCGCTAGAGGGCGAACTGGCCCGTTCCATCAACGCCATTTCAGCGGTGGAGTCGGCCCGCGTGCATTTGGCGCTGCCCAAGCCGTCGCTGTTTGTGCGCGAGCAAAAAAAGCCCAGTGCTTCGGTGGTGCTGGCGCTGCACCGGGGGCGCAGCATTGATGAAGCCCAAGTCAGCGCCATCGTGCATTTGATTGCCAGCAGCGTGCCTGAGCTCACGCCCAAAAGCATCACGGTGGTGGACCAGGCGGGCAATTTGCTGTCGGCGGCCAACGCGGGCGCACGCGGCGCCATGGACGTGAGCCAGCTGAAATACGCGCAAGAAATTGAGCAAAGCACCATGCGCCGCATCGAGGCCATCTTGCAGCCCCTGCTGGGCGCGGCCAATGTGCGCGCCCAAGTCAGCGCTGACATTGACTTTGCCAACATTGAAAAAACCGACGAAACCTACCGCCCCAACCAGGAACCGGGCGCTGCCGCCATTCGCAGCCAACAGTCCAGCGAGTCCGGCCAATTGGCCGGTCAAACCGTAGGCGGCGTGCCGGGCGCGCTGACCAACCAGCCACCGCTGAACCCCACCGCGCCGCTGATCACTACCTTGAGCACGGGAGCAGGAGCGGCACGTCCAGCCGCGCCCGCGCCGGAAGCCCCAACGCGACCTGGCAGCAATGGTGGCAATGGCCGGCGCGACGCCACCACCAACTACGAGCTGGACCGCAGCATCCGCCACACGCAGCAAAGCGGCGGCGGCATTCGCCGTTTGTCGGTGGCGGTGCTGGTGAACTACCGGCCCGCAGCCAATGCCAAGGCCGCGCCACAAGCGCTAGATGCAGCGGAGCTCGAACAGATCAAAAAGCTCGTCAAGGAAGCCATGGGTTTCAACCAGACGCGTGGCGATTCGCTGAGCGTGGCCAACAGTCCTTTTGCCACCGATCAAGCGCTGCCTAAGGAAGTGCTGCCGCTGTGGCAACAGGCCGACAAGATCGAACTGGCAAAAACCGGCGGGCAGTACCTGCTTCTGGCAGCCCTGGCCCTGTTTGCCTGGTTTGCCATCGTCCGGCCGCTGCTGCGCAAGCACCTGGCCCCGCCCGTGTTGCCCGCTGCCTTGCCGGTGGGGGCCTTGGCCGATGCTGGCCCCGCTGACAAAACCCCCGAACCCGCGCTGGCCGAGCGCCAAGCCCAGCGCCACCAAGACAACCTGGACTACGCCCAAAACATGGCCGCGCAAGACCCGCGCACCGTGGCCCTTCTGGTCAACCAATGGCTAAACACCAAATGATCAACATCGAAGCCGGCCTGCGCAAAAGCGCCATCTTGCTCATGAGTCTGGGCGAAGAAGGCGCGGGCAATGTGCTGCGCCACATGCCGCCCGAGGCGGTGGAGGCGATGGGCGAGGCCATGGCCGCGCTGGCCCAGGTGCGGCGCGACGAGGTGCGCGACGTGCTCGAAGAATTTCGCAGCGAGACCGAGCAGTACTCGGCCGTGCACCTGAACTCGGGCGAGTACCTGCGTGGTGCGCTGAACAAAGCCCTGGGCGACGACCGCGCCGCCGACATGATTGAAAGCATCTTGCAGTCCAGCCAGTCGGTGGGCGGCATCAGCCGACTCAACCAGTTGCAGGCCAGCGAGGTGGTCGAGATCATCCGCGACGAACACCCGCAAATCATTGCCACCTTGCTCGTGCACATGGACCGCGCCAAAGCCGCCGACGTGCTGGCCCAATTGCCCGAGCGCGTGCAGCACGACGCGGTGATGCGCGTGGCCACCTTCGGCGGCGTGCAGCCCGCTGCCCTCAAAGAGCTGACCGATGTGCTGGACGAATTGCTGTCGGGCGAAGGCGTCAAACGCAGCCGCCTGGGCGGCATCCGCACGGCGGCCGAGATCGTCAATTTGCTGAGCACCGCGCAAGAAGAAAGCGTGATCCGCCACCTGCGCGAGAACGATGAAGTGCTGGAGCAAAAGATGATCGACGAGATGTTCCTCTTCGAAAACCTGCTCGACCTGGAAGACCGCGGCATCCAGCGCCTCTTGAAAGACGTGGAGTCCGAGACCCTGGTCATTGCCCTCAAAGGTGCGCCGCAAGAGTTGCAGGCCAAGTTCATGAACAACATGTCCCAACGCGCCGCCGAAGCCCTGCGCGAAGACATGGACGTGCGCGGCCCGGTGCGCGTGTCTCAGGTCGAGGCCGAACAAAAAGCCATCTTGCAAATCGTGCGCCGCCTGGCCGAAGCGGGCGAGTTGGTGATGGCAGCACCGGGGGACGAGGCGTATGTCTGAGCCGGCTGGTGTGGCTGCGGCTGGCGTACGCAGCGAGGAGGCTGCGCCGTCCCGCACCGGACCGGCCGCCTTGCCGCGCCGCAGCGCGTGGGAGCGCTGGCAGATGGGCACGGTCGCCCCAGCAAACGAGGCTATCGAAACCGAGCGGACCAGCCCCGCGCTCTACTCGGCTAACGGACGCACCGCCCTGCACCAACCCGTTCAAGCGGGCTCCAAGCCCGGATCAGCCCCCGTGAGTCAGGCCCACGCCGAAGCCTTCGCCAAAGGCTGGGCCGAGGGCCTGGGAAAAGGAATCGCGCAGGGCCGGGCTGAAGGTTTTGCCCAAGGCTTGGCCGATGGCACGGCACAAGGTCTGGTGCAAGGTCAAGCCGAAGGCCGCGCTGCCGCGCAAACGCAGATCGACACCGAATTGGCCCAGCCCCTGCGCGCCCTCCTGCACACCCTGCCCCAAGCCTGGCAACAAGCCGAGCAAGCCGTGGCGCAAGACCTGCTGGCCTTGGCCTTCGCCCTGGCCCAACGCGTCCTCGGCGAATCATTGGCCGTCGCGCCCGAAGGCATGCTGGCCGCCGTGCGCGACCTGCTGAACACCGAACCGCCGCTGACCGGCCACCCCAAACTCTGGCTCCACCCACAAGACGCGGCCCTGGTGCAGACCCACTTGGCCGAGGCCCTGCATACCGCAGGCTGGACGCTGCGGCCCGACCCCCTGCAAGCGCGCGGCGGCTGCCGCGTGATGGCGGCCAGTGGTGAGCTGGACGCGAGCCTGGCAACGCGGTGGTCACTGCTGGCGGCGCAGTTAGAGATTCCTCCATCAGTACCCGCCTTCACTCCCTCTCCCTTGGGAAGAGGGCAGGGGTGAGGGCTCTTCGCATGAAGACTACGGCAACCCAGTCACTCGGCCTAACCCCCACCCCCGCTGGGGGAGGGCTGGGGTGGGGGCTTCCCCGCCTTTACTTTCTAAGCTTTGGGACAAGAGCCTCCCCGCTTTCACTCCCTCTCCCTCTGGGAGAGGGCAGGGGTGAGGGCTTCCCCGCCTTCTGCTACCACTGCCTTTCTTTCTCAAAAATAGCTGGTGGCAAGCGGCGCAACGCCTCACGAACAAAGTGCCTCACGCGAAGAGCCCTCACCCCAGCCCTCTCCCAGAGGGAGAGGGAGGAAGAAGGAAAACCGGGCGAGTTGCGAACAATGGGCATTGCGCGTGCCCCCACCCCTGCCCTCCCCCAGAGGGGGAGGGAGCCAAGTCGGGGAGGTGCGGTCGACGTGCCACTCGACGTGCAACGCCACCTATCAACAGCGCCCAGCCGAGCCAGTGACAGCGACCGATTTCTGGGTACTCCCAGCATGAGGGCGCTGGCACTGGATCGGCTGGGGGCTGAGGGCGCGGGATGTGGTGAAGCATGGACTCAGCGCCTAAGCCGAAGAGCCCTCACCCCTGCCCTCTCCCAGAGGGAGAGGGAGGAAGAACGACAACCGGGCGAGTTGCGAGCAATGGGCATCGTGCCTCCCCTCACCCCTGCCCTCTCCCAGGGGGAGAGGGAGCCAAGCGGGGAAATGCCATGACCAGCACCGCCGCACCCCACCCCTGGGAAGCCACCTTCACCCAGGCGCTGCAACGCGTCGGCTCCATGAACGCGGGCGTACCCATGCAACGCTCCGGACGCCTGACTCGGGTGGTCGGCTTGGTGCTTGAAGCCGTGGGTTTGCGTTTGCCCGTCGGCAGCGACTGCCTCATTGAATTGCCGCCCGGCTACCCGCAGGCCTGTGCAGAAGCCGAAGTCGTTGGCTTTTCAGGGGACCGGCTGTTCTTGATGCCGCAAAGCGCGGTTGAAGGCTTGCTGCCGGGCGCGCGTGTTTATGCCGTGCAAGCAGAAGGCAACGGCACGGGGGAAACCCTCGGCGTTCGCACCAAGCGGCTGCCTGTGGGCATGGGCCTGCTCGGCCGGGTGGTGGATGCGGCGGGGCGTCCGCTCGACGGGCTCGGGCCACTGAATTCATCGGCCGACGTCGCACTTGGTGCTGCCCCGATCAACCCGCTGCTGCGTGCGCCCATCGACTCGGTGCTCGACGTGGGCGTACGCGCCATCAACGCCCTGCTGACAGTCGGCCGGGGACAGCGCATGGGCCTCTTTGCCGGCTCGGGCGTGGGCAAAAGCGTGTTACTCGGCATGATGGCGCGCTACACCAGCGCCGACGTGATCGTGGTTGGGCTGATTGGCGAGCGCGGCAGAGAGGTGAAAGACTTCCTCGAAAACACGCTGGGCACCGAAGGCATGGCCCGTGCCGTGCTGGTGGCAGCGCCCGCCGACACCTCGCCGCTGATGCGCTTGCAAGGCGCGGCTTACGCCACCTGCTTGGCCGAGCACTTCAGAGATCTGGGGCTGAACGTGCTGCTCATCATGGATTCGCTCACGCGCTACGCCATGGCCCAACGCGAAATCGCGCTGGCCGTGGGCGAGCCGCCCGCCACCAAGGGCTACCCGCCGTCTGTCTTTGCCAAGTTGCCGGCGCTGGTCGAGCGGGCGGGCAACGGCGCGCGCAACTCCGAAGGCCAAGGCGGCTCCATCACAGCGTTCTACACCGTGCTGGCCGAAGGCGACGACCAGCAAGACCCGATTGCCGACGCGGCCCGGGCGATTCTGGACGGGCACATTGTGTTGTCGCGCAGCCTGGCTGAAGCCGGCCACTACCCAGCGATCGACATTGAAGCGTCCATCAGCCGCGCCATGACCGCGCTGATTTCTCCCGAGCAGTTCGAGGCGGTGCGTGGCGTCAAGCAAGCGCTGTCGCGCTACCAGCGCAACCGCGACCTGATCAGCGTGGGCGCGTATGCGCCCGGCCACGACCTGCAACTCGACCGCGCCATTGCGCTGTACCCCAAAGTCGAAGCCTTGCTGCAGCAGTCGCTGCATGAACGCGCCAGCTACGAAGCCTCGGTCCAGCAACTGCACGCGCTGCAAGCGCAGTCCTGAAACCTTTCCTCAACCCCACCCTCACACCATGTCCAGCCACCTGCCCCTGCCCCGCTTAATCGAACTGGCGCAAACACGCACCGACGACGCTGCCCGCCGCCTGGGCTTGCTGCAGCAAGCGCAGCTCGGCGCCTCGGACAAACTGCAACTGCTGCTGGACTACCGAGGCGAGTACCTGGTGCAGTTCCAGGCGCGCATCGTCCATGGCGTGCCGCTCGTGCAGTTGCGCAACTACCAGGCGTTTGTGCAAACCCTGGACGCCGCGATTGAGCAGCAACGCGCCGTCGCCCTGCATGCCCACAAGCGCCTGGCCCAGGGCCGCTGTGATTGGCAACAAGAACAACGTCAGCGCAACGCCTACGACACCCTGGCGGTGCGCGCCCGGCAAGAAGCCGAACGCGTGGCCGGCCGGCGCGACCAAAAGCTGAGCGACGAGCGCGCCGCTCGCCCCACCGGCAATGACATGGGACTGTTTGCATGAACGTCATGGACTCTCCACCCGCCTTTGTGGCACCAGCGCCGGCCAAGCCCGGTTCTTCTTCGGGGTCGGCTGAATCTGCTGGGTCGGCGGCCACGCAAGGCTCGCCGAGTTCGCCCACCTCACGTCAGGCCCGCTTTGGCAAGCTGCTCAAGGCGGCTCAAGCGCCCGAGCCAGAGGTCGCTGCCAAAACCAGCAACGGCAAAGGCAACCCTCTTAAACGCGGCGGTGTATCGGCCAGGGCTGCGGGTGAGCTCAACCCCGACGCCACCGTATTGATGACGCTGCCACCAGCACTCGCGCCAACACCCCAGCCTGAAACGGCGGCCTGGGACGGTGCAGCACCGCACCGCCACTCAGTTGACGCAGCGGGCACAAGCCGCCCTGCCCATGCCGATGCTGACACCCCAGCGGAAATCGCGAGGGCAAACACAGCATCGCCCTCCGGCGACGCATCAAGCCCGAAAGCATCAGCCACCACCGAAGGCGGCACTGCGCCCGCCAGCCAGGACAGCGCCCGCTCCAGGGACAAGGCCGGCGAAACTGCAGAGAAGTTACCCGCCCGCCCTGGCAGCGTCCCCACCGACAGCCAACGCCCGGGCGCGCACCCGCGCACGCCAGATGCGGCCGGCCCACCCGGCAATGCCGTCCCGACCAACGCCGTTCCAACGAACGCCGCCCCCACCAGCGGCGACGACGCCGACGCCACCCTGGCCTCGGCCCAATCCCAGGTCGAGGCCTTTGCCAAAGGCTTGCAACTGGCACGGCAAACCGCGCACGGATCAAGCCCCGGCAAAGCAGGCGCCGCACTGGGTCTGGGGCGAGGTTTGGCAGGCACAGGGACATCGGGGATGACCGGGCCGTTTGCAGCCGCCGAGGCATTGGCGACATCGAAAACGTTGACGGGCAGCGCCGCCAGCCATCTGGGCGCAGCCTCAGCGGCGGCCGATGCGGCCGATGCGGCAGACTCCCGCGACTCCACCGGCTCCCTCATGGGCTCAGGCAACATCCCAGGCGACGCGTCAACAGCCAGCAGCGCATTCCAGCAAGGCAACAGCCAGGGCTTCAATGGCAGCGCAAACGCAAGCGCTGACGGCGCGGCCGCCAACGCCGCAGCCCAAAACCGACCCGTACTCACCCCCATCATCGGCAGCGGCACCTGGGGCCTGGCGCTCAGCCAACACCTCGTCAAGATGGTGCAGGCCAGTCAACACAGCGCCGAAATGCAACTCAACCCGCCAGCCCTCGGCCCCTTGAAAATCACCCTCAGCCTGGGCGACCAACCGCTGGACATGCGCTTTGAAGCGACTCAACCCGAAGTCACCCAAGCGCTGGAAGCTGCATTACCCCAACTCCACCGCGCGTTGAGCGAGCAAGGCATCACCGTGGGTCACACATCGGTGCAGCACGGCGGTGGCTGGGGGTTGGGTGCCACCTTGTCGCAAGCCGCTGATTTTTCGGCGTCATCTTTTTCGGGCGGTCAGCAGGGCACGGGGGATGGTGACAAGGGTCAGCGCACAACGCCATCGTCACACCCAGCGTCTGCCTCTATCGAACCCAACGCCTCGACAATCGCACCACGCCGGGCACCACCAGTCCCCGGTGGCCTCGACACATACGCCTGACCCCGAGTTGCTCCTTCCCCCGCTGGGGGAAGGTTGGGATGGGGGCACGCACCTGGCGCTGACGCTCGCTAGAGACGCACCGCCTCGCTCGGCTCCAGTCGCCTAAAGCCTTGCCAATTCACAGAGCCCCCATCCCGGCCTTCCCCCAAAGGGGGAAGGAGTAAGACGCGCGGCCGTCGCATAGCCGCGCCACAACCTCGCTCCTTTAGAGAGCACGCACGGCGCCCGTCTTGCCCCCTCGCCCCTTTGGGGAGAGGGTTGGGGTGAGGGACACGCACCCGACCCTCCCCCGCATTCCACAACCCCAGCCCGCCAGAACCACACCGGTGAGGCGCAGCGGCGGGCATCGATTTCTGGTACTCCAGCATGAGATGGCTGCCGCTACGCCTCGGCGGTGTGACCGCGCAGAAAGAATCGCCGAGAAGAAAACCAGAAAGCAAAGGACAGAAAGCCCAAATTAGCGGTATTTCCACCTCCTGCTCGGGCCATGCAAAGAAGTCACTGCCGCCAACAATTCAGATCAAGACAGAGCCGCCCGCAGCACACGGCGCGCCCGAAATTGAATTGCCCTCCAAGCCCCCAACCGCATGACCGACGCCGCAGCCTCCACCACCACTGACACACCCGCAGCCCCCCAAAAAGGGCGACGGTTGTTGTGGCTGAGCCTGGCCGCCCTGCTACTGGGCGGCGCAGGCGCACTTTGGTGGTTCATGCAAGGTTCGCTCCCCGCTTGCCTGCAAAGCACCAGCAAAAGCGCCAAAGTCAGCGACCCGATCTTCGTGCCGCTCGAACCGTTCACCGTCAACCTGCAGCCCAACGGCCGCGCCCGCTTCTTGCACATTGCCGTCACGCTCAAAGTGGCGGAAGCACCTGCACAAGCCTTGCTGGTGAAGTACCTGCCTGAAGTGCGCAGCCGCGTGCTCGCCGTGCTGGCCAACCTCGAGGCCGACGCCCTGCTGCTGCCCGAAGAAAAAACCCGCCTGGCGGGCGACATTCAAAAGCGCCTGCAAGAACCGCTGGCCCCAGGTCTCGCCCCGCAGGCGCTGACCAGCGTGATGTTCACCACCTTCATGCTGCAGTAAACAAAGCACGCCATGGCTTACGAACACGAGTTGTCGCAAGACGAGGTCGATGCCCTCTTAAAAGGCGTGACCGGCGACACCGACCTGCCAGCAACCGCGCCTGCCGCGCCTGTGCCCGGCCTGCCCGCCTACAAGCTCGGCACGGACGAGCGCATCGTGCGCGGGCGCATGCACACGCTTGAAGTCATCAACGAGCGCTTTTCGCGGCAGTTGCGTGGCGCGCTGCTGGCCTTCATGCGGCGCAGTGCCGATATTTCAGTCGGCCCGGCGCAGGTACAAAAGTACAGCGACTTTGTGCGCCACCTGCCGGTGCCGTCCAACATCAACCTCATGCAGATGAAGCCGCTGCGCGGCACGGCGCTGTTTGTGTTCGACCCCAAGCTGGTGTTTCTGGTGGTGGACAACCTCTTTGGCAGCGACGGGCGCTACCACGTGCGCGTGGAGGGGCGTGACTTCACGCAGACCGAGCAGCGCATCATCAAGCGGCTCTTGAACGTCACGCTCGAAAGCTACGGCAGCGCCTGGGCGCCAGTGTTTCCGCTGGAGTTTGACTACGTGCGTTCTGAAATGCACGCGCGCCTGGCCAACATCGTGGCGCCCAACGACATCGTGATCACCAGCACCTTTCACATTGAGTTCGGGCCGATCGGCGGCGCGCTGACGGTGTGCATTCCGTATTCCATGATCGAGCCGATACGCGGCTTGCTGAGCAATCCGCTGCAAAACGAAATTGAAGTGGACCAGCGCTGGGTGCGCCAGCTCGCCACCCAGGTGCAAAGCGCCGACGTGGAGCTGCGCGCGCCGTTTGCCGACATGCGATCGACTATTGGCGAGCTGCTGCGCCTGCAAGTGGGCGACGTGCTGCCCATTGAGATTCCCGACAGCGTAGTGGCCACCGTCAAGGGCGTGCCGGTGGCGCGCTGCGGTTACGGCACATCCAACGGGCGCTACGCGCTGTGCGTGCAGGAAACCATCCATCACCAAGACCGTCAAGACAGTCGTGACAGTCGAGACCGCGAGATCAAAGGACCCCCACATGAATGACACCGACAAGCTGACCGAGGCCGGCACCAGCGCTGGCGACGACAGCGCCGCGCTGGACGACTGGGGCAGTGCGATGGCCGAGCAGATGGCCAGCGAAACCGCTGCGCCTTCTCCTGCTTCAGCGCCCGCCGCATTCGCAGCGGCCGAGCGAGTATTTCAACCGCTGCCCAACCAAGCCAAAACCCCCTTGGCCAGCGGCGACATTGAGCGCGTGCTCGACGTGCCGGTGCAGCTCACGGCCGAGCTGGGGCGCACGCGCATCACCATCAAGACCCTGGTGCAGCTCTCGCCCGGCTCGGTGGTCGAGCTCGACGGCCTGGCCGGTGAGCCGATGGACGTGTTCATCAACGGGTACCTGATCGCCCAGGGCGAGGTGGTGGTGGGCGACAAGTTCGGCATTCGGTTGACCGATATCGTGACGCCGTCCGAACGCATTCAAAAGCTCAACCGATGACGCTGCCCACGGTTTCCACTTTGCCGGCGGTGATGCCGGTGGCCCAAGCTGCAAGCGAAGTGCCGGGCTGGGGCGCGGCGGGCCTGCTGCAAGCGGCTCTCGGCCTGGCCCTGGTGGTCGGCTTGATTTTGTTGTGCGGCTGGGCGGCGCGCCGCTTTGGCTTGCAGCAAGTGGGCGGCGGGCGCCAATTGAAAGTCGTGTCCAGCGTCAGCGTGGGCCAGCGCGAACGCGTGGTGCTGGTAGACGTGCAAGGCACGCGGCTGTTGCTGGGCGTGGCGCCGGGGCAGGTGCGCATGCTGCACACGCTGCCGGTTTCGGCAGACAGGGACGGCGCATGAACGCGGCGATCTTCACGGCGGGGCGGCATGCATCACCTGGGAAAAAGTCCACTTCGACCTTGTCAGGCCTGGCCTTCAAACGGTTGATGCTGCTGGCCTGCCTCACCTTCATGGGGCTGCTGGCCGTGACGCTCTCTTTTCCCGCCGCCGCCCAAGCCCTGCCCGGCATCGTCAGCAAGCCGGGGCCGGGCGGCAGCCAGGCCTGGTCGCTCAGCGTGCAGACGCTGGTGCTGCTGACCTCGCTGTCGTTTTTGCCGGCGCTGCTGCTGTCCATGACCAGCTTCACGCGCATCCTGATCGTGCTGGGTTTGCTGCGCACCGCCATCGGCACGCAGGCCACGCCGCCGAACCAGGTGCTGGTGGGCATGTCGCTCTTCCTCACGTTTTTTGTCATGTCGCCGGTCCTGGACAAGGCTTATGCAGAGGCTTATGTGCCGCTGAGCCAGGACCGCATCAGCGTGCAGCAGGCCATGGAGCGCGGCGTGCAGCCCTTCAAGGCTTTCATGCTCAAACAAACCCGCGAGAACGATTTGGCTTTGTTTGCCAAGCTGGGCAACGTGCCGCCTATGGACGGGCCCGAACAAGTGAGCCTGCGCATCTTGCTGCCAGCCTTTGTGATGAGTGAGCTCAAAACCGCGTTTCAAATCGGCTTCACCATCTTCATTCCCTTTCTGATCGTAGACCTGGTGGTGGCCAGTGTGCTCATGTCCATGGGCATGATGATGGTGCCGCCCGCCACGATTGCCCTGCCCTTCAAGCTCATGCTGTTTGTGCTGGTGGACGGCTGGCAACTGCTGATTGGCGCGCTGGCGCAGAGTTTCTACACCTGACCTTAAAGCCATGACCCCTGAATCCGTCATGTCCATGGGCTACGAGGCCATGAAGCTCAGCCTGCTGCTGGGCGCGCCGCTCTTGCTGGTGGCGCTGGTCACCGGGCTGGTGATCAGCCTCTTTCAAGCGGCCACCCAGATCAACGAGGCCACGCTGTCCTTCATCCCCAAGCTGCTAGCCGTGTTTGCCACGCTGGTGGTGGCCGGGCCGTGGATGCTGTCTTTGCTGCTGGACTACATGCGCCGGCTGTTTGCATCGATCCCCACCCTGATTGGCTAGCACCGTGGAGTCGGTGCTGCAAGTCACCTCCGGCCAGCTTGATGCCTGGCTGGCGGCCTTTGGCTGGCCCTTTGTGCGCGTGCTGGCACTCATCAGCAGCGCACCCATGCTGGGCGAGTCGGTGGTGCCCAAGCGCGTGAAGGTGGTGCTGGCCTTGTTGGTCACGCTGGTGATTGCGCCCACGCTGGCGCCGCTGCCGCAGCTCCCCCTGGTGTCAGTCACCGGCCTGCGCATCGTCATCGAGCAGGTATTGATCCGGTGTGGCCATGGGCTTGGCCATGCGCCTGGTGTTTGCCATGGTGCAGGCGGCGGGCGACTACATCGGTCTGCAAATGGGTTTGTCGTTTGCCAGTTTTTTTGACCCGACCAGCGGCGGCAACACCCAGGTGCTGGCCCGCTTGCTGAACGTGCTGGCACTGCTGATCTTCATGGCGCTGGACGGCCACCTGAGCCTGGTCAGCCTGCTGGCAGGCAGCTTTCAAGCCGTGCCGATTGCCAACGCCCCGCTGGCCGCGACTGGCTGGTGGGTGCTGGCCACTGCGGGCGGCCAGGTGTTCAAGGCGGGGCTGCTGCTGTCGCTGCCCATCGTCACCACTTTGCTGGCCATCAATCTGGCCATGGGCATCTTGAACCGCGTCTCGCCGCAGTTCAGTATTTTTGCAGTCGGCTTTCCCATCACCTTGCTCACGGGCGTGGCCTTGCTGCAGCTGACCATGCCCTACCTTGCGCCGTTTTTGGCGCCGCGCTTTGCAACCAGCCTGGACGTGGTGCAGGCGGCGCTACAAGGGTTTGCGCGCTGAATCGCGTCGAAGTGTTGGACCCGCCTCGGCCCCAGGCTTCGACAGGCTCAGCCCGAACGGAAATAGGGACCCTAGCGCCTGAGCAGAAATAACAAGACCGTTCGCCCTGAGCCTGTCGAAGGGCCTGTCCTGAGCCCGTCGAAGGAGCCTGTCCTAAGCCCGTCGAAGGGCAGCCCAAATCAGGTCGCACCAGCGCTTGGGGCATCATCCCCGCATGACTTCTGCCGTGATGAATTTGGACCATTTGCGCCGCTACGCCGTGGCCCGCAGCTTGTTTGCGCCGACCACGCTAGGGCAAGCGATAGAGCGCCTGGGCTTTTTACAAGCCGACCCGCTGCGCATGCCTGCACCCGCGCAAGACCTGACGCTGCGGCATCGAGTCGCGAGCTACAGGAATGGCGACTTTGAAGCGGCCTACCCCAAGCTGGCAGTCGAGGAAGACTTCTTCGTCAACTACGGTTTTGTCACGCGCGACCTGCACCACCTGATGCACCCGCGCACGCCGCGCATTGCCTGGCCTGCCAAGAGCGCGGCGCAGGCTGAAGAGGTGCTGGCTTTTGTGGGTGAGCGCGGCATCGTCAGCCCCGCTGAAGTCAATGCGCAGTTTGACCAAGGCAGCGTGAAAAATTGGTTTGGCGGCAACAGCCGGGCCAGCACGCAGCTGCTGGAAGGCATGCATTACCGTGGCCTGTTGCGCGTGGCCAGTCGCGCTAAAGGCCAGCGCCTCTATGCCCTGCGTGCCGTGCGTGAGCCGCAAAACCACGCGCTCAGCCAAGAAGCGATTCTTGACGCCTTGCTGGACGCCATCGTCCAAAAATACGCCCCGCTGCCCGCTGCGAGCCTTGGGCAACTGCTGAGCCTCTTAGCCACTGGCGGCGCACCGCAATGGCGGGATCAGCGCCCAGCCATGCTGGAGCGCGCGCGCGAGCGCCTGCCCAGCGCGGTGGTCGATGGCGTCACCTGGTTTTGGCCTGAGGGCGAAGACCCGCAGGCCGCTTGGGAGGTGAGCGAGCAAGTGCGCTTGCTGGCCCCGTTCGACCCGGTGGTATGGGACCGCCGCCGCTTTGATGTGCTGTGGGGATGGGCCTACCGCTTTGAGGCTTACACCCCGGCGGCCAAGCGGGTGCGGGGCCATTACGCCCTGCCGCTGCTGTGGCGCGACCAGGTCATTGGCTGGGCCAACCTCAGTGTGCAAGATGGCGCGCTGCTGCCCGATCTGGGCTACGTGGCGCCAGCCCCTCAAGATAAAGCCTTTGCAGCGGCGCTGGACGACGAGTTGCAGCGCATGAGCGTCTTTTTGGGTCTGGCATCCACTTGAAGGCGAACGTTCCAATTGATGGAATGAATGGCTACGGGTTTACGTGCAGGGCTGGCCAATGATCGGCGCGAGGTCCGTCCTTAAAATCAACAAAATTTTTCTTTCTTCATGGCCATCAACAGGACCGCACCTTGACCACTCTCACCCTCGCCCAAGCCAACCAGATCATTACCGAAGCGCACAAAGCCGCACGCGCCGCCAACTACAAGCCCATGGGCGTGGTGGTGCTCGACGCCTCGGGCCACTTGGTGGCTTTTGGCCGTGAAGACGGCGCCAGCATGTTCCGCTTTGACGTGGCACGCGGCAAGGCCTACGCAGCAGTGGGCATGGGCTCGTCGAGCCGGGCGCTGGCCGAGCGCGCCAAGGACAACCCGGCTTTCTTCATCTCGCTGGCTGCTACGGCGGACGGCAAGTTCCTGGCGCAGACCGGCGCCGTGCTGATCAAGGACGCCCAAGGCCAGATCATCGGCGCGGCTGGTGCCAGTGGCGGTACGGGCGACGAAGACGAGCTGATCTGCGCCGCCGGCGTTCGCGCGGCTGGCCTCAAAACAGACTGAAGACCGACTAAAGCCCGTCCTTTTTTAAACCGAGACCTTTCAACATGAACTTGCTTTTCCCCGCCCCTGCCCTCGTCACCGTGCCCGTCAAGGGCGAATCGGCCCAGATGGCCGTGCACCGCATTTACTGCGTGGGCCGCAACTACGAAGATCACGCCAAGGAAATGGGCTTTACCGGCCGCGAGCCACCGTTCTTCTTCATGAAGCCCGCCGACGCGCTGGTCGTGATTGCCGAAGGCACGACCGGCAACATGCCCTACCCCACGCTGACCGGCAACCTGCACCACGAGATTGAATTGGTCGTGGCCATTGGCAAGGCCGGCAAAAACATCAAGGCCGCCGACGCCATGGACTATGTGTATGGCTACGCCGTGGGCCTGGACATGACCCGCCGCGACCTGCAAAACGACATGAAAAAGCAGGGCCGCCCCTGGTGCATTGGCAAAGCCTTTGACTACAGCGCGCCCATGGGCCCGATCGTGCCCAAGGCGCAGGTGCCCGGCGTGGGAACGGCTGAGATCAAGCTCGAAGTCAATGGCGCACACCGGCAAAAGAGCACGATTGACAAGCTGATCTGGAACATCAGCGAAACCATTGAGCACCTCTCAGCCGCTTGGGAACTACAACCCGGCGACTTGATCTTCACGGGCACGCCAGAAGGCGTGAACGCCGTCAAAGCCGGCGACGTGATGGAAGGCTCCGTTACGGGAGTCGGCAGCCTCAAGGTGCTGGTCAGCTAAACATCAACTTCAGGGAGACCCCGCCATGCAACGTAGAACCTTCATCCACGCGGCAACGGCAACCGTCTCCCTGCTGCCCCTGGCCGGCTGGGCGCAAGCCAAGTACCCCAGCGGGCCGTCCACCATCATCATGCCGCTGCAAGCGGGCAGCGCGTCGGATGTGGCCATTCGCCACATGGCCGAGCGCCTGAGCCAGCGCCTGGGCCAAGGCTTTGCGGTGGAGAACGTCGCCGCCGCAGCCGGCCTGGTCGGCCTGGACCGGCTCAGCAAAGCCCGCACCGACGGCCTGGTGGTGGCCGCGCTGAACAACTCCATCATGACCATCTTGCCGCACCTGCAGGCCAAGAACATGAAGGTGGATACGCGCAAAGACTTTGTGCCCGTGGTGGGCGTGGCCAACATCCCCACGTTTTTTGCCGTACCGGGCAACTCCAAGATCAAGAACATCAAAGACTTGATCGCCGCGACCCAAGACAAGAACCAGCCGGTGACGTACTCGTCGGGCGGCATTGGCAGCCCGCAGCATCTGGCCACGGAAATGTTCAAGTCTTTTACCGGCACCACGCTCACGCATGTGCCCTACCGGGGCGCCAGCCAGGCCGCGCTGGCTGTGGCCACGGGCGAGGTGCACGTGATGTCGATGGCGCTGTCGCTGGCACAGCCCTTTTTGCAAGACGGCAAGGTGCGGCTGATCGGCTACTGCGGCAGCGAGCGCCATGCGCAGTTCCGCGACATTCCCACGCTGCAAGAGCAAGGCGTGAAGAACTACGACTACTCGTCGTGGATCGCCCTCTTCTTTCACAAGGAAGTGCCCGCCGACGTGGTAGCCGCCTTGCGCAAGGAGGCTCTGGCGATTACCGAAGACCGCTCCTTCCAAGTGCAGCTGATCCGCTCAGGCCTGGAGCCTTGGTCGCGCAATGCGCAGGAGTTAGAACGCATTGTCGAAGTCGACTTTCAGCGCTGGAAAAAGATCATCCAAGACGCCAACATCCAGGGCTGACGTTTGCACACCCTGACCCGTGTGGCCGGCTACCAAGGCCCGACCTCCATCCTCACCCAGGCGCTGGACACATTGGTGCAAGCCTTGCGCGCCAAGGGCTGGGGCTCGGATGTGGAGTTCATCGCCAACGTCACCGCCCAAGGCGAAAAAGCGGCTGATTTATTTGCTGGCGTAGAACGCGGCGAGCGCCACATCGCCTACATGGCTTCAGGCTATCTGTCGGCGCAGGTGCCTGAACTAGAAGTATTGGACCTGCCCTTTGCGGTGCAAGACCGGGCGCAAGCCTTCAGCGCTTTAGACGGCTTGGCTGGACAGATGCTGGGCGAGGCTGTGAGCCGACGCACGGGTTTCAAAGTGCTGGCGTTTTGGGACAACGGCTTTCGCCACGTGACCAACGCTGTGCGTCCGATCACTCACCCGCGGGATGCGCAAGGCATCAAGGTCCGCACGCTCGACAGCGCGCTGTACCGCAGCATCTTGAACGCCATGGGCTTTGAAGCCGTGACCAGTGACGTGAAAGACCTGGTGGCCTGGGTCAGCCAGGGTACGGTGCAGGCGCAAGAAAACCCGCTCACCAATTTCGTCGGCTTTGAACTCTGGAAGCATCACCCGCACGTGAGCCTGACGCAGCATGTGTTTGGGCTGTTGCTCTTGGTTTGCCCGGCCGCTTGGTACGAAGGCTTGAACGCGCAGCAGCGCGAGCAACTGCAAGAGGCCGTGACCGCTGCCACCGCACAGCAGCGCCAGGCCGCGGCCGATCAGGACGTGCTGGCACTCAAAGCGCTGCAGGGGCGCGGTGTGCAGGTGCTGGCTCCGCAAGAGATTGACTTGGGGGCTTTTCGCAGCGCCGTGCAAGTGGTGGACCAACAAGCCCGGGCCAAGTTGCCGGCGGAACTGGTCAAGGCTTATCTGGGCTGATGCCCTCGCGCTCTGGCCGCGCCGCTAGATCGAACGCTGGTTCACCCGCTGGCTCAGTTCCGCGGCGCTTTCCTTGCGCTCGCTGTAGCGGTCTACCAAGTGCGGCGACACATCGCGCGTCAGCAGCGTGAACTTCATGAGCTCTTCCATCACATCGACCACGCGGTCGTAGTAGCTCGACGGCTTCATGCGGCCGGCTTCGTCGAACTCGGCAAAAGCCTTGGCCACCGAGCTCTGGTTGGGAACGGTGAGCATGCGCATCCAGCGGCCCAAAATGCGCATCTGGTTGACTGCGTTGAACGACTGCGAGCCACCGCAGACCTGCATGACCGCCAGCGTCTTGCCCTGCGTGGGCCGCACCGCGCCGACTGACAGCGGGATCCAGTCGATCTGGCTTTTCAAGATGCCGGTCATGGCGCCATGGCGCTCGGGCGAGCACCAGACCATGCCTTCAGACCAAGCGGCCAGCGTGCGTAACTCTTGCACCTTGGGGTGGCTGTCAGGCGCGCCGTCGGGCTGGGGCAAGTCTTGCGGGTCAAACACCTTGACCTCGGCGCCCATCGCTTCAAGCAGTCGAGCGGCTTCCAGCGTCAGGAGCTTGCTGTAAGAGCGCTCGCGCAAGGAGCCGTAGAGCATCAGGATGCGCGGGGCGTGCGTGGCCGGCTGAACGCGCAACTTCTGGAGGTCGGGCAGCTGAAAGCAAGCGGCGTCCAGGTGGCTGCTGGGCAGCATTGCCTCAGACACGCTGGCCTTGCGCGTTGACCACAGCCTCGCCGTCTTCCTTGGCAAAAGCGCCGCGCTGCGGCTCGGGCAAGATATCCAGCACCGCCTCACTGGGGCGGCAGAGCTTGGTACCCAAGGGCGTGACTACCACCGGGCGGTTCATCAAGATCGGGTGCTGTACCACGAAGTCCAGCAACTCGTCGTCGCTCCACTTGGCGTCGTCCAGGCCCAACTCAGCGTAGGGTGTGCCCTTTTCGCGCAGCAGCGCGCGAACGCTGATGCCCATGGCTTGAACCAGCTGTTGCAGCTGCGCCTTGGTTAGCGGAGTCTTGAGGTATTCAATGACTTCAGGCTCGGCGCCGCTGTTGCGGATCAGGGCCAGCGTGTTGCGCGAAGTCCCGCAAGCGGGGTTGTGATAAATCGTGATGGCGGTCATGGTTCAGGCTCCTATGTCATTTGGGGGCGGCGCCGCGTTCGTACCAGCCCTTGCTGCGGTTGACGATGTAGACCACCAGCAGCATGATCGGCACTTCAATCAACACGCCGACCACGGTGGCCAGCGCCGCGCCGGAGTGAAAGCCAAACAGGCTGATGGCGGCGGCCACCGCCAGTTCAAAAAAGTTGGACGCGCCGATCAGCGCCGATGGGCAGGCCACGCTGTGCTTTTCACCGACGGCGCGGTTGAGCCAGTAGGCCAACGCGGAGTTGAAGAAGACTTGAATCAAGATGGGCACGGCCAAGAGCGCAATCACCAGCGGTTGCTTCAAGATCGCCTCGCCCTGAAACGCAAACAGCAGCACCAGCGTGAGCAACAGCGCAGCAATCGACCAGGGGCCAATCTTGGCCATGGCAGCGTCAAAAGCGGCCGTGCCTTTTTTGAGCAAGGCCCGGCGCAACAGCTGTGCCAGGATGACGGGAATGACGATGTACAACACCACCGACGTCAGCAGCGTGTCCCAGGGCACGACGATCGCCGACATGCCCAAGAGCAAGCCCACCAGCGGTGCGAAGGCAATCACCATGATGCTGTCGTTCAGCGCCACCTGCGACAGCGTGAACAGCGGGTCGCCGCCCGTCAACCGGCTCCAGACAAACACCATGGCCGTACACGGCGCGGCGGCCAGCAGAATCAGCCCCGCGATGTAGCTGTCGAGCTGGTCGGGCGGCAACAGTGGCGCAAACCAGTGGCGAATGAAGAGCCAAGCCAGCAGCGCCATGGAAAAAGGCTTGACCAGCCAGTTTACGAAAAGCGTCACGCCGATACCCTTGACATGCTGGCGCACCTCACCCAAGGTAGCAAAGTCCACCTTGACCAGCATGGGGATCACCATCACCCAGATCAGCAGGCCCACCGGCAAATTGACCTGGGCATATTCCATGTGGCCAATGGCTTGGAACACCGCGGGGAACAATTGGCCCAATGCCATACCGACTGCGATGCACAGCAGCACCCACACCGTCAGGTAGCGCTCGAACACGCTCATGGGACTGGCTTGCAGGCTGGGCTGGGCGACGTTGGCCGGGGCTTCAAGTTGAACGCTCATGGGTTATCTCTTCGGTCTTCTGGTCGTTATCGGCTGGGCGCTGTGCTCAGCACTTGGGCAACTTGGTCGACTTGGCCGAAGGCTGGCACGGCTCAACAGCGCAAGGCTCGCCTTGGCAGCAGTTTTGCGTGAGGTAAGCCAGCAGCGCATTCATGCGGTCGAACTGCGCCCGGTAAATCAGGTTGCGCCCCACCCGCTCTTGCGTGATCAGGTCGGCGTGCAGCAATTCCTTGAGGTGAAATGACAGGGTGTTGGCCGCCACGCCCAGGCTCTCAGCCATCGCGCTGGGCGTTAGCCCCGGCTCACCCGCCACCACCAAAGAGCGAAACACCTCCAGCCGTGATGACTGGGCCAGGGCGGCCAGGGCTTTGACGACGATTGATGATTCCATAATTCAATGATACTTGAATTATTTAGACCCATCGCGTCAGCTTGGCCTGACAGTTCAGCAACTAGGCCGCCTAACAGGCTATCAGCCTATCTGTTACGCAGCGCCGCAAAGGCAGCTGCCGCCACCCTGACCAGGCTGGGGTGCAAAGTTCCCAACTGCGGAGTCTGCCCAAACGGCGCATGCAGCGGCACCGAAAACCAACCGTCATTGAAGGGCAGCTCCAACGCCGTCTTCAGGTCGAACTTGGTGTCAAAGCTCAGGCCCGCGCTGGCATAAGCCGTCGGGTTCTCAGCCTTGGCAATGCGAAATTCACCCCGGTAAAGCCGATTGGTTTTTTGGCTGGTGCCATAGGCCACCCGGACAAAGACAAGGCCTTCGTCATCTACTTTGACGGCCAGCACAAGCGCTGGCCGTGCTTTGGGCTTGGGTTGAACGTTATCCGGGAAATGACACCAGACGATTTCGCCCGCCGTGGGCTCTGACCAAGCGCGCACTCAGCGGTCCATCTCAAAAAGAGTGCTTTTGACAGCGCCGCCCTTGGGCTTGGGGACGTCCCTCTTCACCTGACTGAGCTGGGCTTTTGTGAGCGGCCCGTCATCGGCTTCGTATTGCGGCAGCAGCTTGACGGCCAGTTCGTGCAGCGCCAAGTGGATCACCTGGGTCTCATCGACACCCAAGGTATCGGCCAGACGCTTGGCCGTCGTTCGGGTCACGCCAGTGGCGCTGTCTTGGGGGCGGTAGCGAAAGGCGATTTGAGCAGCAGCGCTTGTCATGGGGTTTCTCCGGCGGGACAATTGGATATCTTAAAGATATCTAGTTCAACCCCTCACGTCAAGAGCGCAGGGGCCTTTCGCCCCCCCCTAAAGTTCAAATTTGAGGCAACGGCATTTTCGAATTCGCTGGCGCTGGCGTGCGCGCGCCATTCATGACCACCGACAGCATCGAGTAATACCCGACGACGCCGAGCAAATCCACCACCCCCTGCTCGCCCAGGATTTTTTGCGCCTGGGCCCAGGTGGCGTCGCTGATCTTTTTGTCGGCCAGGGACTGCATGGACACGTCGTAGACCACCTGTTCATCGGCTTGGGTGAAGGCGGGTGTTTTACCTTGGCCGATGGCTTCGACGATGGCGGGCGCAATGCCTTCGCGGATGGCGATCGGCGCATGAATGGCCCACTCGACTTCTTGTGACCAATACCGGCCAGTGACCAAGATCGCCAACTCCGACAGGCGCAGGCCGATGGCGCTTCGGTAGCGCAGGTACTCGCCGGTGCGCTGCGCGTGGGTGCACAACTCGGGGCTGCGTAGCAGGGGAATAAAGGGCTCGATCACGGCGCCGCGTGGGCCACGAATGATTTCTTCGGCGCATTCGCGCTGGGCGGGCGTCCAGGTAGCAGGGGCGAGCGGAGGCAAGCGGTCTTGGGTCATGTCTGTGGTCGGTAGGGGTTGAAGAAGTTCAGCGGGCAGAAGATTTTGAAGCTGCTTTCTTAGCTGGCTTCTTGGTAGTTGTCCTTGATGTTGTCGCCGTCTTGGAGGGCGCTTTGGCGGGCGCTATGGCGGACACTTTCACAGCGGGCTTGGCTTGTTTCTGAGCTTGTTTCTTAGCAGGCTTCTTCACCGACTTGCCCGCCGCCTTGCCGCCCATGACGGACGACATGCGTTCGAGCACATCAAACACCGCCGCCGTGTCGTTGTCGGCATGGCCCATGCCCATGGCCGCGTTGTAAACCGGGATGCTGGCCGTGAACAAGGGCGCGGGCGTGTTGGTCTGCGTCAAGGCCTGAGCGATCAGCTTCATGTCTTTTTGCCAGACCGCGACCTTCATGGTGGCTTCTGTCCAACCTTCGTTTTCCATCATGGGGCCGCGCACTTGCAGCATGCGCGAGCCACCCGCGCCGTCGCTCAGCACCTTGACCGCCGTGCTGGGCGAAATGCCCCAGCGCTGACCGAGCAGCAGGGCTTCGGCCGTGGCGACGTTGTGCACCGCCACCAGCAAATTGGCCATGAGCTTCATCTTCATGCCGTTGCCGAAGACGCCCAAATCGAAGTGGGCTTTGGAAAAACCTTCAAACACCGGCGCCAAACGCGTGATCGCTTCACGGGGGCCGCTGGCATAAACCGTCAGGTCTTTGCGCACCGCTTGCGCGCCTGTGCCCGACAGCGGACAGTCCAGCAAGACCACGCCCTTGGCCGCCATCACGGCGCGGGCGGCTTCTTTGTCGTCGTGATCCAAGGTGCTGGTCTCGATCA
Organism: Polaromonas sp.; assembly: GCA_040400935.1. Classification (GTDB taxonomy): domain Bacteria; phylum Pseudomonadota; class Gammaproteobacteria; order Burkholderiales; family Burkholderiaceae_C; genus Polaromonas. The sequence continues at coordinate 40,092 of JBBAPH010000025.1, forward strand.
CCAACAAACCCTTGCGGCCTTTGCGCGCCAACACGGCGGCGTTGTCCATCAAGGCCGCCGCATTGGGCAGCGAGGTGATGACGACTTGTACCGCACCAGCCAGGCTGGCGGCGTCGGCGCTGGGGTGGCCGCCTGCTGCCTTGAGCCGCTGGCGCGCCTGGGCGCTGGGGTCAAAGCCGTGGACTTCAAAGCCAGCCTTGATCAGGTTGCCGGCCATGGCCGAACCCATGATGCCCAGGCCCAGCAGGCCCACGCGTTCAAAGGGTTTGGCAGAGGTGGCGGGGCTAGAGCGTTTGCTATTTTTCGAGGTATTCATTTGATCTCCAAGGGTGGGGAATGCCGCTAAACTAGTTTAGTGGAACCAGCCCTTCAGGAGAAATAACGTGACCATCACCCGCTCGCCAGCCCCCGCCACAGCCCCCGTCAACGTCGGTTTGGTGGGCTACGGCTGGTGGGGAAAAACCATTGCCAAGCAGCTGCGCCAATCGCCTTGGCTGAACCTGGTCGCCGTGGCCGAAGCCCATGCCCCCGAGCGCCAGGCCATGGCCAGCGACCCGACCTTGCAAGGCGTAGCCGTGCTGGACAGCGCCGACAGCCTGATCGCCCACCCCGGCCTGGACGCTGTGATCTTGTGCACGCCGCACCAGCAGCACGCGGCGCAAATGGTGGCCGCTGCGAATGCCGGCCTGCACATTTTTTGCGAAAAACCGCTGTGCCTGACGTTGGCCGATGCGCAGCAGGCCGTCGCCCTGTGCGAGTCTAAAAATCTGGTGCTGGGCATTGGCCACGAGCGCCGCTTCGAGCCCGAGGTCATGGCCATGCGCCAGCTGATCGCAGACGGCACGCTGGGCCAGATCCTGCAGATCGAAGCCAACTTCAGCCAAGACAAATTCTTTGCCCTGCCCAAGGACAACTGGCGCTTGTCGAACAAGTTTGCACCGGTCGGCCCGCTGACTGCCACCGGCATTCACCTGGTCGACTTGAGCATTGCACTGCTTGGCCCTTGCGAAGCGGTCTGGGCGCGCTTGGCCACGCTGGGCTCTGACTTTGAAAACGGCGACACGCTGGGCATCATGATGGGCTTTCCCAACGGGGCCAACGCCATGGTCAGCGCGGTGCTGGCCACGCCGTTCGAGGGCCGCTTTGCGGTGTACGGCTCCAAGGGCTGGATTGAAATTCGCGACCGCACCCATCCCGAAAGCCCGACCGGCTGGGACATCACCACCGTGCTGCGCGGGCAAGAAGTGCAGACGCGTTTTGCCGCGCCCCATCCCACGGTACTGGCCAACCTGGAAGCCTTTGCCCAGGCGGTGCGAGGCGTCGCGCCCTACCCCGTCACGCATGCCGAAATGCTGGCCAACGTGGCGGCGCTGGAAGCCATCATGCAGTCGGTGGCCTCGCGCGGCCTGGTGACTGTGGCCAAGCCATGAAGCCCCCAGCGCACTGAGGCCCAGACCATGGCGACCAAAACGGCGGCTGCGGCTGCAGGAAAAGCCAAAGCAAAGGCGCCTGTGAAGGCCAAGGTGAAAGCCGCAGCCAAGACAGTGGCAACTTCCGACGCGCCACGCCGACTCAGCGGCGCAGAGCGCGAAAAGCACATTGCCCAGGAAGCTGTTCGCTTTTTTGCCGAGGTCGGTTTTGGCGGCGACACGCGCGAGCTGGCCCAGCGCCTGGGCGTGACGCAATCGCTCTTGTACAAGTATTTCCCCAGTAAAGAAGCGCTAATCAACCGGGTCTACGAAGAGGTCTACCTGGGCCGCTGGAACCCGTTCTGGGAAAGCATCATCCGCGACCGGACCCTGCCCCTGCAAGAGCGGCTGACGCGCCTGTACATCGAGTACGCCAAGGCCGCGCTGACGCGTGACTGGGTGCGCATTTTCATGTTCTCGGGCCTGCGCGGTGAAGACATCAACCGCAAATACCTGGACATCCTGCGCCAGCGCATTTTGGAGCCGATCGCCATTGAGCTGCGCCACGAACTGGGCCTGCCGGATGTGACTGAGGTGCCACTCAAAAGCAGCGAGATCGAGCTGGTCTGGAGCATCAACGCCCGGGTGTTTTACTTTGGCCAGCGGCAGTGGGTGTTTGATGTGCCGGTGGAAGACGATCTGGACGATTTGATACGCCTGACGATTGAGCACTTCATTGCTGGCGCGCGGGTGGTGCTACCGGGGTTGGTGGACAAGGCGGCCAAGGCGAAAAAATCAGCGAAGTGACCCCTTCGGCTTTTCTCCCTCGCCGAATTACCCCCTCTCCC
>JBBAPH010000025.1:42448-61191 GCA_040400935.1 Polaromonas sp.
CCCTCTCCCCAGGGGGGCGAGGGGGTAAGAACGAGTGGCTCTCCACGGCCCAACCAAGGGTTACCCCTCATTGATCTAGATCAACTGATCACCTTAAAGTGATCACATGAACACGCAAGCTACCCCCAGTGCATTTGACAGCCGTGATTTGCGAAAGGCGCTCGGCCGTTTTGGGACGGGTGTAACCGTGATCACCACCTTGTCGGCAGACCAGCGGCGGATCGGCGTAACCGCCAACTCCTTCAGCTCGGTGTCGCTGGACCCGGCCATCGTGCTGTGGAGCCTGCAAAAAACCTCGCCCAACCTGCCGGCCTTTGACGGCTGCGGACGCTTTGTGGTGAACGTGCTTTCGCTGGCTCAGATGAGCCATTCGCAACGTTTTTCCAGCCGCGTGCCAGACAAGTTCGAGGGGGTGGACTACCAGCCGGGCCTGGGCGGTTTGCCGGTACTCAGCGATTGCGCGGCCACCTTTGAATGCCGCGTGCTGCAGCGCCTGGACGTGGGCGACCATATTTTGTACCTCGGGCAGGTCGAGGCTTATCGCCACCAGGACGGTGCCACGCTGCTGTATGCGCAGGGCCAGTACGCGCAAAGCGTCAGCGCCGAGTTGCAGCCGGCCTGACCTGCCAGCCCATTGACATCGCACGACGGCGCGTAGCCAAGTCGAACCCTTTTTAAGAAAAATCCCAAGGACTTTGCATGACGATGAAATACAGCACCTTCATGATGCCGCTGCACCCGCCGGGCCGCAACATCACGCAGACTTTGCAGGAAGACCGAGAGGCCATCATCCTGGCCGACCAGCTCGGCTTCAGCGAGGCCTATGTGGGCGAGCACGTCACCGACGCAGCAGAAACCGTCACGTCGAGCATGATCTTTTTGGCATCGCTGGCGTTTGCCACCAAAAACATCAAGCTGGGCACGGGCACGATCAACATGCCCAACGCGCACCCCGCCGCCGTGGCGGCGCAAGCAGCCATGCTGGACCACATGCTGCAAGGGCGCTTCATCATGGGCATCAGCCCCGGTGGTTTGATGTCCGACGCCGAGGTCTTTGGCAACTTGGACAAAGACCGCAACGAGATGTTTGTCGAGTGCATCAACACGGTGCTGAAAATCTGGGACTCGGAGCCGCCGTACAACATCGAAGGCAAGTACTGGAACGTGTCGGTGGCCAAAAAAATGATCCCTGAGATTGGCCAGGGCTTCATCATGAAGCCCTTCCAAAAGCCCTACCCGCCCATCGTCGGCACGGCGGTGGCGCCCTTCTCCCAAGGCGTGGCTGAAATGGCCAAGCGCGGCTGGGGCCCAATCTCTGCCAACTTCCTGATGCCCGAATGGGTCAAGACGCACTGGCCCAAGTACGTGGAAGGCCGTGAGGCCGTCGGCGCCGTGGCGCACCCGTCCGAGTGGCGCGTGGCCAAGAGCATTTTTGTGGCCGACGACGAGGCCACCGCCCAGCGCTACGCCATGCAAGCCGGTGGGCCGTATCACTTTTACTTCAAGCAACTGGTGCGCAAGCTCGCTGGCGGCGGGCGCGGCAACCTGTTCAAGACCGACCAGAGCATGCCCGACAGCGAACTCACACCCGAGTACGTGACCAAGCGCCTGGTGTTGGCCGGCACCGTCAATTCAGTGGTCGACCAGATCCTGGCTTTCCGCGAGCATGTGGGTGACTTTGGCAACCTGGTCTATGCCCTGCACGACTGGGTCGACCCGGCCCTGAGCAAGCGCTCGATGGAGCTGTTTGCCACAGAAGTCATGCCGCGCGTGAATGCCGCCATCGGCAAATAAATCTCAATTTTCCTCAGCACCGAACCAAAGACCCAAGATGTTTTTCACCTGCACGCCCAACTGCGTAGACCCGACCCATCACCACACGGCAGCGCAGCGCATGTCGGCTTCGGCCGAAGGCGCACGCTCGGCTGCCGCCACCAAAGCCCCGGCCAAGAGCCGCACCAGCACGCCCATCAAAGCCGCCAAGCCCAGCGCCACGGCCAAGACCGTGCGCAACGCCAAGGGCAAACTCAAGGTGGTGGACGTGCATTGCCACTACCTGAACCCGGTGGTGAACGAAAAAACCGCCCACCTGAACGCCGCGCAATACGACCCCACGGTGATTTTCGCCAACGACCTGACCAACGCCACCAACAAAGCGCAAATGCGTGACCGCGCGCCCAAGCTGATGGGCATTGACGTGCGCATGAAAGACATGGACCGTATGGGCGTGGACATTCAGGTCGTCGCCCCTGCGCCGTACCACTACTTTTATTTCACCGAAGCCGACTACGGCGCGCAACTGGCCCGCGAAGTCAACGAAGGCATTGCCGACGTGGTGGCCAAGCACCCGGACCGCTTTGTAGGCATGGGCTCGGTGCCACTGCAAAACGCGGAGCTGGCCGTGCAAGAGCTGGAGTACTGCGTCAAGAAACTCGGCATGCGCGGCGTGGAGATCAACACCAACGTCAATGGCTTGAACCTGACCGACCCGAGCCTGGGCCTGGAAAAGTTTTTTGCCAAGGCCAACGAGCTGGGCATCGTGGTCTTCATGCACCCGCTGGGCTACACCCAGGGCGATCGCTTGCGCAACCACTACTTCAACAACGTGATCGGCAATCCGCTGGAAACCACGGTGGCCATCAGCCACCTGATCTTTGACGGCGTGGTGGCGCGCCATCCCAAGATCAAGTTTTTGGCCGCGCACGGCGGTGGCTTTCTGGCCCACTACTGGGCCCGCATGGACCACGCCTGGAAGGCCCGCCCCGACACGCGCACCGTCATCAAGAAAAAACCGTCGAGCTACCTGGAGAAGTTTTACTTCGACTCCATCACGTTCGATCCGCGCATGCTCAAGCAACTGATCGACCGCTACGGCGCCGACCACGTGATGCTGGGTACCGACTATCCGTATGACATGGGTGAAGACGACCCACGCGGTTTGATCGCCGGCGTGCAGCGCCTGAGTGCCGCCGACCGCAAGCTGATCGAAGGCGGCAACGCCATGAAGCTCTTCAAGATCAAGTGAGCTTGAGCGTTAGGCCCAGCACACACAGCAAGCAACGGTTTAATCGGCAGTGGCTTCCGTGCCTGATCCAAAGCTGAACACGCCCTGGCGCATGAGCCGCGAGAACTCCGCTTCGACCAGCTCATGCACCAGCGTCAGCGCCACGCTGGGGCGCGACTCCAGGCGCGTGGCCAGCACCAACAGGCGGTTGAGCTGCACGCCAGAAATCTCGGACATCACGATGTCCGGGTCGGCGCCAATGTCCTTGAACACCGACACCGGCATGATGGTCGCCCAGCGACCGCGCCGCAGCAGCTCGCGGATGGAGTCCACCGAATCGATCTCGGCCTGGATCTGCAATTGCTTACCCAGCGCCAACATCTGCTGCTCCACAATGCCGCGGTGCAAAGTGGTCATGAGCAGCGGAATGCGCGTGAGCTGGTTGACCGAGACCACCGGCCCCACGCGCATGGCCTTGTGCGACACCAAGGCAAACGGCTCGCCCAGCAAAGGCTGCAAAGACAGCGCCCGGCCCGAGCCGGGGTTGGTGACGATGGCCATGTCGATCACGCCTTTTTCCAGCCAGTCCATCAGGGCCGGCGTGAAGGCTTCGCGGGTGCGCAGCTCAATCGTGTCGAGGGTGTTGAAGCAGTTTTCCAGCAAGCCGGGCAAGAGCACGCGGGCCAGCGTGGGCGAAGCGCCCAGCACCACCGTGGATTGGGCCACGTTTTGACCATGCGACAACCGTTGCCGCAAGCGGGTCGCCTCGGCCAGGATGCGCTGCGCCGACTCGTAGAAAGTGACCCCGGCCTGCGTGAGCCGCACGCCGCGCGGCATGCGCTGCAAAAGCTGGACACCCATTTCACTCTCCAGCTCGCGCATTTGACGGGTCAAAGCCGGTTGGGCAATGGGAATGGCAGCGGCCGCAGCGGTCAGGCTGCCAGCGTCGGCAATGGCGATGAAATAACGCAATGTCCTTAAATTCATCCGGGTTTACCCCTCGATATCAATCGCACAATGATATGGCAGGACGCAAATCCGTCATTGGACTGCGCGGGCCAGCTCTTCTAAGCTTGGGGTCTTTCCCATCGCCGCTGAGCATGGCTGCGCCCAAACGGGCAGCGGGCTGAGCGGGCCAAACCTTCACTGGGCCATGACCACACCGACCACTTTTTCTTTCGACGTGCTGCAGCGCTTCATTGAGCGCTCGCTAGCCAGCCAGGGACTGCCTGCGGCGGACGCCCTCAAAGTCTCGCAACTCATGGCCGAGGCCGACCTGCAGGGCTCAGACGGCCACGGCATCATTCGCCTGCCGCAGTACATCAAGCGCATACGCGCTGGCGGCATCAACAAGAACCCCAAGATCCGCGTGGTCCATGAGCGCAGCGCCATGGCCGTGGTCGACGGCGACAACGGCATGGGCCACCTGGTGGTTTCGCACGCGGTGGACCTGGCGATTGAAAAAGCCAAGGAAGCCGGTGTCGCCTGGGTCAGCACCCGCATGAGCAACCATGCCGGCCCCGCCTCCCTGTATTCGCGCATGCCTTTGCAGCACGACATGCTGGGCCTGTACTTTGCCGTAGGGAACGCCAACCACCTGCCGCCCTGGGGTGGCATGGACATGCTGCTGTCCACCAACCCGATATCGGCCGGCATTCCCGCCGGCGACGAACCGCCCGTGGTGCTGGACATGGCGACCACGGTGGCCGCTTACGGCAAGGTCAAGGTCAAGGCCAAGCGCGGCGAGATGATGCCGCCGGGCTGGATGATCGACCGCCAAGGCCAGCCGCTCTTGGACCCGAACAAAGCCAGCGAAGGCTTTTTGCTGCCGATTGGCGAGCACAAAGGCTACGGCCTGGCGTTGATCGTCGGCCTCTTGGCCGGCACACTGGGCGGTGCGGCCATGGGCCGCGATGTGGTGGACTTCAACGCCGACCACGAGACCGTCACCAACACCGGCCAAGCCATCTTGGTGATTGACCTGGCCGCCTTTGGCGACCCGGCCCACTTCAAGCACCAGGTCGATGCCTTGGTGCGCGACATTCGCGCCAGCGAAAAATTGCCGGGTGTGGAACGCATCTGGCTGCCCGGCGAGCAGAGCCATGAAAAACGCGGCCGCTACGGGGCCAAGGGCATTCCCGTCACGTCCACCCTGGTGCAGGAGCTCAACGCCCTGGCCGCCGATTGGGGCGTCGCCCCTTTGACCCACGAATAAACCATGATCACTTCCTTCAACCCCGCCACCGGCGAAACGCTGGCGACTTTCGCGCCGCATGACGACGCGCACATCGCCAAGACCCTGGACCGCGCTGACCGCGCCCAGCAGCAATGGGCCGCGACAGCTTTGGCCGACCGCCTGCCGCACCTGCTGAAGATTGCGCAGATCCTGCGCCGCAACAAAGACGCGCTGGGCCGCATCATCACGCTGGAGATGGGCAAGCCGCTGGCCGAAGCCATTGGCGAAGTCGAAAAATGCGCCTGGAACTTTGAGTTCTACTCCGAAAGCGCGCCGCGCTTTTTAGACGACCTCATGGTGCCCACATCCGCCACCGACAGTCGCATTGTTTACGACCCGCTGGGCCTGGTGCTGGCCGTGATGCCCTGGAACTACCCGTTCTGGCAGGTCATGCGCGCCGCCGCCCCGGTGCTGGCCAGCGGCAACGCTTTGGTGCTGAAACACGCGAGCAACGTGCCCCAATGCGCGCTGGCCCTCGAAGGCGTGTTCAAAGAAGCCGGCCTGCCCGAGGGCCTCTTCAGCACCTTGCTGGTGGGCGCCGACAAAGTGCCGGCCCTGATCAACGACCCCCGCATTGCCGCCGTCACCTTCACCGGCTCCACCCCAGCAGGCCGGCAAATTGCCTCCACCGCCGCACACGCGCTGAAAAAGCAGGTGCTGGAACTCGGCGGCTCAGACCCCTTCATCGTGCTGGCAGACGCCGACATTCAAGCTGCAGCCACGGTGGCCGTCAAGGCACGTTTTCAAAACACCGGCCAAAGCTGCATTGCGGCCAAACGCTTCATCGTCGAAGCAGCTGTGGCCGACCAGTTTGTTGACGCGTTATGCGCCATCACCCGCCAACTGGTGGTGGGCGACCCGCTGGCCGCTGGCACGACCCAAGGCAGCATGGCCAGGCTGAACCTGCGCAATGAGCTGGACGCCCAAGTGCAAGCCAGCCTCAAAGAAGGCGCCAAGCTCTTGCTGGGCGGCAAGGCCTTGCCCGGCGTCGGCGCTTTTTACGAGCCCACGGTGTTTGACCATGTGCTGCCCGGCATGACCGTCGCGCGCGAAGAAACCTTTGGCCCGGCCGCTGCCATCTTGCGTGTGGCCAATGCGCAAGAAGCCGTGCGCATTGCCAACGACAGCCCCTTCGGCTTGGGCGCCGCCGTATGGACGGCAGACATCGACCTGGGCCACCGCCTGTCCCGGCAAATCCAGTCGGGCGCCGTGTTCATCAACGCCATGGTTGCCTCCGACCCGCGCATTCCGTTTGGCGGCACCAAAGCCTCGGGCTACGGCCGCGAGCTGGGCATGCTGGGCATGCACGAGTTTGTCAACATCAAGACCGTCTGGCGCGGGCCTAACCGCTAACCCTTCGCTGCCCCCATTTTTTAATTTGCTTGCCACCTCAAGGAGCTGACATGACCACGACCACCATCCAACACGCCATCCTGCGCCCCGACCAGATCAAGAGCCACGACCGCGGCGGCGGCGCACGCACCACCCCGCTGGTGCTGCCCAGCCTGGGCGCCAGCACCTTCATCAACGGCATCACGGAATTTGCGGGCGGCACGGCCATTCCGTTTCACAGCCACAACTGCGAAGAAAGCGTGATGCTGCTCGAAGGCCACGCCTACCTGGACATTGCCGGCGAAGTGCACGAGCTCAAGCCTTTTGACACCACCTTCTTGCCGCCCAATGTGTCGCACCGCTTTCGCAACAAGTCAGAGACCGAGCCCATGAAGATCTTTTGGACGTATGCCTCGGTCAACGCCAACCGCACGGTGACGGAGACCGGCGAGACCCGGCCGATCACGGCCGAGCACAACAAGTAAACCGATCGCGAGCCGCCTGCCCAAGGAGACAAGTCATGGGACTGAGATTTCTCGAACACCTGCTGATCCTCACGCACGACCCGGACGGTACGCGCGACTGGTTTTGCAAAAACCTGGGCTTTGTCAGCGGCTACCACCCGGAGTTTGGCTTTCCGGTGTATTGGCTCTACATCGGTGAGCAGGACGTGATCCACATCGGCAAGGCGCGCCACTCCGAGCACCAGAACACCTACCTCAAAACACCTTCGGACATTGCCGGCATTGACTACGCCGCTGCAGGCGCGCCCGGCTCGGGCCGCATTGACCATCTGTGCCTCAATTGCGACGGCATGGAGGAGTTTGTCGAGCGCCTCACCAAGAACGGCGTGGAGTTCAGCGAACGTAAAGCTCACAACTCCAACCTGTACCAACTCTTCATGCGCGAGCCGATCAACGGCATCAAGGTCGAGTTGAACTTTGCCTGGGCCGAAGCCGCCCGCATGGGCCGGGTGCCCGAGTGGACCGATGGTGGGGCGAACGACAAAGATGCTTCAGAAGTCATGATTCCTACAGACGCGCCGATGAAGGTGTCGACCTCCCTGTAAACCCTACTGGATTTCCCGCTCTCGCCCAGAGGCTTTGCGGCAGTACAAGAAAAAGCGCAACAAATGCGTCGCAACCGTTTTGTGTTAGTTCATTAAAAAGAGGAGACAAGCACCATGAAGAAACTACTCACCACCCTCACGCTCGCCTTGTGCAGCGTGCTGGGCAGCCAGGCGCATGCGCAGAGCAAGGTCAAGGTGGGCATCTTGCTGCCGCTGACCGGCACCTTTGCCGCCGTGGCCGAGACCCAAAAAGAAGGCGCGCTGCTGGCGATTGACGTCATCAACAAACGCGGCGGCCTGAACATGCCCAACGGCAAGGTCTTGGTCGAAGGCGAAGTCGCCGACGACGAAGCCAAGCAAGACGTAGGCGTGCGCCGCTACCGCTACATGCGCGACCAAGACATCAAAGGCCTGGGTGGCCAGACCTTTGCACCGCTGGCCTACGCCATCAATGCGCTGGTCGGCAAAGACCCCCTGCCCTATTACCCCGTGTGCGTGATGTCCAAAGAGGCCTTCCAAAAAGGCAAGCTCTCGGACTCGACCTACGCCACCGCCTACAGCCCCTGGACCGTGGGCTACATGGCCGGGCAGTCCGCCATCAAGACGCTGGGCAAGAAAAAGATCTTCTTCCTGGCTCGCTCGGACAGCTTTGGCTGGGACATTCGTGACGGCGTGTACGCCGCTGCCAAGGAGTTTGGCGCCGAGATCGTCGGCTACGACGAAGTCTCGCTGGGTACCGCCGACTTCACCACCGTGCTGCAAAAAGTGCGCGCGGCCAAGCCCGACGTGTTTATTTCCGCGCAGTTCGCGGCCGACGCCGTGGCCTTGCTCAAGCAAGTTCACCAGATGGGCCTGAACAAAGAGACCACAGTCTTCAACGCCTTCATCACTAACGTGGTGGCCAAGGGCCTGCCGCCTGAGGCGCTGGAGAACGTATACGCCATGCACTATTACTACTACGACCTCGCCAACTTCGCCGACAAGGAAGTGGCCCGTTCGTCGAAAGAGTTCACCGACCAGTACCGCGCCAAATACGGCCGCCCACCGGACGCCTATGCCGCGATTGCCTACATCGCCTACATGGAAATGTTCCGCGGCTTTGAAGAAGCCAAGAGCTTTGACGCGGCCAAGGTCTCGGCCGTGATGCGCACCAAAGGCGGCAACTTCAACACGCTCAAGGGCCCAGCGCGCTGGCGCGAAGACCACGCAGCCGAGTACAAGTACGCCGCTTTCCTGGTCAAGGGCAAAGGCGCCAAAGAGCAAAAGAACGAGTGGGACTTGTTCCATGTGATCAACGGCGTGGGCGGCGAGCAAGTCATGCCCAGCCTGAAGTCCCTCGGCTACTGAAGCCAAGCAAATGACCGAGCCGCGCACAGCTGGCCCGGTGCTGCAAGCCCAAGGCGTGACCAAACGCTTTGGGGCTTTGTGCGCCGTGGACCAAGTGAACTTTCAAATGGCCGAGCACGAGGTGGTGGCCATCCTGGGCTCCAACGGAGCCGGCAAGACCACCTTCTTTAATTTGCTCACCGGCATGTTCGCGCCCGACGAGGGCAGCATCCGCTACAAGGGCCAGGACATCACGCGCCTGAGCCCGGCCGAGCGCGTGGCCATGGGGCTGACCCGCTCCTTCCAGCTCACCTCGACTTTTGACACGCTCACGGTGCTCGACAACCTGGTGCTGGCTTATTACCGCTCGCACCAACAAAGCAGCATCTGGCGCCTGGTGACCACGCGAACGGCCAGCTGGCACCGGCAGCCTGAGATTGTGGAAGTGGTCGAGACTTTTGACCTGCAAGACATCAAGACGCGCCTGGTGCGCAGCCTGAGCCTGGGCGAAAAGCGCCGCCTGGAAATCGCCATGGCGATCTTGGCCGAGCCCGAAGTGCTGCTGCTCGACGAGCCGCTGGCCGGACTGGCCGAGTCGGAGATTCGCGGTGTCTTGAAAGTGCTGCGCCAGCAACTGGGGCGGCAAACCATTTTGATCGTCGAGCACAAGATTTCCCACATCCAGGACTTTGCCCAGCGCGTGGTCGTCATGCATGAAGGCCGCGTGATTGCCGAAGGCGGCTACGAAGAATGCCTCAAGCACCCCGAGGTGCGGCGCAGCTACTGGCAAATTGAAACGCCAGCCGACAGCGTGGAGCCAGCCAATGCTTGACCAGCAACTCATCGTCAAAGACCTGAATGTCTCGCGCGGCGAATCGCACGTGCTGTTCGACATCAACCTGCACCTGCAACCCAACGAGATCGTGGCCTGCGTGGGCCGCAACGGCGCCGGCAAGTCCACGCTGCTCAAAAGCATCTCGGGCTTTTTAGCTTGCGACAGCGGCAGCGTGCACAGCCACGGGCAAGCCATGAGCGGGCTGCGTCCTTACGAGGTGGCACGGCGCGGCGTGAAGTACGTGCCGCAAGACAAGCGCGTTTTTTCTGACCTGACCGTGCGCGAAAACCTGGAGTTGGGCAGCTACGCCAGCGGCGACTACAACTGGGAGCCGGTGACCACCTTCTTCCCCAAGCTCACCGTGCTGATGGACCGCAAGGCCGGGCACCTGAGCGGCGGCGAGCGGCAAATGCTGATGATCGGCCGGGCCATCCTGGGCCAGCCCAAGGTGCTGCTGATTGACGAGCCGACCGAAGGCTTGGCCCCCAGCATCGTGACGCACCTCAAGCACGTCTTCACCGAGCTGAGCAAGAGCGCGTCCATCTTGATCGTCGAGCAAAACCTGCCCTTGGTCTGCTCGATTGCCAAGCGCATCTACGCCCTGAAAGAAGGGCGTTTTGTGGCCGAGCTCAGTGGCGACCAAGTCCGCACCGATGTGTGCGAAACCTATTTGTAAGGCCCAGCGATGTTGAATTCCATGCATTGGTGGCGGGGTATTTTTCTCGCCTTCTTCGGCCTGTGGCTGGCGCGCTGGGTCTTGCCCCTGCCCTTCATGAACGAAGTCTTGCTGTTCTCGATCTACACCATCGGCTGCAATTTCTTACTGGGCAAGGTCGGGTTTATTTCCTTTGGCCAGCCGGCGTATTTGGCCGTCGGTGCCTACGCCACGGCGTTTTATCTTTTCTACTTTGGCACCAACCCTTACATCGGGCTGCTGATCGGCTTGGGCGCGGGGTTGGTCTTTGCGTTTGTAGTAGGTCTCTTGTTTGTGCGGCTGCGCAGTGACTACTTTGCGCTGGTCAATCTGGCGCTGTCAGTGATCGTTTTCTACATGCTGCAAAAGGTCATGGCGGGCATCACCAAGGGCGACAACGGCTTGTGGTTTTTGACCAATATCGACGCCACGCCGGTCTTTAATCTGACCCGGCCAGCCGAGTTTTTCTTGTTCTGTATTTTTGTAGGCGCTGCCGTCTGGGCCTTGTACAAATACCTGGACGACACGCTGTTTGGCGCCTGCTGCCTAGCCACCAAGACCAACGAGACTAAGCTCGAATTCATTGGCTACGATAACTTCAAGATTCGCCTCACAGCCTTTGTGATTGCCAACACCACCACGGCCTTGGCCGGCAGCCTGTATGCGATTTACCTGGGCGCGGTCAGCCCCGAGATCACCGGCCATTCCCGCACCGCCGACCCGGTGGTGGTCACCATCTTGGGCGGCGTCGGCTCTTTGTGGGGGCCGCTGGTCGGCACGCTGGCTTACACCGGCCTGCGTGACGTGGCCAGCAAGTACATCGGCAACTGGGAGCTTATCGTCGGCGTGATCCTGGTCTTCACCATGATGACGAATTCCGTGGGCCTGTATGGCTCGCTGGAGAAATGGAGCAAGCGTTTGTGGCGCGGTATCTCCGGTAAAGGAGGACAGGCATGACCGCAGAACTCCTGCTCTCGGGCGTGATCTTTGGTCTGAGCTTGGCCAGCATTTACTTCCTCATCTCCATTGGCCTGTCACTGTGCTTTGGCCTGATGCGCATCATCAGCCTGGACCAGTTGTTGTACTACACGGTGGGCGCATACATCACCTACAGCATCAGCGCGGCCATTGGTAATTTGTGGCTGGGCATTTTGGCAGGCGTGGCCGTGGGTGCGGTGCTGGCTTTCTTGGTGGAGCGGCTGATCTTCAAGCGCATTTACGAGCGTGAACTGACCTTCAGCATGATCACTTCCTTCGGCATTTTGCTGGGCGGCATTGGCGTGGTCAAAGCGTTGTGGGGCGTGGTGCCGCGCCCGGTGCGCATGCCGCTGGACCAGCAGATCAACCTGGGCGGCACGGAAATTCCCGCCTACCGCTTGCTGGTGATCGTGGCTGCCGTGCTGGTGTACGTGGGCATCTGGCTGTTCTTGAATCGCACCATCATTGGCAAGGCGATTCGCGCTGGCATTGAAGACATGGAACACGTCGAAGGCCTGGGCATCAACGCGGCGCGGCTGTTCTCTGTGACCTTTGTGTTGGCCGGTGCGCTGTCGGCCCTGGCCGGCGGTATTTACGCGCCGCTGATCATGGTCGACCCGCACATGGGCCTGGAGATTTTGTCCTTTGTGTTCATGGTCGTCATCATCGGCGGCCTGGGCAGCGTGAAGGGCACCTTGTATTCGTCGCTCCTAGTGGGACAAGTGGTATCGCTGGGCTCGCTGATCTACGCGCCGCTGGCGGTGATGGCGCCCTTTGCCATGATGCTGCTGATCTTGCTGGTCAAACCCACCGGCTTGTTTGGCGCGCCGCTGTCCAAATAAACCAGCAGCCATAAAAAAAAGGCGGGGCGCTGAATGCGCCCCGCCTTTTTTGCTTTTCAGCTGGCGATCAAGCGGCCTTGTACGGCACCTGCTCCCGGTACCAGTTGGAGATTTGCTCACCGGTGCGAATGACCACGCCCGCGCGCGACTGGATGTGGTCCAGCAGCTTTTCAAAGTAGCCAATGCGGTGCGCCACGCCCGTCACGTAGGGGTGCACGCTGATCGCCATGACGCGGGGAATTTGTTCGCTTTCTTGCCACAGGCGCTCGAACTGGTCGATGCCGCGCAGCAGCATTTCTTCAGACCGGTTTTGCTGCAAGAGCATCATGGGAATGTCGTTGAGCTCGACGGTGTAGGGCACGGACAGCACAGGCTTGGGTTGGGCGTCGAGCCACACGGGCTGGTCGTCCAGCACCCAGTCGGCCACGTATTCAATGCCCGACTTGGACAGGCAGTCCAGCGTCTGGTCGTTCTCGGTCAGGCCCGGGCTTTCCCAGCCCACCGGGGCCTTGCCCGAAAAGCGCTTGATGGTGTCCACCGTCATTTGAACGGCTTCTTGCTGGTTCTCCAGCTTGTGCATGGGGCCTTGCATGAAGCCGTGGCCCATCATTTCCCAGTCTTTCTTCAGCGCGGCTTCCACCACGCGCGGATACGACTCGCACACAATGCCGTTGGTGGCCAAGGTCGGCACAATGCCGCGCTTGTTCAGGGCGTCGTAAATACGCCAGAAACCGACCCGCATGCCGTACTCGTGCCAAGCCCAGTTCGGCAAGTCGGGCTGCAAAGGCTGGCCCATCGGGGGGCTCAGCACGGTGCGTGGCATGGCGCGTTCAATACTCCAGTGCTCCACATTCACGATCAACCAAACCAGCATGCGGCCGTTGTCGGGGAGTTTGAGTTGGGGCCTGTCGACAATGGCCGAATAAGGTGCGCGTGCGCTCAAAAGCTGGCTCATGAAACCTCCGGTGGATAACGTTTGAATGAACTGGAAACTCGGCTGAGATTAATCAAACGGCTGGCGCCAATTGCCGGGCCAAGCCGACCAATAAGGCGTCGCTATTTTCTGGCCCCAACAAGGAAATACCCAGAGGCACACCCTGGTGCCGAGCCAAAGGCAGGCTGATTTGCGGCAAGCCGGTGAGGCCGGCGATGCACAGCAGCTTCAAGCTCGCGCCGCGGTAGGCCTCCAAGTCGGCATCGGTCTGGCTGATCAGCGGCGCGCAGTCGGGCATGGTCGGCAAGACCCACACACCGTCAGTGCCCAAGCCCTGCAGGACTCGTGCCTTGAGCTGCGTGCGCAAGGCCTGCGCGCTGGCGTACTGGTCGGCCGTGACGTGGCTGGACCATTCAAAGCGCTGCGCCACGCCGGGGCCGAGCACGGGCTGCTGCGTGCGAATGAACTCGCCGTTGACCTGCCACGCTTCCCAGCCCTGCGCCAGCCGGAAGGCCATCGTCAGATCATCGAGCGGCATATTCAAAGGCGGCGCTGCACTGGGGGCAGCGCTGGCCAGCTTGATGTGCAACTGGTCCATGGCGGGCTGCAAAGCCGCGCGTACTTCGGCGCTGAGCAAGTCCCACAACTCGCGCGGCATCAGGAGCCGCACCGGCTGATGCCGGGGTGCTTCTTGCAGCAGCACTTCAGCCACGCGGGCAAACACCTCGGCGTCGCGCGCGAACCAACCCAGCACGTCAAAGCTGGGCGCCAGGGCGTGACTGCCGGCCATGTCGATGCGGCCATGCGTGGGCCGCAGGCCAAACAAACCGTTGTGACTGGCAGGCGCACGCACTGAGCCGCCGGTGTCAGAGCCCAAGGCGAAGTCGCACAGGCCATGGGCGACTGCCGACGCCGAGCCCGACGACGACCCGCCCGACAGCCTCAGCGGATCGGCGCCGTTGACCGGCGAGCCGAAATGCGCGTTTTGACCGTTGAGTGAAAAGGCCAGCTCGTCGGTGACGGTCTTGCCGACAAACTCAGCGCCGGCATTCAGCAAAGCCTGCACCGCGGGCGCCGTGCGGGTCTTGATGCCCGACTGCGCCAGCATGTGCGGCTGCCCCGCACTGGTGGGGTAGCCCGCCACGTCGAACAAGTCTTTGACCGCAAAGCTCAAACCTTGCAGCGGCCCACTGGCCGCATGCGGCACGGGGTGCTCGGGGTAAGGCATGAAGGCGCGGGCGTGAACGGTGCTGCGGGTCATGGTCAGCCTTTCAAAAAGTCGAGGACGCTGGCGCCCACGGCGCCCCAGATCAGTTTCAGCGAGACAGCAAAGAGGCCGATCTGGATGAGGCGGAAAAACAGACCGTCTGGAATTCGGCGGGTGAGATAGGCCCCCACAAAAGTGCCGCCAATCGCAAAGGGAACCAGCACCAGCGCGGCGCTCATATCAACGGCGCTGTAGGGCCGCAGGTCTTGGTAAGGCACGACCTTGGCCAGGTTGAACACCGCGAACACCAAGGTGGCCGTGCCGGCAAATTCAGCCTTGGGCAATTTTTGCGGCAGCACATAAACCTGGAATGGGGGCGACCCGGAGTGGGAGATGAAACTGGTGAAGCCGGTCAGCCCACCCCAGAACAAACCACCCGCTACGCTGGGATGTTCCACCGCGGCCACCGGACCCTTGCGCAGCCAGTTATTGAGGCAAAAAACCACGCCCATCACGCCGATCAGAAAAGCAACCGTTTTATCTGAGATAACTGTAGCCATGGCCCAGCCGATCAATATACCCAATAAACCGCCCGGGATAAGCACCTTGATATTCCAGATACTGAAACTTTTGCGATAAAGCCAGACACCAACAATATCTGAAACGATATAAATCGGGAGTAATAATGAAGCGGCCTTGAGCGGCGACATGACCAAGGACAAGATAGGAACGGCCAATACCCCGGTGGTGGACAAGCCACCTTTGGACAGGCCGACCAAAAAAGCACCAAGTGCCGCAAAAGAAAGGTAGGTCCAGTCAAGCGCCATGCCGCACCGTCCCCGGCAAACCGCGACCTGGGCAGCAAACGCCCGGCATCTGATGTGTATTCAAGTCGGCATCCGTTTCACAGGCACAAACCTCAATCGCCGACCAATTTGGGCCTGCACCAGCCACTCGCCAGCAGCGACATAAACCATGCACAGGGGTTTTCCCCAGGGTCTAACATATTGGTATGGCATCCATCACAAAAAGGCAGCTTAGGCCGCCTGCATAGTGAATACCCTCAAGGTGTTTTGCGTGTTTGTAGTATAACCAGAAACTGTGATTTCAACAGTTTTGTTATTACGCAAGGAGACGAACATGCATGCATTAATTTCATCCAAAAGAAAACTAATTAACTATACCTGCCTGGCGGTTTTGGGAGCCTGCCTGGCGGTTCCCGCCATGGCCCAAAGCTTTCCCAACAAGCCGGTCAAGCTGGTGGTGACCTACCCGCCCGGTGGTAGCTCGGACTTGATGGCGCGCATCATGGGCCAAAAGCTCAGCGAGCACTGGGGCCAGCCCGTCATCATCGAGAGCAAGCCCGGTGCGGCCGGCTCCATCGGCATGGAATTCACGGCGCGCCAGCCCGCTGACGGCTACACCTTTGTGGTCGGCAACCTCGGCCCCGCCCTGGTCAATCCGCTGATCAGCAAGGTGCCCTACAACATGGACAAGGACTTCATCCCCGTATCGCTCACCGCCACGGGTCCGAACATCCTGGCGGTGCCGACGGCCTCCCCGTACAAGAACCTCGCCGAACTGCTCGCCGCTGCACGTGCCAAGCCCGGCACCCTGAACTTCGGCACCAGCGGCCCCGGCAGCATGGCGCACCTGGGTGGCGAGCTGATCATGCGGCAAGCCGGCGTAAAGATGGTGGGCGTGCCCTACAAAGGCGGCGGCTTGGCCGTCAACGACTTGCTGGCCGGCCAGATCGACATGATGGTGTCTGATGCCTTGCCCGTGAGCCAGCACATCAAGACCGGACGCCTGCGCGCACTGGCGATCACCAGCGGCAAGCGCTCACCCTTGTCGCCGGACATTCCGACCTTCGCTGAAGCCGGCTTGCAAGGCCTGGTGGCCGTGAACTGGTGGGGCGCTTATTTGCCCGCCGGCACGCCCAAGGCCGTGGTCGACGCCTACCAGAGCGCCCTGGTCAAGATCATGGCCAACCCCGACCTGAAAGAGCGTTTTGCCGGTCTGGGCGTCGAAGCCATGGCCAGCACGCAAGAAGAGTTCAAAGCCTTCTTGGCCGTTGAAAACGCCAAGTACGCCAAGCTGGTGGCGGACAACAACATCAAGGCTGACTAAGCCGAAGTAGCCCAGCGTCATTGCTGGGCGAATCTTTGCGAAGCCGCTCATCTCGAAAGGGGTGAGCGGCTTTTTAATGTCTTTCTGTTCGCAGACCGCAACGCAGCGGCACCTAGCAAATGGCCAGACGCACTGGGCAAGACCGGTCAGCGATCAGGGCATAAGTTATGCACGCCGCCTGTGCCCTACCCTGTGGACAAGTGCGGGAGACGCCTGCCCAAGCCTTGATACCGCTGGGTTCCCGCTGATTTGCTTAAAAAATGGACACCGCTTTTTGCAGCATGCACAGCAATGCCGCAGCCCCTGTTCGGCCGCAGTAAAACGCCCGGGGGAGCAACTGAAAAGAGGAGAAATGATGGCCTGCCCGGAGGGGATCAAAGACCCTCCGGGGGAATCGAGGGAAATGGAGGGGCGCAAGTGCTTGATTTTATTGAAAATCTTACCCTTGAGTTCCCCGCAATTCCCCGGATTCTTCCCGGAATTCTTCCCAAAAATTCCAGCCAGCCAGGGCGATTCGCTTAATTTTTAAGCGGTTCGCGGTGGCGCTCCGTTCCCCACCTCTGCTCAGGCTTGCGGCTCGGAGGTGCAACCCAAGGAGGAGTTCATGCGAAGCTCGCTAGCTCTGCCGCAACAGACGCCGCAGTTCTGGCAGCGCAACTGCTGGCAAGTGAAATGCAGGGGACTCCAACGTCGCATTGATTTGCTGCTTGAGGAAGAACGCCGTCTCGTAGTTGACGGTATCGCGCTCGTTGTCCACCGTGATCATGTGATACGAATCCCCCAGCAGATGCAGCCGCTTGATCTCCGAAGAGATGCATTGCATGGCCTCGTCAATGCTCTTGGGGTGAGCGGTTTCGTCATCTGCCGCATGGATGAACAGGGCCGGCGAGGTGATGGCCTCCAGATGCTCCCATATTTTATCGGTGAGTTTCAGGCCTTGTGCGATCTGTTGATAGTTCAGGGCATCAGCGCCAGACTCGGCCACATGGTCTTGGGCTAAAGAGCGCCTGACCCTAGCCCTCATCTCTTCATTTTTAATCCCGAAAGGCTCCGCTTCAGCAAAGCGATACCGCCGCAGAAAAGGAATATACGGGGCCAAGCGAAGCAAAAAACTATAGAAAGGGATCGCCCACCCGTTGTAGGCCAAGCAAGCCGACAGTGCAACCACCGCCGTGGGCTGCTCCTTGGCCGCGAGCATCAGCGCCAAGGTACTGCCCATGGACAGTCCAACAACCGACACTGTGGTGCAGCGAGCCTTGAGTGCCCAATAATGCGTTTGCGCCTCTTGGAGCCACTGCCCCCAACTCGTGGTGGCTGTACCAAATGAATAACCCTCAACGGCAGGGACATGCACTGTGAATTCGTTCTGATGCAGGTAGCGGGCAAGCGCAGCCACCTCTAGAGAGTTGGCGCCTAGCCCATGTAACATCAGCACTCCGTGCGGCCCGGCATCCAGCCGGAGTTCAGTTCCATCGTGTTGGGTCTTAGTCATGCTGTTCAAAAATTCCAGGCTCTGGGTGCCTCATCGGGCTCGTGTCATCGCACGCGACTGCATGCTGATTCTCTCGGCGGCTTTCCTGCTGCGCTACGCCGCGCATGACCTGCTTCAGCCTTATGCGCCGTTTCATTTCTTCATCGTGGCCTGTTTGGCCATTGCGGTGCGCTACGGTCACACAGCAGCCTTGATTTGCCTGGCCATCAGCATGGTCATCGGGAATTATTTCTTCGTCCAGCCCTACTACAACTTTTCGGGCCACATCAACACGTCCGACTGGATCATCAACTTGACATTTTTTCTGGTCACGGGCACCGCCATTGCGGTCATTGAAAAGTTGCAGCGGACGATTTATTCCCAGAAGCTCTTGATCAAGATCATGAAGGACCAACAGCGTTCCATGCTTTTCCGGCAAAACGAACTAATCCAAAAAATGAAGTCTTACCGCGGGACTTAAAGTTGACCGGGCTCTGAAGTAAAAAAACCACCGCGAGGGTGGCTTTGTACTGGAGTCACTGTACCACCAACCTGTACCCGTCAACCGTCACCGCGCAGCGCTCGCGGTTGGTCGGGTCGTATCGTGAGATTGAGGAAAGAGTGGCCTGCCCGGAGGGGATCGAACCCCCGACCCTCAGCTTAGAAGGCTGATGCTCTATCCAAC
>JBBAPH010000026.1:0-20607 GCA_040400935.1 Polaromonas sp.
ACTCATGAGGCCGTTTCCTTTTTTGACGCACTCCGCTGATTTTGTGATCGTTACGCACGAGATTTTTGCAGCAGTCAAACGATTCAGCAACTGTTCGGTATTCAAATCATTTTGACCCTGCCGTTTGCACAGGTCTGGTTGGGAACTTGGTGCTCACCCACCACCATTCGACCTGGCAAAGCCGCTAACGAAATACAGGTAGCGGCCTTTTTCTTTGGGCGATGCGCATGAGACCACTCAGGGTGTCGGTGATGCCGCTGACTAAAAAGCTACCCATTCACACCCATTCCCTTCATCTGGAGGGCTAGTTTCGTTATAAATGGGTGTTAATGGGTGTATTATTGGGCTCATGCTGCGTTCCGATACCCTCCAGATCACACCCGAGATCTTGAGCCTGATTGCCAGGATCGATGAGTTCAAGGGCGCATGGCGAGCTTTGGGCACACTTGCGCCCGAGCGCCTTTCGGCGCTACGGCGTGTGGCGACCATCGAAAGCATCGGCTCGTCTACCCGTATTGAGGGCAGCAAGCTGACTGACCGCGAGGTGGAGCGTCTGCTCTCCAACCTAGCCATCAAGTCCTTCGACACGCGCGACGAACAGGAGGTGGCCGGTTACGCTGAACTCATGGATATGGTGTTCAGCTCGTGGCAGGACATCCCTTTCAACGAGAACCACATCAAGCAACTGCATCAGGTTCTGCTGACCTACAGCGAAAAGGATGCACGCCACCGGGGGCAGTACAAAACCCATTCGAACAGCGTTACCGCATTCGATGAAAACGGGACGCAGATCGGGATCGTCTTCGAGACCGCCACGCCATTTGACACGCCACGGCTGATGACTGAATTGGTGTCTTGGGTGAATGGCGAGCAGGGGAAGGCACACCTTCACCCCCTGTTGATCATTGCGATTTTCGTCGTGGTGTTTCTGGAAATTCACCCCTTTCAGGATGGCAACGGACGTTTGAGCCGGGTGCTGACGACCCTGCTGCTGATCCGGGCCGGATACGCCTATGTGCCCTACAGCTCGCTAGAGAGCGTGATCGAGTTGAACAAGGAAGCCTATTACCTGGCCCTGCGCCAGACACAGGGAACCATCCGCATGGAGGCTCCCAACTGGCAGCCATGGCTGGTGTTCTTTTTGCGCTCTCTGGCAGAGCAGGTTCGGCGCCTGGAAAAGAAGGTCGAACGCGAAAAGATCGTGCTGGCCACGCTGCCTGAGCTGTCACTGCAGATCGTGGAATTCGCCCGAGAGCACGGGCGCGTCCAGATGATGGATGCCATCAAATTGACCGGAGCCAGCCGCAACACCCTTAAGCAGCACTTTCGCCACCTGACTGAGCGCAACCATCTGGAGCAGCACGGCAGCGGGCGAGGTGTGTGGTACGGCTTGAAGTGAGCGGGGTGCGGTCAAAGTCCAAAGGGCGCCGAAGGCAACTTCAAAATTCCGTCATGGCTTTGTCCCGCCGCCGGTAGGCCCAACCGTTTGACTGCAAACACCTGAATTGGCGTAATCTGCCATCGATGTCGACTCGAGATAAGCATGCCCACACGCAGCGTCGTGCTCACAGATCACCAAGCTACCTTGAATTTGAAGGCGCGCGGTTTGAGCTGCAATAAATCGCAAGTACGGATTACCCGGGGCGGGGGCCCAGGCGCAAAATACATTTCGAATCTAAAATGATCGTTTTGACGCGTCTTTAAATCTTCCCCTATGAACCTGCCCGCCGTTCCGCTCAGTGCCTACGTTGCCGCAGTTTCGTCATTGCTCATTGCCCTGGTGTTGGTGTTGACCAATAAATGGCATGGGCGCTTCAGCGCAGACGGTTTGGACGGCGTGCAGAAAATGCATACCGTTCCCACCCCGCGTATTGGCGGCGTGGCGATTCTGGGAGGCGTTTCTTTGGGCTATCTATTTGCCCACCCAGCTGGCCAAACTATCTTGATGATGTTGTTGTTGGCCGGCATTCCCGCCTTTGCTTTCGGCTTGGCTGAAGACCTCACCAAAAGAGTCGGTGTATTGGCCCGCTTACTGGCCACCATGGCCTCGGGCGTGCTGGGCTGGTGGCTGACGGGGGTGTCGGTTACCTCTACTGACGTTCCGATTCTTGACAGCCTAGTAGCCATCCCCCTCCTTTCCGTGCTGTTCACGGCCTTCGCCGTGGGCGGCATGGCCAATGCGGTGAACATCGTTGACGGGTTCAACGGTCTGGCTGGGGGCTTTCTGGTGATCGCTTTCACGGGAATCAGCATGATCGCCTGGCAGACAGGCGACGTGAACCTGAGCCTGACATGCCTGTGCCTGGTTGGTGCGTTTGCAGGCTTCTGGTTCGTCAATTGGCCGTGGGGCAAGATTTTCTTGGGCGACGGCGGCAGCTACTTTGGTGGCTTTGCCTTGGCTTGGTCGTGCGTGTTGCTGGTGGAGCGCAACCCCAGCGTTACCCCCGTCGCGATGGTCCTGGTTTGCGTGCACCCCGTGACAGAGGTGCTGTTCAGCATTTACCGCCGACGCCTGCACGGCAGCCACCCCGGCCACCCCGACCGGCTGCACCTGCACAGCCTGCTCATGCGCCGGGTGGTGCGTCCTACCTTGTCCCGCATCTGGCCGGAAGGAAGCCCCCTGACCAAATCCATGCAAAACCCTTTCACCGGGGCCTTGCTCGCGCTCTTGAGCGTGCCGCCTGTTGTCTTGGCATTTGCTTTGAACAAGCAGGTGGCTGCATCAGCCATTGCACTTGTCGTGGTGATGCTGGGCTATGTCGCGCTGTATGCGCGCTTGGTGCGCTTTCACTGGTGCTCGCCGCTTAAGTTCTTGTTTGTGGAGCCCGTGCCTGCGCGTTAAAAGGGGCGGATGACCGTCGGGTCCATCTCAAGCGCAGTCCTTCACCCGCGCGTGGGATACCTCAAATGACGACGGCTCGGGCATCAATTGTTCGAACGCCTGTTGCACGCGCATCAGCCCTTCGTCGTGCTGGGGGGCGTCGTCGCTGGTGTCGTTGATGCAGAAAAACGGCACGCTGCCGCACATCGTTTGCAGCCGCTCAAGCTGGTGCGCCACGTCGGGGTCGCCGGTGCCGATATGCAGGGGGTTGAACACCAGGGCTTCGGCAAAGCCTTGGTGCACCATCCAGCGCGGCACAAAGTCGGGCACGATGGGCGGGATGCGCCAGGAGCGGAAGGTGGTTGAGCGCACGTCGGCAAACAACTGCGGCGCCAAGCGTTCGAGCTCGAACATCAAACTTTTGAGCATGGGCCGCGGGGCGTGCGTGAACACGCGGGGCTCGTGGCGATAGCCCTGGTAGGCGTTTGACAACCAATCGCGCGACAGCAGTGACGCATTGACCAGCGCCGTCTCAGACGGCTGGATGCCGCTGAAATCGGGCAGTTCCTCGTCTTCTAGAAACACCTTGAGCTGGGGGCTGAACCACCAAGCGGTGTCCACGGGGGCGCCAAAAAACACGTCGTCGTTGAGGTAGATGAAGTGCTCTGACAAGCCGGGAATATGGTGCAGGTAAGACTCGATATGCCCTGAGTCGTACACACCGCCCAGGTTGGCCGGCATCAGCTCGGCGTGGTCCACCACGGTCAGGCCCGGCCCGGCTTTTAGCCAGTGCGGCTTTTGCCCGTCGGTCACCAAATACACATGGCCGTGGTCCGGAAAAAACCGCTCCAGGCATCGCAAGTTAAAGCGCAGCTCACCGTTGTCCCTGTAGCGACCAGCGATGTTGCCGTAAATGGCCAAGTCAGCCCCATGGGCCTTTTGCCAGTGGCGATAAGACTGCCGCCGCTTGGTTTGCCACTGCTCGTCGGCACCGTTGACCCACAGATAAACAATATCCACGGCGGGGGACGGAACGGGGAAAGAATTCATTGGCGTGGGGGAGGGCTTCAGGGGGATGCGCTGGCTGCGCGGGGGCGCTGCTCAAGGCTTGCTGCAGAGCGATTTTACGGCCGACGGCTCATCAGGTTTGTCGCCCGGGGCTCGGTCGGCAAACAGCGTGGGTCAAACGCTGTGCCAACTCAGTCTGCAACCGCCGAACGCCTGCACACGCCGAGCATGAGGCTTCGGCTAAAGGCCTCAAGTGACGCCTCGCTGCTGATGCACGCAACGCGCTTGTCCTTGGCCGTATGGGCATCACGGCCTGCGGCCCTGGCGGCGACATAACGCAGCGTGTCCTCGTCAGTCTTGTCAATGAACGTGTGGCTGAAGGTGGTGGGGAGTGGCAGTGGCGCGGGGTTGAGGTTCACGTAGGTCATGCCCTCGGCGGTTTCTCGCACCATGATGGGCGGCAGTGCGGTTTTTTCACCGATCAGGGCGGTGCTGAGCAGGGGGTGGCTGCCTGGCTGAATGCGCAGGCCCAAGAGGTCTAGCAGCGTAGAGGGCAGTTGGGCCAGTGTTGCGGTTTCGCCCGTGCGAGCCAGGCCTCGGTATTTTTTCAACAACCCAGCGTTGGCTTGGGCTGCCGCGTCGTTGAAGTACAGCAAGAAGGGCACGCGCGCCATTTCGTGCTTGAAGCGGGCCGAGTCGTGGCCCCGGCCTGCAAAGGCCGCGTCGCCGTGGTCGGAAAAATAGACCAGGATGATGGGCTGCTTTGAATACTTGACGAGGCTGATGGCCTTGGCCACGCTGAAGTCCACGTAGCGAATGGCCGCGTCGTAGGCTTGCACCAAGCTGATGGCTTGCGCGGTGAGCTTGGCCTGGCTGGTGTCCATCAAGATTTGCTGCGGCTGAAGGCGGTCTAGCTGTTCATCCACGGGCCGGTGAAAGGCCGGTGGAATATTGCCGAGGTACGGGCCGTGGCCGGCGTAAGAATGCAAGAACAGCGCGCCGCGCTGGGGCTGCACGGCAAAGGCCTGGATCTCTGGCTCAAAAAATTCGTCGTCCCACAGCGCAGGCATGGCGGCCTGGGCACCGATCTGTTGCGCCAAGCGGGCGCGAAAGACATTGTCTGAATGCTTGAAGATGACCGACGAGGCTTGGTCCCACGAGCCGCCCACGCCTTGGTTGCTCACCAGCCGCGGCGCCATGCCGGCTTTTTTCAGCACATCGACCACCGACAGCTGATGCCGCCGCGTGATGGGTAAAAAGCGCTCGTCCGGGTCCAGCCCAAACGACAGGGCTTCCAGCAAGGAACGGCTGGTGTGGGCATGCGTGGCAAACACATGGTCAAACACCAGCAGCTGCGGGTCGTGGCGTGCCAAGTGGCTCAAGAGCGGCGTGGTTGGGCGTGGGTAGCCGTACAAGCTCATGTTCATGGTCGAGGTGGACTCACCCACATAGACCAGCAAGCTGGTTTTGTTTTGGCTGGTCGCCACCGCCGGCGGCTCGTGCGTGAAGTTCTTGGCAGTGGTGACAAAGGCCTCGGAGTTCTCCAGGTAAAACGCAATCGCCCGCGAGGCCGTGTGGTGAAAGGCCAGCCCGATGAAGGCCAGCGACAGCGCGTACTTGGCAGCCACATAGCTGCGCCGCGTCAGCTCGTGCTGGTTAAAGAGCCATTTCAGCGCATAAAAACTGCCCAGCGCGATGATCAGGTAGGCGATGAATTTCTTGGTGCTGAAGTCGGGGTAAATCGTTTCGCCCAAGGTCCGCAGCCAAAAGCGCGCCTCATCCCAGTTGAACTGCTGGGCTTCGGCAAACGAGTCCACGCCCAGCGACTCTAAATAAAGCGTGACCGGCAAATGAAAAGTCAGCCAAAAAGTAGCCGTGGCAAATGCCAGCGTCGCCCAGACCCAGCGCTGCTGGCTCAGCAGCAGCACGGCGATGTAGGTGGCGCCAATGAAAAACAAATACTCCCCGCTCAAGGCGACGAGCTGCGTGGTGAACTCCTGCAAGATCCTCCCCCTTCGTGTTGCCAGACCAGTCTGGCCGACCGGGGCCAGCCCGGGCGTAGGAAGGGCCGGTGCTCGAGCGTCAGGGGAGGGCGCAAGGGCCTGGCGCTTGGCTAGACTGCGCGGTGTGGTCGCAGCTTTTCTGCGGCCCTGGTATTGAGAGGACCGTCATGCAGCGCGTTAATCGATGGTGGATGGGAGCCCTTGTGGCCACGGCGGGGCTTTTGGCCTACCCTGTGGCCATGGCTGTTGCTGAACCCGACTTTCAAGTGCAAAAGCGCGACGGCGTTTTTGAGATTCGCCACTACCCCGGCTTTGTGGTCGCCGAGACCTTGGTGGTGGGTAACTTTGACGCGGCGAGCCGGCAGGGCTTCAGGCGCGTGGCCGCCTACATTTTTGGCGGCAACAAGGGGGCCAGCGGTCAAGCCGAAAAAATCACCATGACGGCGCCGGTCACTGTGGAGCCCGTGCAGGGCAGTGCAGCAACGGCTGAGCAGTGGCGTTTGCATTTCGTCATGCCGGCAGGCAGCGCGCGGGCTGCGCTGCCGACGCCCTTGGACGCTGGTGTGCGGCTGCGCGAGGTGCCAGCCCACCGCATGGCGGCGGTGCGATTCAGCGGCTTCACCACCGAGGCCAGCGTGGCGGAGAAAACACAGGCGCTCAAGACCTGGCTGCAGAACAACCAGGTGGCTTTCATAGACAAGCCGCAGGTGGCGCGCTATGACGACCCGTTCACCTTGCCCTGGAATCGTCGCAACGAAATCTTGTTGCCGCTCAGCGACTGAGCGGTCATCAGCGCATCAAGGCTTAGCGGCTGGCTCGCCCCGGCCCTGAATGCTTCGCCACAGCGCCAAGTCCCCGGCCGTCATGCGGTCCGGCTCCTGGGCCACGCGTTCAAAGCCGGCGGCGTCGGTCATGATGCCGAGCTGCCTGATCTGGCTCATGAGGGATTTGTAGTGTTCTACCGCATGCTCTGACTTGGTGGCGATCTTGTGCAGCGGCAGCACGGACACGTCTTCCATCAGCTCGCGTTCGCGCCTGGCCCGCTCAATGAGTTGCTCCACGTCGTCGTGGCTCAGGTGCAGGCGCTTGGCCTCGGCGTCCAATATTTCCGTTTCCTCGGGCGACAAAATGCCGTCTTCCAGCATTTTGTAGAGCTGGTTGCGCAGTTTCTCGCGCTCAATGCGTAACTGGTCGGTGAAGGCTGAAGACAGCAAGGCGGCGGGAATCGCAAAAATGCCTATGCCCATCAACGCCAAGATGATGGTCATGATCCGGCCCATGGTGGTCACCGGCGAAATATCGCCATAACCCACCGACGCCAGCGTGATCACCGCCCAGTAAATCGACTGCGGAATGTTCTCGAACTTGTCGGGCTGGGCTTCGTGCTCGAACAAGTAACCCAGGCTGGCGGTCAGCACCACCAGCAGCAGCATGATGAAAGCCGAGGCCCCCATCACCGGCCATTCGCGCACGATCACCTTGGTCAGCGTGACGGTGGCGCCGGTGTAGCGGGTGAGCTTGAGCAAGCGCATCAGCCTGAAGACCCGCAAAAAGCGCAGGTCCATCAGGTTGTGCAGCAGCACTTCCAAGAAGAAGGGCAAGATGGCCAGCAAGTCCACCAGCATGGAGGGCGACTTGAACTGCTTAAAACGCCCTTTGACGGCGTGCTCAAACCCCGGCTGCTCCACGCAACTGTAAAGCCGCAGGCAGTATTCGATCGAGAAAATCGCTACCGCCACGGCGTCCAGGATGATGAACTCCAGGTGCAGCACGTGGTTGATGCTTTGCACCGATTCCAGAATCACGGCCAGCACCGAGATCACCACCCAGATCACGATGAACCCGTCAAACAGGCCGTGCAGCTTGCCGCCGTAGTCGCTCGGGAACACCAGGGCATGCACTTTTTGGCGGAAGGTGCGGTCGGCGTTCAGGAGCCTGAACTCGCGCACCGCCGGCAACACCACGCGAAAGAGCTTGAGGATACGCAGCAGCCGCAGCGCCCGCAGCACCCGCAAGTCCACGGGGATGAAGGCTTGCAAATAAAACGGTGCAATGGCGAGCAGGTCAATCACCGCAAACGGGCTGCTCACATACGCCAGCCGGGCGTGGCGGCGGCGCTTGAACTCCGCGTCTTCAGGCGCGAGGTACAGCCGTAGCAAGTACTCGACCGTGAAGACGATGACCGAGAACACGTCAAAGACATGGAACCAGCGTTGGTTGGGCTCATAGATCGCGGGGATGTGCTCGAACATCAACGCGAACAAATTGGCGACGATCAGGATGCCAATCCAGCGGTCCACATCCTTGTGGTGGTTGTTGGGCAGGTCGGGGTCCAGCAGCCAGCTGTAGACCTTTTTGCGCAGGGTCATGCTGGGCTCAGCGGGCAGGGAAGAGGCGGGGAGTTGTGCGGCCATCACCAGACTTTTTTAAAACTCGGTTTCAGCCGGCTTGCCGGGGAAGGCGCCCATGTCGCAATAGCTCACGCGCAGCTGCATTTTTTGATCAATCGGATCGCTTTCCACCATGGGCGATGCGGCAATCGGTTGGGGCGAGCCCGGTGGCGTGGGCACCAGCTTTTCAATCACCAGCGCACCGGCCAGTGACTTGTTGCCGGGGTCGCACTTGGCGGCCAGTGCGGGCAGCTTCTTGGTGAAGGGGTTGCGCAGCAGGGCCAGCGGCCCGTCGTCGGCTGTGAGTGCGGCCAGACACTTGCCCCAGAGGGCGGGGCTGGCTTTGTCGCGTGGTCCGCCAGCGCAGTCAGCCAAGTCGTAGTCGGCCTCAAAGCGTTTGGCACTGGCTTCAGTGAACCAAGTTGTCCACTTGTGTGCGTTTTGCTTGGAGACTTCGTTTTTCAGGCCTTCCTTGTAGATGAGTCCGCCGACCCAGACCACGCTGACCAGCACCAAGGCAAGCAAGGCCAAAAATGCGATGTCGGTGGGCGTTGGATTTCCTCGGCGCGCTGGCAAGGGCGTCTGCTTTGCGGCCGTGGGCTTGGCGGTTGAATTCGCCGGTCTTGCCGGTCTGGCCGCTCTGGCCGCGCGGGTAAAGCTAAAGGTGAAGGTAAAAGCGGCCAGCGCCCTGCGTAGCAAGTTGGGCTGGTCGGCTTGGGCGCTTCGGGGGACCGCCGCTTGGGCCAGGGCCTGTGCTGGGGCTGGTGTTTTTTGGGAGGCCTCTTTTTTCCGCTTGCCCTCGATGTAGATCAAACGGCCCAGCCAAGCAATGCTGCAAATCGTCAGCAGCAGAAAAACCGCAAACGCGAGATCCCCCGAACTAGCTGTCCCCAACGGCAGGCTGGCTCCGCCCGGCTTCGGTGCTTCCATGAACTCGCGCCTTTTTTGGAGGAAACGCAAGGACTTTGGTCAATTGTTTCCAAATGTTATTTTTCGCATTAAACAAGGCAAAGGCGCTTCTGGTCAAGTCAGTGCGGCGCTCGCGCTCGTTGGGCGAAGGGCCTGGCTTCAGGTTGGAGCGTCGCGGTTTCGTGTTTAACGGGTGGGCAGCTGCGTGGCGCCACCGCCGCCCGGGCCTTGGCCGCCGCCGCTGAGCGGGGTTTGCTCCGAGCCGGTGCCGCTGGGCGGCGTGGCCTGCCCGGCACCAGCGCCTGCAGGCGAGGGCGACGTGGGCCCGGCAGCGCCTGGCGACGTGGCTTGCCGCGACCGGCTGGCCGGGGCCAGGGCGGCGTAATACCCGGCCACGGCGGCGATATCGGCCTCGTTCATGCTCGCGGCGACGGCGGGCATTTGACCGCTGGGGTCGTTGCGGCGCTGCCCGGTTTTCCAGGCTTGCATGGCCGCAGTCAAGTAGCTCTCATGCTGGCCCGCGAGGGCCGGGTAGCGGTTGGCCTCGCCCGTGCCGCCGGGGCCGTGGTAATTGGCGCAGGCTTGCAGTTGCAGGGCTTCGTCGCCGCGTAGCGCCAAGCGTTCGCCGCGGGCGGTCAAGGCCTTGTTGGCGGTCGGGGCTGGCGTGGGCGCGGCTGCAGTGAGCTGGCTGTAGAAAATCGCGGCGGCTCGGTTTTGCTCGGGGCTCATGGCTTTGGCAATCGGCGTCATCACCGCATGAGGCCGGCTGCCATTGGCAAAGCTTTCAATTTGCCGCACCAGGTAGCCGGCGGGCTGGCCACTCAGGCGGGGAAAGCCTGACGTAGCCATGCCTTCCCCATTCGCGCCATGGCAGCTCACGCAGGCAGGTACGCCCCGTGCGGCGTCGCCCTGCGCGGCCAAGCGGGCGCCGATTTGCGGCAGGTTCGTCGTGGTGGGCGTCTGCGGCGCCGCAGGTGGTGGGTTCTGCGGACGCGCGGTTGCCGCCTGTGCCGTGACCTCGGGCGGATGGGGCCCTGCCATCTCGGGCAGGCCCCAGCTGTTGCCCAGGCCGCTCAGCAAGCCGGCCAGCCAAATACCTTGGAGTGGCGAGGTGTTCATGTCAGCTCCTGGGCACCAGCGGGCCGGGGGCCGGCAGGTAACGGTTGACGATGGCGTCGGCCGACCAATAGGCCAGCGCGCCGACGGTGTTGGTCGGGTTGTAAGACGCGTTTTGCGGGAAGTTGGACGCGCCAATGACAAACAAGTTGGACACGTCCCAACTTTGCAAAAAGCGGTTGACCACGCTGGTGGCCGGGTCGCTGCCCATCACGGTGCCGCCGGTGTTGTGCGTGGTCTGGTACTGCATGCTGTTGTACGGCCCCTTGCGCGCGCTGCCAGCCACTTGCCGCCCGCCCATGGCGCGGCCGATCTGCAGCGCCTTGTCGGTCAGGTGGGCCGACAGGCGCAAATCGTTGGGCGGAAAGTCAAAGGTCATGCGCAAGAGTGGCAGACCCCAAGCGTCGAGGTAGGTCGGGTCCAGGTCCAGGTGGTTGGCGCGGTGGGCCGACGAGCTGCCGTGGATGTTGACGACCGAGGTGTGCTTGTAGTGGGCTTTGACGGCCTGCTTCCAGGCCGAGCCCCAGGCCGGCGTGCCAGGCGGCGTGGGGTGAAACTCAATGGGACGGCCATGCGACATGACTTCACCGATGTAGCCGCCGCCCACAAAGCCCAACGGTCCGTGGTCAAAGTTGTCGCTCACAAAATCGGCCATCACCGTGCCGTTGGCACCCGAGCGCATGAAGGGGTTGATGTGCGTGCGCTCGTCAAAAAACACCTGCACCGCGCTGGTGGTCTGGTAGGCGTAGTTGCGCCCCACCGTGCCGCGCTCGGTGGCCGGGTCATACGCCTGGCCCACGCCCGAGAGCAGCAGCAAGCGCACGTTGTTCAGCGCGTACATGCCGACCACAATCAGCCCGGCTGGTTGCTCAAAGGTCTGGCCTGCTGCGTCGGCATAGGTCACGCTCACCGCGCGGCGCCTGGCGCTGTCCAGGTTGATGCGCAGCACCTGGCACTGGGTGCGCAGCGTAAAACGCGGCTCGCGGTACAGGCGCGGCAACAAAATAGTTTGTGGCGACGACTTGGCGTAATGCTCGCAGCCATAGCGCTCGCAAAAACCGCAGAACATGCAGGTGCGCAGCGTCATGCCTTCGGGGTTGGTGTAGTTCTGGCTCAGGTTGGCCGAGGGCTGAGGGAACGGGTGGTAGCCCAGGCTTTGCGCCGCTTTGCGAAACAGCGCCGAGCCGTAAGGCTCCTTCATGGGCGGGGTCGGGTAAGGGCGCGAGCGCGAATCTTCAAAGGGGTTGCCACCCGCGATTTTTTGGCCGCGCACATGGCCGGCCTGGCCGCTCACGCCCAGCAAATACTCGAAGTGGTCGTAATGCGGCTCCAACTCTGCGGCAGTCACGCCCCAGTCCTGGATGCGCAACTCCGGGTCCATGAAGCGCGGGCCGTAGCGCGCCTCGGTGTGGCTCTTTTGGCGAAAGTCGGTGTCCTGAAAGCGGTAGGTCTGTCCGTTCCAGTGCACCATGGCCCCGCCCACCCCGGTGCCCGGCAAAAAGCCTTCCCATCGCCGCATGGGCAGCGCCACCTGGTCACTGCGGTTGCGAAAGGTCACAGCTTCGCGGGTGTTGTCTTGCATCAGCGCCTTGCGCACCGAATAGCGCAGCTCGTCATGAATCTGCGGGCCTTGAAAGTCGGGCACGGTGGACTGCGGGCGGCCGCGCTCCAGCGCCACCACGTTCAGGCCGGCGCGCGTGAGCTCGCGCGAAAGCACCGTGCCCACCAGGCCCATGCCCAGCACCAGCGCGTCTACTTCTTTGAGTTTTGTCGCAGTCTCGGTGGCCATGTCAGCGCCCTCCCTGCTGGGGCAGGGCGCCGCCATGGGCCGGAATGTCGGGGTGCAACTGCAGGCCGCCGTGGCCGTTGTCGGCCAGGCTCACCGGCGCGGCATTGAAAGCCAAGCCGTGCTGGTCCACCTGGTGGTAGTAGTTGGCGTAAGCACCGGGAAAACCAATCAGCTTCCAGCCCACCATGCCGTGGTTGCCGCCGTACACCGGGTCCGCAAAAAATCCCTCCAGCGTGAGCGCCCAGAGCGACTCAAAAAACACCTTGGCCGGCACCCCGCCCAAGGACCGGTCGCTGGTCTGCAAGTCGCGCAAGAACTGGTCTTGCGCGCTGGCGCTGAGTTGGTGAAAAGGGCGGCTCGCCGTTTCTTCGCGCAAAGCCGCCAGCGCGGTTCTGAACAATTCTGCCGGTGTGAAGGGCAGCTGGTAGCCCTGCGTGGGCGTGCCCCCCTGCCAGGGCCCGCTGCGGTACAGCCGCTCGCCCGCGCCCCAGGCACCGCCGAGCTGCAAGTCAATGAAGTGCGGCACCCAGGCGGCCAGTGCGCCTGGGCCTTCGGCATCGGCCGGTATCAGACGATCCACGGCTGCCTCTACAAACGCCGTCTCGTTGGCGTTGAAAAACACATAAGCCGGCGGGTTGTCGGGCTGTGCCGCCTGTGCCGCTGCCTGCGAAGGCTGGGCCACAGCCTGCTGGGCCAGCGCGGCCGAGCTGCCCACCGCCACGGCCACGCCCGCGCTGCGCAAAAAGAAGGAACGCCTGCCTGAATCCATGGACCTGCTCCTCACCTTGGTTGACGGTGCTTGCTGTCAAGACAGTCATGCTCCATGCAGCCCCGGCTTGGGTTGTAGGTGGCTGGCGTGGCACGGCGTCGGTGCTGGGTAGATGCGAAGGCAAGGGCGAATGCAGGGCAGGGCAGCCGGCGATGTTCAAGCGATATTCACGTCGATTCACAAAGTCCTTGGTGGAAACCCGTAAACCGTGCCATAATCACGGGCTTGCAGATGCACACCGTGCGCTGCATTTGTACATCTGCCTCACACTTTTGGACTCCAACAACGGAGTCACCGCTTCGGGCTCGCCCCGGACCGCATATTCGTTTGATGGTTGATGTTTTATTAACCATGAACGAAGCCTGCCGCATCGCGGCGGGAAAAGTTCCCTGTCTCTAAACCGCCCAGCGATCACGCTGACTTGGTGGCGGGCAGGTGATTAGTGAGATGAAAACATGACTGACTCTTTTGAGCCTCGCGGCGACCTGTTGCCCGAATCTTTTGCCGACTCTTCTGCCGATACCTCTGTCGACATGGCAGACACTTCGGTGCCTGACTTTTCCGACGCCCCGGCCGAAGCCACTTCCCTGCAAGCCGTCGCGCCCCAGCCCAACGGTTTTGTGAAATTGGGCCTGGCGCCCGAGCTGCTGCAAGCGGTGGCCGACATGGGCTTTACCCAGCCCACCGCCGTGCAAATGGCGACCATCCCCAAGGCCATGCAAGGCCTGCAGTCCGACGCGGGCGAAGGCAAAAAAGCCAAGTTCACCGACCTGATGGTGTCCAGCCAGACCGGCAGCGGCAAGACCGCCGCCTTCTTGCTGCCCGTGCTGCACACCTTGCTCACCCAGCGTGACGAGGCCGAGCGCCAAGAGCGCGCCGAGTTCGAGCGCCAGAACGCCGAAGCCATTGCCAAGGGCGAAGCCCCGCTGAAAAAATCCAAGCGCAAAGACCCGACCAACCCGCGTAACTTCAAGGCTGCCACCCCTGGCGCGCTGATTTTGTGCCCCACGCGCGAACTGGCTCAGCAAGTCTGCGCCGACGCCATTGACCTGGTGCGCCATTGCCGCGGCCTGCGCATTGCCAACGTGGTGGGCGGCATTCCTTACCAGCTGCAAATTGCCAAGCTGCAAAACGCCGACCTCGTGGTCGCCACGCCTGGCCGTCTACTGGACCTGCAGCGCAGCATGCAGATCAAGCTGGACCAAGTGCAGTTCCTGGTGGTTGACGAAGCCGACCGCATGCTGGACCTGGGCTTTGCCGACGACCTGACCGAAGTCAACCAGCTCACGCTGCAGCGCCGCCAGACCATGATGTTCAGCGCCACCTTTGCGCCGCGCATCATGCAATTGGCCACCCGCGTCATGCGCGAGCCACAGCGTCTGGAAATCGACTCGCCGCAAGACAAGCACACCTCCATCACGCAGTCGCTGCTGTGGGCCGACAACATGACCCACAAGCGCAAGCTGCTGGACCACTGGCTGCGCGACACCACCATCAACCAAGCCGTGGTGTTTGCCTGCACGCAAGTCGAGTGCGATGGCCTGGCCAATGATTTGGTGCAAGAAGGCTTTAGCGCCGTGGCCCTGCATGGCGCCCTGAGCCAAGGCCTGCGCAACCGCCGCCTGATGGCTTTCCGTGACGGCCGCGTGCAAATTTTGGTGGCTACCGACGTGGCCGCCCGTGGCCTGGACGTGCCCACCATCACGCACGTCATCAACTACGGCCTGCCCATGAAAGCCGAAGACTATGTGCACCGCATTGGCCGTACCGGCCGCGCTGGCCGCAGCGGCCAGGCGATCACGATTGCCGAGTTCCGCGACCGCCGCAAGATTGGCGAGATCGAGCACTACACCAAGCAAACCCTCAAGCCCAGCGTGATTGCTGGCCTGGAGCCACAACAGCGCGCGCCTGCTTTTGAGCGCCCACGTGGCAACTTCAACGGCCCAGATCGTGGCGGTGACCGTGGTCGCAGCTTCGGTGGCGGTAACGGTGGTGGTAGTGGCGGCTTTGCCGGTCGTCGCCCTGCAGGTGGCGGTTTCGGCGGTGGCGCTGGCGGTGGCTTTGGCGGCAATCGCCAAGACCGCGGCAACGATCGCGCTCCGTTCCAGAACGCCGGTCAAGGCTTTGGTGATCGTGGCGACCGCGGTGGTTTTGCCGACCGCGCACCGCGTCGTGACGACCGAAGCTTTGGCGGCGGCAACAGCAGCAGCAGCAGCTTTGCCCCACGTGAAGACCGCAACTTCGCGCCCCGCGAAGAGCGCAACTTCGCCCCGCGTGACGACCGTGCTTTTGGCGCCCGCAATGACTTTGCGCCGCGCAACGACTTCGCGCCACGCCCTGACTTTGCCCGCAAGCCTGGTGGTTTTGCCAAGCCCGCTGGCAAGGTGTTCGTGCCGCGTGATGCAGCACGCAAGCCAGGCGGTAAATTCGCCAAGGCTCGCGACTGAGCTGATTAGGCTGGGCTGGAAGTCCCGCAATCAAGTCCGCAAAAAAGCCGCTGCAACCTTCGGGTTGCAGCGGCTTTTTTCATGGCCTGAGTAAAAAGCTGGCGAACAGTTCACTCCATCTTGATGCCCGCGTCCTTGACGACCTTGCCCCAGCGGTTGAACTCTTGCACCATGTACTCAGACATGGCCTCAGGGGTGGAAGGGGTGACTTCCACGCCTGCGTCGTATAGCGCTTTGCGCGTGTCGGGTGAGGCCATCAGCTTGGCAATTTCGCTGTTGAGCTTGTTGACGATCTCGCGCGGCGTGTTGGCCGGCGCCAGCAGCGCCAGCCAGACCGAGGCTTCGTAACCGGGCACACCAGCTTCTTGCATGGTCGGCACATCAGGCAGTTGCGGAATCCGCTTGGACGTGGTTACCGCCAAAGCCTTGAGGCGACCTTGCGGCACTTGGGCTAATGCGTTGGGCACACCTGCAAAGCTGCTTTCCACAATGCCAGCCACCAAGTCATTGGCCGCGCCGTTGCTGCCTTTGTAAGGCACATGCTTCAAGGGCGCGCCAGTCATGGAAGCGAACAGACCGCCCATCAAATGCTGCGAGCTGCCATTGCCCGACGAGGCGTAATGGATGTTGCCGGGTTGCGATTTGGCCAGGGCCACGAACTCCTGCACATTGCGCGCCTGCACCTTGGGGTTGACCAGCAGCACATAGGGCGAGTCCACCAACTTGGAGACCACGGTGAAGCTCTTGATCGGGTCGTACGGCACGTTCTTGTAGATCCACGGGCTGATCACGTGCGTGGTCGAGATCATCACCAGGGTGTAGCCGTCGGGCGGGGCCTTGGCCACGAAGTCCGTGCCAATGATGGAGCCGGCACCAGCCTTGTTTTCGACAATGAACTGCTGGCCCATGGCGGTGGACAGGCGCTGGCCCAAGATGCGCGCCACCACGTCGGTGAAACCGCCGGGCGCAAACGGCACGATCAGCTTGACCGGCTTGTTCGGGTAAGCCGACTGCGCCGGGGCGCTGCCGGTCATGCCCAGACCTGCGGCCAGCAAGGCCGCACCCAACACGGATTTCATCAAGTGGCGCATGGCTTACCCCTTATAGGAAGGCTCGGGCATCGTATAAAAACTGTGCAGGATGTGATAGACCATCATGTAGTTTTTTTGCTGGAAGCTGGCGTGCGAAATGCCGCGCATCACGCTGAACTGCTTGTTCATGTTGGGCAGCAAATCAAAGAACTTGATCAGGTCTTCCATGCCCGCAATGCCGTCGTACTCACCACGCAAGATGATCGAAGGCGCGGTGATTTTCTTGGGGTCCAAGAGTGGCAGCTTGGAGCACATGTCGAC
The DNA here is from genome assembly GCA_040400935.1 of Polaromonas sp. GTDB lineage: Bacteria > Pseudomonadota > Gammaproteobacteria > Burkholderiales > Burkholderiaceae_C > Polaromonas. The sequence goes on from JBBAPH010000026.1 coordinate 16,605, forward strand.
ATACGTGCCGGTAGGCATGGAGTCGTCCAGCGTCAAGATCGCGTCGGCAAAAGCCTCGACCGTGACCGCGTCGGCGGTATCGGGATGGTCGCGCTGGAAGATGCTGTGCACAAAGGGCCGGTCAATGGCACGGCGGTTTTGGGCCAGGAACTCGGGCAACTTTTTCTTGCGCTGCTCCAGCGTGTGGCTGCCTTCGCCGGTCCACACAAAAGCGTCCAGGGCTAGCTTGGCCACGCGCTCGGGATGACGCTCGGCAAACAACGCAGCCTTGAGCGCACCCGAGGAAATGCCGTACATCAAGAGCGACTTGGCGCCGGTTTTTTCCATGATGTACTGGCTGCCCACGGCCAGGTCGTCGGCACCGTTGCTGATGTCGAAGTTGATGTCGCGGTGCTTGTCCGAGCGGCCGTAACCTTCGTTGTCCATGGTCCAGGTGTCAAAGCCGTGGTCGGCGAACCAGTCCATCGCTGACGAGTAGGGGCGGCCGGGCACGGCCAGGTCGAACGTGGGCTGGGATGCCATCGAAGAGCCGTGCACAAAGAAAATCGTCCCGGCAAACGGCACCTTGGTCGATGCCTTCTTTTGCCACATGAACAGATTGATGTCGCCTTTTTTGGTCCAGTGCTCCACGCCGCCGGTCCACGTTACTTTGCTCATTTTTCTATCTCCTGTAGGGCGCTGTTCGCGCCTCGGGTTGCTGCCTTGTCAGGCGTTCAATTTAAATGGGTGCTTGGGAAAAGGCTCAGACGAAGCGGTTTTCAATCGAGCCGATGCCGTCAATCTCGACGCGCACCACGTCGCCGGTTTTGAGGTAGCGCGGTGGCGTCAAGCCCATGCCCACGCCGGCCGGCGTACCGGTGGCGATGATGTCGCCGGGGTAGAGCGTGATGCCGCGCGAGCAGGTCTCGATCAGTGTGGGGATGTCAAAGATCAGATCAGTGGTCTGGCCGTCTTGGCGCAATTCACCATTGACCCAACCGCGCACGCGGGTGCGGGTGCCGTCCATCTCGTCGGCCGTCACGAGCCACGGGCCCATGGGGCAGAAGGTGTCGAACGACTTGCCCAAGTCCCACTGGGCGTGGCGCATTTGTACGTCGCGGGCGGTCACGTCGTTGACGATGGTGTAGCCGTACACATGCTTGAGCGCATCTGCCTTGCTGATGTTGGTGCCGCTGGTGCCGATCACCACGGCCAATTCGGATTCATAGTCGATCTGCTCGGAAACACCGTGCGGCAAACGCACCTCATCCGTGGGGCCGACCACGCACTCGGGCACTTTGGTGAAAACGATGGGCCAGGCTTCGGGGTTGGCGTTGTTGTCTTTGAAGACAGACGCCGACAGCTCTTTGGCGTGTGCGTGGTAGTTGCGGCCCACGCAAAAAATATTGCGGCGCGGCACCGGCAAAGGGGCGATCAGCTTGACGCTGGCCACCGCCACGGTCTCAGCTTCCAAGCGTGGCCACTGGGCCAGGGGCTTGCCCGAAGTGATCAGCGCCAGCGCACCGGTGTGGGCTTGCTCGGGCGTGAGCTGCAAGGGCGTGACCTGCAGGCCGTCGGCCGAGACGATGCCGACGCGGCGTTGGCCCTTGGATTCATAGGTGGCGATGCGCAAAACATTTCTCCTGGAAAAGCTTGGCCAGCTGACAATTCAGCCGCTGGTCCGGATGGGTGAGGTTGGTCTGATAAAGCGGCCCAATTATGGCCAATCAAGCTCATCTCCCGGCACGTGGAAACCACGTTTTCGGGAAAACACCTAGCTAAACTATCGGTGAAAGTACGGGTTCGCAGCCCTGAACCAATCAGGCCCAATTCGGGCTATGACAGCTTTTCTGCAACCCGATCTGCGCTCCACGCCCCATGCGTTTGACGCGCTGTGTTTCCCTTAACGCCAAGCTCAGGCATGAACACCCACACCGACGCCACCGGCCTGGAGCAATCCATCCTGGACAACCTGAAGTCCCGCAAATGGCGGCCCGGCCACCGCTTGCCGACCGAGCGCTACTTCAGCACCCACACCGGCCTGAGCCGCTCCACCGTGCGCCGTGTGCTGGCCAAGCTCAAGGACAAAGGCCTGATCACGCAGACTGTGGGCAGCGGCACGTATGTGAGCGAACGCCTGCCCGAGCAGCTCGGCCGCGAAGGCGAGGGCGCCTTGGCCGCCTACAGCAGCCCGGCCGAACTCATAAGCGCTCGCTTGGCGCTGGAGCCAGCCATCATCGACCTGGTGGTGGGCAACGCCAACGCCAGCGACTTTGCCCGCATGGACGAATGCTGCGACAAAGCCGAAGCCGCCCAGACGTTGGAAGACTTCGAGCATTGGGACAGCCTCTTGCACGAGGTGATTGCCAACGCCGCGCACAACGGCTTCATCGTCAGCGTTTTTTCGCTGATGAACCAGGCCCGTTCAGAAGCAGAGTGGGGCATGCTGAAACGCCGCAGCGCCACGCCTGAGCGGCGCCAGGAGTACCAGCAGGAACACCGCGATCTGGTGGCGGCGCTGAAAGAGCGCGACGCTGAACGCGCCAAGGCGCTGTGTTTGGCACATCTGGTGCACGTGCGGCGTAATATGTTGGGGTATTGAGCGCTGCTGCGCTGGTCCGACTTTGCTTTTCCGTTCGCCCTGAGCTTGTCGAAGGGCTCGCTTGGTGTTTGAGTGCTGCTGAGGCATTTACCCTTCGACAAGCTCAGGGCGAACGGTGTACTTTTTCCCCGCCCGTTCGGGCTGAGCCCTTCGACAAGCTCAGGACAGGCCTGTCGAAGCCTTCGTTGATACGCATCACTCCATCCCGTTGCGCCGCGCCAACTCCACAAACAAGCCCGAGTGATCCAGCTCGCTCAGCCCCTGGGCTTCGCCGTCCGCGTAGAGTTGTTCAAAGAGCTCGGTGATGGGCGCTTCAAAACCAAGCTCGCCAGCAGTCAGCAAGGCGTTGCGCATGTCCTTGAGCTGAATCGACATCCGCGCGCGCGCCGCAAAGTCGCGATCGACCATGCGCTGGCCGTGCACCTGCAAGATACGGCTGTCGGCAAAGCCGCCGCCTATGGCTTCCTTGACCTTGGCCATGTCGGCGCCGCCCTTGGCCGCCAGCAGCAAGGCTTCGGCCACTGCGCCAATCGTGATGCCGACGATCATCTGGTTGGCTAGTTTGGCGAGCTGGCCTGCACCGTGCGGGCCGACGTGCGTGCTGCGGCCCAGCGGTTTGAAGACGGCTTGCGCTGCTTCAAAGTCAGCCGCATCACCGCCGGCCATGATGGCCAGCGTGCCTTGCTCGGCGCCCAGCGTCCCGCCCGATACCGGCGCGTCTAGGTGGCGAAGGCCCAGTGCTTGCAGGCGGGCCGCGTGGTCTCTGGCTTGGAGTGGCTGGGTGGACGCCATGTCGATGAACAGCGTGCCCGGCTGCATGGCTTGTGCCGTGCCTTGGGTGAACAGCAGGTCTTCGTTGACCTGACCGTTTTCCAGCATGCCGATGACGATGCTGGCTTTGGCCACGGCTTGTGCTGCCGAGTCGTGCACGCGCGCGCCCAGGGCTTGCAAGGGTTCGGCTTTGGCGCGGGTGCGGTTCCAGGCATGTACTTCAAAGCCGGCTTCGCACAAGCGCTTGGCCATGGGCAGGCCCATCTTGCCGGTGCCCAGCAGGGCGATGGGGGTTTTAGGTGGGGCGGTGTTCATGGCTGGTGATTGGGTTTGGTTTTGATCGGTAAGACCGCGCCCTCACCCCTGCCCTCTCCCAGAGGGAGAGGGAGCAATTCGGGGAGAGCAATTCGGGGAGAGCAATTCGGGGAGAGGGAGCAATTCGGGGAAGGGGTCAAACGGGAAATCCGCTTCGTCTGGACGGCAGCGAGAGTTGGCATTCTGTCTTCCTCCCTCTCCCCCTGGGAGAGGGCAGGGGTGAGGGCGCGGTCTCACCCGGGAAATCCGCTTCGTCTGGACGTCAGCGAGGGTTGGCATTTTGTCTTCCTCCCTCTCCCCCTGGGAGAGGGCAGGGGTGAGGGCGCGGTCTCACCC
>JBBAPH010000026.1:20707-59569 GCA_040400935.1 Polaromonas sp.
GCGCGGTCTCACCCGGGAAATCCGCTTCGTCTGGACGTCAGCGAGAGTTGGCATTCTGTCTTCCTCCCTCTCCCTCTGGGAGAGGCAGGGGTGGGGGCGCGGTCTCACCCGGGAAATCCGCTTCGTCTGGACGTCAGCGAGAGTTGGCATTTTGTCTTCCTCCCTCTCCCTCTGGGAGAGGGCAGGGGTGAGGGCGCGGTTTCACCCCGGTCGCAACTTCACGCAGGGGCTGAGGGCGCGGTCTCACCCGGCCGGGGACTTTACTTGAACAGCGACTCCATCTCGTGCCGCACCTTGTAGGCTGGCGTGCTGGTGTCCATAGCCACGTCGGCCCAGCTGAGACTCTGGCCTTTTTTCACCGGGCGAATGACTTTGACCTGATGCGCCAGACCCAGCGGCAAGCCGCCCATCTGCACCGAAGTCGCTGCCGGCAGCAGCTTGCCCCACACGGTGTAGCCGCCTTCGCCGTCGAGCATGTCGCCGGGCGCCAGGTCGCGTTTGGCAGTCGCCACCACGTCGGCGTTCCAGCAAGTGGCCACGCCGGTGGGCTCGCCGCGCAGCGCCACGCTGGCCACCGACACGCCGACTTCCAGGCCGATCAAATGCCAGCGTTTGTAGAGCGTGAAGTAGCGCCCGCTCGGGTCGGTGTGGGCGTTGTATTCCTCAAAGCAGTTCTTGATGTAGTCGGTCTCGGCTTCCACCGTGACCCACACGCCCATGCGAATGTCATACGGGATCTTGCGGCCGTTGGCTTCAAGGGACGAGATCACTTCGACCATGCCCTTACGTTCCAGCACGCCGCCTTCGCTGATCGGGCGGGTGACAAAGGGAATGTCTTCCACGCTGGCCGGTGGGTACAGCAAGCCGTTGCTAGGTACCGTGAGGCCGGTCGCGTTGGCCACGGCGGTGGACTCAATGGAGGGTTTGGAGCCGTCCAGAAAGCTGTTGAACATCTTGGGGTTCAGGCCGCCGCGCGCGGCTTGCTCGGGCGTCAAACCGTAATTGCCCCACACCGTCTCAGGCGTGGACTCGCAAAAATGCGGCAGCCATTTGTGGCCACGGCCCGCCGCCACCACCGGAAAGCCGCAGGTGCGGGCCCAGTCCACCAAATCGCAAATCAGCGCGGGCTGGTCGCCAAAGGCCATGGAATAGACCACGCCTGCTTGCTCGGCCTTGCGCGCCAGCAGGGCGCCGCAAAAGGCTTCGGCTTCTACCGTGACGTTGACCACATGCTTGCCATGCGCAAAGGCTTCGAGGCAATGCTCTACCGCCGCAATCGGGTTGCCGGTGCATTCGACGATGACGTCAATTTGCGGGTGGGTGACCACGGCGCGCCAGTCTTCGGTGATCCAGGTGTTGCCGGTCTTCATGGCGTCGTCAGCGGACGCGGCTTGCGACTGGTGCGGCGCCCAGCCGACGCGGGCCAGATTGGCGCGCGCTGTGTCGGGTGACAAGTCGGCAATGGCGACCAGGTGCACGCCGGGTGTGCGCGGCACTTGCGCCAAGTACATGGAGCCGAATTTGCCGGCGCCGATCAGACCGATACGAACGGGCTTGCCTTCGGCTTGGCGCTTTTGGAGTTTGGCGTAGAGGTTCATGGTTCAGGCAGCCTTGCGTTGCGGTGCGATTTCTTCCATCGAGGTTTGTAGTGCGCTGGCGGGCACGCCGTCTTTCCACGGCAAGTCCACCGGGTAGTCTTTGAGCAGGCAATCGTCGGGCAGGCAATCGATCGGCGTGAAGTCGCGGTGGGCAATGTATTCGGGGCGCTTGTGGCGGCGAATGTGATTGCTCACGGCGCACAGGCTCAGGTACACGGCCACGCGGTCAAAGGGCGAGAGGTTGCTGCCCGAGGCATGCACCAGGCAGGAGTGAAACAAGATCATCGAGCCGGCCGGGCCCTTGGGGCTGACGATGCCGCCTTCTTTGCCGCCAGCGCGCTGCACCAGCTGGCGGATGAGTTGGTTGTCCACGGTCCACAGCGGGTAGCTGGTGGTGGTGAGGTCGTGCTTGGCCTCGACCACACCTTTTTTATGACTGCCGGGGATGAACATCAGCGGGCCGTTGTGCTCGGTCACGTCGTCCAGAAAAATCGCCACGTTCATGGCGCGCTCGGTCGGCATCATGTCGTCGTTCAGCCAGGTGCCGTAGTCCTGGTGCCACTGCCAGACGTCGCCCTCAAAAGCCATCTTGCCGTTGATCTTGAACTGGTGCATGTAGAGCTTTTCACCCAGCAGGTCTTCGACCGGCTCGACCATGCGGGGATGCCGGCCCAGCTTGGCAAACGGCTTGGAGTACATGTGGGCGGCAAAGTTGGTGCGCACGGCGTCCTTGCCCTTTTCGCGCACGTTGTAGTCCTCTCGGCGGCTGTAAAGCTCGGGCACGGCTTCGATCAGGTTGCGGGTTTCTTCGGGCGTGAACTGGCCGGGGAAAAAGAGGTAGCCCTCGCGGTCAAATTGTTCTTTCTGGGCGGCGGTCAGGCGCATGGTGTGGTCTCCTGGGTTTGGTTTGGAAGTGAAAGATTCAGGTCTTGGCCTGTAGGGCTTGGGTGAGCAGCTGCGACAGGTTGTGGCCCGCGTCTTCGCCGTGCTGGCGAATGAGTTGTTCGGCCATCGCTGCGTTGCCTTGGGCAATCGCCTGGGCAATGGCGGCATGCTCGTCCCAGATGGACTCGCGCATGGTCGAGACCTGCAGCACGGCGCCCATGGCACGCCGAATATGTTGCCAATGCATTTGCGCGCTCTGCGCAATCAAGGGGTTGCCAGATGCGGCGTAAATCGCCCCATGAAATGCCTCGTCAGCGGCCAGCATGGCTTTGACGTTTTGCCCGCGGGCGGCGCGTCGGCCTTCGGTGATCAATTCGGCCTGCATGGCGTAGCGGGCTTGGGCGGCGAGCCGGGCGGCCAGCGCGTCAAGTGCGCTGCGCACTTGGTAAATTTGCGTGAGCCCATTCACGTTCAGCGGCGCGACCAACACGCCCCGGCCCGGCGCGTCTTGCACAAAGCCGTCTTTCTTCAAGAGGCGCAGCGCTTGCAATACGGGTTGGCGCGACACCGCCAATTGCTCGGCCAACTCTTCTTGCAAGATGCGCGAGCCCGGGGCCAGTGAGCCGTCGCTGATGGCGTCGAGCAGGGCACGGTAGACCTGGTCCACCAGGTCGGGGGCGCTTTCCAGTTGAATCAGTTGGGACATTTGGGCGGTACGGCACAAGCGGTTTTGAACTCTGTATCCAGAATACGGGAATCAGCCTGGGCGGCTACTCAGGAAAACCCTTGAGCAGCCAAGGTCCTGCCGTTCGCGCGGGCACGGGCTCAGGACGAACGGGGGAGTGGAGGGCGAACGGGGGGGCTCAGAAGGAACGGGTTAGCGGGCTCAGGATGAACGGCGAGGCTGAGACGCCCCGCCCAGCTGTGCCAAGATAGCGGCCGCTCATCAGTGCGCTGGCGAGCCTCTTTTCTTTCAACGCCTTCCCAAAGAAGACCTTTCCCCTGGAGCCCCCATGAGCCGCCCTGATCCTGCCTGGTTGAACCGCATGTACAACAACCGGGCCTTGGTGCCCGAGCATGCCCAGCACTTTGCGCTGTGGAACCACGAGTCGGCGCAAGTGCGGGCTGTTCTGCCTTGCTCGCTGGACGTGTCCTATGGCGCCAGCGCTAGCGAGAAGCTGGATATTTTCCCCGGCGCGCCCGTCGGCACGGGGCCGGGCCGGCCGGTGGTGGTGTTCATCCACGGGGGCTACTGGCGCTCGCTCGACAAAGCCGACCATTCTTTTGTGGCCCCGGCGCTGAACGCGGCTGGCGCCACGGTGGTCGTGCCCAATTACGACCTGTGCCCGGCGGTGACGATTCCCGACATCGCCCTGCAAATGGTGCGGGCGCTGACTTGGACTCACCGGAACATTGCCGCGCACGGCGGCGATCCGCGCAAGATCACGGTCATAGGCCACTCGGCGGGCGGGCACTTGGCCGCCTTGTTGCTGACCTGCCAGTGGCAGAAGGTGGCCCGGGACCTGCCGGTGGACTTGGTCAAAAGCGCGCTGTCGATTTCAGGCTTGTACGACCTGGAGAACATGCGCCACACGCCGTTTTTGCAGGGTGATTTGCGGCTCACGCTTGACCAGGTGCGCCGTGCCAGCCCGGCCGGTTTGCCCGCGCCGCGCCAGCCGCTTTACACCGTGGCCGGCGGCAACGAGAGTCCTGAGTTTTTGCGCCACAACCAGCTGATTCGCGATGCCTGGGGCGCCAAAGCCGTGCCGGTGTGCGAGGCGCTGCCGGGACTGAATCACTTCAGCATCGTCGAGGCGCTGGTGCAGCCGGGCCAGCGCTTACATGCGCTGGCGCTGCAGCTGATTCGTCAGGCTTGACGGCTCAAATACTCAAAGGTGAAGAGAGAAAACGGCTGGCTGCGGCAAGCCGTTCCAAGGCGGTTTAAGGTGCTTTGAAGTCGCTTCAAGCGTCTTGGTAACCCCGGCCGCGGCTGAAGCGGGCGACTTGGCCCAGGCGGTCGTAGACCTCGACGGTGCTGGTGCCGCTGCTGGCTTGCAGGCTTTGCAAGGCGCCGCGGATGGATTCAAGTTTGCGTTCGATCAGCACGGCGTTGCGGCGGTGGGCGTCCCGGCTGCGCGCCAGGCTTTCCCGAATATCTTGCCAGCCCGGCAGGGTTTGCAGCTCGGCGGCTGGCGGGCACAGGCGGGTGAGTTCGGCCAGCAAATCGATTTTGCCAGCCTGGAGTTGCTCAAACTCGTCCAGGTTTTGGGCTTGCAGCGCCCGAAATTCAGTTTCCAGCACGCGCTCCAACTCCTGCGCCAGCAAGCAGGCGCGGGGCGTGTTGTCAGGCGTGGCGGACAGGTCACTCACGGATCATGCGTTCAATGGCGACAAAGCTCTCAGCAATGCGTTTGGGGTCCAGCGGGTACTGGCCGTGCTGGATGGCTTGCTTGATGGCATCGACCTTGGCACGGTCGAACTCAGGCTCGCTCATGGCTTTTTGAGCCACATCGCTCAGGCTCAAGACATCCGCACCCGGGCGCGCGGCCGACGTGCTGGGCGCAGGGGCGGGCGCTGGTGCCGCGCTTTTCTCGCTGACCACAGCCGCAGATTTTTTCTGCGTCTTGTCGGCGCCGCTGCGCATGCTGTCCTGTGCAGTTCTTCCGTATTGCGAAATTGGATCGGTCATCTGAAGGCTCTCTTTCTGACGCTCACCGCCTGATGGGGCTAGTCATGTACTGTATCGGACGCAGAAACTGGAACTTGAGGGCTTTTTCAAAAGATTTTGCAATCAGCCTGAAAAACCGGATCAAAGGCCTTTCAGGGCATTCGGTCCGGTCACTACTCCCGTTAAGAATCGACCCGACTCGGCATTTTTCAAGCGGATTTGTTCACCTAATGTGCCGTCTTGCTGGGCTTCGACCCGCACGCTGATCTGAAAACCCGCGCCCTGGCCCACGGTCAGCAAGGCCATCTGCCCTTTTTTGACCAGGATCGCGCGCTTGATGTCATAGCTGCGCAAGGCCACGCCGGCCGGCACATCCCGTACCAGTTCGGCCTGCTGCACGTCTTTCAGGGAGGTCACGGCCAGCGGGTCCAGGCCCAGGGCAGGGCGCGTGACCTCTTCGAGCATGTCTACTTCCAGCACCGTGCCGCGCTGCAAGAGTCGGCGCGTGACCACGGTGGTCCGGCTGGCGTTCGCCGGGGCCGCTTGGGGGGCTGAAGACGCTGAAGCACCTGAAGGCCCCGCAGCCGCCCCGGCTGGCGCCGTTTTGGGGGGCACCAAGCTCAGGTAAATCTGCCAGGCCGGCTCGATCGTGCAGCGCACGCGGATGGTGTCTTTGGCGTTGAAGGGGTAGTCCACCGTCAGCGGCTGGGGGCAGTCCTGCACCCGCAGGCGAATGTCCAGCGGCGCAAATTCAATATTGGTTGGTGCCAGGGACTGGGTTTGCGCCACCCACTGGCGGGCCTGGGCGAACAGTTTGTCGGTGGGGCTGCCAGCGGTGGCCGCCTCACCCGGGCGTGCGCCTGCTTTGCCCTGGGCGGCTAACTGAGAAGGGGCAATCGGCGGGGCCGGGGCATTGGCTGGCGCGGCTTGCGCGGTGCCCGCCCACAGCAGCAGTGCCGCCAGGGCAGGGCGCAGGCAGGCGCCGGCCCCGGTGGGAGCCGTTAAGAGCGTCAAAAAAAGGCGGCACAGCATTTGCATTGAGTAGGGGGCAGGTGTTGAAACTTCGACACCTTCAAAGCCCATGAAACCGCTGAATGCAAGAAAGAAGCCAAGTCATGACCGCCCTGCCAATGCCCCAATCACTGAGTCTGGCCGCCTGTAACCGGCGGGCTGGGGCTGTTCGGCGCACGGGTCGGGCTCGGGACATAGCGCCAGCACGCCGGGGTGATGCCTCGCCTGGGAGTGGCCATGCGGATTGACGACAAACTGGCGTCTTCGGCATCCGGCACGTCGGCTGCCGCCCCGACCTCAACCCCCGCAGGCCGCGAGCCCGCGCCCGGCGCTGGCTTTGGCCAAGCGTTGGCGCAAGCCCGGCAAACCCCTTCAGAGGCAGCGCCCACCCGGGCCGTGGTGTCCGGTGACACCTTGGTTGGCGTGGTGCGCGAACAAGCGCAGCAGCGCGGCGTGGCGCTCAGCGCCGGCCAAACCCTGCGCCAGGCCCGCCAATTGGCGCGTGACAGCGGCATTGCCAACCCCGACCGCATATTCCCCGGCCAGCAACTGAGCCTGGGCAAGCTGCACGCTCAGTTCGACGGCGGCCTGGGTCAACAACCCACGGCCGTGCTGGCCGGTGCGCCTTCCACGGCCGCGGTGATCGCGGCTTTTCAGGCCCCGGACACCAAGGCCGTCAGGGTGCTCCCCACGATCAACACCCCCAGCAACAACGCCGCCGTGCCGAGCGCTGGGGAGACCGCCGATGTGGCGCTCAGTGCTAGCAAAGGCCAGGCCCATCCCGTGCTGGAACAAACCCTGGACCGGGCAGTGGCCAAGGGCTTCATCCCCGCCATTGAGCGCGGCGATGTATACGACAAGATTCTTCAGCTGGCCAGCAACCACCGCTTCAAGCCCGACGACTTTGCCCGCATGACGCTGATGGAGAGCGACGGCATGAACCCGCAGGCCACCAACCAGCGTTGCCACGGCATCATCCAGTTTTGCGACGGCTCCGACCGGGGTGCTGCTACCGCCGGTTTTGCCGCCAACCCCCGGGCCATCCTGGGCTTTAGCGTCTACCAGCAGCTGCACTTGGTGGACAAGTACTTCAGCGAGGTGGGCGTCAAGGCCCAGGCGGGCCCACAAGGCACGGCCAAGCTGGACGACTTGTATTTGTCCGTGCTCATGCCTTCGGCCCGCAACACCACCGCCGCCAATGCGCCGCTCAACATTGGCGGGTCCCAAGCGAGCTACTTGCATGTGGGCCGCGACCGCAGCGGCCCCATCACACGCCAATCCATCCTGGAAGGCTTGCAACAAAACGCGGCGGAGCGGCTGGCGCCTTTTGCCTCGCCCCGCAGCCGATTGCAAGCCTTGCGCCTGTCGGGCTACGAAGACGGCGCGCCCAACCCCGTGGTCAATCCCGCACCGAGCCGTCTGCGCTAGCGCCAAGCCCGCCGACGCAACCCACTTCAAACCAGCGGCAAGTCCGGGCGGCAAGACCTTGCCGCCACGCCCGCCGCCGCCTGCCAAAGCTTGCCGCTCGGCTCTCAAACCCTGCCAAAAAACAGGTGGCACGGCTTTTGCGGTAATCCGCCTGAAGCCCCTTGATCCGGGCTGGGCATGTCGGGAAACCGGCATTGGCAATGACCACCAAGAGGTAACGCGATGAATATGATTGACAAGGCCTTGGGCGTGCACACGCAGGCACTCGACCTGCGCAGCAAGCGCATGGAAATCCTCGCGCGCAATATTGCCAACGCCGACACCCCGCACTACAAAGCCCAGGACCTGGACTTCAAGACCGTGCTGCGTTCGTCCCAGACCGAGAGCATGCAAGCCACCCAGGCGGGCCACTTCGAGCAGGCCGCCCCTGAGATCAGTGGTGGGCTGATGTACCGCGTTCCTTTCAACGTGGCCTTCGACGGCAACTCGGTGGAATTGAACATCGAACAAGCCCAGTACGGTAAGTCCGCTGCCGACTACCAGGCCACGCTTAATTTTCTAGAGCAGCGCATCAGCGGCATTCGCAAAGCCTTGCGCGGGGAGTAATCACGATGGCTATGGACAAAATTTTCGGCGTTGCCGGCTCTGCGTTGAACGCGCAAATGGCCCGCATGAACGCGGTCGCCTCCAACCTGGCCAACGCCAGCACGGTGGCCGGCACAGAAAAAGAAGCCTTTCACGCCAAGAGAACGGTCTTTAGAACCGTGCTGGAAGACAACCTCAACCCACGCGACACCAGCTACAAGGGCGGCGTCAAGATCGACTCGATCATGGACGATCCCGGCTCCATCCGCCGCGTGTCTGACCCCGGCAATCCCATGGCCGACAAAGAAGGCTATGTCTACCTCTCTAACGTCAATGAGATGACCGAGATGGTCGAGATGATGGCCGCCTCGCGCTCCTATCAAAACAACGTCGAGGTGATCAACACCACCCGGCAACTGATGCTGCGCACGCTTGAGATCACGCGCAACTGAACGCTAGTTCCCCGAGAAAGAAACACACCATGGCCACCTCCAGCGTTGCACTGCCGTCAGGCATCAAGAGTTACGAAGAAACCGTCAAGGCAAGCAAGATGCCCAAGGCCAGCAGCACGACGGCGAACCAGCAGGACTTTTTGAAGCTGTTCACCACGCAGTTGCAGAACCAGAACCCCTTGGACCCGACCAAGAACGAGGCCTTTGTGGCCCAGTTGGCGCAGTTCTCCCAGCTCGAAGCCACCACCAACATGGCCACCCAGCTGACCAGCATGGCGACCACGCTCAATGGCGACCGCATGATGAACAGCGCCAGCTTGATCGGCAAGTCCGTCATCGTGCCTGGCGCCAGTTTTGACTTGAAGGCGGGCCAAGCCGTGACTGGCAATGTGGTGTTGCCTACGGGGGCCGATGGCGCGACCGTCGACGTGCTCAACCGAAGCGGCGAAGTCGTGCGGCGCCAGACCGTGGGCCCACAGCCATCGGGCGACTTGACCTGGACCTGGAACGGGATGGGCGACGCCGGACAAGCCCTGCCCGAGGGCACGTACACCTTCCGCGTCAATGGCACCAGCCAGGGTCAAAACATTGCGCCGGCGGTCAGCTTGGTGTCGAGCATTCGCAGCATCAGCCAGGACGCAAGCGGCGCCTTGACGGTGGAAGTCCAGGGCGGCAAACGCATCAACCTGGCCGACGTCAAGCGCATCGGCGGCTAATTCAGTACCTCTTTATAGATTTCAGGAGTAACGCATGTCTTTTTACACCTCGCTCACCGGTCTGAATTCGGCCACCGCCCAACTTGGCGTGACCAGCAACAACATTGCCAACGTGGGCACCACCGGCTTCAAGCGCTCGCGCGCTGACTTTGGCGATATTTTTGCCACCTCGCCCCTGCAAAAATCCTCGTCCGCCGTCGGCCAGGGCGTCTCACTCAAGCAGGTGAGCCAAGAGTTCTCGCAGGGTAATGTTGCTTTCTCATCGAACGCCTTGGACCTGGCTATCACGGGTGACGGTTTCTTTCCGCTCAAGTCGGCTGACGGCCTGCAGGACATTTACACCCGCAACGGCTCCTTCATGCTCAATGAGCAGTTCAACGTGGTGAACTCGGCGGGCCAGCGACTCATGGCGGCAACGGTGGACTCGACCGGTAGCGCCAACGTCAATGAGCGCGTGGTGCTGACCATTCCGCAGAAAACCTCTGGTGAAGCCAAGCAGACCTCGCTGGTGCAGCTGGGCCTGAATTTCCCGGCCGATGCGCAGGTCATCGCCGAGCCCTTCAGTCGCGCCAGCCCTGCCACCTACAACAAGAGCACGGCCATGACCGTGTACGACAACGGCGGCAACGGTTACCTGGCTACGGTTTATTACGTCAAGACCGCCAACGCCAACCAGCTCAGCCCCTTCAACAAGTGGCAGACCTTTGTGTTTGTGGGCGACGACCAGGTCAATGCCTCTTTGGTGCAGGCCACCGATCCGGCAGGTGAGAGGCTTTATGTCAACCAGTACGGACAGGTCAAGCCTTTTGGCGAGGTCAAGGACGAGATCACCACAGCCAAGACGCAGCTGATCTCCCTGGATGAGCTGACCGATGTGCGGCCCTCATTGCCGGCCACCGTCTCCAGCACCGAACCCATCGACACCCAGGCCTTTGACCTGACCAATGGCATCAATTTCAAGACCTTTGCCACTGCCTCGGCTGACAACCGGACCTTGCTGTCCAAGGTCATCACGGTGGATGTGGACGGCTCGAACAACCCGATCAACGTGGACCTGAGCTACTTGGCCGATGTCGACGTGAAACTCACTGGCAACCAGATTGCCAAGGAGATGACCAATTACCTCAACCGGGCCTTTGGTGACGAGTCCTATTTCAGCCTCAAAGACCCCGCCAACCGTGAACTGACCATCCGCACAAGCCGCGTGCTTGACAGCCAGGGCGCACCCAAACCCATTCCAGTGACATTGACGGCGGCTGATTTCGGCCTGACCGATGGCACCATCGACTGGACCAAGCTGACCACTCGCCAGGTTCGTGTTGCCCTGCAGTCAGCGATGGACCGCAATCTGGACTTGAAGGGCGGAGTGGCCAACGGCACCAACACCCTGACGGTCATTCGCGACTACAACGCCCGAACTTTTAACTTTTCCGATGGCACGTCCACCGTGAGCATCGCCCAAGGTACATCCGGCCGAAACGAGCTGTTCGGCCTGGGAACCACCCCGGTGCAAATGGCCGACGACGGATCCAACAGCTTGCAGGTCATTCCCAACGGCAGCATGATCCGTCCTCCCGGCGAGCAACGCGTGGGTATCCGAGTCACCTACGATGCCAGCAACAAGACGTTTGCCGTCAAGTCGGGCACCACCGGTGATGATTCGAGCATCAAGCTCACGCTCAACAAGACAGAAAACGCCGCCGCCGCATCCCTGGGCGAAAAGCTCTTTGGCTTCAAGGACGCCGAGATCACCACCTCGAGCAGCGCGCTGCGCGGTATTGAGTCCTCGCCTGCGGTGGCCTACGGCGGCACGCCCACCATCAATGTGACCAACAACTTTGCGGTAGACAACACCAACAACAAGTTCGTGGTGACGGTCGACGGCGTCAAGGGCACCGTCGTTATTCCCACAGGAAGTGACTATTCGGTCGAGTCTTTCGCCGCTGCTCTGCAACAGGGCATCAACTCGATGGCCAATAACGCGGACAACCTGAGCCTGATCCCCGAGACAGTCAACGGCGTGAAGGTCGGCTATGACTACGCCCAGAACCGCTTTGTGTTCACCTCGGGCACGACGTCGTCGGAATCCTTTATCAAAATTTCGGGCCAACCGACCTGGGGTCTGGAGCAGGTGGAAGCAGGCCGCGGCGCGACCTCGACCTGGATCAAACCCACCCAACATGCCGATCTGGTGGGCGCACAGCTGGTGCCCAAGTACATCGACAGCGACGGCAAGGAAACCACCAACGGCGATGGCTTCACCCGCCTGCCGGCTTGGTCGCCCATCTTTTTGGACAAGGGCGAATTGACCTTCGACACGGGCGGCAAACTGGTTTCACCCATGGAGGGAACGCAGTTGGAAACTGTGTACCTGGCTGGCGGTAAGGGCGCGTTGACGATCAATATCAACTACTCGGCATCGACCCAGTATTCGTCGCCGTTTGCCGTGTTGTCGCAGTCGCAAGACGGTGCACCTGAGGGCGCCTTGGTGGGTGTGACGATTGCCAACGATGGCTTGGTCAGTGCCTCGTATTCCAACGGCACCCAAAAATCGCTCGCCAAGATTTTGCTGGTGAACTTCTCCAGCCCCACCGGCCTGCGCCAGGCGGGTGACTCGAGCTTTTTGGCTTCAGCAGCCTCGGGTAAACCAATTTTGGGTACAGCAGGAACGGCCGGCTTCGGCACGATTCGCGCCGGTGCCACCGAGCGTTCCAACGTGGACTTGACGCAAGAGCTGGTGGACCTGATCACCGCCCAGCGGAACTTCCAGGCCAACGCCAAGGCCATTGAAACCAGCACCACCATGACGCAGGCCATCATCAACATCCGCGGTTGATGAGCCCAGCTTGAACAGTATTTGAGGATTCGACATGGACCGCCTAGCCTTTAACTCGGTAGCCGCTATCAATGAGCAGCGCGTGTCGCGGCAAATGACCGCGCACGAACTGGCCAACGTTTCCACCGTCGGCTTCAAGCGCAGTTATGAAGTGTCCATGCGCGCCCTCAAAGCCGAAGGCGCCGGCCTGGAGACCCGCTTGCAGCCGCAAGCCGTGGGCGTGGACTTGATTCAGCTCAAGCCGGGCTCGGTGATGGCCACGGGCCGCGAGCTGGATGTCTCCATGAACGAGTCCACGGTGCTGGGCGTCGTCACCAAAGACGGGAATTTTTCCTTCACACGTCGGGGTGACTTGCGCGTGAACACCTCGGGTGTTTTGGAAAACGGCGCTGGCTTTCCCATCCGCGGTCGCAACGGCCCCATCACTGTGCCGCGTGGGTTTGATCTGTCGATCAATGCCGACGGCAGCGTGTTTGCCAAGGATCCGGCCCAGGTGGGCAATGCGCCTCCGGTTTTGGTGGACATCATGAGCTTGCGCGACGCCAGCAAAACGCCGCTGGAGCGCCGCGAAGACGGCTTGTTCCAGCCCGAAAAAAACCCGGACCGTGACATCACCAACGGTGGCGGTCGCATATCCCTCACGCCCAAGGCGCTCGAGGGCAGCAACGTCAACGCCATGGAAATCATGATCAAGTTGCTGGACCAGAGCCGCAGCTTCGAGCAACAAATTCGCATCATCAAGGAAAGCAAGACCGGCAGTGAGTCGGGCGCTTCCATGATAAAGCTGGGGGGCTGAAGCCAAGCGCTTTTAGCCACCTAGAAACACGACAGACAACAAGACAGAAGAAGGAGAGCCACCATGGATGCATCAATGTGGGTTGCCAAAACCGGCCTGGACGCCCAGCAGACCCGGATGAACGTGATCTCGAACAACTTGGCCAACGTCAACACGACCGGCTTCAAGCGCGACCGCGCCGTGTTCGAAGACATGCTCTACCAAAACATCCGCCAGGCAGGTGGGCAGACCGACGCCACATCGCAAGCGCCTACGGGCCTGATGCTCGGCACCGGCGTGCGCGTGGTGGCGACTGAAAAACTGCACATGCAGGGCAACATGATCACCACCCAGAACCCGCTGGACATTGCGATTGCCGGCGGTGGTTATTTCCAGATTGCACAAAGCGACGGCACCATTGCCTACAGCCGCGACGGCAGCTTCAAGCTCTCGGCCACGGGTCAGTTGGTCACCTCCAACGGCTCGCTCTTGCAACCGGCCATCACCATTCCGGCCAACGCGTCGGCCGTCACCATTGGCCGTGACGGCACGGTGTCGGTGGAGCTCGCCACCGGCGGCGCTCAGGTACTGGGCCAGGTCCAGATCGCTCGCTTTGTCAACCCGAGTGGCTTGGCTTCGGTCGGTCAGAACCTGCTGAAAGAAACGCCAGCCAGCGGCGCCCCCCAGGTGGCCGTGCCCGGTTTGAACGGCACCGGTGCGCTGATGCAGGGCTCGCTCGAAGCGTCCAACGTGAACGTGGTCGAAGAGATGGTCAGCATGATCGAAACCCAGCGTGCCTACGAGATCAACTCCAAGGCCATCTCGGCGGTGGACGGCATGCTGAAGTTCATCAACAACAACCTCTGACGGCTTGCGCTGCCTGCACTGATCCTTTTCTCATCGGACCCGGCCATGACCCAACTTTTTGCCCTGCCTTTGGCACTTGCCCTGGCCGTCACTGGCTGCACGGTGTTGCCACCGCAGCCGCTGGTGCATTCGCCCGACTTTGCGCCGGTTTTCCCCGTCGCGGCCGACCGCACGCGCGTGGCCACCGGCGCCATTTTCAATGGCCGGCAGCATGACAACTGGCTGGGCCGAGGGCGCAACTACCAAGTCGGCGACGTGATCACGGTGCTGCTCAACGAATCCACCCAAGCGGCCCGCACGCAAAACAGCAACGTCAGCCGGGAAAGCAAAAACGATTTGCTGCCCGATGGCAGCACGCTCGCCTCGGCGTTGACCCTGGGCGGTGTCGCGGGCAAGGTCGCCCGCAACATGCCGCTCAACGGCGGTTCTCTTGAAAGCAAGGGCACCGGCACGGCCGGACAGCAAGCCAGCCTGGAAGGCTCGGTCGCGGTCACCGTGGTCGATGTGCTGGCCAATGGCAACTTGGTGCTGCGCGGTGAAAAACAACTGGCGCTGACCGAAGGCTCGGAAATCATCCAGGTGGCCGGCATCATCCGCCGCGAAGACGTGGCCCCCAACAACACGGTGCAGTCGCGCCGCCTGGCCAATGCGCAAATCACCTACCGCGGCACCGGTGACTTGGCCGCTGCCACGCGAACCGGCTGGGGCACCAGCGCCTTGCTCAAGCTCTGGCCTTTCTAAGCCGTACCTTATTTTTTAGGCATTCCCTCATGACGAATCACCTGCTGTCCGCCGTACTCGGTCTGCTGTCGCTGTCGGCCCTGGCACCGCTGCCGGCTCATGCCGACCGCGTCAAAGACCTCACGAATGTCGCTTCCATGCGCAGCAACCAGCTCATTGGTTACGGCTTGGTCGTTGGTTTGCAAGGCACGGGCGACGGTATGGACGTGTCCTTCACCGCGCAAAGCATGAAGGCCATGCTGGCCCGCATGGGCATTGACCAAGAGGGCGCGCTGGCCGACTTTGAAACGACCACCACCCGCGGCAAGATGGACATCAAGAACGTCGCTGCTGTGATGATCACCGCCGAGCTGCCTGGCTTTGCCAAGCCCGGCCAAAAAATCGATATCAATGTTGCCGCCATTGGCAAAGCCAGCAACTTGCGGGGCGGCAGCCTGCTGCTGTCCAGCCTGCGCGGCGTGGACGGCGAGGTGTACGCACTGGCCCAGGGCTCGCTCACCGCCACCGGTATCGATGCCAGTGCCGCGGGTTCCAAGGTCGCCATTGGCGTGCCCACCTCGGCCCGTATCCCCGGCGGCGCCACGGTCGAGCGCGTGGTGGAAACCCCGTTTGCCACGGCCGACCACCTGGTGCTGAACATGCGCGACGGCGACTTCACCACGGCCACGGCCATCATCAACGCCATCAATGGCCGCTTTGGCCCCGACGTGGCCAAGGCGCTGGACAGCATGTCGATTACCGTGCGTGCTCCGCAGGACCTGAGCCAGCGCGTGGCCTTTATGAGCATGATCGAAAACATCGATGTGCAGCCCGGCGAGCCGCCAGCGCGCGTGGTGGTCAACGCCCGCACGGGCACGGTGGTGATCAGCCGCAATGTGCGGGTCACGGCCGCAGCCGTCACGCATGGCACGATTTCTGTGGCGATTGCCGCCACCAATGAAATTTCCCAGCCGAATGCCTTGTCGGGCGGACAAACGGCGGCGGTGCAGAACGCCGACATTGCGGTCTCCGAGCCCAACAAGCCCATGTTCTTGTTCCAGCCCGGCGTAGACCTGCGCCAGATCGTGGACGCGGTCAACCAAGTGGGCGCATCGCCTTCGGCTCTGATTGCCATCCTCGAAGCGCTCAAGAGTTCAGGCAGCCTGCGTGCCGAACTGCTGGTGATCTAAGCCCACAGAAAAATCACTTCATGGAACCCGCCAACATCGACTCCACGCGCTCCTACCTGGACTTTGAAGGTCTGGGCCAGTTGCGCGGCAAGGCTGCCAAGGACGGCAAGAGCGCGCTGCGCGAAACCGCCCAGCAGTTCGAGGCCATGTTCCTGCAGCAGATGATGAAGTCCATGCGGGAAGCCAGCTTCAAGAGCGACTTGCTGCAGTCGGACAGCGCGGACACTTTTGAATCCATGTACGACCGTGAAGTGGCGATGGCCCTGTCCAAGCGCAACGCAATCGGCCTGGCCGACATGTTGGTGGACGCCCAGACCCGGCAAATGTCTTCGGTCAAGAGCACGGCCGAAGCCTTGCAAGCCCGAGCGGCTGGCACCGACGCAGACAAGTCCAAGGCCATCCCGTTGCAGCGCGCCGCCAGTGGCTTGCCACTGCAAGTGCCGGTGCTGCCCTTGTCGGCTTTGCCGCGCCCCGGCCAGCCGATCCCGCTGTCGACCAATACCTTGCTTGACGGGAATCGTCGATGAGCGACATTCTTGGCATCGCCGGCAATGCGGTCACGGCCTACCAGCTCGCGCTGGGCACGGTCAGCAACAACATTGCCAACGTCTCGACCGACGGCTATTCGCGCCAGAGCGTGGAGCTGTCGGCTGGTGCGCCGCGCGCCATCGGCACGGCCTTTATTGGCTCGGGCGTTGTTTTTGACCGGGTGCGCCGCCAGTACGACGCTTTTGCCGAAGCCAACTTGCGCAACAGCAACAGCGACATGCAGGCCCAGGTTCCCGTGGTGGACTATGCCAACCGCGTGATTGACGTGCTCGGTGGCCAGACCAGTGGCCTGACCAGTGCCCTGGACCAGTTTTATGCCTCGGCCCGGGCGCTTTCTGCCGACCCGGCTTCCACCGTCTTGCGAGGCGCCTTTGTGCGCGATGCGCAAGGCGTGACCGCGCGCTTTAGCCAGCTGTCAGGCCAACTCGATTTGGTCGACGTTGAAACCCGCGACGCCGTGGACTCCAGCCTGGGTCAGCTCAACACCTTGACCACGCAGCTCGCGGCAGTGAACCGCCAGCTCAGCAAGCAAACCACGCTGGAGCGCCAGCCCGCTGAGTTGCTGGACCAGCGCGACCGGGTGCTGCGCGATTTGTCGCAGTTCGCTCGTTTGAACACCCGCTTCGGCGTCAATGGCAGTGTCCAGGTCAGTCTGGGTGCCTCCATCGACAAAGACGTGATCGTCAACGGCCAGACGGCTGTGCGCATCGGCGCCGACTACAACGCCGCTGCCCCTGAAAAAGTTGGCCTGGTGCTGGACTCTTATGGCAATGCCTCTTCCTTGGTCGGCGTCACCAGCGGCAAGCTGGCAGGTCTGCTGACCTTTCGCGAGCAAGTGCTGGGCAGCACCCGCAACGCCCTGGACTTTGTGGCCCAGACCTTGGTCAAAGAGGTCAACAGCATTCACCGTGAAGGCGTGGACGCCTATGGTGACAAGGGTGGCGATTTGTTCGCCATCGACCCCGCAGCCCGCTCGTCCGCAGGCGGGCTGAGCGTGGTGGTCACAGATCCCCTGCGCATCGCCGCCGCCGCCCAGTTCCGCGTCAGCAAAGATCCTGACAACACCAGCGTGGTCGATGCCCTGATCAGCTACCAACCGATCCAGCCCACTGGGCCGTCTGCGCTGAACCAGGTCTTGGTCAACAACGGCTCGCCAGCGGCCGACAAGCGCTTTTCGGCTGGCGGCGCAGGCATGTTCACCCCGGTGGCCACGGTTCCTGCTGGCTTCAAGGACGTGGTCATTTACCTGGACCAAGCCAGCGACGACCAGCAGTTGAGCCTGGTTACCCGCGATGGCCGGCAAATCCTCGGCCCGTCTTTGTCGTCCGATCAGCAAGCCAAGCTCATGGGGCAGGCTGGTTTTACCGCCGGTGCCACCTACAGCGATGCTTACCTGGGCAAGTCCGGCCCGGACGGTTACAAAGATATTTCGGTTTTTTATGGTGCTCGCGCTGGCGTGGTGAAGCAGCAGACCTTCGTCATGGACCCCAAAGCCGGGGTGCAGGGCGAGGTCAAGGCCGGCCCGACCGTGGACGCGCCCGCCGTGCTGTCGGGCGGCCGCATCTCGGCCAGCTTGGCCAGTCTTGCGCCTGGCCTGTTGTCGCTCAATGGCGTGATGCTCTCGACGGCCAGCCCAACGCCCCGCAATGGCAGTAGCTTGCAAGCCGACGAGGTGGCCACCTGGCTGAATCAGCCCCAAGTGGCCAGTCTGGGCATCACGGCCACAGCCAGCAACGATGTTCGCGTGCCGCTCGGTCAACTCAAGCTCGACAAGACCCTGGTCATCAATACCCATGTGATCAACCAGCCGGTTGGCGGCTTTGCCAGCGGGCAAGCGCTGGCCGACGCCATCAACGCTGCTAGCAGCGACTCGGGCGTGCAAGCCCGCGTGTCGCAAGGCGAGTTGGTGCTGACCAATGTGCAAGGGCAGTACGGGCGAAACATCAACATTGAGTCCCTGCCAGCGGGCAGCCCGAACGCGCTGGGCATTGCCAGTGGTGTGTACACCGGCCGCATTGAGCTCACCCGCAGCTTGCAAACCGGCCAGGACACGCCCATCGAGATCAGCTTTGCGGGCAATGGCCGGCCGTCTGACTTGGCCAAGTTGGGCTTTCGCACCGGTGCTTATGTGCTGGGTGGGGCGCCGGATGACCTGATGGCCTTTGTCGGCAGCGCCAGCAGCACTGCCAATACCGCCTGGGTGGCCGCCAGCTACGCTGGCCAAGCCAGCGAGCCCACCACCGTGCTGCGTGCCAACCCCATGCGGCTGGACTTCGTGACCGGTGGCAGCGGCCGCGCAGTGCGCTACCGCATCACAGACATCAAAACCGATACCGTGCTGGCCGAGCGCGAGCTCGACCCCAAGCAATTTGAAGACGGCATCAATTACCAAGGGCTGAAAGTCAGCCTCAGCAGCATGCCGGTGGTAGGCGACAGCTTTGTGCTGGACGGCAACAAAGACGGCACCGGCAACAACGAAAACATGCTGCGCCTCTTGAGGCTGCAGTCCAAAGCGCTGGTGGGCTCCAAATCCATTGGCGAAGCCTACATTGATCATGTCAACGACATGGGCAACATTGCCCGTCAGTCGACCATCGCCTTGGATGCCTTGCAAGTGGTGCATGACCAGGCGGTGGAGTCACGCGACAAAGTGTCCGGCGTCAGCCTGGACGAAGAAGCCGCCAACCTGATCCGCTTTCAGCAGGCCTACCAGGCCTCGGCCAAGGTCATGCAAGTGGCCACCGCCTTGTTTGACGCGGTCTTGCAGGTGCGTTGAGCGTTTGATTGACCTGTCCCCTGTCCTGATTGCCGACCATGAAAATCTCCACCAGCCAACTCTTTGACCGCGCCGCCACCAACATGAGCCAGATCCAGGGCAAGCTGGTGCAGTCGCAAGCGCAGCTGGCCACGGGCAAGCAGGTGCTGCAACCGAGCGACGCGCCGGACCAGGCCTCGGTGATCCAGCGCTTCAAGTCCGTGCTGGCTCGGCAAGACAGCTTTTTAGAAAGCCTGGACACGATTGGCACCCGGCTGGAAACCGAGAGCACCGCGCTGCGCGGCGTGGACAACCTGCTGGCCCGCGTGAAAGAGCTGAGCGTGCAAGCCGCCAACGACACCCTCAGCCGCAGCGACCGCATGGCCCTGGGCACCGAAATGCGCGGCCTGCGCGACCAGATGCTCAGCCTGGCCAACACCCAGGACAGCAATGGCAACTACCTGTTTGCCGGCAGCCGGGTGCGCGACCCGGCTTTTTCAGAAGACCCCTCCGGCACCCCGGTCTACCGCGGCGACCAGACCCGCATGAACGTGCTGGTGGGCGAGCAGCGCAGCCTGCCCATCAACCGCGCCGGCTCCGACGCCTTTGTGCGCGTGGTGCGCACCGACGGCACGGCCCCGGCCGAGGGCGTGGGGTTTTTCAAGGTGCTCGACGACCTGATCGCCGGCGTCAACAGCGCCAGCCAGGCCAACATCCAGCGCGGTCTGGGTGAAGTCAACGGCCTGATCGACGGAATCGCCCTGGCCCAGGCCGATGTGGGCACCGACCAGAACGTCTTGCAGCAGCAAAGCGACGTGATCAACGACACCGTCATCAGCCTCAAAGGCAGCTTGTCCAAAGTCGAGGACCTGGACTACGCCGTGGCCATCACGGAGATGAACAAGCAGATGCTGTCCTTGCAAGCCGCGCAAAGCAGCTTTGGCAAGATTTCGCAGATGAGTTTGTTTGACTACATCCGGTGATGCCCATGCAAGCCATGCCTCAAGGTTTGTTCGCTGCCGCCGATACCGTTTTCATCGCTTCACTTTTTTAAGGCTCTTGCGTCATGGCAACCAATTTCGTCAGTGCCTTAGGGGCTGGTTCCGGCGTTGACGTCAAGTCGCTGGCTGAAAGCCTGGTGGAGGCCGAGCGCGCCCCCCGAAAAGACCGGATCGACAAAAAAATCGCCAGCAGCGAAGCCAAGATCTCCGGCTACGCGGCCATGAAGTACGCGCTGTCCAACCTCAAGACGGCGTTTGCCAAGATCGACGACGCCAGCGACTTCAGCTCGATCCAGCCGGCCAACACCCAGCCTGCGGCCTTTGGCACCACCGCCACCACGTCGGCCGAAGCGGACAGCTACAGCATCGACGTGTTGCAGACCGCCCTGGCCCAGCGCACCGCCAGCAACAGCTTTGCCGCGCGCAGCACATCGCTCAACGGCGGTGCCAGTTTTGAGCTGAACCTGAGCGTGGGCGGCACCAGCAAAGGCAGCATCACGGTGGCCACCGCCACACCGGCGGGCATGGTGGCTGCCATCAACAGCGCGGATCTGGGCATCACGGCCCAGCTGATCAACACCGGCAACGGCTACCAGGTGGTGGTGAGCGGGGAAACCGGCGCGGACAACGCTTTTAGCCTGAGCCACAACGTCACGGCAGTCGAACCCAGCATCTCCACGCAAACCGACACCAGCCTGGAAGTCTCGGCCGCCACCGACGCCACGTCGGTCTCGGTCAGCTACGACGACGGCAACGGCGGCACGACCACGCTGGCCCTGGAAAAGAGCAGCAGCGACGGCCTGTGGCGCCCCGCCACCGGCGCCACCATTCCGCCCGCCAGCGCCAGCTTGACGCTGACCGCCGTCAGCTCAAACGTCTTGCCGACCTTCAGCCAGAGCCTGCAAACCGCCACCGACGCCAGCATCAAAGTCAATGGCCTGAGCGTCACGCGCAGCAGCAACAGCATCAACGACGTGATTGATGGCGTCACGCTGGAGCTGTATGCCAACACCACCACCAACGTGTCGGCCCGGCTGGACCTGAACCGGGACACGGCCGCCATCAAGGGCAACATCCAGGGCCTGGTCAGCGCCTACAACGACTTTGAAGACACCCTGAAAATTCTGGGCGACAGTGCCAGCAAGGTGGCCGACTTTGGCGGCGTGCTGGCCGGGGAAACCCTGCTCGAGTCGGTGCGCACCAAGGTGCGCTGCTTCATCACCGGCACCTCCAGCAACCCCGGCACCACCATCAAGGCCGCCCGCGACGTGGGCATCAGCCTGGACCGCTACGGCAAGCTGACGCTGAACGAAACCGCGCTGGACACCGCCTTGCAAGACAACTTTGCCGAGGTGTCCACCATGTTCACCGCCGGCACCAGCAACAAAAGCGTCTACAGTGACGCCTCGGCCGGCGTGGCGGGCGCGGCGGTTCGCAGCATTGACAAATTGCTGCGCACCACCGGCTCCATCGAGGCTCAAAGCCAAAGCACCACCAAGCAAATCTCCAAATACAAGGCAGAGTTGACCGTGCTGTCTGATCGCATGGAAAAGCTCATGACCCGTTACCTGGGCCAGTTCAGCGTGATGGAAAGCATCGTGGGCAGCGCCAACAGCACCCGCTCGGGTCTGAAAAGCACCTTTGACGGCATGATGCGGTCTTCCAACTGAAGATGAGCCCCGGGGGCAGCTTGCACCCCTTGCATAAAACTAGTTCATCCGAATGCATGGCCGCTGCCGGTTAATTCTCAAGAATTAGTTTTTGGCCTCCGGTCAGCCGGCCTGAAAGACAGCGGCCAATAGTTGCCGTTTTCTTTTTACAAATCGCTCAAGTTCTCGGCCCGCTGGCCGAATCTATCGACGAAGCCCTCCTTTTTTGGCGAACCGCTGCGGCAGTTGGCCATTTTTCCGTTCTGTCAGCGGCGGGCTCATTGAAGGAAAAGACCATGAGCAACGACATCACTTCCAGTGCAGCCAGAGCTGCCCCCCAGCCGGTGAGCGTGGCCGCCAGTCAGAGCGCCCGCGCCGCCGACGTGCAAGCCCGCCCGGCAGCACCCGCGCCCGAGCCAGTGACCGCCCAGCCCGACCCGCGTGAAACCCGGCGCACACTGGAAGAAAGCACCCAGCGCCTGAACCAGCAAATGAAGCGCAACAACCGCGAGCTGACTTTCAGTGTGGACGACCTCGCCAACAAAGTCGTGGTCACGGTCAAGAACCGGGAAACCGGTGAAGTCGTGCGCCAGATCCCCAGCGAAGTGGCTTTGCGGGTGGCGCACAACCTGGACGACATGAAAGGCTTGCTGCAGGACAGCAAGTCTTGAAGGTTTTACAAAATAAATGAAGGCAAGCCCTAAAGCTTGTCGCCAGGATACCGATTCATACAGCAACAGAGATTCAAAAACGATTTTCTGTACCAACCAGGCAGGTCTACTCCCTTCGGGTTCCTGCCGACCTTTTGAAATACCTCTTCAAGGAGTAAGACCATGTCAGTTATCAACACCAACGTTAAATCGATCGTCGCCCAGAATGCCATGACCGTGAATGACCGTTCCATGACCAAAGCCATGGAGCAGCTGTCCACCGGTCGCCGCATCAACAGCGCCAAAGACGACGCCGCCGGCCTGGCGATTGCTTCGACCATGACGGCGCAAATCCGCGGCCTGAACCAGGCGGTGCGCAACGCCAACGACGGCGTGTCCCTGCTGCAAACGGCTGAGGGCGCCATGATCGAGCAAACCAACATGATGCAGCGCATGCGTGAACTCGCTGTGCAAGCGTCCAACGACACGGTCACTGCGGATCAAAAAGGTTACCTGGACACCGAGTACCAGGCCCTGTTGACCGAAATCGACCGCATTGGCGGCGCCACGCAGTGGAACGGTGAAAACGTGCTGGACGCGACCGGTGGCCGCGACGCTGGGGGTGACTATGTGTTTCAGGTGGGTGCAGATGCGGAGCAGGAAATCACCGTCACCATCGGCGACGTGAGTACCGCTGATTTACTCAGCGATCTGGATGGCACGGACATCACCGACGCCACCAACTCCAACGCCGCGATCACCGCCATTGACAGCGCTCTTGACGCCATGAACACCCAGCGCGCCACCATCGGCGCCGGCATCAACACGCTGACGTATGCGGCCGACAACCTGGCCAATGTGTCGCAAAACGCCAGCGAGTCACGCAGCCGGATTCTGGACACCGACTACGCCGCTGCCACCACCGAGCTGGCCCGCACGCAGATCATCTCGCAAGCCGCGACCGCCATGTTGGCCCAGGCCAACCAGCAGCCGCAGTCAGTGATGGCCTTGCTGCGTTAATGAGCGGTTTTTGAATCGCCAAAAAGCCTGGTTCTGACGAACCAGGCTTTTGCCGCTGGTGGCCCTGCAAGCCGCCGGTTTTTACTGACAGGCTGAAGTCGCTTCAAAAAGGCACGTCATGTCGAGGGCCCCACCATGACCATTGTGAACACCAACATCCAGGCGCTATTTGCCCAAAAGGCCTTGGCCTTAAACAGCCGCGCCATGGACGCCGCCTCGGCCCAGCTGTCCACAGGAAAGCGCCTGAACTCGGCGGCCGACGATGCCTCCGGCATGGCCATTGGCAGCCAGCTGTCCACGCAAATCCACAGCCTGAACCAGGCGGTGCGCAACACCACCGACGGCATTTCGATGATGCAGACGGCTGACGGCGCGGCGGGCGGCATCCAGAGCATGCTCTACCGCATGAAAGAGCTGGCGGTGCAGGCGGCCAACGACACCCACAGCGAAGCGGGCAGGGCGGCCCTGAACACCGAGTTCCAGGCGCTGGAGTCCGAGATCACCAACACCGTGGCCAACACCAGCTGGAACGGCATGAAACTGCTCGACGGCAGCCTGGGCGACAGCAGCGGCGTGGCCACCTACCATGTGGGCGCGTCGTCCAGCGACGGGGTGGAGGTGACGTTTGCCGATTTCGACTTGAGCACCGAGCCGCTGGCGACCGCTGGCCGCAGCGTCGACACCGCCGCCAATGCCAACACCGCCCTGGAGACCATCGATGGCGCGATTGACCAGATCAGCGGCGCCCGCGCGGCCTGGGGCGCAGGCATGAACCGCCTGATGTATGCCGGCGACAACGCCGCCCAGGTGTCGCAAAACCTGAGCGCGTCGTACAGCCGCATCATGGACACCGACTACGCGCAGGCCACTGCCGAGATGGCACGCGCCATGATCCTGGACCAGGCCGGCTCGGCCATGCTGGCCCAGGCCAACCAGCAGCCAGCGTATGTGCTGGCGCTGCTGAGTTAGAACAGCCTTTTGCTGATGCGTCTGCGGCCTTGAGGCCCGACGCGGCCACAGCCCGCCCGGCGGCAGCGGCTGACTGGCACAGCCTTTGCTTTTAATTCCTTGTCACGCAGACCGGCAAATCCTTGCCGGCTGGTGACGCACAAGGAATTGCCATGCTGCACGCTGCTCCGGCCTTTTTGGCCAAGACCCCGTATTCGGCGATTTTGGCGAGCGCGTCCCAGGAACTGAGCCCCACCAAAATCCGCGAATCCATTGCGGCGCTGGTGGGTCAAAACCGTCTGGACGAAGCCGACACGCTGTCGCAAGAAGCCTTGCTGCGCTTTCCCCAGAGCGAAGACATTCTGGCCATTCGCGCCCTGGTCACGCAGGTGCGCCAGGACTGGCACAGCGCCAGCGCCACGCTGGAGCGGCTGATCGGCCTGCAAGGCCATGCGGCGCCGGCCACCACCTGGTACCAGTGGGTCCGCGTGCTGCGCTGCCAGGGCCAGACCCAGCGCGCCATGGCGGCGGCCACGCAGGGACTGGCCAGCCATCCCCAATTTGCGCCTTTGCATGAAGAGTTCAGCGCCTTGCAGCGCCTGGGCGCGGCACCGGCCCTCAAAGTCGCCTGAGTGGCGGCAGGTCGGCAGCGGTCGGCAGGCACAAGGCTTGCTGTAACCCCTGCAACTGGCCGCAGGCAAGCATTTGCCGACGGTTTTTTGACAACCCGTTGATCCCCCAGAACTGAGCCCCCATGACCGTCATCAATACCAACATCAAGTCCCTGGTGTCCCAGAACGCCATGAAAACCAATGACCGGGCCTTGTCAACGGCAATGGAGCAGCTGTCCACCGGCAAGCGCATCAACAGCTCGGCCGACGATGCGGCGGGCCTGGCGATTTCGTCGCGCATGTCGGCGCAAATTCGCGGCCTGGACCAGGCGGTGCGCAATGCCAATGACGGCATTTCCCTGCTGCAAACGGCCGAAGGCGCTTTGGGCGAGATGACCAACATGATGCAGCGCATGCGTGAGCTGGCGGTGCAGGCCGGCAGCGACACTTACTCCAACTCCGACAGGACGGCGCTGAATCTGGAATACACCCAGCTGATGGAAGAAGTCAACCGCGTTGCGCAGAACACGCAATGGAATGGCATGAGCATCCTCAACAACTCCAGCTCGGAGGATGCCGCCATTGGCTTAGGCGGGCTGGAGGGTGCACCGTCTGATGTGGGCGATGAGTTGCGCAACGTCAAGTTTCAGGTGGGCGCCAATGCCGATCAGGTGATCAGTGCCCAGTTCAGGGATTTTTCAATTCCGATGACAGACACCGGTGCGCCCGACCCGGACACCGAACCCAGTGGCAACCAGATATTCAGTGGCGAGGCCGCGCTCAACGACACGGACATCACGAGCTCGGAAAACGCCAACAACTCGATTTACCGCCTGGACGTGGCGATGGGACGCATCAACACCGAGCGCGCCACCTACGGCGCGGTCATGAACCGCCTGACCTATGCGGCCGACAACCTGACCAATGTGTCGCAAAACACCAGCGAATCGCGCAGCCGGATTCTGGACACCGACTACGCCAAGGCCAGCAGCGAGCTGGCGCGCACGCAGATCATTTCCCAGGCGGCCACCGCCGTGTTGGCCCAGGCCAATATGTCCCAGCAGACCGTGCTCAAGCTGCTGCAAGGCTGATGACCGGGCCTGAGTCCTTTGTTTCCCCGCCGCCTAGGGGCGGCTGTGTGGGCGCCGTCTTGCCTGCCTTGCGGCGCGTGCCGGCCTGCTTGCCGTGAACGCTGCAACGCCGCCCACCGGCCCCGGCTCCGGCCCCAACTGCTGGCAATGCCGGCATTTCGCCGTCAGCTGGGACCCGCGCTTGCCCTACCTGTGCAAGCTCATGGGCTTTAAATCGCGCGCCATGCCGGCGCTGGAAGTGCTGCGCGCCGACGGCGTGGGCTGCCGTGGCTTTGCGGCCAAGCCGGCCGTGGCGCCGCAGGCCGCTGCCGCCCGCAGCGCCTAGGCCCAGCGCCCAGGCCCAGGGGCTGTCGGGAACCCGTCGCTGAAGTCACGGCGATTGTCGGAACGGCCACAGCCCAGCCTTTAAATTGTCTTAATAAACACCTAAAAGTGTTAATTTAAGGGTGGCATGACCTTTGCATAACAGTCCTCATACGTTTGTAGAGGCTTTGAACAACATGACCATTTCTTCCACCGCACAGCAAGTCATCTGGCTGGACCCGTTCCGTGCCTTGAGCGAGCCTGAGCGCGCCCAGCTGGCACTGGCCGGTCTGGCGGTGCAGGCGGTGGCCACCCTGGACGATGTGCGCGCCAGCCTGGACAGCGCCGATCTGGTGGTGGTTCGCCTGGACAGCAACACCGAACTGCTCGACGAGGTGCAGACGCTCGCCAGCGCCGCTGGCCTGAACGTGCCGGTGGTCTGCCGGGTCGAGCGCCGCGACCTGGAACTGGCCGTGGCCGCCATGCGCCAGGGCGCCCGGCATGTGCTGGTGGCCGACGATTTTTCAGCCGCTGGCTGGCACGTTGCCCGCGCCAAGCCCGGCGCGCCAGCGAGCCAGCCCACCCCAACCCAGGCGCACACATCCGCGCACACATCCGCTCCGCGCACTGTTGTTTATGTGGACCCGGCCAGCCAGCATTTGCTGGCCTTGGCCCAGCGCGTGGCCCAAGCCCCGGTGACGGTGCTGATTGAAGGCCCGACCGGGGCCGGCAAGGAAGTGCTGGCCCGCGTGGTGCACGAGGCATCACCCCGCGCCCGTGGCCCGTTTTTGGCGCTGAACTGCGCGGCCTTGCCCGACCATCTGATTGAAGACATGTTGTTCGGCCACGAGAAGGGCGCTTTCACCGGGGCCGTCAAAGAGCACCGGGGCCTGTTTGAGCAAGCCCAGGGCGGCACGCTGTTTCTGGACGAAATCGCCGAAATGCCGGTGCACCTGCAGGCCAAGCTGCTGCGCGTGTTGCAAGAGCGCCAGCTGACCCGTTTAGGCGGTGAGCGTTCGCTTGATCTGGACGTGCGCGTGGTGGCCGCCACCAACAAGGATTTGCGCGCCTCGGTGGCGCTGCGTGAATTTCGCGAAGACCTGTACTTTCGCATCAGCACCTTCAAGCTGCGCGTGCCGCCGCTGGCCCAGCGGCCGGGCGACATCTTGCCGCTGGTGGCGCGCCTTTTGGCCCGCCACGCCCAGGGCGGCGCGGTGCTGAGCGTGGATGGCCAGGCCCAGCGTTGCCTGCAAGCCTACGGCTGGCCCGGCAATGTGCGTGAACTTGAAAACGTGGTCATGCGGGCCCTGGTGCTGTGCCAGGGCGCGCTCATCACGCCCGCGCATCTGATGTTTGACGACCATCTGGCCCCAACCCCAACCCCAGCCCCAGCCGCTGCGGCTGTCGCGCCAGCTTTGCCCGTGGCGCAGACGGCCGCGCCAGAGGCCGCGTTGGCCACTGCGCCAACAGCGCCAACAGCGCCAACAGCGCCCACCGCCTGGGCCGCCATGCCGACCTTCACGCAGGCCCCCGCAGTGGCGGCCAGCCTGCCCCCCGCCAACTTACAGGCGGCCGTGCAGATCAATGAACACCAGCTGATCATGGCGGCCATTGAGTCGACCTACAGCCGCATGGAAGCGGCGCGGCAACTGGGCATCAGCCCGCGCACGCTGCGCTACAAGCTGGCCAAGCTCAAGGGCTCGGTCGCTGGTGAGTCCGCAGCCCACGCCGCGCAGTAAAGAGGCCTGACCATGATCGAAAAAGCCACCTCCAACGCCAACATCCAGTCCATGCTGCAAACGCTGCGTGCCCATCAAACGCAGGCCGCTGGCGGCATGCAAGGGCTGGACAGCCAGGCCACTGAAAAAGCCGGTTTTGGCGAGGCCGTCAAGTCGCTGCTGAACCAGGTCAATGAGACCCAACAGACGTCTCGGAAAATGGCCGAAGCCTACGAGCGCGGCGATGAAGTACCGCTGACCGACGTGGTGATGGCCATGCAAAAGTCGTCGCTGAGTTTTGAGGCCACCTTGCAGGTGCGCAACAAGGTCATGAAGGCCTACGAGGACATTCTGAACATGCCGGTCTGAAGAACCGCTGAAAGAAAAAGAACATGGCTACTTCCGCATCCGCCACGCTGCCCAGCACCAACTTTGCCCCGGGCATGGCCCCCGCTTCTGGTGGCGCCTTGAGCGCCAACCCTGGCTCCTCACAAACTGGCTTGAGCACCACCGGTGCTGCCGCCGGCCCCATGGGCGGTCTGTTATCGCAAGCCGCCGGCCCCTTGGCTACCGTGCGGCAAGTGCTGGACCAACCGGCCGTCAAGAAAGCCATGCCCTTCATGGTCATGGCTATCGTGGTGCTGCTGTTTGTGGCCGTGTACACCCTGGTCAATGCGCCCACTTACCGCCCGATTGCCGGCGGCATGAGCGAAGCCGAGTTGCAGACCGCGTTTGACGCGCTCAAGCAAGCCGAGTTCAAGCCTGTGCTGGACACCGCCACCGGCCAGCTCACCGTGCCCAACCAGCGCTACCACGAGGCTCGGATTTTCCTGGCCTCTAAAGGCCTGCCCAAGACCGGCGCCGTTGGTCTGGACTCGCTCAAGGACCAGTCGTCCATGACCACCAGCCAGTTCATGGAGCAGGTGCGCTACACCTCCGCCATGGAGCAAGAGCTGGCGCGAAGCATCATGCAAATTGACTCGATCCAGGCCGCCCGCGTGCACCTGGCCATGCCCAAGCAGTCGGCCTTTGTGCGGGACCGCACGCCGCCCAAAGCGTCGGTCGTGATCACGCCGCAAAGCGGCCGCGCCATGTCGCCGTCGCAAGTACAAGCCGTGGTGCACCTGGTGGCCTCCAGCGTGCCGCTGCTCACGCCCGACAACGTGTCCGTGGTGGACAATCAGGGCAAGCTGATCACTGATTCCGTGACCGAAGCCGCGCTGGGCATGACCGCTGCGCAAACCCAGCACAAGCAAAAAATGGAAGAGCTGTACCGCGTGCGCGTCAACCAAATCCTGGCCCCGATCGCCGGTGAAAGCAATGTGCGCTCGCAGGTCAACTTGGCGCTGGACTTCAGCACTTCGGAGTCCACCACGGAGAACTACGACAACCGCGACAAAGGCCCCAAGACGCGCTCTGAAGTGCTGAGCGAAGACCGCAACAGCTCCAAAGACGCCCTGGGCGTGCCCGGCGCCTTGTCCAACACCCCACCGCCTGCGCCGAGTGCGACGGCCAATACCGCCTCTAACACCGGCAACAAGACCGCTGACGAGCGCAGCGTGACGGCTTCCCGCAGCACCCGCAATTACGAGCTGGACCGCTCGGTGCGCCACACCAAGAGCGCCACCGGCACGGTGGAGCGCCTGAGCGTGGCCGTGGTGCTCAACGAGCGCCCATCGCTGCCCGGCCCCAAGAACGACAAAGGCGAAGCCGGCGAGGCCACGCCCAACCCGTACAAGCCTGAAGAAATCGAGCGTATGCAAAGCCTGGTGCGCAGCGTGGTCGGCTACAACGAGCAGCGCGGCGACGTGGTGACCGTGATCGCCGCCAAGTTTGAGCCCGAGGTGCTGGCCGACCTGAGCGTGCCTTGGTACAAGGACGAGTCGGTCATGAACCAGCTCAAAAGCGGTTTGCTGGGCTTGATGTTCGTGGCTTTCTTGCTGCTGATCGTGCGCCCCGCCGTGATGCACATGCTCAACGCCCAGAAGGAAGCCGAAGCCGCCTCTGCCGCCTTGCTGCTGGCTCAGGCGCAGCCGCTCGGAGATGGCGAGTTGTCAGCCGAAGACATGAACGCCATCCAGCTGGGCGAGGGCGAAACCTTGGAGCAGCTCAAAGCCAAGCTCAAGCCCAAGAAATCGAATATCTCGCTGGAGATGCTGGACACTGCCAACTCTTACGACGACAAGGTGGCGCTGGTGCGCATGATCGTGGCCGAAGACTCGGCGCGGGTCGCCAGCGTGCTGAAAAACATGATCAAGGTCGCGTAAGCGCCGATCACAAGGAAACAAGCAGATGGCTGAAGAAAAAGACGGCAAGGCATCGGTCGCAGCGATGGAGGCGGCGGCAGCCGCACTCGAGCGCGAAATGGCCGAGATGTCCGGCACGCAGCGCGCTGCGGTGCTGATGCTGCTGCTCGGCGAGCAACAAGCGGCTGAGATCATCCGGTTTTTGAACCCCAAGGAAGTGCAAGCCCTGGGCGGCGCCATGGTGTCGGTGGCCGACTTGTCGCAAGAGGCGGTCAACGCCGTGCTCGACGAGTTTGTGGCCACCATCAAAAAGCAGACCAACCTCGGCCTGGGCACCACCGACTACGTGGAAAAAGTCTTCAAGCGCGCCCTGGGCGACGACAAGGCGGCGTCTGTGCTGGGCCGCATCATGCCGGGCCAGAGCAGCAAGGGCCTGGATATTTTGAGCTGGATGGACGCCCGCTCGATTGCCGACATGATCCGCGGCGAACACCCGCAGGTCACGGCCATCATCTTGTCGGTGCTGGAGCACCAGGTGGCCGCTGACGTGCTGAACTACCTGCCCGCCGAGAGCCGGGCCGAGATCATGCAGCGCGTGGCCAACCTGGAGACGGTGCAGCCGTCAGCCATGGAAGAGCTCGAAGCCATCATGAAAAAGCAGTTCTCCAACAACTCGTCGGCGGCCTCGTCGAGCTTTGGCGGTATCAAGAACGCGGCCAAGATCATGAACTTCACCAAGACCGCGCTGGAAGCGTCGGTCATGGGCGGGCTGACCGAACTGGACCCGGACCTGACGCAAAAAATCCAGGACAACATGTTCACCTTCGACAACCTGACCGGCGTGGACAACCGCGGCATTCAGGTGCTGATGCGCAACGTCGAGCCGGACTTGCTGATGATCGCGCTGAAGGGCGCGAACGACGGCGTCAAGGACAAGTTCTTTGGCAACATGTCCGAGCGCGCACGCGGCATGTTCAGGGACGACATGGAAGCCAAGGGCCCGCTGCGCATTGCCGACGTGGAAGACGCACAAAAGAAAATCATGCGCATAGCGCGCAAGCTGTCCGACGCTGGCGACCTGGTGCTGGGTGGAGGCGACGACTTTGTCTGACGCCTCACCGTTTGCCGAAGCCGACCGCGCTGGCCGCGCCGACCGCACTGCGCGGGTCTGGCACTCCACCGACTTGCTGCACCCCAGCGCGCCCGGGCAAGGCTTTGTGCGTCAGCGCTGGGCCTCTGGCGCCGCGCCCATGTTTGACGTGCCCCCCGTGCGCCGCTGGCCCGCTGAAGAAACCACTGCGCCCGCGCTAGAAGCGCCCGAACTGCCCAACCCCGAGACTGCTGTCGAAGAGGCCGCTGCGCCCGCCGACACCACCGCCCTCAGCGAAGAAGCGCTGAACACCCTGCGCGAAGAAGCGCGGGCCGAAGGCCTGGCCGCTGGCCGGGCAGAAATGCAAGCCGAAATGAAGGCCCTGCAAGCCACGGAGCAAGTGCGCAGCGAAGCCCTCTTGAGCGAGCTGGACCGCAGCGTGCGCCAGTTGATGGACACACCCGAGCGCCTGTTCGAGCCGCTCAAGCGCCTGGCCTTGCACTTGGCCGAGCAGCTGGTGTTGGCCGAGCTCACGCTTTCGGCCACGGCGATTGAAAGACTGATCCAACGCTGCGTGGACGAACTGGCCCCGCAGCGCAACACGCCGGTGCTGGTTGAACTGCACCCCGCTGATTTGCAGCTGATGTACACCTTGATGCAGCAGCACACCCATGCAGCCGATGAAACGGCTGAAGACGGCGGCAAGAGCGCCACCAAACCTGAAAATAAACCTATAGCTAACGCTGAGAGCGCGGCCTGGGCCGCCTGGCAGCTGCAAGCCAACGACGGCTTGCTGCCCGGCAGCTTGCGCGTGAGCGCACACGACTCCGTGGTGGCCGACCTGATGGAAAACCGCTTGGAGGCGCTGGCCCGCCAGCTCCTGCTAGACCCGGTGCGCGGCATGGCCCAGTCGGCCTTTGCACCCGACCGCCTGTCCCAGCGCCTGCCCGGCGCGCGCCAAGTGGCCGACGCCCAACCGCGCATGGCCACCGAGCGCCGCGACTTTGGCGCAGCCCCTGCGGCTGAAGTGGCTGAACCACACGTCGTGCTGGACGACGACGTGTTGCCGCCTGCGACTGACTTTGACATGCCCGCCGGCAATTCAGCCGACGAAGGCAACAGCGAGCCCTTGCCATGATCGACTTTGCCGCCGACGTGCAGCGCAGCCTGGCGCAGTTGCGCACGCCCGCGCCGCGCCGCTCTGGCACGCTGGTGCGGCTGGTCGGCTTGCGCCTGGAAGCGCGCGGCATCATGGCGCCGATTGGCTCCTGCTGCGAAATCATGGGCCTGGAAGGCCAGCGCATTGAAGCCGAAGTGGTCGGCTTCAATGACAAAACCCTGTACCTGATGCCTTTTACCGAGCCCTCGGGCATTGGCCCTGGCGCCACGGTGCGGGTGATGCCCGACAGCGGC
This sequence comes from Polaromonas sp., assembly GCA_040400935.1. Classification (GTDB taxonomy): domain Bacteria; phylum Pseudomonadota; class Gammaproteobacteria; order Burkholderiales; family Burkholderiaceae_C; genus Polaromonas. The sequence goes on from JBBAPH010000026.1 coordinate 53,483, forward strand.
CACGCCAGCCTGGGCCCCGAGCTGCTGGGCCGCGTGATTGACGGCCGGGGCGATCCTTTGGACGGTCTGCCTCGACCTGACTGCCGCACCCAGCTGAGCTTGCACGGCCTGCCCATCAACCCGATGGAGCGCGGCCCGATTGACCGCGTGCTGGACGTGGGCGTCAAAGCCCTCAACGGCATATTGACCTTGGGCCGTGGCCAGCGCATTGGCTTGGTCGCTGGCTCTGGCGTGGGCAAGAGCGTGCTGCTTGGCATGCTGACGCGCTTCACCAAGGCCGATGTGGTGGTGATTGGCTTGGTGGGTGAGCGCGGCCGCGAAGTGCAGGCTTTTATCCGTGAATCCCTGGGCGAAGAAGGCCTGGCCAAGTCCGTGGTGATTGCCGCACCGGCTAACGTATCGCCCGTGCTGCGACTCAAAGCCGCGCAAATGACGCACCTGGTGGCCGAGTACTTTCGCGACCAAGGCAAAGACGTGTTGATGCTGGTGGACAGCCTGACGCGCGTGGCCCATGCCCAGCGCGAGATTGGTCTGGCGGTGGGCGAGCCGCCCACCGCCAAAGGCTACCCCCCCTCGGTCTTTGCTTTGCTGCCTAATTTGATTGAACGCGCTGGCGTGGGCCGCCACGGCTTTGGCTCGATCACCGCGATTTACACCGTTCTGGCCGAAGGTGACGACGCCAACGACCCGATCGTGGACATAGCCCGCGCCTCGCTGGACGGGCAGGTCATGCTGTCGCGCAAGCTGGCCGACGCGGCGCATTACCCCGCCATTGATTTGAACGGCTCGATTTCCCGGCTGATGCAAAGCCTGCTCAGCCCGGACGACTTGAAGCTGGCCAACCGGTTCAGGCGCCTGTGGTCGCTGTACCAACAAAACGTGGACTTGATCCAGGTCGGCGCGTACGAGGCTGGCACCAACGCCGAGCTGGACGAGGCGATTCGCCTACGGCCGGCCATGGAAAACTTTTTGCGGCAAGACATGCACCTCGGGCAAGACGAAGCCCGTACGCGTGATGAGCTGCGTTTGCTGCTGCATTGATTCTTGATTGTTGATTGTTGATTGGCCAGGAGCCTAGAGATGAACCAACCCCGCGCCTGCTGGACCGTGCTGCTCACCAAAGCACAAGAGCTGGTCGATGTGATTCAAGCCGACATACAGGCCGGCCGTAATCGCCTGCACAGCCTGCAAGCCAGCCGCGAGCGCCTGCAAAAACTCTACGACGGCTACCAGGCTGCGCCCGCTCAGGGCAGCGCCAGCGTGGGCATGCTGGAGACCATGAACCAACGCCAGTTTGCCGCTCAGTTGCTGGTGCTGATGCAGCGGGTGGACGACGATGTGACCCAAACTGAGCGCGCGCTTGCGCACTGCCGTGCCCGCTTGGTCGAGGCCGAGCGCGAACGCCTGAAAATGCAAGCTCTGGTAGACCACGACCTCAAAGCCATGCACAAACAAGAACGCGAACGCGAACAACGCCAGATGGACGACATGGGCGTGATGCAGTTCAACCTGGGCGCTGGCCACTGAAGAAAACATGCTCGCCAGCTTGTTCGCCTCTATCCCTTCGGGCGGCCTGCGCTGGCACTGGCGCGCCTGGCGTTCCCAAGCCGATTGGGCGCCGACCAGCCGGCAGATTGCCGCTTGGCTGGACACAGCCCCCGACGTGAGCAACGAGTTGCTGCTGCTCGGCCCCAGCGCTGGCTGGATGCTGCCCAGCGCTTGGCTGGCGCGATTTGCCTCGATAGAAATTTGGGACTTGGACCCGCTGGCCCGGCCACTGTTTGCCGCACGCCATGGCCCAGCTCTGCGCGCCGCTGGCGTGCGCTGGCGCCACCAAACCGGCGACGCCTTGGCCGCCTTGCCGCAACTTCTGGCCCAACACCCTGAAGCACTGGTGCTGTGCGACAACCTGCTGGGGCAGCTGCGCTTTCACCAGCGCGTGACAGGCGACTCTGGCGTGGCGGCGGTGGAGCAACAAATCAAAGACGTGCAGCGGGCCCTGCAAGGCCGCGCCTGGGGCAGCGTGCATGACGTGCTGTCTGGCCCCGGCCAGGCGCTGGCGCAGGTGCCCGCCATGCGCGCCCGGCGGCTGAAAGCGGCTGATGCCCCCGCGCAAGACGCTTGGCTGCAAGCCCTGCGGCCGCAGGGCGATTGGCTGGACCATCTCACGGGGCAGGTATTTGCGCCCGGCACCTTGGTGCATGACCTGGCTTGGCCTTTTGAATCAGGACAGTCAGGACAGTCAGGCTATTGGCATTGGCTGCAGGCGGGTTGGGTGCTGCCGCCGGCAACGTCAGCAAAGGGCTGAGGTGTCTCAAGGAGCTGTCAGCACATCATCCAAAAAATGCGGTGCATGGGCGTGTCGCTTGGAATCGGCTGCCATTCGGCCAAGATGCCCTCGGCGTCAATCACTTGGCCCGTCAGCATGGGCCCCGAGAACATGGCCAGGTGCAGGGTGCGCACTTGCTGCTTTTTGCAGTCGATGTGCAGCAGCGAGCGGGTGGAGCGGTACATCCGGCCGTCTTCGTGCTTTTGCGGCTCCCGGTAGTCCAGCGCGGTGTAGACCTTGCGAAAGTCGCCTTCCCGGAGCAGGGACTGCCGGTCCACATAAAAAGCGCCTTGCTTCCACAAGCCCACGTTTTCCCATTTAGGCGAAGCCCACGCCGCAACACTCAACCCGCTCAGCTCACCCAGCCCGCTCAGCAAGCAGGCCGTGCAAGCGGCAACAACAATTTGTGACAATCCACGCATGAGCCTGAATATAGACCACGGAAAAATGAAAAAATTGATGAATACCAAGCAGATTGCCGGGATGGCGATGGCCCTGGGTGTGTTGGCGGGCTGTGGTGGGGGAGGGGGCGGGGACGCCAAGACCGGTACGGGCGGCAATGGCCCCACGGTACTTAACTCGGGTATTTACCTCGACGCAAGTAATGACTTGGCCCTGGCTTTACTGCCCGATCAAAGTGGCAGTCGGCCCTGGTATGGGTTGCGAGTCGTCAACCCAACCACGGCCTTGCCAGTGATCTACCGTGGCGATGTGGATGCCAGCAGCCTGTCGGGTGCCAGCCGTTCCTTTGTCGGCAGCGCGGCGGTCAACACCGGCACGGCCGCCATGACGGCCGTCAATTCGGCACGGCTCACCGGGCGGCTCACGATCAGCAACACGGACAGCCCGCCTCGGGACATTGCCGCTGACCAGGTCAGGGCGTTGACTGCAGGCGAGATGGCAGTGGCCTGGTCGGGTACGTGGACGATCAACGGGTCTTCAGCCCTCAGCGAAACCGTCACCATCACCGCCCCCATTTCTGCCGGCAATCTGGCCGTCAGCAGTTTTCTGAACTGCACGGTGACCGTGAGCGGTCTCGCTGGCCAAAGCGGCGCTGACGGGGTCTACAACATCGGCCTGGCGTTTGCCAATGCCTCTGGCGTGACGTGTCCCATCTCGGGCAGCCGCACAGGCGTGCTGATGGCCTATGCCTCAGGGAGCAGCAAGTACCTGCGTCTGGTGGCGTTTGACGCTGGCAACACCCAGAGCGTGTCTTTCAGGGCTGTGCTTCCCTGACGAAGTTGGCTGGTCCAGACCTCAAGTTCTGCACGGTGCAGCCGATTCCCTCAGGTCATTCCTTGTTTTTGGCGACCGTGATGGCGCCCGATTGTTTTGCCGGCCGTGACGCTGGCCCCCTTGCCGGGATCTACCCATGAAAAGATTAATTGTTGAGTTGTTGCTGGTCGTGGCCCTGGGGGCTGCCGGCTTCTTTGCCTGGACCAACCAGAAAAGCGGCGCCGTCAGCAGCACCAAGCTCGCTGAAATGACCGCCCAGGCGGAAGCGGCCGATAAAAAGCTGATTGAAACCACCACCGCGCTGGAAGAGGCGACGGAAGCGCTGGGTCCGCTGCAAATCAAGGGGCAGGAACTGGACGCCGTCAAAGCCGCCCTGGCTGGCGGTGAGTTGCTCAAAGACCTGGAAGCGGCCTACAAAAAAGAAAAAAGCCTGTCCACCGACAAGCAACTCGGCTTAGCCGCTTTGCGCTTGCTGACCAACGGCAGCAAAGACCCGGCCACGGTAGAAGCGTTCAAGAAAACGCTGGAAATGGCCGACTGGAGCGGCCGCAAGAAAGTGATTTGCGCGGCCCAAAATGCATTGGCCGCTGCGGGTGAAAAAGTCGCCGTGTTGTCCGAATGCGCTCCGGCTGTGGCCAAGGGCGGTGACGAGAAGGGCGACGCCAAAGACGCCGGCCACGGCGCTAAAGACGAGAGAACTGCCAGCGCGGACGGCCACGGCAAACCAGAAAAAGGCGGCAAAGGCAAAGGAAAAGGCAAGGACGCCCATGCCGCGCCGCATTGGGACTACGAAGGGGCGATGGGCCCTGAGAATTGGGGCAAGGAGTTCCCCACCTGCGCCAAAGGCAAGTCGCAGTCACCGCTCAACATCAAAGGCCCGTTTGAAAAAGCGCTGTTCGCCGTGGCCCCTGACTACAAGCCAGGCCAGCTGCGCATCGTCAACAACGGCCACACCATCCAGGTCAACGTCAACCCTGGCAGCAAGCTGCGCATTGACTCCATGCCGTTTGACCTGTTGCAGTTCCACTTCCACCGCCCCAGCGAAGAGCTGATCGACGGCAAGCCCGCGGCCATGGTGGTTCACTTCGTCCACAAGAACGCCGAAGGCCGCCTGGCCGTGCTCGGCGTCATGCTCAAGGAAGGCAACGAGAACCCCGGCATCAAAGCGCTGTGGGCCCACGCCCCGGCCAAAGAAGGCCCTGAAGTCCAGCCCGACGGCGTGATGTTCAACCCCGCCAACCTGTTGCCGCGTGAGTATGAGTTTTACAGCTACGAAGGCTCGCTGACCACGCCGCCCTGTACCGAAGGCGTGCGCTTCTTCATCCTGAAGTCGCAAGTCAACATCAGCCGCGACCAGGTTGAGCAGTTCCCGTTCAAAAAGAACGCACGGCCGGTGCAGCCGCAAAACGGCCGGGCGATCGCCGGGTAAGCAGTTGGGTGGCGGTGATGCGTCCACCCCAAGAGCTTCAGCCGGCGCTTTGACTGGGGGTTTGGGGAGCCGGCCCCGGGTCGAAAATTCCGCGCTGCAACTGTTCAAACTGCTTTAACTCAGGTCCGACCGGATTGGCCGCGTAGCGTTGCTTGAGTGCATTGGCCGCCACGGCTTGATCGAAAAACTGGTTCAGCGGCGTGATGGACGGGTTCAGCGAGAAGATGTCATAAGCCCGTGAGCTAAAGCCGTCCTGCAGCAGTACCAGGCTAACTAGCCGTTCTTGTAGAAAAATCTTGACGGTGACGTCTTGTGTTGAGTAGGTGGTGGGTGCGTTCAAAGGCGCATACATGGGCGAAGCCGGATCTTCGGCTGCTACGAAAAGCTTTTCGCCCATCTCTAACCAGCGCAGCCAAAACCGTTTTTTTGCGACAAAGTAATTGCAGAAAATGGTGTTGTCGCTGTGCATTACTTGCCGAGCTAGGTCTATGTTCCAGCCCATCGTTTGGCAAAACGCCTGGGCCGCTGAGAACAGTCCAGGATGGAATAACTCCCCTTGCAAGAAGGGGTTGAGAAACAGGCTGTTCAAATCCCAAAAAGGGCTGAAAGCGAGCACATCGTGCTTAGCGCCGTGCTGCTCAACAAAGCCAGCGAGATCGGCATGGTTCAAGCCGGTTTTATAGGTGAACTTGGGCGAAAAGAAGCCGTAAAAGCTCTGATCGTCCAATTCATGTGTGAGCAAGTAGTTTCGAATTGGCCAGAAATCCCTCCTGTCCGCCCTTTCGTTGCGCATATTGTCCAGCGCAATAAATTGGGGCGGTCGCGTTGCTTTTGTCTCAGGGGAGTAGCAGATATGGTGGATATGTAAGCCCTGCGATCGCGCAACCGCTGTAGCGGGCGTCGGCTCAGGGGTGGAATTCACCCCAGCTGCTGTTTTGCGTTTTTTGCGCAGTGGCGAGCTCGCCTTTGACGACTGTGTGAGCATCTCGCCCAAGCCGTCAAGTTGATCAAGCGCGGTGTGAATGCGGGCGGATTGTCCGATTGACCTGCCCCCCATAAACCGTACCAGCGATATTTCCGAGAAGTCCATCAA
>JBBAPH010000027.1:0-59230 GCA_040400935.1 Polaromonas sp.
CGGGGTGAGAGGATTCGAACCTCCGGTCTCTACGTCCCGAACGTAGCGCTTTACCAGACTAAGCTACACCCCGAGTCGCGCGACGGGGCGGCAAAGGGAGCTCAGGCCCGTCGCTGAAGTAGCTGCGCTGCCAAGTTTAGCAAGGCCTCGCGGTAGGGGTTGTCATCCAGTGCGGTCAAAGCGTCCATGGCACGTTGTGCTTCGGCGGCAGCACTGTCCCGGGTCGCGTCGAGGGCGCCAGTCTGATGCACGATGGCCACGATTTGCGTCATGTGTTCGGCGCCGCCGGTCTCGATGGCTTTTTCGATCAGGGCCCGTTCTTCGGGCGAGGAGCGCGCCATGGCAATGATCAGCGGCAGCGTGACCTTGCCTTCGCGCAGGTCGTCGCCCAAGTTTTTGCCCATTTCCTCCACGTCACCGTCGTAGTCGAGCAAATCGTCGATCACCTGGAAAGCTGTGCCCAGGGCTTGTCCGTAAGTCGCGCAGGCTTGTTCCGTCGTGGTGTCGCTGCCGGCCAGCAGCGCCGCCAAGCGGGAGCTGGCTTCAAAGAGCTTGGCCGTCTTGGAGCGGATGACGTGCAAATAGGCCGCTGCGGTGAGCGTGGCATCGTGCATGTTCATGAGCTGCTGCACTTCACCTTCAGCAATCACGTTGGTCGCCTCGGCCAGCGTTTGCATCACGCGCATGTCACCTGCGTCGACCATCATCTGAAAGGCTCGGGAGTACAAAAAGTCACCCACCAACACACTGGCTGGGTTACCGAATGCCTCGTTAGCCGTTGTCCGCCCTCGACGCAAGGTGGACTCATCCACCACATCGTCGTGCAAAAGCGTCGCGGTGTGGATGAACTCCACCACTGCGGCCAGGTTGAACCGCTGCTCCCCCCGGTAGTTCAGCGCGCCGCACATCAGCAGCAGCAGGGCGGGGCGCAGCCGCTTGCCACCCGCCGAAACGATGTACCGGGCGACTTGCCCGACCAATGGCACGTCGGATGCCAGGCGGCGCTCGATCACGGCGTCCATGCTCAGCATGTCCTGGACAATGAGGGCAAGAGCGGCGGTGGTACTAGAAGAACTAAAGGACAAAACGAGCCTGGGGTTGGAAATTGCCAAGATTATAGGAAGAGTGCGTGACTGCGAAGTTCTGGCGAAAATCCGGCCGTTGTGAGGGCGGGGTTGTTTCTAAAGTTCTATTTTTCTGCGTTGTATATTTTGCTTTTTCCCGCTGCTTTGGCTGAAGAAAAGGATATCTTTCAAGAACTCAGCATTTAAAAGGTACCTTCCCGCCGGATCGTGTAAAAACCGGAGGCCATTTCAGGTGCCTGGCGTGTCTGGTCGAGTTATCATTTGGCACGGCAAGACGTTCGGGATATTGCCTGTTTATAATCACCATTTTCTTTATCAAGGGGATCCTGATGAGTTCACTCAAAGATTTGCTGAACCAAATCGAAACACTGCAAAGCCAAGTGGCGCAAGTCCGCCAGCGCGAAGTGGGCGAGGCGACTGCCAAAGTTCGCTCAATTATTGATGAGTATCAGCTGAGTGCATCTGATATTTTCCCAGGTGGTAAAGCCAAGAGCGCCTCTAAAAAGACGGGCAAAGCAGGCGGCAAGGTCGCGCCCAAGTACCGTGACCCCATTACCGGCAGCACTTGGAGCGGCCGGGGCTTGGCTCCCAAATGGCTGGCTGGCAAAAACAAAGCCGATTATCTGATCGCTGAATAACTCAAGCGACCATCAAAAGGCCCGCCTCTGGTGGGTTTTTTTTGGCTTGGAATAGTTGTTTGGACCTCATGCATAGGTGAGTCCTCAGCTCCAACTGTCCTTGGCCATCTCGCACATAGACCCGGGAATACCAGTGTAAAAAAGAAGGGGTTTTCCCTTGCACCAACCTGCCTAGCGTCTTGATGACATTTTTTTAAAGGGCTTAGGCGCAACTGCCTGTTTTTGATTTCGAACCTCAGGCAAGGCGGTGCCAGCGCTGAATTGGCCGCCGGTTTGTCTGCCCAGCGCATGCGTCCCCTGTATGGCCATCCCGGAACGCTAAAGCGGCTAGGCGTAAACCTTGGTACTCGTCTTTAGGCCTTGGCGGGATGATGAGGGTGCCGGCTGTCTCTTGAACCTGCCGCAACCCCAGGAGCGCCATGCCTTCGTTTGACTCACCGACCGAGCTCTCGCACCTCGTGGACGATGCGCCCGTGGTGAGATTGCTCCAGCAATTGCTGACAGACGCCTTCAGGCTGGGCGCGTCCGATATCCACTTCGAGCCTTACGAAACCAGCTATCGCGTGCGGTTCCGGGTTGACGGGCAGCTGCGCGACATGGCCGTGTCGGTGTCCACTTTGAAAGACCGCCTAGCCTCGCGATTGAAGGTGCTGGCCCGGCTGGATATTGCCGAAAAGCGGGTGCCACAAGACGGCCGCATGCGCTTGAAAGTCGGGGCCGAACGACTGGTGGATTTTCGCGTCAGCACTTTGCCAACGCACTTTGGCGAAAAGGTCGTGGTCCGCATTTTGGACGTCACGGCCGCGCAGCTGAACTTGGATTCGTTGGGTTATGAAACGCAAGAAAAACAGCGTTTGACCGAGGCCCTCCATAAGCCTCAGGGCATGGTCTTGATGACCGGCCCCACGGGTTCGGGCAAAACGGTGTCGCTGTACACCTGCCTGCAGTTGCTCAACCAAGAGCACGTCAATATCTCGGCGGCGGAAGACCCCTGCGAAATCAATCTGCCGGGGATCAACCAGCTCAACATCAACGAGAAAGCTGGCTTGACCTTTGCCGTGGCCCTGCGGGCTTTTTTGCGACAAGACCCAGATATTTTGATGGTCGGAGAAATTCGTGACTTGGAAACTGCCGACATCGCCGTCAAGGCGGCGCAGACCGGGCATCTGGTTTTGTCCACCTTGCACACCAACGATGCACCGGGCACCTTGACCCGCTTGCGAAACATGGGCGTTGCGCCTTTCAATATTGCCTCCAGCGTGACCTTGATCACCGCGCAGCGGCTGGCTCGCTTGCTCTGTCCGCAGTGCAAAGCGGTGGGCGAATGGCCCTTGCTGGCGCTGCGCCAAGCGGGCTTTGCCGAAGCTGACTTGGATGGCTCCTGGCAACCTTACCGCGCGGTGGGTTGTGCGCAATGCCACTTGGGCTACCGCGGTCGTGTGGGCTTGCACCAAGTGATGCCCGTGAGCCCTTCCATGCAAGACATCATCTTGCGCGATGGCAGCGCTGCCGAGTTGGCGGCTCAAGCCGTTCGTGACGGGGTGCGCAGCTTGCGTCAGTCGGGTTTGCACAAAGTTAAACTGGGCTTGACTTCCCTCGAAGAGGTGCTCGCCTGCACTCCGGCCTGAGCCCATCCCGCCCACCTATGAGTTCCTCTGCCTTGTTGCCCTCTGCTGCGACCGATCACCTGTTCGAATGGCGAGGGCTGAACGCCGAGGGGCAGGGCGTGCAAGGGCAAAGCCGAGCGGTGGGTCTGCACCAGTTGTCCGCCAGCCTACGCCAGCGCGGCATTCGCGTGCAATCTGCGCAGCGGGTTCGCCAGCGTGCGTGGCCTGTCGGATCTGGGCGCATTCGCCCGGTAGAACTGGCCATGTTTACCCGTCAACTGGCAGTCATGCTGCAGGCCGGCCTGCCCCTGTTGCAGGCTTTGCGGATTGCCGGGGCTGGCAGCAATAACCCGGCCATGGTGGATTTGGCGGAGCAATTGAGCGGCCAGATCGAAACCGGCACCGCACTCAGCACCGCTTGCCGCCAGCATTCGCGCCACTTCAGTGCGCTCTACGGGGATTTGGTCGAAGCTGGTGAGGCTTCCGGCATGCTCGACACCCTGCTAGAGCGCTTGGCCCGCTATCTGGAAAAGAGTGAGGCGCTCCAATCCAAGATCAAGTCAGCCCTGATGTATCCCGCCGCCGTGCTGCTGGTCGCCTTGGCGGTGGTAGCCGTGATCCTGGTCTGGGTCGTGCCTTCATTTCAAAGCGTTTTTGCCAGCTACGGCACTGACTTGCCGACGCCTACGTTGATCGTCATTGCCGTCAGCGAATTGTTGCTGGCCCATGGGCTGTGGTTGCTCCTCGGCGGCGCGCTGCTGGCGGGAGGGCTGCTCCGGGAATTTCGTCGTCGGCCAGTTTGGCAGGTCTGGCGCGACCGGGCCCTGCTCAGGCTGCCTCTGTTTGGGCCGCTGGTTCAGAAAGCCTGCATTGCCCGCTGGGCCCGGACACTGGCCACCTTGTTTGCCGCTGGCGTGCCTTTGGTAGAAGCTCTGGGCGCTGCCAGGGGCGCCGCAGAAAACGCCGTGTTCGCCCAGGCCAGCGGACGAATTCAGGAAGACTTGGCGCGCGGTATCAGCTTGAATGCCGCCATGCGCACGGTGCAGTGCTTTCCCGCCATGACCGTACAAATGTGCGCCGTGGGGGAAGAGTCCGGCTCGCTGGACCGCATGCTGAGCCAGGTGGCAGATTTTTACGAAGCCGAGGTGGACGATCAGGTCGCGGGCTTGTCCAGCTTGTTGGAGCCCGTGGTCATGGTGGTGCTGGGCACCTTGGTTGGCGCGGTGGTGGTGGCGCTGTACCTGCCGATCTTCAAGTTGGGGCAGCTCGCATGATGGACTTCGCACTGGGCCTGTCGCCTCTGGCCTGGGCAGTTGTAGGCGGTGCTTTGGGTTTGATGATCGGCAGCTTTCTGAATGTTGTGATTTACCGCCTGCCACGCATGATGGAGCGCCAATGGGCCCGCGATTGTGCGGAGCTGCAAGGCGATGCTGCTGGCGAGGCCGCCCCCTTCAACTTGGCGCAACCCCGCTCACGCTGTCCCCACTGCGATGCGCCCGTCGCTTGGCAGCACAACATTCCTGTTCTCAGCTATCTCGCCCTGCGCGGGCGCTGCGCCGCGTGCCAGCAGCCCATCGCTGCGGTATACCCCTTGGTTGAATTGAGTTGCGGCCTGCTGTTTGCCTATTGCTTCTGGCGCTGGGGCGCGTCACCGACGGCTCTGGCTTGGTGCGGTTTTTCTGCTGCCTTGCTGGCTTTGGCCTGCGTTGACTGGCAGACCACCTTGCTGCCTGACGACATCACCTTGCCCTTGCTCTGGGCGGGCTTGCTGGTGGCAGCCCTTGGCTGGAACGGCGGGCTGAGTTTGGCGGACGCTGTGTGGGGCGCTGCAGCTGGTTACTGCGCTCTGTGGCTGGTCTACCAAGCCTTCAAACGGGTGACCGGGCAAGAAGGCATGGGCTATGGCGACTTCAAGCTCTTTGCTGCCTTGGGTGCCTGGTTTGGCTGGCAAGCGCTGCCCTCGCTGATCTTGATGGCCTCGCTTGCCGGCGCGCTGGTGGGCCTGCTGCTGCGGGCATTGGGCCGGCTGGAGCGCGGGGCGCATATTCCCTTTGGTCCGTATCTAGCGGCGGCCGGTTTTGTCGGCATGGTCTGGGGGCCGGACGCTGTCTTGCGTTGGTCGGGTTTGTGAGTTGTGGGACCGAAAAAATGAAAAAGCAATCGTGATGAAGCAAGGCACTTCCCCCTTTCGCCTGGGCCTGACCGGCGGCATTGGCAGCGGCAAAAGCACCGTGGCCGCCATGCTGGGCGCGATGGGTGCTGCCGTGGTCGATGCCGACGCCATTTCCCGGGCTACCACGGCCGCCGGCGGTGCCGCCATATCCGCCATTGCACAGCGCTTTGGGCCGTCTTTTGTCACCGCCGAGGGCGCTCTGAACCGGGACGCCATGCGGGAGCTGGTGTTTGCCGACGCTTCGGCCCGGCAAGTGTTGGAAGCGATCGTTCACCCGCTAGTGCAAAGCGAAACCCGCCGCCAGGCCGAGGCCGCGAGTCAAGCCGGCGCGGTGTGTGTCGTGTTTGACGTGCCCTTGCTGGTCGAATCCACGCGCTGGCGTCAGCAGGTTCAGGCCATACTCGTGGTGGACTGCACCGAGGCCACCCAGGTTCAGCGCGTCATGGCGCGCAGCGGTTGGACCCGTGAGGCCGTGCAGCAGGTGGTGGCCAGTCAGGCCAGCCGCCTCAAGCGCCTAGCCGCCGCCGATGTTTGCCTCTACAACGAAGGCCTGACACTTGAAGAATTGGCCAGCCAGGTGCGCCAAGCGGCTCAGCGCTTCGGGCTATGATTCGGCACTTTTCCGCAAAGCCCGCGGAGTGCGCCTGACCTTCAGCTTTCGCCGTGATTCTTTACGAGTACCCCTTCAACGAACGCATCCGCACCTACTTGCGGCTGGAACATTTGTTCAGCCGCCTGGGTGAGTTGGCGTTGCGAGAGCATCCGACGGATCACCATTTCGCGATCACCACCATTTTTGAGGTCATGGACGTCGCGGCACGTGCCGACCTCAAGACTGACGTGCTCAAAGACTTGGAAAAGCAAAAGCACTTACTCAACGGGTACCGCGGCAACCCGTCCATTTCTGAGGCTGCGCTGGACAGCGTGATTGCCCAGCTTGACGGTTACTTCACTGCCTTGAGCAACGTGCCCGGCAAGACCGGCCAATCGCTGACCGAGAACGACTGGCTGATGAGTTTGCGCAGCCGGGTGGGTATTCCGGGCGGCACCTGCGAGTTTGACCTGCCCGCCTATTACGCCTGGCAGCACCTGGACGCACCGCGCCGCCAGGGCGATGTGCAGCGCTGGTTGGCGCCGCTGGTACCGCTGGCTGACGCCATCCGCATGCTGCTCAAATTGCTGCGTGACAACGGCACACCCCAAAAAGTACTGGCCACGAGCGGCCATTACCAGCAGAGTCTGCCGCAAGGGCGGACTTTTCAGCTTCTGCGTTTGCGTATTCAGGGCGGTTTGGAGTTGATCCCCGAGATCAGCGGCAATCGATTGATGGTCTCCGTGCGCCTGATGCGTCTGGAAGCCGACGAGCGCTTGCATTCTTGCGCCGAAGACGCACAATTTGAACTCACCTTGTGCTCTTGAGGCTACGCGCCGCGGCTTGAAAAGCAGCGGTCGTTTCTTTCAAGTCAAGGCGTTGAATCCCCCTTATTTTTTTGCCGAGTTCTGCCCATGACCTCGCCTTCTTCACCAGTGTCCCGAATCGTCACCTGCCCCGGCTGCGGCGGTGACAGCGTTTACGGGCCCAGCAATGCCTTCCGACCGTTTTGCAGCGAGCGCTGCAAAAACCTGGACCTTGGCGCCTGGGCCAGCGAAAGTTTTCGCATGCCCGCCGAAGCCCCGCCGGATGACCAGGTGTTTGGCGATGCCCGGCTGCAATAGGTCTGGACTTGCCGCGGCGTTTCTCGCCGTGACGCTGGCACTGAGTGGGCTAGCTGCCCCGGTGCAAGCCGCTGAGAAAGCCGCCGACCAAGCCAGCACGGCGCCTGCCAAAGAAAAAAAGCCCAAGGCCAAAAAAACAAAACCGCCCAAGCTCACAGCTTCGGGCGGTTCTGAAGAAAGCAAGGCCGAACGTGCGACCCGCCTCAAGCGGGAATGCCGCGGTCAGGTCAATGCCGGGGCTTGTTCTGGCTACACGGACTGACCTGTAGCCCGCGCATCTTGCAGCGTGTCAGTTGGACGGCGTACCCAGCACCTGCTGCAATTCGCCGTTTTGGTACATCTCCATCATGATGTCCGAGCCGCCCACAAACTCGCCTTTGACGTAAAGCTGCGGAATCGTCGGCCAGTTGCTGTATTCCTTGATGCCCTGGCGAATTTCCTCGTCTTCCAGCACGTTCACGGTGGCGGGCTTGGCCACGCCGCAAGCTTTGAGCACCTGGATGGCTTTGCCCGAAAAGCCGCACATGGGAAATTGCGCCGTGCCTTTCATGAAAAGCACCACGTCGCTGGATTTCACGATCTGGTCAATGCGTTGCTGGGTATCGCTCATGGTCAATTACTCCTGGGGAAGGCCGCGCCCGGTGCGGGTGCGGTCGTCAAAAAAGGGTGGTGGGCTCGCTGATGCCGCCCGGCTCGCAAACAACTTGGATTATCGGGCGGTTTTAAGACCCAGCCCAGCGCTGGGCCATTGCGCCGCTGAGCAACGCTCAATGCCCGCCAGGTCGCGCCGGCTCTGCACCTGACCAAACCCCGCCGCCGTCAGCACTTGCCGGACCGCCGAGGCTTGGTCGTAACCATGTTCCAACACCAGCCAGGCGCCGGGCTGCAGGTGACGCTGGGATTCGCGAACAATTCGGCGGATCGCGTCCAGCCCATCGGTGCCTGAGGTCAGCGCGCTGTCGGGTTCATGGCTCAGGGCGGGCAGATGCGAGTCGCCCAGTGCAATGTAGGGCGGGTTGCTGACGATCAGGTCAAAACGGCCCTGGATTTGCGCCAGCCAATCGCTCAGCACGAAAGTGATGTCCAGACCGAGTCGCTCGGCATTGGCTTGCGCCACGGCCAGGGCGCCGGCACTGGCGTCAACCGCGTGCATGCTGATTGCGGGCCGCTCATGCTTTAAGGCCAGGGCAATGGCGCCGCTGCCCGTGCCCAGGTCCAGCACCCGGGCTTCGGGCCGGGGCAGCAAGTCCAGCGCCCACGCCACCAGGGTTTCGGTGTCCGGGCGGGGGATCAGCACGCGTGGGTCCACCGCCAGCGACAGCCCAAAAAACTCCTTGTGCCCAACCAAATAAGCCAGGGGCTCGCCCGCCGCGCGCCGTTCGCATTGATTTATAAATATCTCGACCTGAGTTGGCGGCAGTGCGTCTGCGTCATGCGCCCTTAACCACGCGCGGTCGCTGTCGGCTCGGCCCAAGGCCTGCAGCAGCAGTAACTCGGCGTCCAGCGCGTCCAAGCGGTGCTCTTGGCGTGCAGTGGCCAGAGCCTGAGCCACCGTCCCAGCGTTAAGCCCCCTCATGCGTTGGCGCCTTCCAGGTCGGCCAATTGTTCCGCCCCACGTGCCACTTGCAGCGCGGTGATCACATCGCCTAAGTCGCCTTCCATGATCTGCCCGAGCTTGTAGAGCGTGAGGTTGATGCGGTGATCGGTCAGGCGCCCCTGCGGGAAGTTATAGGTGCGGATGCGGTCACTGCGGTCGCCGCTGCCGACCAGGCCTTTGCGCATGGCAGCGTCTTTGGCGGCGCGCTCGGACCGGTCTTTTTCCTGGATGCGCGCAGACAAGACTTGCAAAGCCTTGGCCTTGTTCCGGTGTTGGCTGCGGTCGTCCTGGCATTCGGCCACGATGCCGGTGGGCAAGTGGGTCACGCGCACGGCGGAGTCGGTCTTGTTGATGTGCTGGCCGCCTGCGCCGCTGGCGCGGTAGGTGTCAATGCGCAGGTCGGCCGGGTTGATCTGAATGGCCACGGCTTCGTCAGGCTCGGGCAACACGGCCACGGTGCAGGCGCTGGTGTGAATGCGGCCCTGCGTTTCCGTGGCCGGCACGCGCTGCACGCGGTGGCCGCCCGACTCAAAGCGCAGCTGCCCGTACACGCCAGTGCCCAGGCTGTCCGGCGCACCTTCCAGCCTCAAGACCACTTCCTTGTAGCCGCCCAACTCTGACGCGGACTCGCTGATGATCTCGCAGCGCCAGCCGCTGCGTTCGGCGTAGCGCGTGTACATGCGAAACAGGTCGGCGGCAAACAAGGCTGATTCATCGCCGCCCGTGCCGGCTCGGATTTCCACAAAGGCCGGCCGCGCATCGTCTGGGTCTTTGGGAATCAGCATGCGCTGCAAGGCCTCGTCGAGTTCGATCAAGTCGGCCTTGGCGGCGGTGATCTCTTCCTCCGCCATTTCCACCATGTCAGGTTCACCGCTTTGCTCGGCTTCGTTCAGCATCGCCTGGGCTTGGGCCAAATCCGCCTCGCGGCCGGTCAGGCGCTGGTATTGCTGGGCCACCACGCTGGCTTCGGCGTGTTCGCGGGTGAGCTTGCGAAAGCGCTCCATGTCGCTGACCACGTCGCTGGCCGAGAGCAAAGCGTCCAGCTCTTGCAGGCGCAGGATCTGACGCTCCAGGGTCTGGCGAAGAAAAGGTTTCATGAGACGTCGGGAAGAGGGCGGCGGTTGCTGCTGATCAGCGCGCCAAAAAAAGAAGGGGGCTCTGCATGAGCCCGTCTCAGCCTGGCACCGCGGCCTGGCAGCAGCACAGGGCCGCTAACGGCCGTTCGGCGTCTTGGGGGTGTTGCCTCGCAGAAAGAGGCGCGACACGGTGTGCGCTGTGCTTTCTTGGGTGTGCGCGTCACTGGCGTGCAGCTCGGCCATGGCGCCGTGTAGCATTTTCTGCGTCAAGCCGCGCGACAGCGCTTCCAGCACCGCCTCGACTGGCTCGCCCTTGGCCAACATCTTGCGCGCTCGGGCCATCTCCAACGCCCGCCACTCGTCGGCCTGCGCGTTGAGCTGTTGGATCAGTGGCACCGCCGAGCGCTGCGTCAGCCAATGCAAAAAGCTTTGCACACCCGCATCGATGATGACCTCGGCCTCGGCTACGGCTGCTTGCCGGTTGTCCTTGCCGGTTTGCACCACCTTGGCCAGATCGTCAACGGTGTAGAGGTACACGTCTTCCAGCGCCTGGACTTCGGGCTCGATGTCGCGCGGCACGGCCAGATCGACCATGAACATGGGGCGGCGCTTGCGCTGTTTGAGCGCCCGCTCCACCGCGCCCAGGCCGATCAAGGGCAAGGTGCTGGCGGTGCAGCTGATCACCGCGTCAAACTCGTGCAGGCGGTTGGGCAGATCGGCCAGTGGCATGACTTCGGCGCCAAAACGGCTGGCGAGTTTTTCGCCGCGCTCCAGGGTGCGGTTGGCAATCGCCATCGAATGCGGGTTCTTGGCAGCAAAATGTGTGGCGGCCAGGTCGATCATCTCGCCCGCACCGACAAACAGCACCTTGATGCGGCGCAGGTCTTCAAACAGCTGGCCGGCCAGTCGAACCGATGCCGCTGCCATGCTGATGCTGTGTGCGCCCACTTCGGTGGTGCTGCGCACTTCCTTGGCCACCGCAAACGAGCGCTGGAACAACTGGTGCAGCGTGGTGCCCATGGCGCCCGCGACTTCGGCAGCGCGCACCGCGTCCTTCATCTGGCCCAAAATCTGCGGCTCGCCCAGCACCATGGAGTCCAGGCCACTGGCGACCCGGAATGCGTGGCGCGCCGCATCGCCGTCGTGCAAGGTGTAAGCGTGGGAGCGCAGCAGAGCTTCAGAGACACCGCCGTTGTGCGCCAACCAGCCAATGGTGTTGTCCAGGTCGGGCTGCTCGCCCGCGCAATAAATCTCGGTGCGGTTGCAAGTCGACAGCAAAGTCGCCTCGGGTTGGCGCGACAGCGAGGCCCGCAGACCCTTGAGCGTGGGCTCAATCTGGTCGATGGCAAAGGCAAAGCGCCCCCGCAAATCCAGCGGAGCCGTGTGATGGTTTAAGCCTAAGGCCCAGACTGACATGCACTGATTATAAATTTACCTCGGCATTGGCGGCAATCCAGCCGCGAGCCAAGGGTTAACCCGTTGAGGTGCGTCTCGGAGGCGGCGCGCAGGGCGCGTGTGGCCAAGACAATTCGTGGCAGCATACTGCCCAGCCCCGTTTATCTTTCTCCCCTTGCCATGACCGCCTACTTGCTCCTCGTTCACGTCCTCAACCTTCTGGCTCCAGCGCTCTGGGTGGCCGTTGTGGTGGTGAGCTTGTCGCGCTGGCTGCCTGGCTTCTCCAAAGGCCGTCCCGTGGTGAGCGGATGGGTGAAGCAGTGCCTGATGGGCGTGAGCGTCAACGTGGCGGTCCTGGTCGGCGGCTTGGCGCTGTTTGGGCAGGACGGCAAGATGCTGACTTATGTGCTGCTGGTTGTCGCATCTGCCTTGTGCCAGGGGATATTGCTGCGGGCCTGGCAGCGCTGAAGCGTTTTTAAAACGCTTGGTCTGGCGGGAAGTGGTCGACCCGGTCCGTGATGATGGCGTCGGTGCCCAGGGCCATCAGGTGCAGCGCTGAAGCGTCTTCATTGACCGTGTAGCTCAGGGTCTTCAGGCCAGCGCCTTGCACCTGCTGCACCACGGCCGGGGTCCAGAGTTTTTGGTTGCAGACCACGGCGCGGCAATCTAATTTCAAAGCTGCTTCCCACCAGCCCGTCCACAGGCTGTCCAGCAACAAGCCGCGCGGCAAACCCGGCTGCGCTTGCTGCGCACTGGCCAGGGTTTCTGGTGAAAAAGAAGTCAAGAGTGGCTGCACGTTTTGGCCCTGCCAGAGTTGCGCGGCGGCGTCGGCCACGACCTGCCCGGTCAGGGCTTCTTGCCCCGGCGAGGGCTTGACCTCGATATTTAGAAAATAGCCGTGGTCCAGGCAAAAGCGGGCCACGGTGTCCAGCCGAGTCAAAGGCTCGCCTTCGTAAGCCGGTGAATGCCAACTGCCTGCGTCTAGCTCTTTCAATTGCGCCCAGGTCAGCGCGTTGGCCGGGCCGTTGCCGTTGGTGGTGCGGTCCAGGGTGGCATCGTGCAGCAAGAAGGGAACGCCGTCGGCGCTGAGTTTGACGTCGCATTCGAACATGCGGTAACCGTGGCGGGCACCCAGCTCAAACGCAGCCAGCGTGTTTTCAGGGGCCAGCTTGCCAGCGCCCCGGTGCGCCACCCACTGCGGGTAGGGCCAGGCCCTGCTCATGCTGGGGTCCGGTCCAGGCGTTGGCCGTTGGTCGCGTCAAACCAGTGCAGACGCCCAGGCCGTGGCTGGACGTGAATGCGGCTGCCCAGCGCGGGCGCGGCTTGGCTTTCTTCGGTACGGATCACCAGCAACTCCTGGCCGAGGCGAGCGTAGATCAACCGCTCGGCCCCCAGCATTTCCAGGCTGTCGACTTCGACTTCCCAGCCGGTGGCGCCCACGTCCAGATGTTCGGGGCGGATGCCCAGCACCGCTGCGGCCGGGCCACCAAAGGCCACGTTGTCAGCGTGGTGCAGCAAATTCATGGGCGGCGAGCCCATGAAGCTGGCCACAAAGGTGGTGGCCGGACGGTTGTAAACCTCTTCGGGCGTGCCGAACTGTTCCATGCGCCCGGCGTTCATGACGATCAGGCGCTGGCCCAGCGTCATGGCCTCGACTTGGTCGTGCGTGACGAACAAAGACGTGATGCCCAGTTCGCGGTGCAACTTTTGAATCTCCAGCCGGGTCTGCACGCGCAGCTTGGCGTCCAGATTCGAGAGCGGCTCGTCGAACAAAAACACCTGGGGCTGGCGCACGATGGCCCGGCCCATGGCCACGCGCTGGCGCTGGCCGCCCGACAGGGCGCGCGGCTTGCGGTCTAACAGGTGGCTCAGCTCCAGAATCCTGGCGGCCTTGTCGACGCGGGCCTGGATCTCGGTCTTGGGCAGCTTGGCGATTTTCAGGCCGTAAGCCATGTTGTCGAACACGCTCATGTGCGGGTACAGCGCGTAGTTCTGGAACACCATGGCGATGTCGCGATCGGAAGGCTCCAGGTCATTGACCACGCGCGGGCCAATGGAGATGGTGCCGCTGCTGATTTCTTCCAGCCCGGCGACCATGCGCAGCAAGGTGGACTTGCCGCAGCCGGACGGCCCGACGATGACAATAAATTCGCGGTCGGCAATCTCGGCGTTCACGCCGTGCAGCACTTGCAGGGCTTGCTTGCCGCTGCCGTAGGTTTTGGTGACTTGGTTCAGGGAAATAGAGGCCATTGCTTTTTCTTGCTTATTTTTCGGTGTCGACCAGGCCCTTGACGAACCACTTTTGCATGAGAACCACCACCACGGCAGGCGGGAGCATGGCCAAGAGGGCCGTGGCCATGACCACGTTCCATTCGTTTTGCGAATCCCCGCCGGCCACCATGCGTTTGATGCCGATCACCACCGGGTACATGTCTTCCGAGGTGGTGGCCAGCAGCGGCCAGAGGTATTGGTTCCAGCCGTAGATGAACTGGATGACAAACAGCGCTGCCATGGATGTTTTGGACAGCGGCAGCAAGATATCCCAGAAAAACCGCAGCGGCCCGGCACCGTCCATGCGCGCGGCTTCCACCAACTCGTCCGGCACGGTCAAAAAGAACTGCCGGAACAAAAAGGTCGCCGTGGCCGACGCAATCAAAGGAATCGTCAAACCCGCATAGGTGTTGAGCATCCCCAGGTCCGACACCACCTGGTAGGTCGGGCCAATGCGTACCTCCACCGGCAGCATCAGCGTGATGAAGATCATCCAGAAGAAAAAATTGCGCAGCGGAAAGCGGAAATAAACAATCGCAAACGCCGACAGCAAAGAAATGCTGATCTTGCCAAAGGTGATGACCAGGGCCGTCACCAGGCTGACCCACATCATGCGGGCCACGGGTGCGCCCGAGCCCGCACTGGCGCCTCGGCCCTCCAGCGCGGCGCTGTAGGTTTCCCAGAAGTGGCCACCGGGCAGCATCGGCATAGGGGCTTGCACAATGTCTTGCGCCGTATGGGTGGACGCGACAAAGGCCAGGTACAAGGGGAAAGCCACGATCAACAGGCCCAGCACCATCACGGCATGGGCCAGGAAATCCAGCAGCGGACGCCGTTCAACCATCAGTACTGCACCTTTTTCTCGACGTAGCGGAACTGCACCACGGTCAGTAAAATCACGATCACCATCAGCACCACCGACTGCGCGGCCGAGCCTCCCTGGTCCATGGCCTTGAAGCCGTCGTAGTAGGCTTTGTAGACCAGGATCGAGGTGTCGCGCCCCGGCCCGCCCTGGGTGGACGCATCGACGATGGCAAAGGTGTCAAAAAACGCATAGACCACGTTGATCACCAGCAGGAAAAACGTGGTGGGTGAGAGCAGCGGAAACTGGATCGTCCAGAACCGGCGCCAGGGCCGGGCGCCGTCAATGGCGGCTGCTTCAATTAGCGACTTGGGAATGGATTGCAAGCCCGCCAGGAAAAACAGGAAGTTATAAGAAATTTGCTTCCACACCGCCGCCATGATGATCAGCGCCATGGCCTGGCCGGAGTTCAGCAGATGGTTCCAGTCATAGTCAAACCGGCCCAGGAAATACGAGACCACGCCCAGCGAGGGCGAGAACATGAAAGTCCACAGCACCGCCGCCACTGCCGGCGCCACCGCATACGGCAGGATCAGCAAGGTCTTGTAGCCCAGCGCGCCCTTGATGATGCGGTTGGCAAAAACCGCCAGCACCAGCGACAAGCTGATGCCCAGCGCCGCCACCATCACCGAGAAAAAGGCAGTGGTCTTGAACGAAGCCAGGTACAGCGGGTCGTTGAACAGCCGCCTGAAGTTGTCTAGGCCCACCCATTCGGTGCTGGCGCCAAAGGTGTCCTGCATTTGCACGGACTGCACAAGGGCCTGGCTGGCCGGCCAGAAAAAGAAGACCAGCACCACCGTCAACTGCGGCGCCAGCAGCAGCCAGGGCAGCCAAGTGGATCGAAAGAGAACGCGTTTTTCCATGCGACTGATGAGGTGTGGGCGGTAGTCAAGAGCCCAGGCGGGAAAAAATAAAACCGCCCCGGCTCCAGGGAGCTTGGGGCGGGTCAGGCTGGGCTTTCCAAGCCCAGGCGCTTACTTGCTGTTGGCCTTCTGGAAGCGTTCGAGCTGCTCGTTACCGCGGGCGACGATGGAGTCCAGCGCTTCCTTGGCGGACTTCTTGCCGCTCCAGACTTGCTCGAGTTCTTCGTCCTCGATCGCGCGAATCTGCACGTAGTTGCCCAGGCGGATGCCGCGGCTCTTGTCAGTGACCTTGCGGATCATCTGCGTCACGGCGACGTCGGTGCCGGGGTTTTCTTTATAAAAGCCCGATTTTTCCGTCAGCTGGTAAGCCGCTGTGGTGATGGGCAGGTAGCCGGTGCGTTTGTGGCTGGCGGACTGCACTTCGGGGCTGGAGATGAAGCTGAAGAACTGCGCCACACCTTTGTATTCGGCAGGTTTCTTGCCCGCCATGACCCACAGGCTGGCGCCACCGATCACGGTGTTTTGCGGTGCGCCTGGCACGTCAGGGTAGTAGGGCAGGGGAGCCAGGCCAAAGGCGAACTTGGCGTTTTTCTTCACGTTGCCATAAAAGCCGGACGAGGTGGTCATCATGGCGCACTCCCCGGAGACGAAGCTGGCCTCGGGCACGTTGCCCCGGCCTTTGTAAACAAACAGACCCTGCTTGGCCATGTTGGCCAGGTTCTCGATGTGGCGCACGTGCAGTGGCGAGTTGACCTTCATGCGCGCATCCAAGCCGGCCAAGCCGTTGCTCTTGGTGGCGAACTCCACGTTGTGCCAGGCCGAGAAACTTTCCAGCTGGGTCCAGCCCTGCCAGGAAATAGACAGCGGGCACTTGTGACCGCTGGCTTTGAGCTTCGCCGCTGCCAAAGCCACTTCAGGCCAGGTGCTGGGCGCTTTGTTCGTGTCTATGCCGGCGGCCTTGAAGGCGTCTTTGTTGAAATAAAAGACGGTGGTCGAGCTGTTGAAGGGGAAGCTCAGCATCTGCCCGTTGGGCGCCGTGTAGTAACCGGCCACGGCGGCCACGTAAGCGGTGGGGTCGAACTTCTGGCCGGCATCTTTCATGACCTGGGCCACTGGAACGATGGCATTTTTGCTGGCCATCATGGTGGCCGTGCCAACTTCAAACACTTGCAGCACGGCTGGTGCGTTACCCGCCCGGAAGGCAGCGACAGCGGCGGTCATGGACTCGTCGTAGCTGCCCTTGAAGGTGGGTACGATCTTGTAGTCCTTTTGGCTAGCATTGAATTCGCGTGCCAGGTCATTGACCCATTCGCCATTGACGGCCGTCATGGAATGCCAGAACTGGATTTCGGTCTGGGCCTGGCTGGCCAGGGGTGCAGCCAGCCCGAAAGTGGCCAAGGCCAACACTGACAAACGGGAACTGATTTTCATGAAAACTCCTGATTGATAACGGCCTGCAGCCGGTGGCGCAAGACTTGCTGGACTGGCGACGCAGCAGGGGTGGTAAGCCCCAGAGCATGGCACTTGGATGTGTCAATTCTATTTAACGCCGCTTTGCAGCCTGCCAACAACCGGGGTTTCCATAGGGCTGTCGTGGGGTCGCTCAGGGCGTAAACCCCCGCTGCGTTAACATCTGTAGCCCAGCGGGAGTCTTCCCGCGACCGATGAAATTGTGCCGATGAACGCCCCTACCTCGCTCGAAGAATTGAATGCTTTTGCCCCTGATTCGGGCCATGCAGGCGACGCGGCATCTTCCCGCATTCGCGAGATTCCCTACAACTACACCTCCTTTTCCGACCGCGAAGTCGTGATCCGGCTGCTGGGCCTGCCGGCCTGGGACCTGCTCAACCGCTTGCGCGACGAGCGTCGCACTGGCCGCTCGGCCCGCATGCTCTACGAGGTGTTGGGCGACATCTGGGTGGTGCAACGCAACCCTTATTTGCAAGACGACCTGCTGGACAACCCCAAACGCCGCAAGCTGCTGGTCGAGGCCTTGCAGCACCGCCTGGGCGAAGTCCAAAAACGCCGCACGCCCCAGGCCGATGCCGAGCGCGACGCCATCGTGGGCGAGTTGTTGGCGTCGGCGGGTGCCACGGTGGAGCGCTTTTCAGCCTCGTTCGTCGCCATGGCCGACCTGCGCCGTCAGACCGAGCGCAAGCTGGGCAAGTACACCGAAAAAGACAACATCCGCTTTGACGGCCTGTCGCGGGTCTCGCACGTGACGGACGCCACCGACTGGCGCGTGGAATACCCCTTCGTCGTGCTCACGCCCGACACCGAAGCCGAAATGGCCGGTCTCGTCAAAGGCTGTATTGAACTGGGCCTGACGATTGTTCCGCGCGGTGGCGGCACAGGCTACACCGGCGGCGCCATTCCCTTGACCTGGAAGTCGGCGGTGATCAACACCGAAAAGCTCGAAGGCATGACCGCTGTCGAGAAGATTACGCTGCCCGGTGTGGCCGAGCCTGTGCCGACCATCTGGACCGAGGCCGGCGTGGTGACCCAGCGCGTGGCCGATGCCGCCGAGCGCGCCGGCTTTGTGTTTGCGGTGGACCCCACGTCTGCCGAAGCCTCTTGCATCGGCGGCAACGTCGCCATGAACGCGGGCGGCAAAAAAGCCGTGCTGTGGGGCACGGCGCTTGACAACTTGGCCTCGTGGCGCATGGTCACGCCCGACGCGCAGTGGCTGGAAGTGGTCCGCCTGAACCACAACCTGGGCAAGATCCACGACATTGAGATGGCCAACTTCCAGCTCAATTACTTTGAGGCCGACGGCAAGACACCGATCCGCACCGAGTACCTGGACATTCCTGGCGCCACCTTTCGCAAGGAAGGCCTGGGCAAAGACGTCACCGACAAATTCTTGAGCGGCCTGCCCGGCATTCAAAAAGAAGGCTGCGACGGCCTGATCACCAGCGCCCGTTGGGTGCTGCACCGGATGCCGCAACACACGCGCACGGTGTGTCTGGAGTTTTTTGGCAATGCCAAAGACGCTGTGCCCAGCATTGTCGAAATCAAGAACTTCATGTTCGCCGAGCAAAAGCGCGGCGGCGCCATCCTGGCCGGCTTTGAACACCTCGACGACCGCTACCTCAAGGCAGTGGGTTACACCACCAAGTCCAAGCGCGGCGGCCTGCCCAAGATGGTGTTGTTCGGCGACATCGCCGGCGACGACGCTGACGTGGTGGCCCGCGCCACCTCCGAAGTGGTGCGGCTGGCCAATTCACGCGCTGGCGAAGGGTTCATTGCCATCAGCGCTGATGCACGTAAGAAGTTCTGGCTGGACCGCAAACGTACGGCGGCGATTTCGCGCCACACCAACGCCTTCAAGATCAATGAAGACGTGGTGATTCCCCTGCCGCGCATGGCCGAGTACACCGACGGCATTGAGCGCATCAACATTGAGCTGAGCCTGGCCAACAAGCTCAAGCTCTGCGGCGAACTCGAAGCTTTTTTCCTCAAGGGCCAATTGCCGTTGGGCAAGTCGGACGACGCCAACGACATTCCCTCGGCCGAGCTGCTCGAAGACCGCGTGGCCCAAGCCTTGGCCTTGGTGCGCGAGGTGCGCAGCCTGTGGTCCGGCTGGCTCACGGACGTTGACACCTTGTTCCCGCAACTGCAAGACCATTCCCTGCGTGCCAGCTGGAAAACCCAGCTGCGCGCCCCGCTGGAAACGATTTTTGGCGGCGCGGCTTTCGGCCCGATCTTGCAGGAATGCACGGCCATTCATCAGCGCGTCCTGAAGGGCCGCGTCTGGGTGGCGCTGCACATGCACGCCGGCGACGGCAATGTGCACACCAACCTGCCCGTCAACAGCGACGATTACGATATGCTGCAAACGGCGCACTATGCGGTGGCCCGCATCATGGTGTTGGCGCGCTCGCTCGACGGCGTGATCTCAGGCGAGCACGGCATTGGCATCACCAAGCTGGACTTCCTGACTGCCGACGAGTTGCAGCCATTCACCGACTACAAAAAGCGGGTCGACCCCGAAGGCCGTTTCAACAAAGGCAAGCTGATGCGCGACGCCGCGTTGCCGGCTGATTTGACCAACGCCTACACGCCGAGCTTTGGCCTGATGGGCCACGAGTCGCTGATCATGCAGCAGTCGGACATTGGCGAAATTGCCGGCAGCATCAAGGACTGCCTGCGCTGCGGCAAGTGCAAGCCGGTCTGCGCCACGCATGTGCCGCGCGCGAACTTGTTCTACAGCCCGCGCAACAAGATTTTGGCCACCTCGCTGCTGATCGAAGCCTTCTTGTACGAAGAGCAAACCCGGCGCGGCATCTCGATCAAGCATTGGGAAGAGTTTGAGGACGTGGCCGACCACTGCACGGTGTGCCACAAGTGCCTGACGCCGTGCCCGGTGAACATCGACTTTGGCGAAGTGTCCATGAACATGCGCAACCTGCTGCGCAAGATGGGCCAAAAGTCGTTCCGGCCCGGCAATGCCGCAGCCATGTTCTTCTTGAATGCGACGAGCCCGCAAACCATCAAGTTCATGCGCAGCGCCATGGTCGATGTGGGCTTCAAGGCCCAGCGCCTGGCCAACGACTTGCTGCGCTCTTTTGCCAAAAAGCAAACCGCCAAGCCGCCTGCCACCGTGGGCACCGCACCGATCAAGCAGCAGGTGATCCACTTCATCAACAAAAAGATGCCCGGCGGCCTGCCCAAGAAGACCGCCCGCGCCCTGCTGGACATTGAAGACTCGGACTACGTGCCGATCATCCGCAACCCGAAGAACACCACGGCCGAAACCGAGGCGGTGTTTTATTTTCCCGGTTGTGGCTCTGAGCGTTTGTTCTCGCAAGTGGGGCTGGCCACGCAAGCCATGCTCTGGCATGCGGGCGTGCAAACCGTGTTGCCACCTGGCTACTTGTGCTGCGGCTATCCCCAGCGCGGCAGCGGCCAGTTCGACAAGGCCGACAAAATCATCACCGACAACCGGGTGCTGTTCCACCGCGTGGCCAACACGCTGAACTACCTGGACATCAAGACCGTGGTGGTGAGCTGCGGCACTTGCTACGACCAGTTGCAGGGCTACCAGTTCGACAAGATTTTCCCGGGCTGCCGCATCATCGACATTCACGAGTACCTGCTGGAAAAAGGCATCACGCTCAGGACCGATGGGCCGGGCCAGGGCTATCTGTACCACGACCCCTGCCACAGCCCCATGAAGCTGCAAGAACCCATGAAGACCGTCAAGGCCTTGCTGGGTGATAACGTGCTCAAGAACGATCGTTGCTGCGGCGAGTCCGGCACGCTGGGCGTGACGCGTCCCGACATTTCCACGCAGATCCGCTTTCGCAAGGAAGAAGAACTGCAAAAAGGCGAAGCCGAGTTGCGCGCCACGGGTGCCGTGGCCGAGCAGGGTCCGGTGAAGATTCTCACCAGCTGCCCGAGCTGCCTGCAAGGCCTGTCGCGCTTTGGCAATGACCTGAACAACGGTCTGCTGGAAGCCGACTACATCGTGGTCGAAATGGCCAACCAGATCCTCGGCCCTGACTGGATGCCCGCTTACGTTGAGGCCGCCAACCACGGCGGCATCGAGCGCGTGCTGGTCTGATTTTTTTAAAAGCGACTCCAAACTCATGGCTGGTCTTCAACACGGGGCGCCCACCCCCACCGACATCACGGTTCACGGCCAATCCAAGGCCCTGGAAGTGGCGTTTTCGGACGGTGCGTCCTTTCGCATTCCCTTTGAGCTGATGCGGGTGTACTCCCCTTCGGCCGAAGTGCAGGGCCACGGCCCCGGCCAGGAAGTGCTGCAAACCGGCAAGCGTGAAGTCGGCCTGCTGGAACTGGAGCCGGTGGGCAACTATGCCGTCAAGCCAGTGTTCACCGACGGTCACGACAGTGGTATTTTTTCCTGGGACTACCTGTACTTGCTCGGGTCACAGCAAGACCGCTTGTGGGCCGATTACGAAGCCCGCCTGCAAGCCGCGGGCGCCCAGCGCGACGCGCCTATGGTGGCCGCCGGCGGTCATGCCTGCGGCAGCCATTGAGCCCCCATTGAAGAGCTGAAGATCCGAGCATGAGCAACACCCATTTTGGTTTTGAGACCGTCGATGAGCAGGAAAAAGCGTCTCGCGTACGCGGCGTTTTTGACTCCGTAGCCTCCAAGTACGACGTCATGAACGACCTCATGTCCGGTGGCTTGCACCGGGTGTGGAAGGCCTACACGGTGAAGGTGGCCGATGTGCGCGAAGGCTATTCCGTGTTGGACATTGCGGGCGGCACGGGCGATTTGTCCCTGGCTTTTGCCCCCCAGGTTGGCAAAACCGGGCGGGTGGTGCACACCGACATCAACCAGGCCATGCTCAGCGAAGGCCGCAACCGCCTGCTGGACGCGGGCATCGCCCTGCCCACGCTGGTCTGCGACGCCGAAAAGCTGCCTTTCCCTGACGCCAGCTTTGACGTGGTGACCGTCGCCTTTGGCCTCAGAAACATGACGCACAAGGACTTGGCTCTGGCCGAAATGCAGCGCGTGCTCAAACCCATGGGCAAATTGCTGGTGCTGGAGTTTTCCAAAGTCGCCAAGCCGCTGGAAAAAATTTACGACTGGTATTCCTTCAAGGTGTTGCCGCGTTTGGGCAAACTGGTCGCTAATGACGACGCCAGTTACCGGTATCTTGCCGAGTCCATTCGCATGCATCCCGACCAGGACGCCTTAAAGACCATGATGCATAAAGGTGGTTTTGGTCATGTGGACTATCACAACCTCACCGGCGGCATGGTGGCATTGCATGTTGGAATCAAGTGTTGAAAAAGCAGATGCAGGCCTTACCTGAAGGGGTTGTTGCAAACGAGTTCAACGTGAGCAAATACAAACAAGAGGAGACGGTATGAAATTTTGGTCCGCTATCACGGCTATCGCCATGACCCTGGCCTTGACGCTCGGTGGGGCTGACGCCCAAGCCAAGCGCTTGGGCGGCGGTCAGTCGGTCGGCAAACAATCGTCCAACGTGACGCAGCGCCAGGCCGCACCTGCGCCCGCCACCCCGTCCGCCCCTGCTGCAGCGCCAGCGGCCGCACCCAAGAAGCCTTGGGGCGCCATGCTCGGTGGCTTGGCCGCTGGCTTGGGCTTGGCCTGGCTCGCCCATTCCCTAGGTATGGGCGAGGCCTTTGGCCAAGCCATCATGTTTGCCCTGCTGGCCATGGTGGCGGTGGTGGTGATCGGCATGGTCATGCGCAAAATGCGGGCCGGTCAAAATGGCTCGTCATCCAACGCCTCTCCTTTTGCCATGCAAGGCGCTGGCGCAGCCAACCCACCCAAGGACTACAGCCCCGCCAACGTGGGCAACGACGCTTCGGCCCGCCCATGGGAGCGCCCTGGCGCTTCTTTTGAGGCGACACCTCAGGGCCAGATCGGCACGGCTGGCGGCTCGATGATTGGCTCAGCCCTCCTGGGCACACAGGCCTGGGGTGTTCCTGCCGGCTTTGACGCCGACGGTTTCCTCGCCGCTTGCAAGACCAACTTCGTGACCCTGCAGGACTCTTGGGACCGCTCAGACATCAGCGCACTGCGCGCCATGATGACCGACGACATGCTGGCCCAGATCAAGACCCAGTTGGCTGAGCGTGAGTCGCACACCGGCGGCTCGACCAACAAAACCGAAGTGCTTCGTCTGGATGCTCAGTTGCTGGGCATCGAAGAGTTGCCTGAGGTGTACATGGCCAGTGTGGAGTTCTCCGGCATGATCCGTGAAGACGTCTCGGCGGGCCCGAGCCCCTTCCGTGAAGTCTGGAACATGACCAAGCCGCGCACGGGCGGTGGCTGGTTGGTGGCAGGCGTGCAGGCTTTGCAATAAGCCGGCGCCAGCCGGGTGCTACGGGCGCGTCCCGGCGGCACTCGGCATTTATCCGTCAAAATCGGGGACGTATGAACAACACGTCCCCTTTTTCATTTTTGCCTTCTGACTTGGCGTCTGGTTTGGCCTCCGGCCTGGCCTCAGCGGCCTCGCGTTTGGAGCCGCCCAACTGGCTGGTGCATGAAGTCCAGCAACGGCTCGTGCTCTTGCTCAATCACGTGCTGATGCAAGAACCTGAGGCCCAGAGCCGCTTGATGCGCCAAAAAGGCCGCGTGCTGCAAGTGCGCTGGGGCGCCATGGCGCTCCACCTCCTGATCACCCCCGCCGGCCTCACTGACCGGGCCGATCCCCAGGCCAAGCCCGATTTGTTGCTGTCTTTGGCCGACACGCCGGCTTGGCAGTTGGCGCAGACTCTGATGCAAGGCGAGCGCCCACCGGTGCAGATTGAAGGCGACGTGCAGCTCGCCGCTGAGATCGCTTGGCTGGCCGACAACTTGCGCTGGGACGTGGAAGAAGACCTCTCGCGTGTGCTGGGCGATGTGCCGGCCCATGCGCTGGCCGATGCGGGTCGCCGGCTGTTTGCGGCTTTGCGTGATCTGTTGGCGCGCCAACCGATGCCGGGTTCTGCCGCTGGCTTCAAGGCGGGCGCATGAGTCGCTTGCTGCGGGGCTTTTTCATCGTCTGGACTGTCTTGCGCTTTGGGCTGGACGAGCTGATCCTCTCCAGCTTTGAAAAGCCGTGGATTCGCCTGCTGACCCGCATCGTTTCTATGGGCCGCAACCTCAGCGCCCCGCGCGGTGAACGCTTGCGCCAGGCGTTGGAGGGACTGGGCCCGATCTTCGTGAAATTTGGTCAGGTCCTGTCTACGCGCCGTGACTTGCTACCCCCCGACATCGCCGACGAATTGGCGCGCTTGCAGGACCGGGTGCCGCCTTTCAGTTCGGACCTGTCGGTGGCCATCATCGAGCGCTCTTTCGGCCGGCCCCTGGACCAGATTTTTGCGACGTTTGAGCGCGTACCGGTGGCCAGCGCCTCCATTGCCCAAGTGCACTTCGCTACCTTGCCCAGTGGCCGCGAAGTGGCGGTCAAGGTGCTGCGCCCCAACATGCTGCCGGCGATTGAAAAAGACCTGGCCTTGATGCACATGATGGCCGGCTGGGTGGAAAAACTCTCCGCCGATGGCAAGCGGCTCAAGCCCCGCGAGGTGGTCCGCGAGTTCGATACCTACCTTCACGACGAGCTCGATTTGCTGCGTGAAGCCGCCAACGCCGCGCAGCTGCGCCGCAACATGGAAGGCCTGAACCTGGTCATGATCCCCGAGATCGTCTGGGACTTTTGCATGCCCGAAGTGATGGTGATGGAGCGCATGAAGGGCGTACCCATCAGCCAGGTGCAGCGCCTCAAAGACGCCGGCGTGGACATGGGCAAGCTGGCTAGAGATGGCGTGACGATCTTTTTTACCCAGGTGTTTCGCGATGGCTTTTTCCATGCCGACATGCACCCGGGCAACATCCAGGTCAGCCTGGAGCCGGCCACCTTCGGTCGCTACATCTCGCTGGACTTTGGCATCGTTGGCACGCTGACCGAGGTCGACAAGGAGTACCTGGCGCAAAACTTCAGCGCTTTTTTCCGGCGCGACTACAAGCGCGTGGCCGAGCTGCACCTCGAATCAGGCTGGGTGCCGCCGCAGACCCGTGTGGACGAGCTGGAGTCGGCCATTCGCGCCGTGTGCGAGCCCTACTTTGACCGCCCGCTCAAGGAAATTTCTCTGGGCCTGGTGTTGATGCGCCTGTTTCAGACCTCGCGGCGCTTCCATGTAGAAATCCAGCCGCAGCTGGTGCTGCTGCAAAAAACCCTGCTCAACATCGAGGGCCTGGGCCGCGAACTCGACCCGGACCTGGATTTGTGGAGCACGGCCAAGCCCTTTCTCGAAAAGTGGATGGTCGAGCAGGTCGGCCCGGCCAAGCTCTGGGCCCAACTCAAGGCCGAGGCACCGGCTTACGCCAAGCTCCTGCCCGCCTTGCCGCGCTTGCTTCACCAGTACCTGAAGGGGCAGACCAGCGGCTCGCGCCGGGAATTGGACGAGTTGCTGGCCGAACAGCGCAAGACCAACCGCCTGCTGCAAGGTCTGATCTACGGCAGCCTGGGTTTTGCCGCCGGCCTGCTGGTCATGCAGCTGCTGCAGCGCGCAGCCTTCCTCTGAACGAGTGGAGCGGGACCTGACTGCAGGCCCCGCAGGCAGCTCATCCGGCAGGGCGCTAAGTCATGCACAAGCCCTATAATTGAAGGCTTTGCTGCCGGCTTTTGACGGGCGTTTTGCCCGCCTTGAAGCTTGGCTTTTGACCTTCAAAATACCCCGAGAACTATGCCGATCTACGCCTATAAATGCGAGTCCTGCGGGCATTCCAAGGACATTTTGCGCAAAATCTCCGACGCGCCACTGACCGATTGCCCGCAATGCGGCGCCGCGACGTTCACCAAGCAAGTCACCGCCGCCGGTTTTCAGCTCAAGGGCTCGGGCTGGTACGTGACTGACTTCAGGGGCGGCTCCACACCGGCCACCGCCACAGCCCCTGCGGGCGAAGGTTCGGCCAAATCAGACAGCGCTGACTCGGTCCGCACCCCGGCTGCGGCCGCTGCTGCGCCAGCACCCGCGCCAGCGACCCCCGCTGCGGCCAGCACCCCGGCCAAGGCCGACTGATGGCGGCCGTTCGCCGCTGGCTGCTGGCTGGCCTCCTGGTATTGGTGCCCTTGGCCATCACGGTCTGGGTGCTCAATTGGGTGATTGGCACCCTGGACCAGACGCTGCAGATCCTGCCTCAGAACTGGCAGCCTGACGTGTTACTGGGCATTCACATCCCCGGTTTTGGTGTGCTGTTGGCACTGGCGATCGTGCTGCTGATCGGCGCTGTGGCCAGCAACTTTCTGGGCCGCAAGTTGGTGGGTTGGTGGGACGCGCTCTTGGGCCGCATTCCCATCGTCCGCTCGATCTATTCCAGCGTGAAACAGGTGTCCGACACGCTGTTTTCTGAAAACGGCAATGCCTTTCGCCAAGCCCTGCTGGTGCAGTGGCCCCGAGAAGGCGTGTGGACCATCGCTTTTCAAACCGGCACGCCCGGCGGCGATGTGGTCAACCACCTGGGCAATGACTACCTCAGCGTTTATGTGCCGACCACGCCCAACCCGACTGGCGGCTACTTTGTCATGCTCAAGAAAACCGATTGCATCGAGCTCAATATGTCGGTGGACGAAGCGCTGACCTACGTCATCTCCATGGGTGTGGTGGTGCCGGGTTCTGCAGCGGCCAGTGTCAAGTTGCACTGACCCTCCCCGTCGTCCCTCTTTTTATTTCTCCTGTATTCCTCACGTCAAAGCGAATTTCACATGCCTATCGCCTCAACTGCGCCCATTGCTTCTATCGCCTCGCAGATGCGTTCTACTTACTGCGGCCTGGTGACCGAGGCCTTGCTGGGTCAGACCATCAGCCTGTGCGGCTGGGTCAACCGTCGGCGTGACCATGGTGGCGTGATCTTCATCGACCTGCGTGACCGCGAAGGCTATGTGCAGGTGGTCTGCGATCCCGACCGCGCCGAGATGTTCAAGGTCGCCGAAGGCGTGCGCAACGAGTTTTGCGTGCAGATCAAAGGCCTGGTTCGCGCCCGCCCCGAAGGCACGGTCAACGACAACCTGAAAAGCGGCAAGATCGAAATCCTGTGCCACGAATTGGTGGTGCTGAACGCCAGCGTGACCCCACCGTTCCAGCTCGACGACGACAACCTGTCCGAGACCACGCGTCTGACGCACCGCGTGCTGGACCTGCGCCGTCCGTACATGCAAAACAACCTGATGCTGCGCTACCGCGTGGCCATGGAAACCCGCAAGTTCCTGGACGCCAACGGCTTCATCGACATTGAGACCCCCATGCTCACCAAGAGCACGCCCGAAGGCGCGCGCGATTATTTGGTGCCCAGCCGCGTCAATGAAGGCCAGTTCTTTGCCCTGCCGCAAAGCCCGCAGCTCTTCAAGCAGCTCTTGATGGTCGCTGGCTTTGACCGCTACTACCAGATCACCAAGTGCTTCCGCGACGAAGACTTGCGCGCTGACCGCCAGCCTGAATTCACCCAGATCGATATTGAAACTTCGTTCATGGCCGAGCAGGACATCCGCGACATGTTCCAGGGCATGATCAGCAACATCTTCAAGACCGTGCTGGACACCGACCTGGGCGAGTTTCCCGTCATGGCCTACCAAGAAGCCATGCATCGCTTTGGCTCCGACAAACCCGATCTGCGCGTGAACCTCGAATTCACGGAGCTGACTGACGTGATGGCTGATGTGGATTTCAAGGTCTTCAGCGCGCCAGCCACCACCCCGGGTGGCCGCGTGGTCGGCCTGCGCGTGCCGGGCGGCGCCGAGATGAGCCGCGGCGAGATCGACGGCTTCACGGAGTTCGTCAAGATCTACGGCGCCAAGGGCCTGGCTTGGATCAAGGTCAACGACGCGAGCAAAGGCCGCGAAGGCCTGCAAAGCCCGATCGTCAAGAATCTGCACGACGCGTCGATTGCCGAAATCCTCAAGCGCTGCGGCGCGCAAAACGGCGACCTGATCTTCTTTGGCGCCGACAAGGCCAAGGTCGTCAACGACAGCATTGGCGCGTTGCGCCTGAAAGTCGGCCACAGCGAGTTCGGCAAGAAGACCGGCTTGTTTACCAAAGGCTGGAAGCCTTTGTGGGTGGTGGACTTCCCCATGTTCGAGCACGACGAAGAAAACAACCGCTGGAGCGCCGTGCACCACCCCTTTACCGCCCCGAAAGACGGCCACGAAGACTGGATGGACACCGACCCCGGCCGCTGCATCGCCAAAGCCTACGACATGGTGCTCAACGGCTGGGAACTCGGCGGCGGCTCGGTGCGCATCCACCGCGCTGACGTGCAAAGCAAGGTCTTCAGCGCGCTCAAGATCGGCCCTGAAGAAGCGCAAGAAAAGTTTGGCTTCTTGCTGGACGCGCTGCAGTACGGCGCACCACCGCACGGCGGCCTCGCCTTCGGTCTGGACCGCATCGTCACCATGATGACGGGCGCCGAGTCGATCCGCGACGTGATTGCTTTCCCCAAGACCCAGCGCGCCCAGTGCTTGCTCACGCATGCACCGAGCCCGGTTGACGAAAAGCAGTTGCGCGAGTTGCATATCCGCCTGCGCAATCCGCAGCCGGCTTAAAGCAGGCCCCCGCGCCGGGCCTCGCAGATGGCCAAGCTGCCTGTCTCGGTGCTGGTCGTGATCCACGACCCGCAGGGCCGGGTGCTGCTGATCGAGCGGGCCGACCATCCAGGCTTTTGGCAAAGCGTGACCGGCTCGGTTGAACCGGAAGACGCCAGCTTGCTGCACACCGCCGCGCGCGAAGTGGCGGAGGAAACGGGCATCCGCGTCCAGCCCGCCGACCTACAGGACTGGGCCCTGAGCAATGTCTATGAGATCTACCCCGCCTGGCGGCACCGCTACGCGCCGGGTGTGACGCACAACACCGAACACCTGATGAGCTTGTGTGTGCCAGCCGGTTCGCCTATCCGTCTGAGCCCGAGCGAGCACACGGCCTGGCAGTGGCTGGACTGGCGCGCCGCCGCAGACCAGTGTTATTCAAGCTCCAACGCCGAAGCGCTGCTGTTGCTGCCGCGCTTCATGCGGGCACGACCTTAGCGTTCGCAGACCCCGGGCCATGCAAAATGGCCGGCCCATCTTCGCGTTTGAAAGTGCTGCCCTTGCCAGCTGATGACGAGTTGCCGTTGATCGCCAATCCCGAGCCTGTCTGCCAGTTGCTGCAAGGGGGGCAGGCGTTCTTTCCGGCGCTGATCCGCGCTGTGGACCAGGCTGCGCGCCGGGTCCAACTCGAAACCTATATCTTTGACGTTCACGGCGTAGGCGCCGAAGTCGCAGACGCGCTGGCCCGCGCCGCTGAGCGCGGGGTCGAGGTGCAGGTGCTGGTGGACGGCGTGGGCAGCCGCCCGCTCAGCCCTGAATGGGCTGAAAAGCTTCAGCGGGCAGGCGTGCAATGGCAGGTCTTTTCACCCGTCCACGGCCGTTGGGGCCAGCTCGCCTTGCTGCTGTTGCCAGCGCGCTGGCGTCGCTTGCATCGCAAGCTCTGCGTGGTGGATGGTGAGCTGCTGTTTTGCGGCGGTATCAACGTACTGGACGATTTTTACGACCCGAACCATGGCGTGCTGTCCACGCCGCGTTTTGACTTCACCGTGCTGGTTCGCGGACCGGTGGCACGCCTGGCCAGCCAGGCCATGGCCGTATTGTGGGCGCGGGTGTCGGCCAGCGGCAGTGTGCGCCAACACCAGTTGGGCCAAGCACTCGAAAGCCTGCTCGAAGCCGGCCAAGTGGCCCGCCGGATGCGCCGACGCCGGGCGCGGTGGCGCAGCCAAGAGGCGGGCCCAGCAAGTCAGTGCGCCGGCTTGCTGCTGCGCGACAACCTGAGCCACCGCAACAGCATTGAGCGGGCCTACCGGCAGGCCATCGGGCAGGCCCGCGAGGACATCGTGATTGCCAACGCTTATTTCTTGCCCGGCGGGCGCTTGCGCCGTGCGCTCATTCAAGCGGCTCGTCGCGGCGTCAAGGTCAGCTTGCTCTTGCAAGGCAAGTACGAGTACTTCATGCAATACCACGCCGTGCGGCCGGTCTATGGCGCCTTGCTGGCGGCCGGGGTGGAAATTTATGAGTACGAAACCGGCTTTTTGCATGCCAAGGTGGCGGTGGTGGACGGCGTCTGGGCCACGGTGGGTTCGTCCAACCTGGATCCGCTGAGCCTGTTGCTGGCCCGCGAAGCCAATGTGGTCGTGCACGATGCCGATTTTTCTCAGGCACTGCGCGCCAGCTTGCTCGAAGCGCTGGCCACCCATGGCCGCCGTGTCCAGGCCCAAAGCATTGCCCGAAGGCCTTGGCGACAGCGGATGCTGGACCGTTTGGCTTATGGCTTGATGCGGCTGGCACTTTTTCTGACTGGCAAGCGCTATTGATCTTGTTTTGATCCTGTTTTGCAAGCCCCTGATCGTAGTGCGCTGCGGCGCCCCAGCTCGGCAGATGCAGCAGGGGCTTGTTAAAATTGTTCATACTCATGACTTCCAGCCCCACATCAACCATGGTCACAACATCGCCTGACGAGGGAACGCCCGTCTCGGTCAAGATTCGCGAACGGATCGCCCGCGCCAAGCAGCGCTACAACGCGAACGACAACATTGCCCGGTTCATTGAACCGGGCGAACTGGCCTTGCTTCTTGATGAGGTCGAAGAAAAAATGAAGGGCGTGCTGCAAAGCCTGGTGATTGACACCGAGCTGGACCACAACACCAACGACACCGCCCGGCGCGTGGCCAAGATGTACCTCAACGAGGTCTTCAAGGGCCGGTATGTCGAGGCGCCTGCCATCACCGAGTTCCCCAACGCCGAACACCTCAACGAGCTGATGATCGTCGGCCCGATCACGGTACGCAGCGCGTGTTCGCATCATTTTTGCCCGGTCATCGGTCAGGTGTGGATTGGCGTCATGCCCAATGAGCACACCAACGTGATTGGCCTGTCCAAGTACGCCCGTCTGGCTGAATGGGTGATGGGCCGCCCGCAGATCCAGGAAGAAGCCGTGGTGCAGCTGGCCGATTTGATCCAAGACAAAACCCAGCCTGACGGCCTGGCCATCGTGATGGAAGCGACGCACTTTTGCATGGGCTGGCGCGGCGTCAAAGACCTGGACAGCAAGATGATCAACTCGGTGATGCGTGGCGTCTTTCTCAAAGACCCGAACTTGCGCCGTGAATTCCTGGCGCTGATTCCCAAAAATAACAGCAGGGGCTGAGCACCTGCCGCGCTCAGCAGCACCACGCACAACGTCACTCTTTTTTAGGAAAACCTGCCATGTTGGTCCGCCTTCTTTACGCCAGCCGAGCCGCTAATCCCCAGTCCAGCGAAGCGACTGAAGCCATCCTGGCGCAGTCCCGCAGCCACAACCCGTCTTTGGGTATCACCGGCATTCTTTGCTACGGCGGCGGTATCTTCTTGCAGGCGCTGGAGGGCGGGCGTACCGCCGTCAACGAGCTGTATGCCCACATCGTGCGCGACCCCCGCCACAAAGACGTGATCTTGCTGAGCTATGAAGAAATCACCGAGCGCGGTTTTGGCAGCTGGACCATGGGCCTGGTGAATTTGTCCAAGCTCAACACCTCCATCTTGCTGAAGTACTCGGAAAAGCCTGAGCTCGATCCGTACAGCGTCTCGGGCCAGGTCTCGCTGGCCCTGCTGCAAGAGCTGATGGCGACCGCCTCCATCGTGGGCCGCGCCTGAGGCAGTGAGCCGCTTGCTTGCGGGCTGCGATTTTTCCAGCAGCCCCTCCCGCCGCAAACCCATCGTCATCGCCACCGGTCAGCTCGACCGGGGCCGGGTGCAATTGCAAGCCCTGGAGCGCCTGGACAGCCTGGCTGATTTTTCAGGCTGGCTAGCCCAGCCGCGCGGCTGGTTGTGCGGCTTTGATTTTCCTTTCGGTCTGCCGCGTGAACTGGTGCTCAACCTGGGCTGGCCGCTGGACTGGCAAGCCTGTATGCGCCACTACGGCGCCATGAGCCGCGCCGAGATTCGCAGTGCCTTTGCTGCTTTTTGCGACGCACGACCGGTGGGCGGCAAGTTCGCGCACCGCCAAACCGACGTTCCGGCCGGCTCCAGCAGTTCCATGAAGTGGGTGAACCCGCCGGTGGCCTACATGCTGCACGCGGGCGTGCCGCTGCTGATGCAAGCGGGCATTCATTTGCCAGGTCTCATGGCGAGCAGTTCGGGTCATCGTTCGGGTCATCGTTCGGGTGATATGCCAGAGCGGATTGGCCTGGAGGCCTACCCCGGTTTGCTGGCACGCGAACTGCTGCAGACCAGCCAGCCGCAGTTATCGGGCGCTGGGCGGCGCAGCTACAAGAACGATGCCAAGGCGCAGCAAACACCCGAGCGACTGATTGCGCGCAAAGACATCGCCACCGCACTAGAGAACGGCCAGACCCGACTGGGCCTGCGCATCAAGCTCACGCATGCCCAGCGCGACGTGCTGGTGGACGACGGCAGTGGCGACAGCCTTGACGCCGTGCTCTGCCTGGTTCAAGCTGCCTGGGCGCAGCAGCAACACGAGGCGGGCCATGCCTGTTACGGCTTGCCTCCCGAGGTGGACCCGCTCGAAGGCTGGATCGTCAGCGCCTGAGTTCATCAGCAAGCTTGCAGGAGAGATGCCCGTGCGATGGCCCAAATTGTTTTCCGTCGCCAACCGGGCGTTGGTGTTCCGCTCCCTGGTGGCGCTGTGGTGGCTGGTGCGTGACGCACGTACGCCCTGGGCGCCCAAGCTGGTGGCCTTGCTGGTGCTGGCCTATGCGCTCAGCCCGATTGATTTGATCCCCGACTTCATTCCCGTGCTCGGCTTGCTCGACGACCTAGTGCTGGTGCCGCTGGGCGTGATGCTGGCGGTCAAGCTCATGCCGCCCGGCCTGTGGCAAGAAATGCTGGCCAAGGCTGAGCGCTTTGAAGGACGCCTGCCCAAGATGCTGGGCGGCTTGGTGCTCGTGCTGCTGGTGTGGGCGGTGCTGCTGGGCACCTTGGTGTGGTGGTTGTGGGGCCAGATGAGCGATGCTTGAGTCACTAGCCCGTTTCATGCAAGGTCTGCCCCTGCGCCGCATTTGGGTGGTCTGGGTGATCGCATCCGGCGCTGCGGTGCATGCCGCGCCTACCGCCTGGTCTGGGCGGGTCACGGCGGTCGTGGACGGCGACACCATCAGGGTGCGCGGCCCCGGTCAAGACCTGCCGCGCGCGGTGCGGATAGAAGGCATTGATGCCCCTGAGATTTGCCAGAGCGGCGGTGATGCTGCGCGCCAAGTTTTGCGGCAGCAAGTGCTGCATCGCCAAGTCACGCTGGTGGTGAGCCGGCAAGACGAGTATGGCCGCGACCTGGCGACCGTGCTGCTCGACGGTGAAGACGTGGGGCGCCGCCTGGTACTCGAGGGCCACGCCTGGTCTTACCGCTTTCGCAACCACCCCGGCCCTTATGCGCGTGAGGAGCAAGCCGCGCAAGCCGCTGCACGTGGTCTGTTTGCGCAGGCCGAGCCCGAAAGGCCGGGTGACTTCAGGCGCCGCCACGGCAGCTGCCACCCGCCGCGCTGACCTTGCGGAAGCTCCGCGCCAGCGCCGACCTACAAACGCTTCAGCCCTGGCTGACCTGCAGCCCTTCAGCGGCTTTGTAAGTTGAGCCTGTAGCTGGGCTGCCGCCGGTAGCCCCTACCTTTGAAGGAGCACCTCATGAACCAAGATCAAGTCAAAGGCCGCATGGATCAAGCCACCGGTAAGGTCAAGGAAGTCGCGGGCAAAGCCGTAGGCAACGAGAAAATGCGCGCCGAGGGTGACGCCGCCCAGGCCAAGGGCAAGCTGCAAAGCGGTTGGGGTGATGCCCGGGAGGACGTGAAAGACGCCGCCAAGGACAACATCGACAAGCTGTAAAGGAAAGCTGCCAAGAAAAAGGCAGGCCTTGGCGCCTGCCTTTTTTTGCCTGCTGTTAGCCCAGCCGGGAGCCGCGAGCCGGGCGAACTGAGTCTCGGTTTATGGGCGAACCACAATG
This sequence comes from Polaromonas sp., assembly GCA_040400935.1. Lineage (GTDB taxonomy): Bacteria > Pseudomonadota > Gammaproteobacteria > Burkholderiales > Burkholderiaceae_C > Polaromonas. The sequence continues at coordinate 33,722 of JBBAPH010000027.1, forward strand.
TCGTTGCGCACCGAGCGCACGTTGCGCGTGTTGCGGGCAATGTCTTCGGCTTGCGACTTTTCGGCGGCCGTCTTGGCAAAGCCGGAGAGCTGAACCGTGCCGTTGAGCGTTTCCACGCTGATAGACGAAGCCGAAACCACTTTGTCCTGGACGAACTTGGCCTTGATGGAGGCGGTGATGGCCGAGTCGTCCACGTAAGAGCCCACGGTTTCCTGACCGCGGCTGACGGCGCAGCCGGTGCTCAGGAGTGTGGCGCCGGCAAGAACGGCAAAAGCAAGGGCGCGAGCATATTTCATGGTGGTGTTTCCCTCAAAAAATTAAAACAGTGCAGGCCAATCAAAAGCCGCGGACCAGTCGCACCACGCTGGCCTGGCAGGGTCATCGGTTCATGGCTGGTCTTTCGATTTGATCAAAGAGGCAGCTACGGCAGACAGCTGTGAAGACTTCAGCGCCGCCAGCGCCACGCCGGTCAGCGATACCAGTCTCCAGGGCCGCGCCAACACGAGGGCAGCCCCTGCACCCGCGCCAATGGCTAGAAGTTTCAGCGGGTGTTTCTCGGCATATTTGTGCAGCACGGGCTCGGCGACTTCCAGCGCCAAGCGCGCGGGATGCGCGTGCCACCAAGCGCTCAGCGTGCGCTTGAGCATCTGCCACGTTCCGTCGTCGCTGTCAGGCTCGTTCCCTTCCGCGGTATCAGCAGCATCCGAGTCTTGGGCTGACTCAGTGCCGCTCGTGGTGTGCTCGTGGGCTGGGCGATGGCGGTTTTCCTGCTTCATGAAATTCACGATGTCTCGCCGCGTCATGGCCAGGCGTTCGCCCGGGCTCAATTCATGTGCAGGGGGAGTCGAACGCTGTGTCATGGGTCGCTCCCTTAGGCTGCTGAGCGCAGGGCCTGCACATCGCTCTTGAACTGTGCCTTGAGCTCGGCGAAGCGCTCGCTGGGGCTGGTCGAGCGGGCCCTGGCAAAAGCGGCCAGCGTGATCAACAGCGCTGCGCCTGGCACCAGCACCAAGGCCCAGTGAAATTGATCCATCAAAAATCCCAGCATCACGGCCACGCCGGCCAACACCAAGAACACCAGCGCACCGACTGCCACCAAGGCCCAGGCCACAGCGCGCATGACCAGGTCGCCGCCCATGCCGGCTGCTTCTTCTTGGATCAAGGCGGCGTAGGCCGTCACGTGGTCCACCAACAAATCAGGCCGATGGATCAGGGCTGAGAAGACGGGGTGCAGCATGAGGTGACTCTTTCTGGATACCGCTCAACGCCGCTGCCGAAGCGCCGCCACCAACAGCGCCACGGCGGCCCCCACACCGGCGGCGATCAGCACCGAGCGCATCGGTTGCTGGGCCACATAACGGGTGGTCACGTCGGCGTAGCGGGACAGCGAGCGCTGGGCTTTCTGGCTGGCTTCAGAGGCCATGTCCAGGCTTTGCCTTGCTAAGTCCTGGGCTTTGGTGGCGAGCTTTTGCACCACCGGGTCGACGTTGTCGCGCCACTCATGCAGTGTGTCTTGCGCTTGCTCCAGCGCGGCCTGGCCTTGTGCGCGGGCACGCTCACCCTCCCTGCGCCCGGCGGCATACAGCGACTTGTCCAAGCCATCGGCAGAGCCGGCCAGTGATTGTTTGCCCGAAGGTGTAGCGTGCATGGCGATGTCCTTGAAAAAGAGGGGAGTGACGAAAACCCGCGCCTGGCAGACCGCAACGATCGGGACGTGAATCCGGCGCAACGTTGCCTGACTGCTGGAGAGACTCAGCTTAGGTGGCTCCGGGGGCCCTACGGATCAGCGCGCCGCGTCGGCGTCTGTGGGCATTGGCGGGCAAGCGTTGTAGGACAGGGCATGCCGCCCTGGCGTTTGGGGTGTTCGGCGCGGGTTCAGGCCCGGTCTAAGGCCCGGTTTTTAGGCCCGGTCTTTGGGCAGGTCGGCAATGATGCGTGTGCCCTGGCCTTCGGCGGAGACCACTTTTAAATGGCCGCCTGCGGCTTCCACGCGGTGCCGCATGCCCGAGAGGCCATAGCTGGTCGACGCGATCTTGGCGGTGTTGAAGCCTTTGCCGTCGTCATTGACTTCAACGCACACCAAGTCTTGTTCATTGCGCAAGATGACGCGTATCTGCTGCGCCTGGGCGTACTTGCCAATGTTGGTGAGCGACTCCTGCACCAGGCGGTAAATCGTCAGCTGCGCAGAACCACCCAACTCCACCGATTCGAGCTCGGTGTTCACCGTCAGCCCGGAGCGTTCGGCAAATTCGCGCGACAAAATTTCCAGCGAGGCCACCAAGCCCAGGTGCGAGAGCGACGAAGGCCGCAGGTCTTCGACGATGCGTCGCTTGAGCGCGATGCCGCTATTGAGGGTCGAGGTCAGGTGTTCCAGCCGTTCGGCCGCTTCGGGGTAGCTGCCGCCCAAGCGCGATTTGATACGCGCGACATCCAGTTTGGCGGCCGTGAGCAGGGCGCCGAGTTCGTCGTGCAACTCGCGCGCCAAGTGGCCGCGTTCGTCTTCGCGCACCTGTTGCAGGTGGGTGGCCAATTCGGCCAGCGTGGCGGTGCGCTCGCCCACTTGCCGCTCCAGCAAATCACGCTCGCGCTCTAAGTTGTCTTGCTCTCGCTTGCCCGCCAGCAAGAGGGCACGGGTCTGCCTCAGGTACATCAAAAACGCCAGCAAGCTGCTCAGGGCCATGGCGGCAACGCCAATGCGCGCCAGCCGCAAAGAGTCGTGAATCTTGTCGAAAGAGGCTTGCACCTCCGCTTCGCTGTTGGCCATGAGGCTTTCCGCCTGGGCGCGGATGACGTTCATGTGCTGCTGTCCGACGTCGCTGGCCAGTACGAACTTCCAGCCTTGGTGATTGCGCTCTTGCCGCATGCGCACGGTCAGGTCCATCTCGGACTGCTTGCGAAAAATATGGAGCTTCAAGGTTTCAAATTCGTCACGGTCGATGGGGTTGCCTTTCACCATGGCCTGCACGGCCGACAAGCTCGCGGCCATCTCCGCGCTGGCCTTCCGGTAGGGCTCCAGGTAGCTCGGGTCACCAGCGAGCAAATAACCGCGCTGACCGGTTTCGGCATCCACCATGATGCGCAGCAAGCGGCTCACGGCGGCTCGCATTTCGTGGGCGCGCTGCAGCTGCAAGGCGGCTTGGCTGGACTCGCGAAAGCTGGCTTCGCTGATTGCGATCAGGACGAGCGCAGCCAGCGTAGCGATCGTCAAGCCGACCGCGATGCGCGCAATGATGAACCACTTCAAGTAATGCTCCGTTTATGTCGCGACGAATAATTCGTCAATAATGGAAATCTTCCCAAGACAAAAAAGACGTTGAAAGCTCAACAGTTTCAGGCGTCTTGTTCGACTCCGTTGTGGCAGTTTTCAGAAAGATGTTGACATGATAAAGATTGGAATCGTGGATGACCATGCCATTGTGCGATCGGGACTCAAGCAGTTCTTTTCCGACCAAGTGGATTTGCGCGTGGTGGGTGAAGCAGCCAGTGGTCGCGAAGCCATCGACTTGGTGCGCAATGTCGAGCTCGACATTCTGGTGATGGACCTCTCCATGCCGGGCCAAAGCGGTATCGACGCCCTGGCCATGATCCGCGCCAAGGCCCCCGGTGTGGGCATCTTGATCTTGAGCGGCTACCCCGAGGAACATTACGCCGTCAACCTGATTCGCCAGGGCGCCAGTGGCTACTTGAACAAAGAGTGCGACCCATCCGAGATCGTCAACGCCATCCGCGTGATCTCGCTGGGCAAGCGTTACATCACGCCCGGTGTGGCTGAGCTGTTGGCCCAGCAACTCAACCGTCCGAACGACATCGCCTCGCACGAACAACTGTCTGAGCGGGAGTTCCAGGTCTTCCTGAAGTTGGCCAAGGGCGAGACCGCTGGCGACATCGCCAAGGCCTTGTCGCGGAGCGTGAAGACCGTCAGCACCTACCGTACACGGGTGATGGAAAAAATGAGCCTCGCTTCCAACAGCGACCTCACTTATTACGCGCTCAAGAACAAGCTGATCGACTGACCCTTTTCGGTTTGAGGCAGAGCGGAGGGCGTGCAATTTGCAGGCCCTCACGCTCGCCATGTGGGCGTCAGCCCCAGGCAGTAGCTGATCAGCAAGTCAATCTCGTTGGACTTGTCGAAGACGGCATCGGCGCCCAATGCCGCGCAGCGCTCGCGGGTCTCTTGCGTCGCGTAATTGCTCAGTACAACCACTTTTTGCAGCGGCTGGCGTTGCCGCATGGCGGTCAGCAGCGTCAAGCCCGAGCCCTGCTTGAGGAACAGATCCACAATCGCCAAGTCCCACGCGTCGGGATGCTGGCTCAGCCACAACTTACCTTCGGTCTCGGTCTCGGCCATGCCCACAGCCTGCACACTGGTCAGTTCCTCCAGCGTTTCAATCAGGTTCTTTCGGATGGTGGCGTTGTCTTCAACGATGTAGGTTTTCAGTCTCACGTGGCTTTTTCCGGGCGCGGCGGCGGGGCGTCCCGACAGCCAGTGCTGAAGGGGAGGCGAAGAAAGGGGATGCGGCGATAGACCACGCATGGCTTCTACGGAGCGGGCGCTGATCAATCGTTGCGTTAGATGAGTATTTTGGCAGGGAGTGCGCGCTGCCAGCGTCAGCCAATTCCTACACCGGCAGATGTTCTGCCGACCAGACACGGCCGCCTTTCGCCGACCCGCGGCAGGCGATAGCGCCGTCACCATCGCGCTAGGTTCTTGGTTCCAGCGCGTCGCCGGGCTTTTAAATCTTCATCTTCATGCCGTCTGTTGCCTCCTCTGACCCAGCGGTCAGAGCACGCCCTTCGCCAGTGCCGCAGCGCAATCGCTGGCTTGTCGCAGGGGGGCTGGGTTTGCTGCTGTTGGCCCTCACGCTGCTGGTTTTTTTCTTTCCTTGGGACAGCTTGCGCGGACCGATCAACCGCTATGTCACGGAAAAAACCGGGCGGCATTTCGCCATCACGCGGCAGCTGGACGTGCACTGGGGCAACCCCACCCGTGTGACGCTCGATGGTGTGGAAATGGCCAACCCGCCTTGGGCGCGCGATCGCTACTTGTTGTTGGCCCAGCGCGTTGAGTTCACGCTTCGCTTGTGGCCCTTGCTGTCGGGCCGCATCGTGTTGCCCCAAGTGAGCCTGCAGCAGCCCGTGCTGGGCTTGCAACAAATGCCCGATGGTCGGCGCAGTTGGGCGCTGGACTTGCAGCAGTCGGGTCAGCACGGTTGGCCCACAGTGGGCGCTTTGGTGGTGGACAGCGGCGTGGTGAATTATTTTTCACCGGGTCAGCAGATCGACCTGCACAGTGAGTTGGCTTTGGTGCCCGAAGCGGCGGCCCAGCTGCCCTTGACCTTGAGCTTCAAGGCTCAGGGCCAGTGGCATGGCGCACCCTTGCAAGTGGCGGGGCGCAGCGGCGGTGTCTTGCAGTTCAATGCCGACCCCTCTGGGCCATTCCCTTTGGAGTTGGACGCCCGATCGGGCGCCACGCGTTTGCAGGCCAGCGGCCAAGTGCTGCAGCTGAGCAGTCTCGAAGGCATGGCGGGGCGCTTTGAACTGCAAGGCAAGAGCTTGAGCGATATAGACCGTTTGCTGGGCACCAGCTGGCCCGATTCCCCGCCCTACCGGCTCAGTGGTCAGCTCGACAAACAAGGCGCAGTGTGGAACTTTTCGCAACTGCAAGCGGCTTTTGGCCGCTCGACCCTGCAAGGGGCCCTGCGCCTGGACCGTTCTAAGCCTCTGGCATTGCTCACGGGGAGGTTAACGCTAGAGCGTTAGACCTGCGGGACTTCGGCCCCCTCCTCGGCAAACCACAGCCCGACAGCTCAGCAACCCGCAGCGTCAAGAATGCGCCTCGGCCAGGCAAGGTCCTGCCCAACAAAGTCCTTGACCTCAAAGGGCTGAACCGCCTGAACGCCGATGTGCGCTTCAACGCCGAGCGCATCACCGGCGCGCCGGCCTGGCCGCTGGACAGCGCGCGGGCGCGTGTCTTGTTGCAACAGGGCGAATTGCAATTGCAGTCGCTCAACCTGGGCGTGGCAGGCGGGCACATGGCGGGGCAGTTGCTGCTGGACACGCGCGGCGCGCCTGCGACCTGGCAGGTGCGCCTGGACGGGCAGTCGCTGCACCTGAACCGGCTCTTTCCCCGCATTGAAAAAAACCGCAGCAGCCTGGGCCAGGTGAGTGGAAAAATCGACTTGAAGGGACGTGGCGATTCGGCCGCGCAACTGCTGGGTTCGGCCTCGGGTGATGTGGCCTTGCTGATGGGCTCGGGCCGTATCAGCAACATCTTGCTGGAATTCGTGGGACTCGATGGCGCAGAAATTGCCAAGTTCGTGGTCAGTGGCGACCGGATCATTCGCCTGCGTTGTGCGGCAGCGGCGTTCGACGTTCGGCAAGGCCTGATGAGCAGCCGCGTGCTGGTGCTGGACACGGTGGACACCATCATCCGGGGCGCGGGCACCATCAACTTGGCCAGCGAAACCTTGGACTTGCGGTTGGAGCCTGAGCCCAAGGATGTGAGCATTTTCACCTTGCGCTCACCGCTGCACATAGGCGGCACATTTGCCGCGCCAGACAGCGGACCGGACAAGGCTGCATTGGCCGGGCGCGCCGGCTTGGCCATTGCGCTGGCTGCGATCAACCCCTTGCTGGGACTGGCCGCCACGGTGGAAACCGGGCCGGGCAAAGATGCGCCGTGTACCGAGTTGCTGCGTCGTGCCGCTACGCCGCGCGCAGGCGCCGGGGCGAAAGCACCACGGTAAAAAAGGGTTCAGTGGGCCTGGCCGCAGACCGGGCAAGCAGCCTGCTTTTGCAAGCCGATCTCGCTCCAAGCCATGTGGCGGGCGTCCAGCATCAGCAGCCTGCCGGCCAGGCTCTGGCCGGCGCCACTGAGCAGCTTGAGCGCTTCAGCGGCCTGCACGCTGCCGATGATGCCTACCAGTGGCGCAAACACGCCCATGGTGGCGCAGCTGGCTTCTTCGGGGGCTGCGTCAGGCGGGAACACGCAGGCGTAGCAGGGTGCTGAGCCCTTGGCTGTGGAAGCTGCGAAAACCGACACCTGCCCGTCAAAACCGATCGCCGCGCCCGACACCAGTGGCTTGCCGTGCGCCACGCAGGCGCCGTTGATCGCATGGCGCGTGGCGAAGTTGTCGGTGCAGTCCAGCACCAGATCGACTTGAGGAACCAATTCGTCCAAGAGGCGCGCATCGGCCCGCTCGGTGATCACCCGCACGTCTGCGTCCGGGTTGATGGCTTGAATGCTTTGCGCCAGCGAGGCGGCCTTGGGCTGGCCCACGCGGTCCAGGCGGTGAGCGATCTGGCGCTGCAGGTTGGTCGCGTCAAGCAGGTCGTGGTCGACGATGGTGATGTGGCCCACGCCTGCGCTGCCCACATACAGCCCCACCGGCGAGCCCAGCCCGCCTGCGCCGACGATCAGCACCTTGGCTGCCAACAGCTTGGCCTGGCCTTCCACGCCAATATCGTCCAGAAAAATATGGCGCGAATAGCGCAGCAGTTGCGAGTCGTTCATGCCAAGTCGAGCCCCGCTGAAGTGGGTGCTTCAGCGAGCGAACCCGAGACCCGCTTTTAGTTTTCTTTTTTCTCTTCCTTGCGCTCGGTGATGGTCTTGCTGACCATGACCGGGCGACCCTTGAGCTGGTTCAGCGCCTGGATCAGTGGGAAGTCTTTGTCGCTGCCAAATTCAGGTGGGCGGCGCTGCTCCGGGGTTTTGCGCGATTCTTCTTCCAGCCGTTTCATGGCTTCTTCACGGGCTTTTTCGCGCGCTGCGTCCTTGACCTCAGCGCCTTGGCCACTGTTGAGGTGTTTCTCCAGGTCGGCCTCGCGCGTGCGCAGCGCCGCAAACGGGCTGCCCTCGGCCGTGTCGTCGAGCATCACGTCGGGCACGATGCCCTTGGCCTGGATCGACTTGCCGCTGGGGGTGTAGTAGCGCGCTGTGGTCAGTTTCAGGCCCGTGTCTGGCCCGAGCGGGCGCACGGTCTGCACCGAGCCCTTGCCAAAGGTCTGGTTGCCCATGATGGTGGCGCGCTTGTGGTCTTGCAGGGCGCCGGCGACGATCTCGCTGGCAGACGCCGAGCCTTCGTTGACCAGCACCACCAAAGGCACGGTTTTCAGCGCGGCGGGCAGGCGCTTGAGCGGATCTTGCCCCCGGCGCTGATAGAACTCAGGTGAGGCCTTGTAGACAAACTTGCTTTCAGCGAGCTGGCCGTTGGTCGAGACCACCGTCACGTTTTCAGGCAAGAAGGCGGCAGACACGGCCACAGCGGCGTCCAGCAAGCCACCCGGGTCGTTGCGCAGGTCCAGCACCAAGCCCTTGAGCTTGGGCTCTTGCTTGTAGATCTGCTCGACCTTGGTGGCAAAGTCTTCCACCGTGCGCTCTTGGAACTGGCTCAGGCGGATCCATGCGTAGCCCGGCTCCAACACCTTGCTGCGAACCGACTGGGTGCGGATTTCCTCACGGGTGATAGACACGGGGAAGGTGCGGTTTTCTTCCTTGCGAAAGATGGTCAGCATCACCTTGGTCTGGGGTTCGCCGCGCATTTTCTTGACGGCGTCGCTCAGGCTCAGGCCTTTGACGAAGGTGTCGTCGATCTTGGTGATCAGGTCATTGGGCTTGAGGCCAGCGCGGTCAGCCGGCGAGCCTTCAATCGGGGAGACCACCTTGACCAAGCCGTCTTCCTGGCTGATCTCGATGCCCACGCCGACAAAGCGGCCGGTGGTGCCTTCACGGAATTCCTTGAAGGATTTTTTGTCGAAGTAGACCGAGTGCGGGTCCAGGCTGGCGACCATGCCGGAGATCGCATCGGTGATGAGTTTCTTCTCATCCACGGGCTCGACGTAGTCGCTCTTGACCATGCCGAACACGGCGGCCAGCTGCTGCAATTCCTCCAGCGGCAGCGGGCTCATGCCGCCACGCGCCACGGCTTGCAATTGCACCGTCGTCAGTGCGCCTGCCATGGCGCCCACTGAAATCCAACCTGCTATCTTGAGTTTTTGGCCCATACGAACAACCTTGTGAAACACCGGTTCGGCCTTGCCACGCTGTCAGGTTGAAGGCCGGGTTTTGTCCTGCTTGCGTCAGGAGCCGCCGAGCCCATGAAAAGGCGCGGCGAAAGTGCCAGCAATATACACCCAGGCCGAAGACCTTGGCGCGGCTGTTGCAAGCTGAAATACAAGGGCTGCAGGGCTATGCGCCCCGCCTGCTTCAGGCTTTGCCTTGGGCGGCCACGGCCGCGGCGGCTTTGGCAATCGCTTCGCTGTCGCCCAGGTAGTAGTGGCGGATCGGCTTGAGCTCGGCGTCCAGCTCATAAACCAGGGGAATGCCGTTGGGAATGTTCAAGCCCACGATGTCGTTGTCCGAAATGCCGTCCAGGTACTTGATCAGGGCGCGGATCGAGTTGCCATGAGCCGCCACCACCACGCGTTTGCCAGCTTTGATGGCGGGCGCCATGGACTCGTTCCAGAACGGCAGCACCCGGGCCACGGTGTCTTTCAGGCATTCGGTCAGCGGCACTTGACCAGCGGGCAGCTTGGCGTAGCGCACATCGCCGCGCTCGCTGCGCGGGTCGCTGGCTTCCAGCGCAGGCGGCGGCGTGTCGTAGCTGCGGCGCCAGACCAGTACCTGGTCGTCGCCGTATTGCTTGGCGGTCTCAGCCTTGTTCAGGCCTTGCAAGGCGCCGTAGTGGCGCTCATTCAGGCGCCAGCTGTGCACCACCGGCAGCCAGGTGCGGTCCATCTCGTCGAGCACATGCCATAGCGTGCGGGTGGCGCGCTTTAAGACGCTGGTGTAGGCCAGGTCGAAGTCATAGCCTTCGGCTTTGAGCAGCTTGCCCGCGCTCAACGCCTGGGCCAGCCCGGTGGGCGTGAGGTCCACATCGGTCCAGCCGGTGAAGCGGTTTTCAAGGTTCCAGGTCGATTCGCCGTGGCGGATGAGCACAAGTTTGTACATGCGAGAGTCTTTGGCTGATAAGGAAAACAAGAGCCCTGCCCGGCAGGGACTGAACCCGCATTCTAAAATGCGCGGTTTAGTGCTGGGCAGGGTGGCAACCCGTCAGCGCTTTTCCCTCTTAAAGGTTCAACGTGAAATTTCTGATCGACAACTGGATGCTGATTTCTGTGGCGCTGACCTCGGGCGGTTTGCTGCTGTGGCCCATCATCACCAGTGGCGCTGGCGCCGGCACCATCAGCCCGGCCGCCGCGGTGCAGCTCATCAACCGCGAAAAAGCCGTGGTGATCGACGTGGGCGAGCCCGACGAATTTGCCGCCGGCCACGTGATTGGCTCGCGCAATGTGCCCATGGGGCAGCTGGAGGAAACGTTGGTCGCTACGGTGAAAAACAAATCGCTGCCGCTGATCATGGTTTGCCCGGTTGGCGCGCGTGCGGGCCGCGCCGTGCCCATGGCCAAGAAGCTGGGCTTTGAGAACGTGCAGTCGCTGGCCGGTGGCCTCAAGGGCTGGAAAGCCGCTGACCTGCCCGTCGAAAAAGCCTGACGCCTCTTTCTTTCATTCAGCCACCCGGAGATTCCATGCAAGCCGTCAAGATGTACACCACCGCCTCCTGCCCTTATTGCGTGCGGGCCAAGCAATTGCTGGCGCAGCGCGGCGTGGCCGACCTCGAAGAAGTGCGGGTCGACTTGGCCCCGGACGAGCGCCAGAAAATGATGGACATCACCGGCCGCCGCAGCGTGCCGCAAATCTTCATTGGCAGCACCCATGTGGGCGGCTGCGACGACCTGATGGCACTGGACGCCAAGGGCGAGCTGATGCCCCTCTTGAACGCCTGAGATAATTCACTGGTATCGGTAGAGTCGGTTGCTCTGCCTTGCTTATTAACCCGTTTCACTTCTTTTTCCTCAAGGATCCCTATGGCTGAAGCCGCTCTCGACCCCGTTTTCCAGATTCAACGTGTCTACCTCAAGGACATGTCGCTGGAGCAGCCCAATTCGCCAGCCATCCTCTTGGAACAAGAGCAACCGCAAGTCGACATTCAGCTGGGCGTGGGCACCACCCAAGTGGCCGACGGCGTGTACGAAGTGACCGTCACAGCCACCGTGCACACCAAGGTCAAGGAAAAGACCGTGTTCATGGTCGAAGCCAAGCAAGCCGGTATTTTTGAAATTCGCAACATGGAGCCAGATCAAATGGCTCAGGTGATGGGCATTGCTTGCCCGCAAATCATTTACCCCTACCTGCGCGGCAACGTGGCCGACGTGGTGCAGCGCGGCGGCTTTCCGCCGGTGCACCTCGCTGAGATCAACTTCCAGGCGCTGTTCCAACAGCAGCAAGCCGAAGCGGCCGCCGCTGCCGCAGGCGAGACACCGCAGGTCGCCTGAGCCTTCCCCATGCCCCACCGTCGCCGCGCCTTGGCATGAAAACCATCGTCTTAGGCGCCGGTGCCTGGGGCACGGCCCTGGCTGCCAATGCCAGCGCACAGCCCAAGGCACAGCAGGTCACGCTGTGGGCGCGCGATCCCGCCTTGGTGCGGGCCTTGCGTCAAGAGCGCTGCAACCAGCGCTACTTGCCCGGTGTGCCTTTGCCCGAGCGTTTGCTGCTGGCCGGCGATACCGGCAGCTTGGCTGATGCCGTGGCCTGTCAGGATTTGGTGGTGATTGCCTCGCCCATGGCGGGAGTGCGCGAACTGCTGACGGCGCTGGCTGGTTTGCAAGTCCCTGTGGCCTGGCTGTGCAAGGGCTTTGAAGCGCCTTCGGCTGGCGCTCGGGTCCCGTCCACGGGTTCATTAGTTCACGAGATCCGCGCCCAAGTGGCGCCGCAGCTGCGAGGTGGTGCACTCAGTGGACCGAGCTTTGCACGTGAAGTGGCGCTGGGCCAGCCAACGGCCCTGGTCGCCGCCAGCGAACACGCCGACGTGCGTCAAGCCCTGGTCAGCGCCTTTCACGGCCCGACCCTGCGCGTGTACGCCAACGACGATTTGGTTGGCGTGGAAGTGGGTGGCGCGGTGAAAAACGTGCTGGCCATTGCCACGGGTTTTTGCGACGGCTTGCAGCTGGGCTTGAACGCCCGCGCCGCGCTCATCACGCGCGGCTTGGCCGAAATCACCCGGCTGGGGCTGGCGTTGGGTGCGCGGGCCGACACCTTCACCGGTTTGTCGGGCCTGGGCGATTTGGTGCTGACTGCGACGGGCGACTTGAGCCGCAATCGGCAAGTCGGTTTGTTGTTGGCGCAAGGCCAGAGCCTGGAACAAGCGGTGGCTTCCTTGGGCCATGTCGCTGAAGGCGTTTACTGCGCCCGCACTGTCGTGCAGCGCGCCCAAGCACTGGGCGTGGAGATGCCGATCTCGGAAGCCGTGGTGGCCTTGCTGGACGGTCAGCTGCAGCCCGCGCAAGCGGTAGCAGCCTTGATGGGCCGTGGCCCCGCGGCTGAGCTGCGCTGAACGTTGGGCGCTGAGCGCTGAGCGCTCTGGCCCAGCTTTTTTAAATCTCGAAGTTGTCAATCAGCCGCGTGCTGCCCAAGCGCGCTGCGCCGAGCACGACCAAGTCTTGCTGTGCCAGCGCACCTTCAGCCGGTAGCAGGTCGTCGCGACGGCGCACCGTCAGGTAGTCGGGCTGCCAGCCGCGAGCTGCCAACTGGTCTTTGGCCAGTTGCTCCAAAGTGGGTACTTCAGCGGAAGTGCCCGCTTTTGCGGCCTGGCCCAAGGCGCGCAGGGCTTGCGAGAGTTGCACCGCTTCTTGCCGTTCGCTGGCGCTCAGGTAGCCATTGCGCGATGACAGGGCCAGCCCGTCGGGCGCGCGGCGGGTCTCACCGGCCAGCAACTCGATCGGCAGGGCAAATTGCTTGACCAAGTGGCGGATCACCATCAGCTGTTGGTAGTCCTTCTTGCCAAATGCGGCGATGCCTTGGGCCTTGCCGGCGAACACGCAGCTGAACAACTTCATCACCACGGTGCTCACGCCCACAAAAAAGCCGGGCCGGAAATGGCCTTCCAAGATATCAGCGAGCGCCGGGTCCGGGTGCACCTTGAAAGTTTGCGCTTGCGGGTACAGATCGCTCTCGCGCGGGGCAAACACCAGGTCGCAACCGGCAGCGCGCAGGCGCTCGGCGTCGACCTCCAGCGTGCGGGGGTAGCTGTCAAAGTCTTCGTGCGGCGCAAACTGCAGGCGGTTCACAAAGATGCTGGCCACACTCATGTCGCCCAGGGGCTTGGCTTCTTGCAGCAGCGCGATGTGGCCGTCGTGCAGGTTGCCCATGGTGGGCACAAAAGAAGGCCGCTGGCTGCTGGCAAGTGCTTGGCGCAAGTCGGCGATGGTGTGAACAATTTGCATCGAGAAAGTGATTGGCTTGAATTGAAAGTGGGGTCTTGATTTACCAGGCGTGCTGGGCGTCCACTGGGAACTGGCGGGTTTTTACCGCCGTGACATAGGCCTGCATGGCCGCCTGCACGCTGTCAGCGCCCTGCATGAAGTTGCGTACAAACTTTGGCGCCCGGCCCAGGTGTACGCCCAGCATGTCGTGCATCACCAGCACTTGCCCGGCCGTGCCTTGCCCGGCGCCAATGCCAATCGTGGCGCAGCTTTTCAGCTCGGCCGTCAGCGCCGTGGCCAGCGCAGCCGGCACCATTTCCAGCACCAGCAGCGATGCACCGGCGTCTTGCAGGGCCAAGGCTTGGCTGCGCAGCAGGGCGGCGCTGTCCTCGCTCTTGCCTTGCAGGCGATAGCCGCCCAGCGCGTGCACGGTTTGCGGTGTCAGGCCCAGGTGGGCGCACACGGGCACACCGCGCTCGACCAGAAAGCGCACGGTCTCCGTGGTCCAGCCGCCGCCTTCGAGCTTGACCATTTGCGCGCCGGCTTGCATCAGCACGATGGCGCTCTGCAGCGCCTGCTCGCGCGACGTTTGGTAAGCGCCAAAGGGCAGGTCGGCGATCAGCCAGGCCGTGCCTTGTGCCCGTGCCAGGCCGCGTGCCACGCTGTCCGTGTGGTGGCGCATGGTTTCCAGCGTCACGCCGACGGTGCTGGGCAAGCCTTGGCAGACCATGCCCAGAGAGTCACCCACCAACAAGCACTCCACGCCCGCCGCATCGGCCACGGCGGCGAAAGTGGCGTCGTACGCCGTGAGCATGGTGATCTTCTCGCCAGCCTGGTGCAGCTCGCGCAGGCGCGGCAGGCTCAGAGGCTTGCGCTTGGGGGCGTCGCCAGGGGCGCTCTGGCCGCCATAGGCTGGGCCAGAGGAGGGGGCGGAAGTCGAAGTGCTTGTCATGAGGCCTCGCTGCGAATTGGGCGAAGTTTAGCCAGGGATATAGGTCTTAGGGCCACTCATTTCATTGGCCAGTCTGGGCCGAGGCGATCAGGCGGGCGTGTACGCCAGGCGCACGTAGATCGGCGCAAACGCTTCGGCCTGGGTCACGTCGATCAGGCCTTCTTTGGCCAGCTCCAGCAGAGCCACGAAAGTGACGACCAGCACAGGCATGCCGCGCAGCGGGTCGAACAGGTCTTCAAACTCCACAAAGCGGGCACCCTGCAATTGCCGCAGCACGATGCTCATGTGCTCGCGCACGCTCAACTCTTCGCGGCTGATCACATGGTGCTGCACCAGCTTGGCCCGTTTGACGATGTCGCGCCAGGCGTCTTGCAGGTCGACCACCGTCACGTCGGGAAAGCGCGGCTGCAGGGACTGCTCCACATAAACCTGGGCCCGCAAAATGTCGCGGCCGACTTGGGGTACTTCGTTGAGGTGCTGGGCGGCCAGCTTGATCTGTTCGTACTCCAGCAGGCGGCGCACCAGCTCGGCGCGTGGGTCTTCAGCTTCCTGGCCTTCGGCAGTTTTCTTGGGCGGCAGCAGCATGCGCGACTTGATCTCGATCAGCATCGCGGCCATCAGCAAATACTCGGCCGCCAACTCCAGGTTGGTCGAGCGGATTTCATCGACGTAGCTCAGGTACTGGCGCGTGACCGCCGCCATGGGAATGTCGAGGATGTTGAAGTTCTGCTTGCGGATCAGGTAGAGCAGCAAGTCCAGCGGGCCTTCAAAGGCTTCCAGGAACACCTTGAGCGCATCCGGCGGGATGTACAGGTCTTGCGGCATGGCAAAGAGCGGCTCGCCATAAAGGCGGGCCAGCGCTACCTGGTCGATCACGACAGGCATGCCGTCCAGGCCGGCCGTGCTGGTAGCGCTCACAGGCAGCAACGCTGGCGCCTGCTCGGCAGGCAACTCGGCGTTGCCGCCCGTTGGCGCGAGGGGAAAGGTGTCGCTGCTCATGGCGAAGGCACTTGGGCGTACAGCCCAGGCTTATTTGCTGTTGGCGTGGCCGTCGGTCTGGTAAACGTAGGGCTGCTGTGGCACGCGGGCGTCGTCATAGTCGTTTTGCGCGCTGCGGTCCAGCTGCTTGTCCCACCAAATCGCGCGGCCTTCGCGCTGCTCCGCCTCCAGGCTCGGCTTTTGGGCCTTCAGCTCGTCAATGAACTGGGTGATCGGGGAGGTGTAGTCGGGACGGCGGAAGATGGACATGGTTGCTCTTGTAGGCTGGGTAGCTGCTTATTTTAGGTGCAAGGGTTGGGCGGCCCCGTGGGCAAGGCCAAGGCGGACTTTAATTGGACTCTGACCCCAATTAGCTCAATCAGGTCTCAGGCGCCAGGCTGCACTTTGTTCAAAAAGCCAGCGCGGCTCATGACTTCGCGGGGCTGGGCGTTCAGGCCCAGTAGCTGCAGCTCTCCGCCTTTGGCGGCAATGGCGCGCTGCAATTGCTCCAGCACGTCCAGGCCGGAGCGGTCCAGAGACTGCAGGGACTGCAGATCCAGCCGCACGGTCAGCGGGCCTGGCGCGCTCTCGACCGTGGTGAGGATCGGGTCGACCTTGGCCACGGCGCCAAAAAACAAGGCCCCGTACAGCTGAAAGCTCACCGAATGAGCATCCTGGTGCGTGGCCACGACCTGAAACAACGAACTCATGCGCCGCACAAACAGCACGCAGGCCAGGATCAGCCCGACCTGCAGGGCGACCGTCAGGTCAAATACCACCGTCAACACAAAGGTATCCAGCATCAGCAGTTGGTAATGCTGGCTGTGCTGCTTGAGGTGCGCAAACTCGCGCCACTCGCCCATGTTCCAGGCCACGTACATCAGCACACCGGCCAGCACCGCCAGCGGCACGTGCACGGCCAGGGGGGCAGCGACCAGCACGACGGCGAGCAAAGTCAGCGAATGCACCAGGCCAGAGACGGGCGAGGTGGCGCCCGCGCGCACATTGGTCACGGTGCGGGCAACAGTGCCGGTGACGGGCATACCGCCAAAAAAGGGCACGACGATGTTGGCAATGCCTTGCGCCATCAGTTCCTGGTTGGGGTCGTGGCGGGGCAGGCCCGAGATCTGGTCGGCCACCCGGGCGCAGAGCAAGGACTCGATGGCGCCGAGCAGTGCAATGGTCAGCGTGGGGGTGAGCAGCAGCCGCACCGTCTCCCATGAAAAGTCGGGCAGAGAAAACGTCGGCAGGCTTTGCGGAATGCCGCCAAAGCGTGTGCCGATGGTTTCCACGGGCAAGCCCAGGGCATAAGTCAGCGCAGTCAGGCTGGCCAGGGCGACGATGGGCCCCGGCAGGTGCGACGCGAAGCGCAGCGTCTGGTGCAGCTGCAATGCCTCCAGTGATTGCAAGCCCCGCAGCAGACCGGCCGCGCGTTGCTCGGCCTGCCGTTTGGCAAAAAGCCGGGGCCACACAAAGAGCCCGACCAGGCAGAGCGCTGCCAGCATGAAGGCATAGGGGTTGAAACTGCTGATGTGGCTGCTCAAAACGCTGAGCTGCGAGAAAAAATCCGCGGGCATCTTCTCGACCCGCAGGCCCAAAAAATCCTTGAGCTGCGACAGCGCAATCAGCACCGCAATGCCATTGGTGAAACCAATCACGATGCTGACCGGCACATAGCGCACCAGCGTGCCCAGCTTCAAAAGCCCCAGCAAATACAGCAGCACGCCCGCGCAGCTGGTGGCAATCAGCAAATTGGCCAAGCCGTAGCGCTGCAAGATGCCGTAAACAATGACGATGAAAGCACCCGCTGGCCCGGCGATTTGCACGGCCGAGCCGCCCAGTGCGGAAACCAGCGCTCCGGCAATGATGGCCGTCCACAGACCGGCTTCGGGTTTGAGGCCCGAGGCAATGGCAAAGGCCATGGCCAGCGGCAGGGCGACGATGCCGACCGTCAGGCCGGCGCCGGCGTCTTTGAAAAATCGTTCACGTGAATAGCCTCTGAGCGCGTCCACCAAGCGCGGCCGAAAAGCCGCCAAGGGCGGCAAGCGAAGCGTTCGGCGTGGCGGTGGCGACAAGGACATGGGTGGGCAATACCTCAGGGTGTTGCCCGATTAAACACCCGGATCAGGGCTTGCCAGAGCTCGGCAGGACTGCGTCGGCAGCAGCGCCAACGGCCTTGCCGGCCACACGCGCCGTGCCGATCGCGGCATCGCCGACCAGCCCGACTGCACCGACCGCCAGAGAAGCAGCGGTGTCCACCACGGCGACCACGGCGCAGCCCGGCAGGGCGGTCATGGCGAGCAGCAGGGCCAGGGCGGGCAGGCGCTTGGACAGGGAAGAGGCGGTGAACAAAGCGGGCATGGCGGGCATTTCAAAAAGCGGTGGAAAACGGTTTCAAGCTTGGGTCGCTGCGTCAATGAATGCGCATGCCCGGCTGCGCGCCTGGCCAGGGTTCGAGCACATAAATGCCGGGCTGGGCTTTTTCGTCGGCGTGGCTGGCGGCCAGCACCATGCCTTCGCTCACGCCAAACTTCATCTTGCGCGGTGCCAGGTTGGCCACCATCACGGTGTGCTTGCCGATCAAGTCTTCGGGTTGGTAGACGCTGGCAATGCCGCTGAAGACATTGCGCATTCGGCCTTCGCCCACGTCCAGCGTCAGGCGCAGCAGCTTGACCGAGCCTTCGACCGGCTCGCAGTTGACGATCTTGACAATGCGCAGATCGACCTTGGCGAAGTCGTCGATGGAGATCACCGGCGCAATGTCTTCGCCGCCAGGAATTAACTTTTCTTCGACTACGACGGGCGGCTCGAACAGTGCGTCGAGCTGCTTGACGTCGACCCGCTGCATCAGGTGCTGGTAGGGCGTGATGGCTTTCACGTCGGCTGTGGCGGTCCATTGGCCCATGTCAGCGCCTGTGAGTTTTTCAGCTTCTTGCGCCAAGGCCGGCAGCACAGGCGCCAAGTAGCGGCACAGCAGCGTGAAAGCGTTGATCAGCACCGAGCAGACTTCGTGCAGGGCTTGGTTGTTGGCCTCGTCTTTGGCCAGGTCCCAGGGCTTGTTCTGGTCCACGTAGGCGTTGACCTTGTCGGCCAGCAGCATGACTTCGCGCGTGGCTTTGCCGTATTCGCGGGCTTCGTACAGCTGGGCCAGCTCGGGGCTGGCGCTTCGAATGTCACCCAGCAAAGCCGCGCCCGCATCGCCAAACGAGCTGGTCAGTTGCCCGCCAAAACGCTTGGTCAAAAAACCCGCCGCGCGGCTGGCGATGTTGACGAACTTGCCGATCAAATCCGAGTTGACCCGGGCCATGAAGTCGTCGGCGTTGAAGTCAATGTCTTCGTTGCGCGCATTGAGCTTGGCGGCCAGGTAGTAGCGCAGCCATTCGGGGTTCATGCCCAGGCTCAGGTACTTGAGCGGGTCCAGGCCCGTGCCGCGGCTCTTGCTCATTTTTTCGCCGTTGTTCACGGTCAAAAAGCCGTGCACAAAGACGTTGTCCGGCGTCTTGCGGCCTGAAAAATGAAGCATCGCCGGCCAGAACAGCGTGTGAAAGGTCACGATGTCTTTGCCGATGAAGTGGTACTGCTCCAGCTTGGGGTCGGCCATGTAGGCAGCGTAGTCCTGGCCGCGCTTGTCCAGCAGGTTTTTGAGCGAGGCCAAATAGCCCACGGGCGCGTCCAGCCAGACGTAAAAGTACTTGCCCGGGGCGTCGGGAATTTCAATGCCGAAGTAAGGCGCGTCGCGGGAAATGTCCCAGTCGCCCAGGCCTTCGCTCTGTGTGCCGTCCGGGTTGGTGCGCACGGAAAACCATTCCTTGACCTTGTTGGCCACCTCGGGCTGCAGCTTGCCGTCTTGCGTCCAGCGCTGCAAAAATCCCACGCAGCGCGGGTCCGAGAGCTTGAAGAAGAAATGCTCCGAGCTTTTGAGCACCGGCTTGGCGCCTGACAGGGCCGAGTAGGGGTTGATCAGGTCGGTGGGCGCGTAGACCGCGCCGCAGACCTCGCAGTTGTCGCCGTACTGCTCTTTGGCGTGGCACTTCGGGCATTCGCCCTTGATGAAGCGGTCCGGCAGGAACATGTTCTTTTCGGGGTCAAAGAACTGTTCAATGGTCTTGGTCTCGATCAGCGAGCCGCTGGCGTTGTCACGCAGGTCGCGGTAGATCTGGCGGGCCAGCTCGTGGTTTTCAGGCGCGTCGGTGCTGTGCCAATTGTCAAAGCTGATGTGAAAGCCGTCCAGGTAGGGCTTGCGGCCGGCGGCGATGTCGGCCACGAACTGCTGGGGCGTCTTGCCGGCTTTTTCGGCGGCAATCATGATGGGCGCGCCGTGGGCGTCGTCGGCGCCCACAAAGTTCACCTCATGGCCCTGCATGCGTTGAAAGCGCACCCAGATGTCGGCCTGGATGTACTCCATGATGTGGCCGATGTGAAAGTTGCCATTGGCATACGGCAGGGCGGTGGTGATGAACAGGCGGCGCTGGGTCATGAACGGGGACTCGAAAAAATGGGTGCCATCGGGCAGCAGGCTCGGCAGAGAGCGAAAGTGCGATTTTAGGCGCGCAGCCCAGCTAAGGCGTTGGTAGGGACCGACGCGGTCCCGTGCCAAGCCCCCACATGGGCGGGGCGGTGGGGTCGGCGTTAGACTTCTGCCCCATCGGTCCCGGTCTCGCCCTGGCCCCGCCTCCTCCCTGAGCGCCTCTGGCCAGCAGGGCCTACCCCTTCCCAAGTTCAACGAAAGACAGCACCCCCATGGCGGCAGACTCCCTCACCCAGCCCACGATCCTGCAAGCCATTGCCCCGGTGATTGACCCCAACACTGGCAAAGACTTCGTCAGCACCAAGTGCATCAAGAACCTGCAGATCAGCGGCGGCGATGTGTCCTTTGACGTCGAGCTGGGCTACCCCGCCAAGAGCCAGCTGGCCAGCTTGCGCAAGATGTTGATCGCCGCCGTCAAGGCCGTGCCGGGCGTGCAGAACGTGTCCGTCAATGTGCTGGTCAAGATCGCCAGCCACAGCGTGCAGCGCGGCGTGCAGCTGCTGCCCAACGTCAAGAACATCGTGGCCGTGGCTTCGGGCAAGGGCGGTGTGGGCAAGAGCACCACCGCCGTCAACCTGGCGCTGGCCCTGGCCGCTGAAGGCGCCAGCGTTGGTCTGCTGGACGCCGACATTTACGGCCCCAGCCAGCCCATGATGATGGGCATTGAAGGGCGGCCCGAAAGCATTGACGGCAAGAACATGGAGCCGATGGAGAACTACGGCGTGCAGGTCATGTCGATCGGCTTTTTGGTGGCGCAGGACGAAGCCATGATCTGGCGCGGCCCCATGGCCACGCAGGCGCTGGAGCAGCTCTTGCGCCAGACCAACTGGAAGGACCTGGACTATCTGATCGTGGACATGCCGCCCGGCACCGGCGACATCCAGCTCACGCTGAGCCAGCGCGTGCCCATGACGGGCGCGGTGATCGTCACCACGCCGCAAGACATTGCCCTGCTGGACGCCAAGAAGGGCATCAAGATGTTTGAGAAAGTCGGCGTGCCGATCCTGGGCATTGTGGAAAACATGGCGGTTCACATCTGCAGCAACTGCGGCCACACCGAGCATATTTTTGGCGCCGACGGCGGCAAGAACATGGCCGCCGAGTACAAGATGGACTACCTGGGCGCCCTGCCGCTGGACATGCAGATTCGCCTGCAAGCCGACAACGGCCGCCCCACCGTGGTGGCCGACCCGGACGGCGAAGTCGCCGGCATCTACAAATCAGTCGCGCGCCAAGTGGCGGTGTCGATTGCCGCCAAGAACAAAGACTTCTCGTCCAAGTTCCCAACCATCACGGTGTCCAAGAACACATGATCCGCGCGCGGTCCTTGCAAGGGCGCGGCCGATGAACCTGGCCTCGCTGCGCTACCTGGTCGCGCTCAACGAGCACCGCCACTTTGCGCGCGCGGCCGCCGCTTGCCACGTCACGCAACCCGCACTGTCCAACGCCCTGCGGGCGCTGGAAGAAGAACTGGGCACGCCCATCGTCAAGCGCGGCCGCACGTACGCGGGCCTCACGCCCGAGGGCGAGCAGGTGTTGACCACCGCGCAGCGCATGCTGCATGAACATGCCTTGCTGCAGCAAGAATTGGCCTCCAGCGCCGAGCACGTGAACGGCACGCTGCACTTGGGCGCTGTGCCTACCGCCATGCCGGTGGCGGCGCGTTTCGCGGCTCGGCTGCGAGCAGCACACCCTGGCATTCGGCCGGTGCTGCGCTCCATGAGTTCGCGGGAGCTGGAAGAAGGTCTGGAAAGCCTGTCGCTGGACTTGGCGTTGGGTTTTACCGAGCGGCTGCAGGGCGCAGGCACCCGCAGTGCCAGCCGCTTTGCCGTGCTGCCCCAGTACGACGAACATTATTTTTTGATGCGCCGCAGCGACCGGCCCGCTCAAGCAACCTCCCCCGACTTGCAGTGGGGCCCTCCTCTGGGCTGGCAAGACGCCGCCGTGCTGCCCCTGTGCCTGCTCACACCCGACATGCACAACCGCAGCTTGGTGGATGCGGCTTTTGCGCAAGCGGGCGTGCAGGTCCAGCCCGCCATTGAAACCAACTCCGTGATGACGCTGCTGCAGTGTTTGCAAGAAAGCCCAGCCGGCGCCCTGGCCAGCGTGTTGCCCGGTGCCTTGGTCGGCACGGTGAGATCGCAACCCGAGTTGCAAGTGCAAGCTCTAGTGAGTCCTGACATGGTCACGTCGATTGGCTTTGCGCATCGGTCGGCCAGTGCGCCTTCACGGGCTTTGCAAGCTGCGTTGGCGCTGGCAAAAGACGCCGATTGGCTGGCCCATGCCGCCCTGCACACAGGGCGCTTGCAGCGCGCCGGCGCGTCATCTGCGTGACCATCCCCGCGTGGCTGTCGCGCTAAGCTGATCGCCTCTCAAGCTCCTTCTACGAAAGCTTCCCATGCTCACCCTCTGCGGTTTTTCCTCCAGCAACTACTACAACAAAGTCAAGCTCGCCCTGCTCGAAAAAGGCGTGCCGTTTCAAGAAGAGCTGGCCTGGGTGGGCCAGACCGATCCGGCCAGCACCCCGCTGGGCAAAGTGCCGTATTTGAAGACGCCAGAGGGCGCACTCTCCGAGTCGGCGGTGATCCTGGACTTCATTGAAAGCCGCTATACCGACAAGCCGCTGATGCCCGCCGACCCGTTTGCGGCGGCCAAGGTGCGCGAGCTCATGACCTACCTGGAGTTGCACCTCGAACTCGTTGCTCGCAACCTCTACCCCGAGGCTTTTTTTGGCGGCAAGGTCAGCGACGGTCTCAAGGAAAAAACTGCGGCGCAGCTGGAAAAGAACGTGGCTGCCTTTGCCCAGCTCGCCAAGTTCAGCCCTTTCGTGGCCGGCGACAGCTTCAGCTTGGCCGACTGCACGGCCGCCGTTCATTTGCCACTGGTGTCCAGCGCGACCAAAGTGATTTATGGCCGCGACTTTCTGGCCGATCTGCCCGTGCGCGACTACCTCAAGCGTTTGGCCGAGCGGCCTTGCCTGCAGCAAGTCAATGCGGACCGCAAAGCCAATATGGAGCTGATGATGAGCCGCATGAAGGCCAAAAGCTAAGACACATCGCTTCGGCTACCTAGGCGCCCCGAGTGGGCGCCTTTTTTGATTCAATTGTTGAATCAGCCCATAGCCCGATCTGATTTGACGGGCGCCAGCCTCATCGGCCACAGTGGCGCATGACTGTCATTGCCCCGCCAACACCCGTCTCCGCTGCCCCCGCCTCGGCCCAGCCCATCGTCTCGCTGGACGGCCTGCGCAAGCAACTGCGCCAACGCGGCCAACTCAAAGGGCGCCAGCCGGAAGAAGCGGCGGTGGCCGAAGTACGGGCGCTGATCGGCTTGCCCCCCGACGGTGGTCACCGCCGTGACTTGCTGATCGAGCACCTGCATGCGCTCAACGACGCTTACCGCGGCTTGCATGAGCGGCACTTGGTGGCGCTGGCCAAAGACATGAAACTGCCCATGGCCGAGGTGTATGAAGTGGCCACGTTCTATCACCACTTTGAAGTGCTTCGGGGCGGCGAAGAGGCCGCTGCGCTGACGGTGCGCGTGTGCGACAGCTTGTCTTGCGAGTTGCAGGGCGCGCTAGCATTGATCGACAAACTCCCGGCGATTTTGGGGGCCGACGTGCGCGTGGTGGCAGCGCCTTGCATGGGCCGCTGCGAACAGGCGCCGGCGGCGCTGGTGGGTCAGCGGGCGGTGGGTTGGGCGAGTGCTGAGAAGGTGCTTGATGTTGTGGCGCGGCTCTTTAAAGGCGCTGCTGAGTTTGGTACCGAGGTACTCCGCCCTCACCCCAGCCCTCTCCCAGAGGGAGAGGGAGTAAGTCCGGGCGCCAAGGCCAGTCAGGGCGCTAGAGCTGGTCAAGATGCCAGAGCAATTCAGATGCCTACCCAAGCTCCTTCCTTAGGCTCAGCGTCTTTATTCCCGCTCCCCCTGGGAGGCAGGGAAACCGCTTCACTCCCTCTCCCTCTGGGAGAGGGCAGGGGTGAGGGCGCGGTCGTGGATTACGCGGCGTACCTGACCCAAGGCGGCTACACGCTGGCCCGCCGCCTCGCCGCCGGTGACGACACCGAACCCGTCCTCCAAGCCATGGAAGCCTCCGGCCTGCGCGGCCTGGGCGGTGCAGGCTTCCCGGCCGGCCGCAAATGGCGCATCGTGCGCGGCCAGCCCGCGCCGCGCCTGATGGCCGTCAACATCGACGAAGGCGAGCCCGGCACCTTCAAGGACCGCACTTACCTGGAACGCGACCCGCACCGCTTTTTGGAAGGCTTGTTAGTCGCCGCCCAAGTCGTCGGCATCCAGGCTTGCCACATCTATTTGCGCGACGAATACCACGACTGCCGCGCCTTGCTCCAAGCCGAGTTGGCCAAGCTGCGAGCCAACCCGCCTTTCCCGCTGCCCCTGATCGAGCTGCGGCGCGGTGCCGGCGCCTACATCTGCGGCGAGGAATCCGCCATGATCGAAAGCATCGAAGGCAAACGCGGCGAACCCCGCATGCGCCCGCCCTACATCGCTGAAGTAGGCCTCTTTGGCCGGCCCACGCTGGAACACAACTTTGAAACCCTGTACTGGGTGCGCGACATCGTTGAGAAAGGTGCGGCCTGGTTCAGCGGCTTTGGCCTGAATGGGCGGCAGGGCCTGCGGAGTTTTAGCGTCAGCGGCCGCGTGAAAAACCCCGGCGTGAAACTGGCGCCTGCCGGCATCACGGTGCAGCAACTGATTGACGACTACTGCGGCGGCATGGCCGAAGGCCACTCGCTGTACGCTTATTTGCCCGGCGGGGCGTCGGGTGGCATCTTGCCCGCGCACCTGAACCAGGTGCCGCTGGACTTTGACACCTTGCAACCGTATGGCTGCTTCATCGGTTCAGCCGCCGTGATCGTGCTCGGCCAGAACGACCTGGCCCGCAACGCAGCGCTGAACATGGTGCGGTTTTTTGAACATGAAAGCTGCGGCCAGTGCACGCCTTGCCGCGTCGGCACCGCCAAGGCCGCGCAACTCATGGCGGCTGACAACTGGGACACCACCACCCTGGAAGACCTGAGCCAAGTCATGGTCGATGCGTCCATCTGCGGCCTGGGCCAGGCCGCGCCCAACCCGGTGCGCAGCGTCATCACCTACTTCGCCCACGAACTCAGCGCAGGAGCCGCCGCATGAACGCCCCGACCACCTTGGCCGAAGTGTTGCCAGCCGTCATTGAGTTCACGCTGGACGGAAAGCCTGTGACCGCCTTCGACGGCGAAAGCATCCTGAGCGCCGCCGAGCGCAACGGCGTGAACATTCCTCGCCTGTGTTTTAAAGAAGGGCTGCGCCCCGACGGCAACTGCCGCGCCTGCGTGGTCGAGATTGAAGGCGAGCGGGTATTGGCGCCGAGCTGCTGCCGCAACGTGACGGCGGGCATGAAGGTCCAGGCCCAAAGCGAACGGGCGCTGAAAAGCCAGAAGATGGTGGTGGAGCTGCTGCTGTCGGACATGCCGGATGTGGGGTATCGGTGGAATGACCGTTTGCCCGACGACCGAGGCACGCTGCCCCTCACCCCAGCCCTCTCCCCAGAGGGGCGAGGGGGCAATTCGGGGAACTCGCTATCCACGCCACTCCCCAATTTGTCCCCTCTCCCCGATTCACTCCCTTTCCCCGATTTGTCCCCTCTCCCCGATTCACTCCCTCTCCCCCTGGGAGAGGGCAGGGGTGAGGGCAGCGGTCCTGCCCTGAGGAGATCTCACCCCAGCCACCCCAGCCACCCCAGCCACCCCAGCCAACACGGCGAACTCAGCGCCTGGGCCGACCACCTCGGCGTGCAA